>CAYUTY010000063.1:0-657 GCA_964447795.1 uncultured Anaerolineaceae bacterium
GTCCTCACAACTCTGTATCAATGAAAAATGTCCGGTGGTGACGGTGCGCCCCTACTCGTAAAAGGTGTCCTCTCGCCAGCGTAACGGATTGTTCAGAACATACTCACGGATACGATTCAGGTCAGCCTGACTGCGGATAATATGATCATAATAGCTGCGCTGCCATAAGCGCTTATCAAAAGGCGGCCAATTATCTGCCTTGACGCCGCGCAGATAAGCATTGGTGGTCATGGCTTTAAACCAGCGCATCACATCGATCAGCGAGGTTGTCAACCCAGCCTCATCAGCGCGATTAAGACAGACGATTCCGTGAAAATGATTGGGCATGACAATCCAATGATCGAGCTGCACATCTGCAAATTTATTGGGTATTTCTCGCCACCAATGATCAACCATCTCACCTGCACCAGTCAGAGTTAACACCTGATCGATGATTCCGCCAAACAGTAGCAAACGCCCCTGTACACAGATGGTCACGAAGTAAGCGCCTTCCTGCGCGTAATCGTAACCGGCGAGGCGGGGCGATTTGCGTTGTGGCAGCGACATATTCATTTTCCCTATCGCGTGTGTAGGGGCGGGGCTGTGTCCCCGCCCGATGCATTTCAATAATTACACCCACCCGCGAAAGGCAAGGAGCGGAGCAAAAAACCCGCCAAA
>CAYUTY010000063.1:667-34003 GCA_964447795.1 uncultured Anaerolineaceae bacterium
GCCTTGCATTAATTCCCCCACTCCTCGCTGGCGTTGGGGCGGGGCTGTGTCCCCGCCCGATGGATTACATCCCCCCGTCCCGATTTACCGATACATGGCGGGCGCACACGCAGGTGCGCCCCTACCCACACCGTGTGATGCCGTAGGGGCGGGGCTGTGTCCCCGCCCGATGGATGAAGATATTGTGCGCCATTTTCCAAAATGCGCGACTCGCCTTCGGCGAGGGGATTCGGTAAAGCCCGTTTGGGGGGTATTTGCCCCCCAATACCCCCCCAGAGGTCAGAGGCCAGGAGATGGGGGACGACACACCACCCGAAACCCGAGATAGTCGTAACGAAAAACAGGATGGTAGTAGTAGCGGAACGCGGCACGCGCAAAGTCAAGATCGAAGTACCACGACCCGCCCCGCGCAACCCGGTCGTCGCCGCTGTCATCCACCTCGATCTGCTCTGGCGCATCGTACTTGTTCAGACACCACTCCCACACATTGCCGCTCATGTCCAACACACCATAAGGCGATGCGCCATGCGGGAACAGCCCTACCGCGCTGGTCTGGCCGATGCCGGTTTCGTAGGTATTGCCTTTATGGGCGTCGAACGTGTTCCCATAGGGATAGACGCGCTCATCCGTCCCCCGCGCCGCCTTTTCCCACTCGGCTTCGGTCGGCAGCCTGACTTCATAGCCGACTTTATCACTCAGCCAGGCGCAGAAGGCCACCGCCTGATACCAGCTCACGACCTCACGCGGGTGATTGGCATACTGGAAAGCCTGCTCACTTATCGCTCTGGTGCGGTAGTTCCTCTCATAAGCCTCCTGCTCAGGCGGTATCCCTTTCCACCAGCCGTCATCGTCGAAGTCCGAAGCATCCACGAAGGCCTGAAACTGAGCATACGTGATGGGATAGCGACTGATACGGTAGGCGGGCAGCGGCGGGTGTTTGGCCGCCTGATAGACCCATTCGCCATCGTCGGGAATATCCACCCACTCGATGTCGGGCAAACCCGTTTGCGCGTCGATTCCTACTCCCTTGCGTGAGTCGCCCAAAATGCCCAAAGCACGCCCGGCGGCAGCCCGCTCCACCGGGGTTAAATAGCCGTTACAGACCAGTTCCGCCAGCCGCTCCCGCATCCGCACCAGGATGCGCGGACCTTTCTTGGCAGTGGCCGGTTGCGGCGCCCCGATCAGCACGAGCATATCCCCTGCCCGGCAAACCGCACGCCAGTCGGCTTCATCAGCGGGCGGCTCGTCTGGCGGGACAATTTCATTAATCGCCAACAGGGGCAGGTCGATGCGCCCCTGATTGAAAACCAGATGGCCGGTTGCCAGCATCAGCACTTCGCGCCAGCCCGTGTCCCGCCGCGCCAGTTCCGGCGCAATCTCCCAGAAGGTATTGTTGGCCGCGTAGCATCCGGCCAGATATTCCTGAAAGGTACGATGGGGAAAGGTGAACATACGCCAGCGACCGGGCGCACCCCGCCCCACCAGCAGACCGGCATGAGACTCGACATAATTGCAAAAGAGCCGGGCTTTTCCCAGATCATCATTGAGATGCGCGGCGGCGATAGCGACAATATCCGCCTCCGAAATATCGGCTGCGCCCTCCTGCTCCGCCTGCTTGCTGTGGGCGTCGTAAGCAATCTCCCACAGCATCCGGTAGAGGTCATCCGCCCGAATATTGAGCGTTTCCATCAGACTCAAGGCCTCGGCAGGTCGCCAGCGCAGCATTAGCAGCTCGACACACTGTTCATAGAGGCGGGCGCTTTCGCGCGGCAGCGCCCCGGTATGGTTGTGGACAACCGCCATGACCGTCAGCAGCATCGGGTTAGCGGCGATATTTTGCAGATGGGGATGATTCAAGCCTTCGGTCAGGTCGGCCACGCGCTGCCGCGCGGTGTCGGAGTCAATCCCGTTCATGGCCTCCAGCGCCGTGTACCAGGTCTGGATGAAATGGGCGATTTTATCCGCATCAAAAGGCGCAATGGTTTCATCGACCATACCTTCCAGTTTCCAGGCGGGGTTGGCATAGCTCAGCACCCGGCAGGTGACGATATAACGATTACCCCGGTCGCAGCGCGCCATAAAGTCGGTCACAGAATCGCGCACCAGTTCGCGGCGTTCCGGCGGCACTTCGTCCAGCCCGTCAAACAGCACCAACGCCCGGCCTTCGTCCAAAGCGGACTCAAGTGCTGGAAAAGCGCTTTCCAGCTTCCATTTCGCCAACTGGTTTCTGATATGGTCGAACAGCAGCGCCGCCGTCCCCTGCCTCGCATCAGGCGGCACATCCTGGGCGAAATCGCGCAGGGTGACGAATATGGGCAATTTTTGATCCTGCTCCCAGCCCTGTTCAGTCAGGCGTTCCAGCCAACCGGCTTCCGGGTCGAGCATCTGCCCGCTCAGACACAAGGCCAGAAAGCTGACGAAAGTGCTTTTGCCGCCACCTGGGTCACCCAGCAGCACCAGCCGCTCAAAGAGGTTAGCGGCTTCCATCGCGGTCAACCGGGACTGCTGAAAATCATCATCCCCCCTGTCACCCTGTTTAAGCTGCAAAATTTCGTGACTGTGGAGCATCCGGCCATTTTCATCACGGGTGACGAGCTGCTGGGTATCGAGCGGCGTATAGACCTGCTCCACCGTGATCGGGCGAGCATTGGATGAAGCATCGCGGGGGTTGAGGACGTGCAGCAGGCCGCTCTTTTTGCTCTGCTCGTGCAGCCAGCGCAGATACGGCACAAGCACGCGCCCACCGGAACGGGCAGCATAGGGCGCGAGGGCGGCTGTCACCTGCGCCTTCAGATCATCGGGCGTGGTGAAAAAGCCAACCTGATTCTCCTTCACTTTTTTCTTAAAGGCGGTCAGTTCGGTCTCGGCCTCAAGTTCCATTTTCGCTTTCGGCCAGGAGTGACTGTCCGCCATGATGAAACACAGCCGGGGGATGGGCTTTCCGTCACGCTGCACTTCGCCCGCCCACTCGTATTCCAGTTCAGTGATGCTTTTGCCGTCGTAGCCATCGGGCCGCCAGCCGTAGCGGTGGGCGTAAATGCCGAGATAAATTTCGGCGTCAAAAACCCGTTTGCGGCACAAGTCAACCGGGTTGTCGCCGCTGACGGGCCAGGTTTCCATCCCGCTTGGATGCAAACCCAGGCTGATAATGGCATCGCGCACGGCGGCGCGGTGTTCGGGGAGGTCAATGCTGGTGCTGCTGATGAAAACATCAATTCGCTCTTTGGGCATCTTTCCAGTCCCCTTGATGGTGAAAGCAGTATTAATCAAAAAGGGCGAGAACCATTACGGCCTCGCCCTTCATTATAACGTGCTTTCGCTTTTTACAGCCCGCCGGACGACGCCAGCAGCGGCGCGATCACCAGCGAGACAATCGCCAGCAGTTTGAGCAGGATGTTGAGCGAGGGGCCGGAGGTGTCCTTGAACGGATCGCCCACCGTGTCGCCGACGACAGTCGCCTTGTGCGCGTCGGACTTTTTGCCGCCGAGGTGGCCGCGCTCGATGTACTTTTTGGCGTTGTCCCAGGCACCACCAGCATTCGACATCATCACCGCCAGGGTGAAGGCCGAAATCAGCGAACCAAGCAGCACGCCGACGAGGGTATAGATGTTGACGAAGGCTTCCAGCCCGTTGCCGCGCCCCAGCACTACCAGCAGCGCGATGACGCTTGGCACGCCGACGGCGATCACACCCGGCAGAATCATCTGGCGGATAGCGCTCTGAGTGCTGATGCCGACGCAGGTTTCATAGTCCGGTTCGGCAGTGCCTTCCATCAGGCCGGGGATTTCGCGGAACTGGCGGCGCACTTCTTCCACAATTTCGCCCGCCGCCTTGCCGACGGCCAGCATGGTCAGCGCGCTGAAAATATAGGGCAGCATCGCGCCAATCATCAGGCCGGTGGGCAGATGGGGATCAAGCAGGCTGACTTCCGGGTTGATCCCGGTGGCGGTTACAAAGGCGGAAATCAGCGCCAGCGCCGTCATGACCGCCGAGCCGATAGCGAAGCCTTTGCCGGTCGCGGCGGTGGTGTTGCCGAGGCTGTCGAGCGCGTCGGTGCGTTCACGGACGGATTCTTCCAGACCGGCCATTTCGGCGATGCCACCGGCGTTATCCGCCACCGGGCCATAGGCATCAGTCGCCAGCGTGATGCCGAGCGTCGCCAGCATCCCAACCGCCGCCATCGCCACGCCATACAAACCCGCGCCGCCAAAAGCGACCAGCACCGCCAGCACCACGATGATGACCGGGGCAACCGTGCTTTCCATGCCGACGGCCAGACCGCGAATGATGACGATGGCCGGGCCGCTGGGGGAGCTGTCAGCAATCGAGCGGGTCGGCTTGTAAACATCGGAGGTGTAGTATTCAGTCGCGTAGCCGATGGCGACGCCCGCTACCAGACCGCTGATGGTCGCCAGAATGACACCGCCGCCCAATCCCAGCAGCCCGCCTATGATAATGACGGCCAGCGCGACCAGACCACTGGCACTGTAGACGCCGGTACGCAGGCTGCCGAGCAGACTTTCCTGGGTGGCATTTTCCTTCGTCCGCACCAGAAAGGTGCAGCCCATGCCGATCAGCAGGCCAGCCGCCGCCACCAGCAGCGGGAAAGCCTGTGCCTGCGCCGTCAGCTCCGCCGCGACGCCTATCGAACCCAACGACGCGATCGCAATGGCCGCGATGATCGAACTGGCGTAGCTTTCAAACAGGTCAGAACCCATGCCCGCCACATCGCCGACGTTATCGCCCACATTGTCAGCGATAACTGCCGGATTACGCGGGTCGTCTTCCGGGATACCGGCTTCAGTTTTGCCGACGAGATCAGCGCCAACATCGGCTGCTTTGGTGAAGATACCACCGCCGACACGGGCGAAAATGGCAATCGACGTGCCGCCAAAGCCGAAGCCCGCCAGCGCACTGGCAGCGATGCGGGCATTAACCGCGTTCGTCACCGGGTCACTGCCCTGCGGATAAATCACGGTCGTTAGCAGCAGATACAGGGCGCTCACGCCCAGCAGCGACAGACCGACCACCATCGTTCCCATGACGGTGCCGCTGGCGAAGGCCACCCGCAAGC
Source organism: uncultured Anaerolineaceae bacterium (assembly GCA_964447795.1). Lineage (GTDB taxonomy): Bacteria > Chloroflexota > Anaerolineae > Aggregatilineales > Phototrophicaceae > CFX2. Next base: position 5,742 of record CAYUTY010000063.1, read on the forward strand.
CCTGATTCAGGCTTTTGGCGGCGGCAGCCGTCGTGCGAACATTGGCGCGAACAGCGACATTCATGCCGATGTAACCCGCCAGCGTTGACGCCGCTGCTCCGCAGACAAAGGTGACGGCTGTCCAGGGGCTCATCCCCGAACCGGGAACCGCGCTCAGTGCGAGCAGAATGACCGTCACAATCGCCACCAGTCCGGCGATGTAGCGGTATTCCGTCGTCAGAAAGGCACGCGCTCCCTTCTGAATAGCGGCGGCGATTTTCGCCATTTTTTCGTTGCCCGCGTCCTGCTGAAGAATCCAGCTCCGCGTGTACAGGGCAAACCCTAATCCGATTACACTTGCGACCAGGGCAACCCAGCTCGCATTCTGCCAAAGAAAATCCATCGATACACTCCTGCATGTATGCACCAGACATATATAAATTGATGTCCGGTAATATAACCAAAAAAAGTGGCCTGTCGTTTGTTACATTTGTGAGATATGCTTTGAACCGGAACATAATATAGCAACAAGGGGGTGATGAACAAGTCTTATATATCCAATTTGATCAACTAAATTTTTGGATACTTTTACACTTCTTCTCAAACTGGAGAATTTTTGCTCATGCGTGAGTTAAATTCAACCGAAAACCTTCTGATTTTCATCGTGCTGGGTATCGCAATCGCCGGGCTGCTCTACGCTGTTTTTCTGGCGCGGCAAATCCTGAGTGAAAGCAAAGGCTCGGCCAAAATGCAGGAAGTGTGGGGTTTCATCCGTACTGGCGCTAATGCTTACCTGCGCTCACAGCTTCGGATCATCGGCGTGTTAATCGCGGTGCTGGTGGTCGTGCTGTTCTTCAGCGTCTATGTCGTCAATCCAACCCCCTATGCCATTGAGCGTTTTTGCCCGGAAGTGGCACACACGGTCAGAGAAAACGTCGTCGCACGCGCCGATGAAATTCGCGCCAGCATCGCTGCGGCGAATGCTGACCTGACTTTAAAAGCCGAATCAGGCGACACAATCGCCCTCTCTGAACTGACACTGTTGCAGGAAAATGCGGTGGTGTATCAGGAAGAGGCTGCTATCGTGCAGCAGGGAACGGCCCAATGCGAAACAGCCCGCACCAATATTGCCATCGGACGCGCGGGCGCGTTCCTGATGGGTGCATTGTTCTCGGCGGCGGTTGGTTTCATCGGCATGAATATGGCGGTGCAGGGTAATGTTCGTGTCGCGGCAGCGGCGGTTGATGCGAAACGGGGGTATGCTGATGCGCTCCGTATCGCCTACCGTTCCGGCACGATCACCGGTATGCTGACCGACGGACTGGGTCTGTTCGGCGGCACTATTCTGTTCATCATCTTCGGCATCGCCTCGCCGGATGCACTGCTGGGGTTCGGCTTCGGCGGCACATTACTGGCGCTGTTCATGCGGGTCGGCGGCGGTATCTTCACCAAAGCAGCCGATGTTGGCGCTGATCTGGTCGGTAAAGTTGAAGCTGACCTGCCAGAAGATGACCCACGCAATGCGGCGGTCATCGCTGATTTGGTGGGCGATAATGTCGGTGACTGCGCTGGTATGGCGGCGGACATTTTCGAGAGCTATGAAGTGACGATTGTCTCCGGCCTGATTCTCGGCCTGGCGCTGGCGACGGTCACCCGCAGCCCGGTCTGGATCGTGTTCCCGCTGGTGGTGCGCGGTATCGGGGTATTGAGTTCAATCATCAGCACCTATCTGGTGAAATCAACCACCGGTAAAGATGCCCTGAGCGCGATCACGCGCGGTTTCTACAGCGCGGCGGTCATCAGCATCGTCATGTTTGGCATTTTCACCGTTGCCTATATGCGTGAACCGGATATTAACAGTGGAGGTATCATCTGGCAGCCGTTAGCGGCGGTCATTGTCGGCGTGGGGTTAGCCATCGTCATCGACAAGGTGACAGCCTACTTCACCGATACCGAACATGAGCCGGTTCAGGACATCGCCCGCAACACTCAGACGGGCCCGGCGACGACCATCCTCAGTGGTCTGTCAACCGGCATGGAAAGCAGTGTGTGGGCTATTATGGTCATCGCAGGCAGTATCCTCGCCAGCGTCGCCATTTTCGGCCTTTTCCCCATCACAGACGGCGCGGGCAACCAGATTGTCGATAACTTCACCGCGATTCTTTATGGCGTCGCCATGACCGGTATCGGCATGTTGACACTGACCGGCAATAATGTCTCTATGGATGCTTTCGGCCCGATTTCCGACAATGCCCAGGGTATAGCCGAACTGGCAGGCGAAAGCAGCGGCGCAGGCGGCGAAATTCTCAATTCGCTCGACGCAGTGGGTAACACCACCAAAGCCATCACCAAAGGTGTCGCTATCGGCTCGGCGGTCATCGCGGCAGTATCACTGTTTGGCTCCTTCCTGACCGATACACGAGTCGTTCAGCTAGGTCTGGGGGTTCCCCTCAACCGGACAGTGTTTGGCACCGGCATCAATATTGCCGAACCAATTGTATTCATCGGATTTCTGGTTGGCGGCGGCCTGATCTTCCTCTTCAGCAGCCTGCTGATTCGCTCGGTCAACCGCGCTGCCTTCCAGATGATAGGCGTTGTCCGGCGTCAGCTTCGCATCCCCGGCATCATGGAAGGCACCAAAACACCGGATTATGCCGAGTGTGTGGATGTCTCAACCCGCGCCGCACAGCGTGAACTGCTGCCTATCGGCATCGTCGCTGTGCTAACACCAATTGTCGTCGGTTTCCTGCTCGGCGCACCGGCGCTGGGTGGCTTCCTGGCGGGCATCATCCTCGCCGGGCAGTTGATGGCCGTCTTCATGAGCAACGCGGGTGGCGCGTGGGACAATGCCAAGAAGTATATTGAAGAAGGTCACTACGGCGGGAAACGCTCCGAGCCGCACAAAGCAGCGGTCGTCGGCGACACCGTAGGCGACCCCTTCAAGGATACTGCTGGCCCGGCGCTGAATCCGATGATCAAAGTCGTCAATCTGGTGGCGCTGCTGGCCGCCCCGCTGGTGGTGACAGCAGCGGAAAATCCAGAAAGCCGGGGGCCGGTGGTCATCGTCATGGCGGTACTGCTGGTAGTCATCGGCTGGGCGATCATGCGGAGCAAACGCAGCGATCCCGAATCGCAGCAGATGGTTGAAGCGGTCGCCAAAACTGGCGCTGGCGACTGATTTTCATCACGGCAGTGACATACTGATAATGTCCCTGTTCAAAAATCCCTGTCTAACCGGCGGGGATTTTTGATCTATCCTAAACTACCTCATCCTCGACTATAATGAAGGTATCCGATTTAACCATCACTCTACAGGACTGATATGATTCATCTGTGGCATAATCTTTCCTCCGGGCCGAGCGCGCCTGATGTAATTTATGCGGTTGTCGAGGTTCCAAAAGGCAGCCGCAACAAATATGAATACAGCAAGAGCGCTGGCGTCATCAAACTTGACCGAGTGTTGTACAGCCCGCTGCATTATCCCGGTGACTATGGTTTCATACCGCAGTCCTATTATGGCGACAATGACCCACTGGATGTGCTGGTGATGATGGAAGAACCCACCTTCCCCGGCTGTGTGATCGAGGCTCGTCCGGTGGCGATGCTGAAGTTGAAAGACCGGGGCGAGAATGATGACAAAATTCTGGCTGTCCCCGCTACCGATCCACTTTACGAAGAATATCACGATCTGGACGACCTGCCGAAGCATTATCCAAAAGCCGTTGAACACTTCTTCATCACCTACAAACATTTACAGGGTGCGATTGTGGAAAGCGGAGGATGGGTTGGCGCACAGGAGGCTAAAAACGCGATTCTCTTTTCGCTGAAACATTATCAGGAAACCTTCCCACCACAGCGAATTTAAACCGATGTTTTGCAGGGCGCAGATGATTATGCGCCCTACAGACCTTGTGACGGAAACAGCGTGATGCCCTCAGCAAAATTGGTATTCGGCCAGCGCGGAGAAACCTTCGCCCTCAATTATCTGAAAAAGCTGGGATACATCATCCTCGGCCAGAACTGGCGCTGCCAGCAGGGCGAAATCGATATCATCGCGCAGCAGGGCAGCACCATCGTTTTTGTTGAAGTCCGCACCCGTCATACAGAAGCGCCCGATGCAGCCTTTGCATCCATCACCCCGCGCAAACGTGCTAAACTCGGTGCATTAGCAGCACTTTATCTCGCGGCCAACGATCAGGAATCGGCTGATTGGCGGGTGGATGTCATTGCAATCGCTTTGCCACGATCCGGCGCACCAGTGCTGGAACACGCGGAAGATGCCCTTGACTGGTAGCAAGCAGCCCCGTTATCAAACGTTTGGCCCGGACGCATTTGTCCTGGGTCAGGCTATGCTGACGCTGTTTGAAATCAGCGAATTCCCCGCTATCGAGCATTTTTTAACCAGCCGAGGGTTATCAAAAATTGAGCCGGAAGCATGGTATCCGCAGCAAATCTGGCTCGATATTTTTAACGATATCGCTGACACCTTACCCGATGCCAGCGCAACCATGCTGAACATCGGCATCAGGCTGATGGATACCATTGAAGTACCGCCTATGTTCTGGGAGATGCCCTTCCTTCATGTCCTGCAAACATTCGGGGATATTTACGCGCTGGTCAACAATCGCGGCAAAGACATTGGCAGCATCCAGGTAGAAATTGTCGATGTAAATCATATTGTCATGCATGATGCCACACCCTATCCTGATGAATTCGTAATAGGGGCTTATTTCGCAACAGCACGCCTGTTTTTGTCCAATTATGAGCATTTTTCTGTTTATTTTGACCCACTGGTGAAACCCCGTAGTGAAGGCGGCGCAGAAACCGTTGTCCACATTGTCTGGAAATAATCCCTTACTCGTCATCATTGGCCCAACGGCAGTCGGCAAAACTGGCCTGAGCATCAAACTGGCGGAAGCGCTGGGTGGTGAAATCGTCGGTGCGGACAGCCGCCAGATTTACCGCTCTATGGACATCGGCACGGCCAAACCGACGCCGGAACAGCGCAGCCGCATCCCGCACCATCTGTTGGATGTGGTTGACCCCGATGAAAATCTGGCGCTGGCCCGCTTCCAGAAGATGGCCTATGCCAGCATTGACAATATTCACAGCCGCGGCCTGCTGCCTATGCTCGTGGGTGGAACAGGCCAATATGTAACCGCCGTAACCGAGGGCTGGTCTATCCCGGAAGTGCGGCCGAACGAAAGCCTGCGCGCCTAACTTGAAGCCTACGCCGCCGAACAGGGTGCCGCCGCCCTGCACTCCCGCCTGCGTGACCTCGACCCTGTGGCCGCGGACAACATCGACTATCGCAATGTGCGCCGTGTCATCCGCGCGCTGGAAGTCTGCATCGAAACCGGCACGCCGATTACGGAATTACAGCGCAAAAAACCGCCGCCCTATCGCATCCTCACGTATGGGCTGACGCTTGAACGTGACGCTTTATATCAACAGGCTGATGCACGTGTCGATCAGATGATGGCTGAGGGATTTCTGGACGAGGTGCGCGGTCTGCTGGATAGGGGCTACAGCCGTAAATTGCCGTCCATGAGCGGCCTCGGTTATGCCCAGCTTGCCGCCCACCTGCTCGATGACCTGCCGCTGGATGAGGCGATTACGCTGACGAAACATGCCACCCACGATTTTATACGGCGGCAGTATACCTGGTTTCGGGGACACGACTCCGGCATTTTGTGGCACAATAGACAGCAGCTTGACCTGCCCGCGCTCATCAACTCGACAGCCGCATGGCTGCGGGAACAGGGTTAATCCATGTCGTTTTTTCGCCGTCCCAGCAATCCTAATTCACTGGTCGCCATTTTCCTGCTGGTGCTGCTCGCCATTTTCGCCGGGCCGGATTTGCTGCCGCGCATCATCACGGCGGTGCTGCCCAGCGCCACCGAAAGCATCCCCTGCGAGTGGCTGCGGAGCGGCGTCCAGCGAGCAGAGCATCAATCGCTCATAGGCCGGTCAGCGGTCAACCCGCTCACCATCCGCGTGCGAACCAGCGCCCTGCCCCGCGCTGCTGAAGAACGGCTGACCATCACGATTATCATCACCAACGAGTCGATAGGAACCGTCGCCATTTATTATAATCCACGCCAGGTACGCCTCGGTGATGATGGTGTAACCAGTGGACTCGGCATCGTCTTTAATTCGCCCAACCGCCAGGCATCTGGTTCTCCCAGCAGCACCCAGTACCCGGAGGCGGATATTCGACTGCTCGGCCCGCGCCAGAGCTGTGTTCACCGTGTCGAATTTGCGCCTAATCAATTTCCCGACCAGTCGATTGGCAGCGGCGCGGCGACGGTGAAAGCCTACTACCGCAACACAGCACGCGGGGCATCCCAACCCATCACCGCCCAGGCAACCCCTATCTATCCCGATCAGGGCTTGTGGGTTGGGGTAACGGAGTCAGAATCCGTTGTGATTCCTTTCGCCAGCAGTTAAGGCCAGGTTATGTTATGATTATGCTGAACAATGCGCCGTTTCATGCTTTTGTGGAGTGAGTTTTTCCATGTCGCAGTCCGATTCCGAACGTCCAATCCTCATTATCCAGAATGAGAACCAACCCTCTCAACAGTGGGCGGTGAACAAAGACAACATCGTGTTGGGACGGGGAGAAGATAGTGACATCGTGCTGGCAGAACGCCAGATTTCACGGCATCACATTCGCGTTTACCGCGAGGGCGACCGCTACTTCGTCGAAGACCTGAACAGCAAAAATGGCACCTGGGTCAACGGTCAGCAGTTGAAAGGTTCCCGTGAGCTGGTCGATGGCGATGAAATACATGTCGCGCTGGCTATTCGCATTCGCTTCATCGGCGCGAACAGCACCCTGACCACCGATATTCCGCTGTTCGTCAGCGGCAGCCTGCGCCTCGACCCGGAAGCGCGGCGCGTTTTCGTCCGGGAGATCGAACTCGACCCGCCGCTGAGCCTGCCGCAGTATCGCCTGCTGGAGCTGCTCTATGTCAATGTTGGCCGTATCTGCACCCGCGATTCAGTTATTGAAGCGGTCTGGCCGGAAGCAGTGGTCGAAGGAGTCAGCGAACAGGCAATCGACGCGCTGGTGCGCCGCCTGCGTGACCGCCTGAACGAGGTTGACCCCACCTGGCAGTATATCGTCACCGTGCGCGGGCATGGCTTCCGCCTGGAAAACGCGCCCATCGGCTGAACGTTTTTCCAAGAAGGAGATGGCTATGCCGCCTAATCCTGATGGCGATTTCGGCGAACGCCTGAAGGCCCATTATCTCGACTACATTCGATCTATTCGTGCGCTACCAGACATCCCACCCCAAAAACAGATACTCAAAGCGGATTTACGCTGGGCAGGTTTGACCGATGAGCAGATAGCAGCGCTTAAACAGTCGCAGAATGTCAACCATTTACCGGTTGTCTATGAGCAGGTTCTCCGTGTGATAGGCGAAGCAGACGGCGGCATTGGGATTGCAACTCAACTGGAGAACATATTTGGCCCGCTCAGATATATCAAACAGGAATTGATGCGCCAGATCAATTTTCAACGACGGGATGGAATCATCACACCGGATTTACCCTCATCAGCGTTTGTTTTTGCCTGCCATGCCGGACGCCATTTTTTCTTTTTCGAAACTGAACCGCTTCAGGATGATCCACCTGTTTATTATTTTGAAGCCCGTATCTCGACTTTTATTCGAATCGCAGACAATCTCTCAAAATGGTTTTTGCAGCAGTCTTTAGAACCCTGGACGCATATTGACGCAATTCGCAAGCAGCAGCCCTTCCCTACGCTTTTCAGCGAAACGCTGCCGGTGTATCGCTGCCACGAGAACGCAACATCCGTCACCAGATTATGCCGTCCATCCCACGCGGAGCAGTCGCTCCGGTTGATGACTCTTTTGGCGAAAAACTACGTGATCATTATCGAAAACATATCCAGGCCGCCCATACCTCCACTGAAACCTCTTTTTCAGCACAGTATCTTCGCTCAATATACCGTGACCATTTTGAAGGCCTGAATACCACAGAAATAGACAGCATCCAGCAGGCGCAAAGCGTGGATTTTTTACCGCTGGTATTCCGGCAGTTTCTTCAGGTGATGGGACGAGGTGATGGCAATATTTTTGTCGGTTGTGATCGCGGAATTAAATTTTTGCTGAGTGCGAAAGCAGGGCTGCAAGAAATTCTGAAGATCAGCAGCCGGGATTTCGAGACCCCAGAACTACCCCCTGACGCGGTGGTATTTCTGGCACTTCAGGGAGTTGAATTTTTCTTCTTTGAAGCCACACCGGGTCTTGATGATCCACCGGTATGGCTGTACATGGAAGGCGAAGCTGTCTTTTATCAGGTTTCCCCCACCCTGTCGGCCTGGCTGTGGGAACAGGCTTTTGATCCGACAGGGGTCGTCAAACCGATTGGCAATTAAGCACCTTCAAGCCAGCCACTTCACGGCATCGTTGGCGAAATAGGTCACAATCATATCTGCGCCAGCGCGTTTGATGCTCGTCAGGCTTTCCAGCGCGCAGCGCCGCAGGTCGAGCCAGCCATGAGCCGCTGCCGCGTGCAGCATGGCGTATTCCCCGCTGACCTGATAAGCCGCCGTCGGCAAATCGTAAGTCGTCCGTACCGCGCTTAAAATATCGAGGTTAGGCAGCGCTGGCTTAATCATCAGGATATCCGCCCCCTCCGCCACATCCAGCGCCACCTCACGCAGTGCCTCACGCCGGTTAGCTGCGTCCATCTGGTAGCTGCTGCGATCTCCAAAACCGGGCGTGCTGCACGCCGCCTCGCGGAACGGGCCATAAAAACCGCTGGCCGTTTTCACCGCGTAGCTCATGATGCTGACATGTTCAAAACCGCCATCATCGAGCGCACCGCGAATCGACCCGACCATGCCATCAATCATGCCCGACGGCGCGATCATATCCGCCCCGGCTTCAGCGTGAATGATGGCCGCCCGCCGCAGCAGATCGAGCGTCGGCTCGTTCAGCAGATAGCCAGCGGGCAGATGCGCGTTGTAATGGGCATGGTCAGGTGTATTAATCACACCACAGTGACCATGATCGGTATACTCGCAAAAGCACATATCCGAAATCACAATCAGGTCTGGCGCGGCATCCTTGATCGCCCGAATCGCGCTGGCGATCACACCATCCGGGTTGTAATTTTCGCTGCCGAAAGCATCTTTTTCTGCCGGAATACCAAAAAGAATCACTGCCGGAATAGCGCGGGCGGCGATTTCCCGCGCCTGTGCCGCCAGCCGGTCAACCGACCAGCGATACTGACCGGGCATCGCGCTGATGGGCTGTTGTTCATCCTGTCCTTCGGTGATGAATAGCGGATAGATAAAATCGGCGGGTGTCAGCGTGGTTTCCCGCACCATGCGCCGTAATGTGGCCGTGCGCCGCAGGCGGCGTGGTTGGGAAGCTGAAACAGAATGAGCATGTTCCTTAAGCAGATGGTCTATCACGAAAAATAATCCTCTAAACTCTGGACAAGGTGTTCCAGGGTGGATACCTGCGGCAGCACCTCTACAGAAAGACCGCAGCGTTCAGCGGCGGCAGCCGTTGCTGCGCCAATGCAGGCAATAGCAGCATGACGCAGGTCAGCGGTGCAGCCAGATTCTTCCACAAGGCGCCACAAAAAATTCCGCACCGCCGACGGACTGGTAAAAGTGATGGCGTCAATCGTTCTTTGCTTCAGCAGCAGCGGCACAGCCGCACCACCAACGCCCATCACGGTGCGGTAAGCCATCACGGTTAGTACAGCCGCACCGCGCCGTTCCAGGGCATCACTCAGATCGGTCAGCGCAATATCCGCCTGCGGCAGCAGTACCCGCTCACCCGGCTTGACCGGAATCGTCGCGGCCAGCGCCGCGCTGCTATAGATTTCAGGCAAAAATTCAACCCTCATGACAAGGTTTGACTGTGCTGCCTCAGCCGTCGCCCTGCCAACAGCCGCAGCCCTCATCCCGCTCACATCTAGCTGGAGCGCTGCTGCACGCTGCGCCAGTATATTGACTGCGTTGCTGCTCGTCAGAATCAGCCAGTCAAATTCACCCCGCGCCGCACTTTGTAAAGCGCTGTCCAGTGCGCCTGTATCAGCCGGTGGCTCAATCGCAATACACGGATACAGCAGCGCTTCTGCACTCCGCGCTTGCAGCATATCGGCCAGCGTGTTGGCTTGCTCCGCCGCGCGAGTGATGACGACTCGTTTGCCTGAAAGTGTGCTGACAGGATAAGGATACAGGGGTTGTTCTGCTGCCATCATCCACGCTCCAGTAATTGAGCCGCGCCCAGTGATTTCGCACGCGCTGCCAGATCACTTCCCGCACGCAAACCGCTCTCAAGGGTGATTGATTCCAGCCTGTAAGTATGTTTGAGGTGAATATCCGAGGACGAGTCTGCTGCTGTCACCCGCCCCATCAGGCGCAGTTCACTGCCATCGATGTGGCCGTAGGCCGCCACTGGCAAGGCACACCCCCCTCCCAGACCAGCCAGGAATGCCCGTTCTGCCGCAACTGCCGTTTGCGTAGGCACATGGTTAATGGGCAGGAACAGATTGCGCCAATCGACCTCATCACGACATTGAACGGCCAGCGCGCCCTGCCCCGGCGCGGGCGTCATGTCATCCAGCGTTAAAATCTCGCTCGCCTCGTCCAGCCGCCCCAACCTTTCCAACCCGGCGCAGGCCAGCAGAATTGCATCATATCCACCATTTTCTACCATCACCTTTGCAATCCGGGTATCGACATTTCCGCGAATATCCACCGGCTCAAGGTCAGGTCGCAGGCGGCGTAACTGGGCGGCGCGGCGGCGGCTGCTGGTACCAACCCGCGCCCCCTGCGGCAGCGCTGCCAGCTTATATCCCCCCTGGCTGATCAGCGCATCCGCCGGATTCGCCCGCTCTGGCACAGCGGCGATGACCAGACCTGCGGCTGGCTCAACCGGCAGGTCTTTCAGACTGTGAACTGCCGCGTCGATTTCTCCAGCGAGAAGCGCGGTTTCCAGCCCGCCTGTAAAAACACCCTCTCCCGCAATAGCGGGTAGAGGTACATCTGTCACCCGATCACCCTGTGTCGTGATGATCTGTACACTGATCGTCAGGCCGGGCCAGACGGCGCGCAGCAGATTAGCGACCATAGCTGTCTGCCGCTGCGCCAGCGCCGAGCCGCGCGTGCCAATGCGGATGACATTAATCACCCGCTGCCTCCGCAAGCTGACCGGGCGCAAGCTGCCGCAGCGCATCGAAGCCTACCCGCATCACAAAATCACCAAACGCTTCGCCCGTCTGCCGCGCATCGCGGTAATGTGCGAGAATCGGGCGCAGTGTCGGCACTAACTCCTGAATATGCACCAGGTCGAGAAACGGCTTTGCCAGCCGCGTCCCTGCCGGGCTTCCCCCCAGAAAAACAGTGTATTTTTCCAGTGAACGCCCGACGAAAGCGATCTCCGCCACATAAGGCCGGGCGCAGCCATTGGGGCAGCCGGTCATGCGGATGATGATGTCCGCTTCCGGGAAATGCAGGTCTTCCAGAGTATCTTCAATATCGTCAATCACGCCCGGCAGCGCCCGTTCGGCCTCGGTGATCGCCAGCCCACAGGTTGGCAATGCCGGGCAGGCCAGCGCACCCCGTCGCACACGGGTGATCTGTTCAACTTGCCTGACGCCATATTCATCCAGCAGTGCATCAATCGCAGCCCGGTCTTCAGCGGCAATATCCACCAGCAGAATATTCTGTTGTGCCGTCAACCTTGTGGACAGGTTGAACCGCTCGATCACGGCACGCAGGCCGCTCCGCAAACGATACGTGTCCCGATCAACGATGCGTCCATTCTCAACTGGGATGCCCAGGAACAAACGGCCATCCCCCTGCTCATTCCAGCCGAGATGGTCGTCAATGCGAAAAGGTGGCATTGGGCGAACCGGCTCCAGACTAAAGCCAATGCGCTTTTCCAGTTCGGCAAGGAACCACTCCACGCCATAATCTGCCAGAATATACTTGAGTCGCGCATGTTTGCGATTCTCGCGATCACCAAAATCACGATGAATCGTGACAATCGCCTTGACCGTTTCAACGACCTGATCTGGTGTGATGAAGGCGATTTCATCCGCCAGCCGCGCGTAGGTGGCATCATTGTTGTGGGTCATCCCCATGCCGCCGCCTGCCAGCAGATTAAATCCGGTCAGTTGATTGGCTTCATCAAAAAGTGCCACCAGCCCGACATCGTTGGTATAGACATCGACGCAGTTATCACCCGTGTAAGCGATAGCGATTTTGAACTTGCGCGGAAAATAGGTTTTGCCATAGAGGGGGTCTTCCACCACCTCATCAGCAATCATTTGCTCGCCATCCAGCCATATCTGATGGTAAGCGCTGGTGCGCGGGTAGAGCGCCCGTGTCAGTTGAAAGGCAAATTCCTGTACGGCCAGCCGCTGCGGGTCTGCCGTCGGCGCAGGGCAGGCCATCACATTCCGCACAATGTCGCCACACGCACCCAGCGTCGTCACCAGCCGGTTATTGAGCGCGCGCATGGTATCGCGCAGGTCGCCCTTCAGGATGCCATGAAACTGAAAATCCTGCCGCGTTGTGATTCGCAGCGTACCGTTGGCATAATCCGTCGCTAAATCATCGTGAGCGATGTACTGCTCCGCCGTGAGCTGACCGCCCGGCAGCCGTGTCCGAATCATGAACTGGTGATGGTCAGCCGTCCGGTCAAGCTTACGTGCTTCGCGGTCTTCCTGCTGGTAAATCCCATGAAACTTCAGTAATTTCTCCGCCGCGTCAGAAAAATAGAGATCGCTGTTTGTGAGTTCGTCCCCCACCGTACCGCGAAGCCCCTGACTGTCGGCTTTAATCGTCTCAACATTGATTTTTGCCATAAGTCCTCTCGCACCACACAAATAAAAAGCCCCGGCTTTGCAGCCAGGGCTTGTGTCTGAACAACCTGTTATCAAGCAGGATGTGTCAAGCGCACGTCCGGGCCACCGCCGCCGTGTAGTACGCACAACACAGACACATCATGCCAACTGAAAATTTCACGGGTAATTGAAACCTTGTCGAAATTTACATTCATAGCGATTATAGTATTGCGTTCAGGTTTGTCAACCTATCCGCGCTTGTGATCTTTCACAAGATAGTCTGTGCGGGTTGTACCAGTGATTCCCAATTATCCTCTCATGCTTCGGCTAGAAGGTCGTGCCTGTATCGTTATTGGCGGTGGGACAGTCGCTAACCGCAAAGTCGAAAGCCTGCTGCTGGCTGGGGCACGTGTGACAGTGATTGCGCCGATGTTTTCCCCTTCACTGGAAACACTGGCGACAGAGGGAAAAATCGCTATCCGCCGCGAGCGCTATGCGCCCGGCAGGCTGGCTGCCCTGCATCCTCTGCTGGTTTTTGCCGCCACAGATGACGTTGCCACTAATCAGCAGGTTGCTGCCGAAGCCCGTTCGCTTGGTGCACTGGTGAATATTGTCGATGCAGGCGAGAGCGGCGATTTCACCAACATGTCTGTGATACAGCGCGAGAATATCATCATCGGTATCTCAACCAATGGTGCATCCCCGGCGCTGGCATCTCATTTACGTGACCGGCTGGAAAGCTTCATTGGCAAAGAATATGGCACGCTGGCACGCTGGATGAGTGAAAATCGGGACGAAGTAAAAACAGAGATTGAAACTCAAACTGAACGAGCTGCCCTTTGGCGTTCGATTCTTGACTCGCCCGTACTGGAAACGCTGCGGCAGGTGGATGAGGCGGCTGCACGCGCCCTGTTTGACCAGCTTATCGATGCTTCAGGCGAAGAAAATTCATGACCGCGCTGGTATTGGCCGGGCATGGATCCCATATCACGCCCGAAACCGCCGGGCTGGTATGGCGGCTGGTTGATGCCCTGCGTTCAATGGGCGTGGCTGATGAAGTTACGGCAGCCTTCTGGAAAGAGCAGCCATCCTTTAGCACGGCATTGAGTTCGCTGACTTCGACTGACATCACAGTGGTGCCACTCTTTACCGCGCAGGGGTACTTCACCCAAACAGTTATTCCGGCGGAGATGAAACTGGATGGCCCGATTACCCGGCGTGATGGTCGAATCATCCGCTATGCGCGGACGCTGAACGAACACCCTTATTTAGCTGAGGTTGTGCGCTGCCGGGTTGAAGATGCGCTGCGTCAACTTGGATCCGCGCCGGAGCAAACTGCGGTTGTGATTATTGGTCACAGCACCCGCCGTAATCCTGAAAGCCGCCGGGCTACTGAAGCCCAGGCCGCGCAAATTCGTTCGCTTGGATTGGTTGCGCAGGTTGAGGCAGTTTATCTGGATGACTCACCTGAAATTGCTGAGAGTTATGCGCTGACAGATGCCCCAAATCTGATTGCTGTCCCCTATTTTCTGGCAGCCGGTTCGCATACGACGATTGATGTGCCGCGCGAATTAGGATTGGCACCGCTTGATGGGGTGCAGAAAATAAACGGTCGCAGTGTGTTGTATATGTCGCCAGTTGGTATGGATGATGCGCTCCAGAATGTCATCCTTGAACTGGCGAGAGAGGCGGGCGCACCGTTGAAGGAAATATCACCTGGCTCCCCCTGGGATTGTTTCCCGTCAGCGGGTTTTGCAGTGCTGGCAGATGTCCTTGCGAAAACTGAAGTGCTGCGTTTTGGCGATCTAAATGTAACTGCCTCAGAAGTGTGTGTCCGGGGGGATAGACCAGCGGCGGAGATAATGACTTCACCGGCTGATCTCCGCACTCATATCCGCGAGAATCTTTTTCGCTCATTGACTACAGGAAAGGATTTACCTGGTGGATGGCATGTGCCGCTGCAAAACCTGCATATGCTCTACGCGGTTATTGAAACCATTTACCCCGGCGCACCTGCCGATTGGGCAGCTAATCAGCACAGCACTTTTCAGCCCAACACCTTTCAGATAACGATTGAGCGCCAAACGGGTAATTACCGCACCCTGGCAGATATGACACCTGTCAAGCAGGCGGAAATCGTCGCTAGTATTTGTGCTAACTGCGTCCGACAGCCGACCTGGTTTCACGGCACATCTCCCGCCGATACGATTCCCTGCGCCGAACCGTGTAATCACTGGCTCTCGGCGGCGCTCGACCACCACACCTAACCGAGGATTCATGTTTATACCCGGCTCACAATATCAAACGAAAACAGTTCGCGTGTATTTATCTCGATCTGCATCGTGCTATGGGAGCTTATAGATATGCCTGCGACTGCGAGTGTCTATCTGGTCGGCGCTGGCCCCGGAGACCCCGACCTCATCACCGTCAAGGGGTTGAATCTGCTGCGCCGCGCTGATGTTGTCATTTATGATCGACTCATCGCACGCGAATTGCTGGCTGAAGCACGCCAGGATGCCGAACTGATAGATGCCGGAAAACTGCCGCAAAAGCACCGCCTTGACCAATCCGAAATCAATATGCTCCTGATAAACAGGGCAAAGCAGGGAAAAGTAGTCGTCCGGCTCAAGGGTGGCGATCCCTTTGTTTTCGGGCGCGGTGGAGAAGAAGCGCTGGCCTGTTTTTCAGCAGGCATACTATTTGAAATCGTCCCCGGCATCACCAGCGCTGTCGCCGTTCCGGCTTATGCTGGTATTCCCGTTACGCAGCGCGGGGTTGCCAGCGCCTTCACCGTCTTTACCGGACACGAAGACCCCGCCAAGCCTGAATCGAGCATTGACTACCAGGCACTGGCCGCCGCTTCACGTCTGGGGACGGTTGTACTGCTGATGGGCGTTTCCCATCTGACGGAAATTTCCGCGCGTCTGATCGCCGCCGGAATTTCGGCAGAAATACCCGCCGCCTGTATTGAATGGGGAACAACTCAAGAGCAGCGTGTAATTGAAGCACCATTGGAGAGGCTGGCGGAACAGGTGGCGCAGGCCGGTTTACAACCCCCAGCGATTACCATCATTGGCGAAGTTGTCCGCCTGCGCGCTGCCGGATTGAACTGGTTTGGGCAAACCATCCAGTCAGAATGAGACAATTTCAACCAGTATGAAGTCCTTGACAAATTGGTTAAAGGGCTATAACTTCAAGCAACGCTTGTACTTGAATTCACGAATGTGTGATTAAATGAAGTTAGTATCGACGTTGATGGCAATGTGTTGTTGTCCCGCTGCTGCCGCAAAAGGCTGTGGTACGGTTCAACGCTGCTAATTTCTGCTTGAGTAGATTACAGCCCCGGCCACCAGCGCCGGGGCTTTTTGTTGTCTACGCCCCGGAATGATGCCGGGGCTTTTTGTTTGTCCATTAGGGGGAGATTTGATGACTACGCCCGAAATGCTGCACGATCTGAACAGCACTTTTGAAACCGCCTATCCAGGCGATGTGCTGCGCTGGGCAGCGCAAACCTACGGTGACAGCCTCGCCATCGTCACCAGTTTCCAGCCTACCGGCATTGTCACCCTGCACATGCTGGCGGAAGTCGCGCCTGATACCCCGGTACTGACACTTGATACCGGGCTGCTTTTCCCGGAAACTTATGCCCTGATGGACGAACTGGAAGCGCGGCTCGACCTCAATCTCATCCGGGTTCGACCTGCTCAAACCGTTGTTGAGCAAACCGAAACCTATGGGCCGGAACTCTGGGAAAGTGACCCGGATCGCTGCTGCAACCTGCGAAAAACAGTTCCCCTGAGCAAGGCGCTGACAGGCTACGAGGCCTGGGTTACTGGCCTCCGCCGCGACCAATCCAGCGGTCGGCGAAATGTCCCGGTAATCTCATGGGATAATCAGTACAACAAAGTCAAACTTTCCCCATTGGCAACCTGGACGGAGGACATGGTATGGACATACATACATGCCCACGAATTGCCATATAATAAATTACACAATCAGAGTTATCCAAGCATTGGCTGCTACCCCTGCACCCGGCCCGTCGCGCCGGATGCAGTTGACAAACGTGCTGGCCGCTGGGCCGGGCATGGCAAAACCGAATGTGGTATACATATTACTAAACACAAAGGAGAAATTGCATCGTGAGTGATCGACAAGCGGGTTTCACCCTCTGGCTCACTGGCCTCTCCGGCGCTGGAAAGACGACCATCGCTCTGGAAGTGGAACGTGAATTAAAAGCGCGTGGCGTCTATATCGAGCGGCTGGACGGCGACACCGTCCGCGAAGGGCTGACGCGCGACCTGGGCTTCAGCAAGGAAGACCGCGATAAAAATATCGAACGTGTGACATTCGTCGCGAAGCTGCTGTCGCGTAATGCTGTCGGGGTTATCGCCTCTTTCATCTCACCCTACCGCGAAGCACGTCATAACGTCCGCCGTGAAACAACCAATTTCATCGAGGTTTATGTTAACGCGCCGCTCGATGTCTGCGCCGCCCGCGATGTGAAAGGGCTGTACAAAAAAGCGCTGGCGGGCGAACTCAAAAATTTCACAGGGGTTGATGACCCTTATGAAGCGCCGGAAACACCGGAAATTACCCTGCACACTGACCGCGAAACGGTGAGCGAAAGCGTCACCCGTATCATCTCCTATCTTGAAACACATGCACTTATCCCGCAGTTAGAGGTCGCGCCCTAAAATGACAATTGTACAAATTCAGCCGCACGGCGGAACACTCATCAACCGTCTGCTCAGCGGCGATGCTCGTGAAGAAGCCATCCGTCAGGCCGGGACACTGGAACGCATCATCCTCAGCGATCTTAATCTGGCTGATCTGGAGATGATCGCTACCGGCGGTCTCAGCCCACTGACAGGTTACATGGGCAGCGAGGATTACGAGTCAGTTGTCGCTACCATGCGGCTGGCGAACGGCCTGCCCTGGACGATTCCGGTCACATTGGCGATCAGCGCCGAACAGGGCGAACGCATCACTGCTGGGCAAACTGTCGCGCTGGTCGAACAAACAGCCGACACCGAGCGTGTGCTGGCGCTGCTCGATGTGAAAGAAAAATATGGCTATGACCGCGAAGCAGAAGCGCTCCATGTTTATCGCACTACCGAGGAAAAACACCCCGGCGTCGCCCGCCTGTATCGTCAGGGGGAGGTGCTGTTAGCCGGGCCAATCCACGTCATTGACCTGCCCGCCCGTGCCAAAAGCGAATTTGCCCACCTGCGCTACACGCCTCAGGAAAGCCGTCGTATTTTTGCCGAACGCGGCTGGCGGCGTATTGTCGGTTTCCAGACACGCAATCCGATTCATCGCGCTCACGAATACATCCAGAAAACGGCACTGGAAATTGTCGATGGGCTGCTGCTGCACCCGCTCGTCGGCGAAACCAAAGGCGACGACATCCCGGCAGATGTCCGCGTTGAAAGCTATGAAGCCATCATCCAGGCCTATTATCCCGCATCCCGCGTGCTGCTCGGCGTTTTCCCGGCGGCCATGCGCTACGCTGGCCCACGTGAAGCCATTTTTCACGCCATCGCCCGCAAGAATTATGGCTGCACCCACTTCATTGTTGGGCGCGACCATGCTGGCGTTGGTAGTTACTACGGCAGCTACGATGCTCATCACATCTTTGACGAATTTGCGCCGGAGGAACTGGGCATTATCCCGCTCTTTTTTGAGCATACCTTCTATTGCAAGGCCTGCGCCCAGGTCGTTAGCCTGAAGACCTGCCCGCACGATAAGGAGCAGCATGTTGTCCTGAGCGGGACGCAGGTGCGCGAAAAACTGTCGCGCGGGGAACTCCTGCCGGAAGAATTCACCCGCCCTGAAGTCAGTCGTATTCTGATGCGCGGTATTCGTGAAAGGACATAATCCGATGCATCGCTACTCCACCCGCAGACCGATTGTGCCGCCCTTCCGGGCGAGAGAACCGCTGTGTTGTTACAGCAACTATTACGGTTGTTGTTGTCACTAACGGTTTTCTAACATGCCATTCGTATTGTCTGCTTTATATGCTGGAGGAGCATAAATCATGAACCGTCTGACTCGTCTCACATTTATTCTGTTGTCTCTGACACTGCTGAGTATCATCCCTGCCACCGCGCAGGATGCGCCGCCACCCGTCACCCTCACGCTCGTTGGTTACGCTGTCCCGCGGGAAGCCTATGGCGAAATCATCCCGCTGTTCAAGGACTACTGGCTGGCAGAAACCGGCCAACAGGTGCAGTTCCTCGAATCCTATGCGGCTTCTGGCGCACAGTCGCGGGCTGTAGCTGGCGGGTTCGAAGCCGATATTGTAGCCCTGTCCATTGAACCGGATGTTACACGCCTGGTCGATGCCGGGTTAATCACCCATGATTGGAAGGATAATCCCTACCAGGGCTTTGCTACCGACTCGCTGGTTGTCCTCGCTGTCCGCCCTGATAACCCCAAAAATATCAATGACTGGGCCGACATTGTGGCTGATGGCATTGAAATCATTACCCCTGACCCGGCCACCAGCGGCGGCGCACAGTGGAATATCCTCGGTGCGCGCGGCGCGGCACAGCGCGGCTTTGTCGAGGGATTTGACAGTGAAGAAGGCTCGACTGAATTCCTGCGCCAGCTCATCGCTAACATTGCCGTGCTGGACAAGGACGGGCGCGAGAGTTTCCTGACCTTCGAGCGCGGGATCGGCGATGTCGCCATCACCTACGAAAATGAGGTTTACGCCGGTCTGCTCAAGGGTGGAGAGTACGAGCTGGTCTACCCACAGTCCACCATCCTGATTGAGAATCCGGTAGCGCTGGTCGATGCTTATGTTGATGCACACGGCACCCGTGAAGTCGCTGAAGCCTTCGTTGACTTCCTCTGGTCGCCTGCTGCCCAGCGTATCTTCGCTCAGAATGGCTTCCGTCCGGTTAATGAAGAAGTCGCAGCCGAGTTCGGCGTGAATGTTGAAGATGCTGAACCCGTTGATTTTGGCGGACTCGTGCCACTGAGCTATCCGCCGGTTGCTGACCAGTTCACCATCGCTGAATTCACCGATTGGCCGACAGCCCGCTCCACCATTTTCGGCGACGACGGTCTGTTCACGGCCATCATCGCTGAAATTCAGGGAGGCTAACGCCTCATGGCGGAATTCCCGTTATATTCTGAAAGAACGTTCGGGGCTTCCGCACGTCGTACCCAGGGGTCATTTGGCCCCTGGGGATTACGTCTGGCATCCCTGACCTATCTGGCGGTCTTTGTCGCGGTTCCGGTCATCGTCGTCAATGTCGAGGGTTTCCGAGGAGGGCTGGATGTATTCTGGACAGCCTTAACCCGCCCTGCTGCCACTAATGCTGTCTGGCTGACTGTCTGGACGGCGGGAATCATGGCCGTTCTCAATGTGGTTATGGGAACACTCACAGCTTACGCGCTGGTGCATTACCGCTTCCCCGGCAAGGAGCTGCTCAACTCACTGGTTGACCTGCCCTTCGCCATCCCAACGCTGGTGACGGGCGTTATGCTGGTGCTGCTCTATGGCCCGCAAACAGCTATCGGCGGCTTTTTTGAAGAACAGGTTGGCTTTCGTATCATCTTCGCGCCGCCGGGCATCGTCATGGCGCTGCTGTTCGTCGGCTACCCGTTTGTCATCCGCGCCGTTCAGCCGGTCCTGATGACTCTCGACGCCAGCCAGGAAGAGGCCGCCCAGACCCTCGGCGCATCCGGCTGGTACACCTTCCGTCGTGTCATTTTTCCGGCCATTCGTCCGGCAGTTTTGCCCGGTGGGCTGCTCAGTTTTGCGCGTTCGCTCGGTGAATTAGGCTCGGTGCTGATAGTCGCGGGTAATATCCCAATGAAAACCCAGGTCGCTACTGTCTACCTTTACGGGCAGGTGGAGGCAGGCAATATGCAGGCTGCCAGCGCTGTTTCGGTTGTGCTGCTGCTGGTGGCGTTCATCATCACCATCACCGTTGATCTGGTGGAGTCGCGACGCCATGCGTGAAATTACCCCACGTTCGCCCGTTCAACTGCTCATTCTGGGTATCGTGCTTTTTTACGCCGTCGCGCTGCTTGTCGCGCCGATTGCAGCCATCGTCGTTAACGCGCTTCAATCCGGCCTGGCACCAGTCATCGAAACGCTCAGCCAGCCAAATGTCCAGCACGCCCTGCAAATCACATTTCTGCTGTCTTTTGGCGCGGTCATCATCAACACAATCTTTGGCGTCATCACTGCCTGGGTGCTGGTGCGTGGGCGTTTCCGGGGGCGAAGATTCCTCAACCTGCTGGTCGATATTCCCTTCGTCTTTTCGCCTGTCATCGCTGGTTACACACTGATCGTATTGTTCGGGCGCGGCGGGTGGCTGGCTCCACCAGTCTTTCCGATTGTATTTGCGCTGCCCGGTATTTTGCTGGCAAAAACTTTTGTCTCCCTGCCTTTTGTGGTGCGTGAAGTCAGCCCTGTACTGGGGACACTTGACCGCGAGCCGGAAGCAGCCGCCTATACGATCGGCGCGAGCCGCTGGACGACCTTCTGGCGCATTGTTTTTCCTAACATCTGGCCGGGGATTCTCTATGGCGTCGTACTGACGCTGGCACGCGCCCTCGGCGAATTTGGCGCTGTGGCCGTCGTCGGCGGCGGCATCGAAGGTAAAACGGAAACCGCCACCATGTTTGTCTTTCGCGCCCTGAATGACCGCAACGAAATCGGCGCATACAGCATGTCGCTCCTGCTCGGATTGGTAGCCATCGTCGTGCTGCTGCTCATGCGCCTGCTGCGGCGCAAGGAACCTGTCTATGTCGATCACACTGAATAATGTCAGAAAATCCTACGGCAAACAGGTCATTGTTGATAACCTGTCGCTGGAAATTGAAAGCGGTGAATTGTTTGTCCTGCTCGGCGCAAGCGGCAGTGGCAAAAGTACGCTTCTGCGTCTGATTGCCGGGCTGATACCCCTCGACGCCGGGCAAATCCTGCTTGACGGGCGCGATGTCACTGATCTGGCGCCACAGTCGCGCAACACTGGCTTCGTCTTCCAGAATTATTCACTGTTCCGGCACATGTCCGCCGCGCAGAATATTGACTTCGGCCTGGATATTCGCAAACTCCCCCGCGCCGACCGCCTCAATCGTGTTAACGAACTTCTCCGCCTGATTGAGCTGGAAGGACTGGGAGACCGACTGCCCTCGCAATTATCCGGCGGGCAGCAGCAGCGTGTCGCCCTGGCCCGCGCCCTCGCCTATGAACCCAGCGTCCTGCTGCTGGATGAACCCTTCGGTGCGCTCGATGTAAAGATTCGCGGCCAGTTGCGCCGCAATCTGCGCGAAATACAGCAAAAACTCGGTGTGACCGCCATCCTTGTCACGCACGATCAGGAGGAAGCGTTTGAGCTGGCAGATCGTATCGGTATCATAGAAGGCGGTCAGTTACTCGAAGTTGGCACGCCCAATGCGCTCTACCGCCGCCCGAAGACGCGATTTGCCGCCACTTTTCTCGGCGCGGCTAATCTGCTTTCAGGCAGGCGCAACGGCCAGCATGTCTATCTCGGCGATACCACCCTTGCCGCCCCGCCGGATACCGAGCGTCTCGCCACCCCGCCGGTTGATCTGCAGGTGCGCCCGGAGGAAATTGAACTGGCCGCCGCGCCCGATCATCTTCGCACCCAGGCTATCGGGCATGGTTTCGTCAGCCGCATCGAATTCGCCGGGCCAGTAGAGCGTGTAACCGTTCGTTTGAATGGCGGCTCTGACGTGCAGCTTCAGGCGCTCCTCACGCCTGGTGAATCCCGCGCCCTCGGTGTCAAAGCAGAAGGTGAGGTCTGGGTCGGTCTGCGCGATTTCCATCTTCTCCCCAGCGACAACAGCTAAGATGAGCCCTTTTTGACCACCCGTTTTGATCTTTGCCCCTTTCGCGTGTGCAGCGAAAGGGGAAGGAATAAATCCCCTATTTTGCGCCCCTTGCATCCTTGCCCTACAATCAATGCCAGTTGAATTAACGACTTGAAATAATTAAAATGAAAGTTTGAGAAGCGCTTTGCTGCTCATACTGCCTATACGATTGACTGGAACGGATGTCAAAACTCACCCCGACCCCTGAACTTATTGCTAACATTCTTGCCCGCATCCCGGAGGGGTTTGTCCATCACATGGTGCTGGCCGGGCGCATCAAAATCGAACGCAACACCAGCGAACTTTTTACGAGCGGAACAGTCGCCTACGATGGCGACTACTGGTACGATTCATCGCGCCTCGCCCTCGACGAACTCCGCGAACGAGCAACCTGGTCACGACCTGCCTTACCTGATATGACGGCCAATGGCTACTTTCTCGTTCGCCCGATTAACGAACAGGTTGCAGCCCGCGCGGAACTGCTGGCGTCTGACAGCGCCGCCCTGGATATCCTGCAAACGCTCGCTGCAACGCCCGGTTTCGCCCCTGTAGCAACATTTGACACGACGGAAGAAACCCGTGCGGCCCTCGAAAAATTGCTGGCAGCGGGGATGCTGCGACAGCTTGACAACTTCATATTTGACCATCTGCGGCTAAGTGCAGCCAGTGTGGAGAAGGCTACTCGTAAAACACATTCGAACAATCTGCGCGACCAGTTGATCGACTATTTAGAAGCGCAACCCGGTTCAACCGCTTCCCTGCCCGACCTGCGCGAAAAATTCGGTAAGGAATTCATGCGTGAAATCATGGGGGGCGCGGGCTTCGTTGGCTTTGGGATGCCGCTTTCCAATGGCTCCAGTATCACCTGGCTGCGCCCCAAAGACAGTGACCGCAAAGCGGCAGAAGCAGCGGCGCTGGAAACCATGCAGCGTATCGCCGCCGAGGCACGCGCCCGCGAAGACGAACGCTGGGCGATGTCGTTTCAGCTTAGCGGCGAAACCCAGCGCCCGGATGCCCGTGAAGGCAAAACATCCCGAATGCAGGTCATCGCCCGCACCTATACCCTTGTTGGCGCGGCCAAACGGCTCGGTCTTCACGAAGATACGCTTGAAGCTGCCATCCATGATGATCTGCTCCCCAGCTTTGTTGACCCGGAAGGCACCCGTCGTATTCCAGCCAGTGAGGTTGAAGCGGCAGCAGCAGACTCGCAATATCTGGAGCGCATCTCGGCCTACGAAACCATCACCTCCCGTGAGATTTCCATTGTTTCCAGTGTCAGCTATTCCACCGTTCGCCGTCGCCTGCAACGCGGCGGTGTCACCCGTACTAACCCGCTCTGGGGACAGGTGCGCGGTAAATGGAATCTACCCGAAACCCTGCGCGAATTTCAGGAAATCCGCCGTCAGAAACTGGCCGAGCGCAAAGCCGAACGCGAAGCTGCCCGCCTTGAGATCGAACGCCAGCTTCAGCTTCAGCGGGAACAGGAACGCGAAGCGCGTGAAGCCCTGCGTTTGCGCCTCGTGGCGGCCTTCCCCACCTGGCGTCACGAAGGCCGTATTGACCAGCGGATTCACCTGCACATTGGCCCGCCCAACAGCGGCAAAACTCACGACGCCCTCATCGCCCTGGCGGAAGCCGAACGCGGCTGGTATCTGGCCCCGCTGCGGCTGCTGGCCTATGAAATTTTTGACCGCCTCAACCAGCGCGGCGTGCGCTGCAACCTGCTCACCGGTGAGGAATACATCCCCGTCCCCGGCGCGACCATCACCGCCGCCACTGTCGAGATGTTTAACCCCATCGAGAGCGGCAAATGTGTCATCATTGATGAGGCACAAATGCTGGCTGACCCGGATCGCGGCTGGGCCTGGACGCGCGCCCTCATGGAAGCGGAAGCGCCGGATATTCACGTCATCGGCCCGCATACTGCTCAGGCGCTGATCGAAAAATTAGCGGGCGCGGCGGCTATCCCCGTCACGGTCATCCCCCATGAACGTCTCGCACCGATTCAGGTGGCCGAAAAACCCTGGACAGTGAAAGACCTGCCGCCGCGCACTATTCTGGTCGCCTTCTCCCGCCAGATGGTCTTGCAGCTCAAGACCGAACTGGAGAAATACAAACGCACCGTCTCGATTGTTTACGGCAACCTCCCGCCGGAAGTGCGCCGCCGTCAGGCAGACCGCTTTGCCGAAGGGGAAACCGAAATCTGCATCGCTACTGACGCCGTAGGCATGGGCTTGAACCTCCCCGCTGATTATGTCTGTTTCTACGAGGTGGAAAAATTCGATGGGCGGCAAACCCGGATGCTGCTGCCTGGTGAAGTGCAGCAGATCGGCGGGCGTGCCGGGCGTTATGGCCTATCAAAAGCGGGCGAAATCGGTGCGGTAGACCGGGCTGATCTCGAAGACCTGCGCCTGTTGTATTACACCCCGCCGGTTGACCTGACGCACGCACGCGTCGCCCCTACCGTTGTTGATCTGGAAATGCTGCCCGGCAATCTGGCCACCAAACTGGCGCAGTGGGCCTCGCTGCAATCCATCCCCGATGCGCTGCGCGGCGTCATCCAGACGGCGGACATGACCGAGCGCATCGAACTCGCCCGCATGTTGACCAACGAACAGGTTGACCAGCTTGGCCTATCGGCGGCGCTGCGCCTCGTCAACGCCCCCACCCGCCAGAGTACGCGCGGTTACTGGCTGCTGTGCGCCCACGCCATCATCGCTGGCGAGCCGATGCCGATGCCGCCCGCGCCGCCCGTCAAAATCATGACCAGCGTTGACCTGGAAAATATCGAAACCTGCGTCTCCAGCGCCGATATTTATCTGTGGCTGGCGAACCGCCGCGAGTTCGGCATGTACGGCCCGGAAGAGCCGGAAGTCCGCATCCGCCGCACCCAATGGTCAATGCGAATCGACACCGCCCTGCTCAACCGGCTGGATATGGCCCGCCGCTGTTCCCGCTGTGGCGCGCCCCTGCCGCTGCGCTACCCCTACGGCATGTGCAACAACTGCTTCAACCGCCGATCAACCGCCGTTGAGAGTTCACGTCCCCCAGGCCGTCGCCGTCGTGGTGGCGTCCGCCGCCGGGGGTAAAATACCTACTAAATCTCGCAATAAGGGAATCCATCACAAGTAAATATTCAGTCAACCTTGTGTATCTGGATTCCCTTTAGCCACATAGTTATCAAGATAATATTTTCCTAAATTCAGTGCTGCCTTCATCTCACGTGAACGCTCTTTTATGCGCATTGCCATCTCATCCCTCACTTCTTGAGTCAATTTTTCTGTCAATAAAAGTTCAGCCTAGCCCTCTAGAGAGGTCACATGATGCCCTAGTTCTTGCATGAACATAGCAAAAACCTCTTTAGGAGAATATGAAAGCAATTCCTCTACCTTAGCATTCTCAGATTTTGGCATTTATTTGTCACCTTTACATAGCTAACCGATGAGGATACAGTCTCTCAAATACATTCTAAAGCATTTATGAATAACAAACCTGATTTCAAAAGGAGAGTCGTATGGCCGCATTAGGAATGATGTTTCAACGGCAGTATCCACCGGAGGAATTAGTCACATTCACCCAGTCTGTCGAGGCGCTAAAACTTGATGAACTCTGGGTGGTCGAGGATTGCTTTTATGCTGGGGGAGTTGCCCAGGCCGCCACCGCGTTGGCACACAGCACCAACTTACAGATCGGTCTGGGGATTATGCCAGCCGTCGCCCGCAATCCGGCTTTCACCGCCCTGGAAATCGCAACGCTGGCGCGGATAGCTCCATCGCGCTTCATAGCGGGCATTGGGCATGGCGTGACCGAATGGATGCAGCAGATTGATGCTTTTCCCAAATCACAGTTGGCGGCACTTGAAGAAACTACCCGTGCCGTCAAAGGGATTTTAAGCGGCAAAAATTACAGTCTTGATGGTCAATGGGCACAGCTTAAAGATGTCCAACTGGTGCATCCGCTCACGGTCATACCGCCCGTTCTGCTAGGGGTACGCAGCCCTAAATCATTGCAGATCGCCGGTCGCGTTGCCGATGGCAGCATTCTGGCAGAAGGTTGTTCACCCGCTTACATCCGTTGGGCGCGGCAGCACATCAACAGGGGGCAGGAGGAAGCCGGTCGCGCTGACAAACATCACATCACCATTTACATTTACTGGTCAATGGATGAGGACGAAGCGACAGCGGAAAGGCACGTGCGAGAACGCCTCGCCACTAACATGGTCTCAGAGCATAAAACCCCCTATCAGGAGGCGATGGGCATCGTGAATGAGGTACAAGCCCTGTTAAAAGCGGGCGGTGAAGTCAACCTGCGCGATAACATGCCGCGTAAATGGCTGCACGACATGGCCGTTTGTGGCACGCCCGAAGCCTGCGCCACATCCCTGGAAAACCTGGCGGCGGCAGGGGCAGACAGCATTATTCTCGTTCCGCTGATGGATAAAGAAATCAGCCTCAAAACCTATTTGCCGCGTTTACTTCGCCACCTTGGACGCTCCAATTGAACCAAAACCCCCTCAGCAGAAAATACTGAGGGGCTATTGAACCACCTACCGCCCTCACACCCGCTCCATCTCCACGTATTCCTCCTGCACCACGTCCGCTGCCGCGATGCCCAGAATACCGAGCATCTCCTGAATCCGGTCTGCCTTGTTCTCCGCGTCGGAGGCCGCCCAGGTGCGGCTCTTGATTTCGATGAAGGTGACCGCCTGCTCCGGCTTCAGCACCCGGTCAACGTTGACGTAAAACAGCACACCCTGATAGTGAATGTGCCAGCGCCGCCGGTCTTTGTGCAGTTCCCGCTCGGCATTCGGCTTGAAGTATTCGCGGTAAAAACGCAGCGGCCTGTCCGCCCGCGAGATGAAGCGCGAGCGCGACAGCAGCGCCGTCGAGTTGAAATCCCGCTCCTTCGTCGGCGTGGTGAAGGTCAGGCGGCTGCGGACGGACTGCACCTCGCCTTTTTCGTCAATCGCGTCGTCCTCTCGGTAGCGCACCCGACCTTTTGATTCATCATCAAAGAGGAAATAGGTGTCATACTGGCGGTAATGATTCCGCTTGAGAACCTGCACATCTTCGTGACTCAGCAGCCGTTCCAGCACGCTTTCGTCGCGCAAAATCGCCTTCGCCTGCACCTCAAAACTCTCGCTCCGTTCAATCCCGCCGATCACCAGCAGTTTGCTCAGAATATCCTTCTGCTGCTCCGCCACGAAGGCATCCACCTTCAGCGCGTATTCCGCCGCCGCTTGCAGCAGTTCTGCCTCGTTCAGCGTCAGCAGTTCCCGGTCACGCATTAACCACTGCCCATTGCAGATGACGTGGCGCACATCGGTGCTTTTGCTGGCGTAGACAATCCGCGAGTAAACGGCGTTGGGGTCGCGGTTGAACTCCGGCATGTTGTGAACCACCCGCGCGTCAATCGTGATGATGTCCGCCAGCTTGCCGACTTCCAGGCTGCCGGTCACATCGCCCAGAGCGGTGTCGACCTGTTTCTGGAAGTCGATATCGATGGTGAGAATCACGTCTTTCGGTTCGATAGCCGCGCGCTCGGCCACCACCCGGCGGCGGGGTCGCCGCCGCATCATGCAA
>CAYUTY010000063.1:34013-34338 GCA_964447795.1 uncultured Anaerolineaceae bacterium
CCTCTGCCCCCTGCCGTGTCGCCATCAGCAGCGCCTGCCGCGCGGGGAGCGCCGGCGGGTCATTGGCGTCGGTCTTTGCCAGAATTGCCGCCAGCCGCACTTCCTCGAACATATCGAGGTCGTTATTGCTGGAGGTGCCGTCCGTACCGATACCCACTGTAAGCCCCTTTTCCAGCATCTCCGTTACCGGGGCGATGCCGCTTGCCAGCTTCAGATTGCTCGTTGGGCAGTGTGCGACGGTGGTATGGCTTTCGTGCAGCAGGTTGATTTCCGCCCGCTTAATGTGGACGCAGTGCGCCGCCAGCACCTTCGCCTTCAGCAGCCC
>CAYUTY010000064.1:0-34242 GCA_964447795.1 uncultured Anaerolineaceae bacterium
CCATCGCTGAAGCCGAAGTCGCCGCTGTCGGCAATACGGCAGGCGCGGTTGTCAAGCGGGTTAAGACAGACAGCGGTCTTTCGGTGCAGGTTCCCAACTTCGTCAATGTTGGCGATCAGATCAAGGTTGATACCCGCGCCGGCTCATACGTCAGCCGCGCCTGACCATTCGATTTTCAGCAAGGCGGAGACACCCTCTCCGCCTTTTTGTTTCCGCTTTAGCCCATCCCTATCGGGCAAAATGTTCCAGATGCCGGGCAAAATGGCGCTCAAGATAGTGGTGATAAGCGGTTTCATGCTCCCGCAGAAGATCACGCAGCGCGTCACCATAGTGATCCAGAACTGAGCCAAAGGTGACATGCAAAACCTGGCGCGCATCAAACTGATTGAGCAGTTGCGGCAGTTGATCGTCGGTTAAATCGGCACTGGCAGGCACCAGCGAGACATCGCCGGAAACATGATAGGTTTTGCGATCCGTCTCGTAACGCTCGCGTGAAAAATCCAGAATTTCACGAAAAACGACTGGCCGTTCATCTGCCATCAGCCGCAGCGCTTCGAGATAGCTCGTCCCGGCGGTTTTCAGATGCAGCCGCCCTTCGGTGTGGCGAGCCGCTATCGGATAAACCGTGAATTTATCCGAGCCGGTGTGCAGACTCAATTTGTAGCTGTTAGCAAAATAACGCATGATGGCCGCATGTCCGGCGATATTGGCGTCCAGTTCTGCCAGATCGCCAATGTAGTCCACGCCCTTCTCGAAACGTCCGGCGAAGCGCGGGGCGAGGCTGACAAAGGGGATACTGAGGCGTTTTAGCTCCGAGGCGATGTAAAAATGTTCGTGCAGCGAGGTTGTCGTGCCAGTTTCATCAACTGACATTTCCAGGTCGAAACCATCCGCGCCGCGCCCTTCCTGAATGACCGCCGCCATCCGCACCGCGTGGGCCACTGCTGCCCCATACTTCGCCAGTGCCTTGAACAGGGCATGTTCATCAAAGGTCAGCGCAAAATCACCCAGGTCGAACGTCCGCAGGTAATACGCTGCGGCGTCTTCGGGCGAACTTTGCAGCGTCGTCCAATCCAGTCCAGCCGCTTTTTGGCGCAGAGTCGCCAGATCATCCGTCTCGGCACTGTCGTCCACATGATCGCCGGGGTCAATCGTATAAAAAGTATAACCGGCATCCGTGAACGGCCTGATGTCCGTCACCAGTTTGAGGTGGTCGGCGTCCGCACCCCAGGCGTCGCGCCAGCCAGCTTGAAGCACGCCCCACATAGCATCGTCCAGAACCGCCTGTGGGGTTCGCCCGGTGCGGGCGTTTTCCCGCACGGACTGCTGGGCGAAGATTGGGGCGACACCGGTTCCGCGTGTCGCCAGTACATGACCGGGCGTTGCTATGCCCAGGCGATCACCAAATCCCGCCGATGTCTGCAAAGCCAGCGGGACGGGTTTCAACCAGGGCAAACGGCTTCGCAGCGCCGCCGCATTCGCGGCAGTCAGCGGACAGATCAGCGTTGACCCGTCCTCGGCTGCTGTTCCCTCAAATCCGCCGCTGTCCCCCTGCACGGCCAGCCGTTTCGCGCCGTCCGCCTCAACAACCAGGGCGTAAGTAGTTCCATTTAATTCCACACGTGAACTTTCAATAACGGGTCGTGCTGAAATCATTTTTTACCTTTTCTGCTGGGGTTACCGGGAATCAACTACGAAACACTACAGCCGGTACGTCTGTTTTGCCAGCCCGTAGGCCAGTTCGACGATCATCGCCGCCGCATCTTCCAGATCAATAAACTGCCGCGCCACCAGCCCGGCCAGCCAGTCGGCGCTTGCCCGCCGCCATAAATCATGCCGCGCCGGAATGGAGGGATAAGCACGTGTATCGTCATTAAATCCAGCAGTATTATAAATGCTCGCCGTCTCAACCACATTGTCAAAAAAGCGTTTCATGCCATTGAAGCTGTCGAAGAACCACCAGGGTGGGCCGAGGCGCAGCGCCGGGTAATGCCCCGCCAGCGGAGCGAGTTCGCGGCTGTAGGTGGTTTCATCCAGATTGAACAGCACAATCGTCAGATCACTGATGTTACCAAATTTGTCCAGCAGCGGCCTGAGATTTTGTGTCCACTCTGTCGTGATGGGAATATCCGCGCCCATGTTGCGTCCGAAAGCCGCGTGCAGTGCCGGATTATGGTCGCGGTAGCTGCCGATGTGAAGCTGCATCACCAGCCCATCCTCGCTGCTCATCCGCGCCATCTCGACCAGCATGTGTCCGGTGAAACGGCGCGCATCACTTTCGTCCGCTTCGCCGCGCAGCGCCCGCCCAAAGATAACATTAGCCTGATGATCGCTGAGAACCTCGGTGTAAGCGGTTAATGCGGCGTGGTCAGTCGCCGTCGCACCCATGTCTTTGAAAAATGCCCGGCGCTGTTCTAAGGCCTGTATATAGGAATGATAATCGCTAACCGTTACGCCTGAAACCGAACTGAGCAGATCAATCGCCTCACGCCAGCCCTCGCTGTCGATGTTGACTACGCCGTCCGGGCGGAAAGTCGGAATCACGCGCCGCCCCCATCCCGATTCTCGAATCGCCCGGTGATACTCCAGCGTATCCGTCGCCGCGTCGGTTGTTGCCAGGACTTCTATATTGAAACGCTCGAACAGGTTGCGCGGGCTGAACT
Source organism: uncultured Anaerolineaceae bacterium (assembly GCA_964447795.1). Classification (GTDB taxonomy): domain Bacteria; phylum Chloroflexota; class Anaerolineae; order Aggregatilineales; family Phototrophicaceae; genus CFX2. The sequence continues at coordinate 2,664 of CAYUTY010000064.1, forward strand.
CCGGTTGAGTGAGTTTGAACGCCAGCGACTCATAAATCGTCCGGGCATTAGCACTGTTTAATTTGTCCTCAATACCGAACACATCGCGCAGTTCGTCCCGCAGCCATAGCCCTGTCGGCGTTCCCCGGAACAGATGCCAGTGGTCACAGACAAGCTGCCAGATTTTGCGATGGTCGCTTTCGACAGCGCCACCATCGCGCCGGGGAATACCCAGCGCTTCCAGCCCGATTCCCTGCGAGTGGAGGAGGCGAAAAATATAGTGATCGGGGATGATGAGCAGATCAACCGGCGTCCCGAAACGATAATAGGGGTCAGCGAACAAACGAGGATCAACATGCCCATGAGGGCAGATCAGCGGCAGCCCTTTAACCGGTTCGTATAAGGCGCGGGCGATTTCTCGCGTATCGAGCGAAAAATAACGATCGTTTAAGTCAACCACACTCATCCTCGGAAGAAAGCGAGCGACACAGGCACACTGTATTACCTGAAAAACAGGCAGGAACAGGTGGGCAAACCGTAAAGCAGCCGTATTTTAACCAGATTTCACCGTTTTACACTGCGGATCATTTCTCTGGCAGTGGAAACAAGTCGTCAATCTGCACCAACCGGCCTGTTTTCATGGCCTCGTTGGCAGCAATCCCCGTCAGGATGGAAGCCGCGCCGTCGATATGTGAAGCAGCCCGCTGGTAAGGATCATAGGGTGGATTTTCTGCGAACAACTGCTCCAGCATCACCGGGTCTGCGCCGCCATGTCCCCCCTCACCGCCCGAAACCTGAACTTCGTAAGCCGGGGCGAACATAGGGTAAAGGCGCAGGGTGGCTGTTTTGAATGGCCCTTTGCTGGCGTCGGCCTCGCCTTCGCCAGTCAGGTGATTGATGCTCTCAACAATTTCCAGTTCGGCACGCCCCTTCGTCCCGTTGATCGCCACCCGCAGCCCTTCCCAGGGGGAATAAGCAATCAGACAGTATGACAGAATAACGCCATTGCGATAACGCGCCGTAACCGCCATCGTGTCCTCAATGGTGATTGGCTCGCCAAAGACATTGCGGTCACGCAGGTAGCCGGTTTCGGCTTCGGCTGCCCGATAAAGTCCGTCAAGCATGGCGTCCTGATCGAGGTGAAGCGCAAAGGGGTCATCTGCCGCTTCCGGCACGCCGGTATAGCGATTGTATGAATAGGTTTCGCCCCGCGCCGCCGCATTGTCTTTTCCATAAAAGGCCAGCTTCCCCAGCGCGAACACACTTTCAGGGTACGAATCAATCCACCAGTTCACCAGATCAAAATGATGCGTCGCCTTGTGAACCAGCAAACCGCCGCTGTTCTCTTTTTCCCTGTGCCAGCGCCGGAAATAATCCGCGCCATGACTGGTATCCAGCAGCCAGGAAAAATCAACCGCCAGCGGCTGCCCGATCAGCCCATCCATGATAATTTGTCGAAGCTGCGTATAGGCGGGGGCATAGCGGTAATTGAATGTCACGCGCAGCGAACGCCCGGTGCGCTCAATGGTTTCGAAGATAGCGCACATTTTGTCGGCATCCACCGTCATGGGCTTTTCAGTGATGACATCGCAGCCCAGTTCCATCGCCCGTGTGATGTAGAGATGATGCGCTGCATCAATCGTCGTTACAATCACCGTATCAGGCTGCGCTTCCGCTACCATACGGTCAAAATCCGCCGCCAGGTAAGTCGGTAGCGGGGCTAATCCCACTCGTTCGCCCAACTGCTGGTTATACCAATCCATCCGGGTCTGGCTCAGGTCGCAAAACGCAACCAGCTCTGCCGACTCGGAATAGGTTGTCGTAAGCGCCCGGACGAACATACCCGCCCGCGACCCCGTCCCAACCAGGGCATACCGTTTACGCGCCAATTTGTCACCCTTTATAACCGGTACAATTCATCTTCCGGCACATGCCGCCGGATCACCCGCCATGTCCCGGCACAGGCGATCAGGGCAGAGGCGGAAGCTGTCACAATCAGAAAGACCGCCTGCGGCAGCAGCAGGCTCGCCAGCACAGGCGCAATCGCCGCCGCCAGCACACCCAGCGACCACAACGGATGGGCGAAAGCCAGCGCCAGCGCCACCATCAGTGTCCGTTTCAGCGGAACATCGGTCAGGGCCAGCAGCGGCCAGGCATATATATTCAGCAGCAGCAGTGCCAGGCAGCCAAAAAGTGTAACACTGCCGGACAAAAATGCGATGGGATCACTGCGCCCCATCTGCGGCAGAATGACCAGATTCAACCCCACCAGCCCGCCCGCGAGGATATTCACCCCCATCAGCAGCGTGGCTTTCAACCATAAACGCCGCATCCCGCCCAGGAAGGTGGGAAACAAATCAGGCTGTTTCCCGCTCGCCCGCGCCGCCATCACCGCAAACAAACCGGCTGTCGCGGCGGGCAGCGTGACCAGCGGCAGCGATAGAACCGCCCACAGCAGATTAGCCAGGACGAATGATCCCCACTTTTCAAACTGCTCGCCCACTTCGGCTCGCGCATCGGAGAAAGATTGTGCGGCCATCCGCTTACCCTTTCAGACCGGTCGTGGCAATACCTTCGACCAGATAGCGCTGGAAGAACACAAAAATCAGGAACACCGGCAGCAGTGACAGCGTGAGCATGGCAAAGACCGCGCCCCAGTCTGTCAGCGAACCTTCATCCGAAAACGAGCGCAGCGCAATCGAAATTGTATAGAGTTTGGGATCGGTCAGATACACCAGCGGCGTCAAAAATTCTTCCCATGTCCAGTAAAACGAGAAAATCGCCGCTGTGATGATGGCTGGTTTAAGCTGCGGCAGAATGACATGGTAGAAGACACCAATCTGACTGGCGCCATCGATCATGGCCGCTTCATCCAGATCAATCGGAATACCGCGAATGAACTGTACGATCATGAAGATGAAAAATACGTCACCGCCTAAGCGCGGCAGCAGCAGCGGCAGATAGGTGTTGAGCCAATCGAGTCTGCTGAAAACGATATACTGCGGGATCAGCAAAATCTGGCTCGGCAGCATGAGCGTCATCATCATCACCGTGAACCAGAAACCCTTGCCACGGAAGGTCATCCGCGCAAATCCAAAAGCGACAATGGTGGATGCCGTGACTGAGAACAGCGTCCCTACCCCGGCATAAATGAACGAATTTTTATAAAAGGTGGCGAAGGTAATCCCGCCGAAGCCTTTCCAGCCGTTGCTGTAATTGGCAAATTCCAGCCGTGAGGGAATCAGCGAATTGACGTTCGTCCAGATTTCATCCTGCGGCTTAAGCGAGCTGGCGACCAACCAGAATACAGGATAAAGCATCAGCAAACCAATCGCCGCGACGGCTACGTGGTATAACAAACCGCTGGAAAATTCCCGCCTGCGCTTTTGCTGCTCTAAAATTCGGGTGTCAGAAACCTGTGCGATTTGCATGACTCTACCTCACATCCGTCTCATAATACACCCAGTAGGATGACAGTTTGAAGCTGATTGCTGTCAGTACACCGATGATAATCAGCAGTATCCAGGCCATTGCCGATGCGTAACCCATCTGGAAACTGGCAAACGCGCGGTTATAGAGATAGAGCGAATAAAACAGAGTCGTGTCCAGCGGCGCACCGCCCGTCACGATAAACGCCTGTGTGAAAACGCGGAAACCCGCGATCACCTGCATCACCAGATTGAAGAAAATGATCGGCGTCAGCAGCGGCAGGGTGATGCGCCAGAATTTATTCCAGCCGTTGGCTCCATCAATCGAGGCTGACTCATAGATATCCGCCGGAATTTGGCGTAAACCCGCCAGAAAAATCAACATAGGAGAGCCAAACTGCCATATCGCCAGCAAAATCAGCGTCCAGATGGCAGTATCGGGATTACCGAGCCAGTTGACCGGCGGCAGCCCAAACAGCATACCGACGCCATTAATCAGACCACTTTTCCCGAACAACTGCCGCCACATCACCGCTACGGCTACACTCCCACCGATGACCGAGGGAATGTAATAGGCAGCGCGATACCAGTACACGCCGCGCCGTTTGGTGTTCAGCAGCATCGCCACCGCCAGCGCAAAAATCAGGCGCAGCGGGATAGCGAGCAGCACATATTTGAAGGTTGCCGCCAGTGAACGCCCGTAGCGAATATCCTGAAAAAACATCCGCTCGAAGTTCGCCAGTCCTACAAATTCGCCCCCGCTCAGCAAATCGTAATTGGTGAACGCCAGCCCCAGCGAAATAGCGATTGGCACAAACCCGAACAGAAAAAAGCCGATCAGCCAGGGCGAAATGAACAGATAGCCCATCCGGTTATTCTGTTTGAAATCGCTGGATTTACGCCGACTCCTGCCGCCTGCCTGCTGGGTAGGAAGTGCTGTCACGCCGGATGCTGGAACAGCCGCAGCGGGTTCATTCATCATAAAAACGCCCTCAAAAAATGTCTTTTGCTATTATTAGAGGCGCGGCCCACAGCCAACCGCGCCCCATGCAGAAGATGAACTGAAAAGCTGCTTAGCTATTCTGCGACAGCAGTGCTTCTGTCTCCGAGCGGAAGAGGGCTACGCCTTCTTCTACCGGGAGTTGACCATATAACACCGGGTCCTGGAACAGTGGGATGTAGATGTTATTGCGGATGTCGTTATATCCCTGTGGGTTGGGCGGGAAAATCGGGCTGCTGTCCGCTTCCACTCGCGTCAGGAAGTCAAAGGTTTCTGCGCCAACTGCGTCCAGCATCGGCATCAGGTGTTCGCGCACGGTGGCCGAAATCGGCACGCCGCGTTCCGCAAACAGAATTTCATTCGCTTCCAGATCATTGGTGAAGTAGTTGATGAAATCCGCCGCCAGTTCCGGCGTTGGGCAGCTCGCCGGGATGGAGAAGAACATCGACGGCTTCAGATAATTGGCTGGCTGGCCGCCTTCCGGGCGCGGCAGATGCCACAGCTTGAATTCGCGTCCTTCACCAGCCGCCGAGAAGATGGCGACGACCTGATTGCTCCACTGGTACTGCATGGCAGCGGTTCCCAGAACGATCGGTGAATTCTCTGGCCCTTCAGCAAATTCAGCCATTTCTTCGGGGGTGGCGATAGCGCCCGCTTCCTGCAGGCGCAGGATCATGTTGAAATGGTCGATCAGCGGTTGGTCATCGGTGTAACCCAGCCCTGTACCATCTTCGTTGAAGGGTGACAGGCCATTCGCCAGATAAAGTGATGTCCACAGTTGATCGTCCGCCAGGGTTGGTGAGCCGTAACCCCAGCCGCCGGTCTTTTCGTGCAGTTCCAGCGCAATACGCTCGAAATCTGCCCATGTCCAGTCCGCCGCTGGCAGTTCAATGCCCGCTGCTTCAAAGGCCGCCACATCAATAATCATCGACTGAGAGTTCGTCCCCAGGCTAAGGCCATAAACCTGTCCATCGACAATTCCACCCTGAATATAGTTATCGGCAACGGCGGAGGTATCAATGATGCCCTCTTCGATGAAAGGGTCAAGCGGGAGCAGCAGGCCACGTTTCGACCACTCTGCCAGATAAGCATAATCGTGCTGCATCACACAGGGTAACTGGTTACCTGCCGCCTGGGTGTTTAACCGCGTCCAGTAATCGTTGAAATTGGCAAACTCGTAAACAATATTGACGTCGGGGTTGGCTTCCATGTATTTTTCAATGACCTGAATGGTGCGGTCGTGGCGGTTTTGCGAACCCCACCAGGTCAGCCGCAGTTCAACCGGGTCCTGGGCCAGCGCTGTGCCGCCCACCGTCAAGAGGAGCGCGCTCACCAGCAGTAATGTGAGAATTTTGAATCGAACAGGGCGCATCTTCGTAAATCCTTTCAGAAAACAGTTTTGTTCTGACGAAAACTTGACCGGTCAATATGGATGCTATAACAATTTCAAAAAAAATGCAAACGGGAATTCACAGTCAGACGGTGCTTGCTGAAACCAAAAACCATGCTATGATATTGAACGGTCAAGTAGAGAGTGAATCATGACGGCAAAGAAAAAAACGCCCACCATCCGTGATATTGCCAAGCTGGCGGATGTTTCCTACCAGACGGTTTCACTGGTGATGAATGACCGTCCGGGGGTATCGGACAAAACGCGCAAACGCATCCTCCGCATTATGGATGATCTCGGCTACCGGCCTAACCGCGCTGCCCAGATGCTGACAACACACCGTTCCAATACGCTGGAGCTGATTGTGGTGGATGTTATCTATGGGGGTCGCCTGTCAGACTCCACCAAAAATATGGTGCGAGCCGCCCGCGATGCGGGTTACAGCCTGCTCATCTCAGAAACCGATTTTGCTGCCCTGCCCGATGCCTTAGAGAGTGCTGCTGCCCGTCTGGTTGATGGCGTACTGCTCTACGCGCCCCGCCTTCATGTTCCTGACAGCGAACTGCTGGAAATCATGAACGGAATGCCCTTCGTCCGCCGTGATTATGTGCCGGGGTCAAAACTGGCCTGGGTCGGTTTCGATCAGGTTTATGCTACCCGCCTCGCGACCGAGCATCTCATCAATCTGGGGCATCGTCAGATTGCCAACATACCCCCCAACCACGCCCTTATCAACGGTTACTGGCGCCACATTACCTGGAAACATGTCCTGCTGGAAAACGGCCTGGAGCCGGGGCCAGCCATCGAAGGCGATTACTCGATGCACAGTGGTTACGACGCCGCCCGCGAGCTGCTTGCCTCTGGAAACCCTTTCACAGCCATCGTAGTCGGCTCAGACAACATGGCGATGGGGGCGCTGCGCGCTTTGCATGAGGCCGGGCTGCGCGTGCCAGAGGATATTTCAGTGGTTGGCTACGACAATACCGAACTGTCCAGCTACACCGTCCCACAGCTCACCACGGTTGATTTTAAATTCGCCAAGCAGGACGAACTGGCTGTTAAATACCTGATCGAATTCATCAACAATCCTCAGATGGAAATACACCAGCATGTCCTCATGTCCGATCTGATCGTGCGCGAAAGCACCCGCGCCCTTATAACCGAGAGGTGAACTGATGACTGATTCGATACCCATCAGCATGTTAAAGCCGCGCCGAAAAATCACCGGCATTTCCGCCATTCTGCTGCCGTTTCTGGAAGATGACTCCGTCGATTGGGAAGGTTTTTCCGCCCATGTCTCCCGCACAGCCGAGGCGGGTCTGACTCCGGCAGTCAACATGGACACCGGTTATGCCAACCTGATCGACGAAACAACCCGCGCCAAAGTGCTGGCGCGTACCCGCGACATTACAGGGGAAGGTGGTTTTGTGGCTGGCGCGTTCGTCGGCGACAAACGGGGCGACGGATTGAACGCCGATGCTTACCTGCGCCAGATCGAGCAGATTCAGGGCTGTGGCGGCATACCGGTAATTTTCCAATCCTACGGCCTCACTCATCAACCCAAAGATGCCATTGTCGCCACCTATGCCGCACTGGGTCGTGCCGCTGATCGTTTTATCGCTTTTGAGTTAGGGACGATGTTCGCACCCTTTGGCAAAATCTATGACCTCGATACTTATGAGGGTTTGATCGGCATCCCCCAGTGTATTGGCGCAAAACATTCCTCCCTCAGCCGCGTGCTGGAGTGGGAACGTCTGGCCCTGCGTGATCGCGTCCGTCCTGATTTCAAGGTTTACACGGGTAACGATTTAGCCGTTGATATGGTCATGTACGGCAGCGATTATCTGCTCGGACTCAGCACTTTCGCGCCGGATTTGTTCGCCAGGCGCGACGCCATGTGGGAAAATGACGACCCTGCTTTTTATGAACTGAATGATTTAATTCAATACCTCGGTTTTTTTGCCTTTCGTAATCCCGTCCCGGCTTATAAACATACCGCCGCACAATTTTTAAAGCTGCGGGGCTGGATTCGCACCGACAAAACCCATCCGCGTTCCCCTTCCCGCCCGGAGAGCGACCTCGACATTCTGCGCGACATCGGCCAGCGCCTCGGCGTGGTGGAGGGTTCATCATGAGTTACCGTCGTGTCGCCCAGCTTCGCACGCCTGCCAACTTCCGCGATCATCTGGCTGAAATTGGCGTCGATCTGCCTTTCGATGAAATCATGCTCTCCGGCGCTCAGTCGCCCCTCGCCCAGGATTACAGCGTTCATGGGCGCACCGTTGGCAACCGCTTCGCCGTCCTGCCGATGGAAGGCTGGGACGCTGCTTCTGATGGTCATGCAACTGATTATGTCCGCCGCCGCTGGTCGCGTTTCGGGCAGTCCGGCGCGAAGCTGATCTGGGGCGGCGAGGCTGTAGCCGTCCGTCACGATGGCCGTGCCAACCCGCAGCAGCTCGTCATCAACCAGCAAACTGTCGGCGATCTGGCTGAACTGCGCAACATCCTCATCAGCGCGCACCGCGAACGGCATGATACAGCCGATGATTTGCTGATTGGCTTGCAGTTGACCCACTCTGGCCGTTTCGCCCGCCCCAACGATAAAAAGCGGCTTGAGCCAGCCATTCTTTATCCGCATCCCCTGCTCAACCGCAGATTCAACCTGCCCGACGACTATCCGCTGATGACTGACGATGATATTGCTGAACTGATCGAGGATTTCATCGCAGCGGCGGTGCTGGCACAACAGGCGGGTTACGATTTTGTGGATGTCAAACACTGTCACGGTTATCTGGGACATGAATTTTTGAGTGCTGTTCATCGCAGCGGGCGTTATGGCGGCAGTTTCGAAAATCGCACGCGCTTCCTGCGGGAAATTACCGAGGGGATTCGCGCCGCCGCGCCCGGCCTGCACATCGGCGTTCGTCTCAGCGCCTTCGACTGGATACCCTTCCGTCCCGGCGCGGATAAAACCGGCGAACCGGAGTCCTTCCCCTCGAACTACGATTATGCTTTTGGCGGCGATTCGTCCGGCACTGGCATTGACCTGAGCGAAACACATGCCTTTCTTGACCTGCTGACGAGTCTGGATATTCGGCTTGTCTGTCTCACGGCGGGCAGTCCTTACTATAATCCACATATTCAACGCCCGGCACTGTTCCCGCCGTCAGATGGCTACCAGCCGCCGGAAGACCCGCTGGCCGGGGTTGCCCGCCAGATTGCCGCTGTCGCCGCCCTCAAAAGCGCTCACCCTGATCTGGTGCTGGTGGGATCGGGTTACTCATACTTGCAGGACTGGCTGCCTAACGTGGCGCAGCATGTCGTGCGTAACGGTCTGGCTGATGTGGTCGGTCTGGGGCGCATGATTCTGTCTTACCCGGAGATGCCCGCCGACATCCTGGCCGGGCGTCCACTGGAACGAAAACACATCTGCCGCACCTTCAGCGACTGCACCACCGCGCCGCGCAACGGCCTGATTTCCGGCTGTTATCCGCTCGATAAATTTTACAAAGCCCTGCCCGAAGCGGATATGCTGGCGGCAGCCAAACAAGGGTCATAAAAACCATGCCCCCCTATCGTGTTGCCATTGTCGGAACGGGGAAATCCGTCGATAACCACCTCAAAGCGCTGAAAGCGGTCGCTGACCGGGCCGAATTGGTCGCAGCGGTCGATGTTGATATTGACCGCCTCAATACCGTTTGTGGCGAACACAGCATCCCCAACCGTTACACCAGCATTGATGCCATGCTGGCGGAGCAGCAGCCTGATCTGGTGAATATTGTCACCCCGCCTGCCACCCATAAAACGCTCATCATCAAATGTCTGGAAGCGGGGTCATGGGTTTACTGCGAAAAGCCGCTGTGCGCCTCGCTGGCCGAATTTGATGAGATTCAGGCGGCGGAAGATCGTTCCAGTGGTTATGTCAGCACGGTCTTTCAATGGCGCTTTGGTTCCGCCGCGCAGCACCTCAAACGCCTGATTGACCAGCAGGCACTCGGCAGGCCGCTGGTCGGCGTCTGCAACACCCTCTGGTATCGTCCAGCGGAATATTATCGCTCGCCCTGGCGCGGGCGCTGGAAGACCGAGATCGGCGGCCCAACCGCCACCCTCGGCATTCACCTGATGGATTTATTCCTGTGGCTGATGGGCGATTGGAGCGAAATCCGCGCCATGACCGGCACGCTTGCCCGTGATATCGAGGTTGAAGATGTCTCAATGGCAATGCTGCGCTTTGAAAATGGGGCGATGGGCAGCCTCGTCAACAGCGTCCTGTCTCCCCGGCAGGAAAGTTACATGCGGCTGGATTTTGCCGACGCCACCGTTGAAGTCAACGCCCTCTACCGCTACAACAACGATCACTGGCGCTTCACCCTGCCGGATAACACGGCTAACCCCGCCGCACGCGCCCACTGGGAAGCGCTGAGCGAAAACACACCCGGCAATCACGAAATTCAACTGCGCCAGATTCTCGACTGTATGGCGCGTGACGAACGGCCACCCGTCAGCAGCCTCGACGCCCGCCGGATACTGGAACTGATCGCCAGCCTTTACAAAGCTGCTTACACGGGCGGTTCTGTCTTACGGGGTGAAATCACGCCTGACGATTCCTTTTACCACGCGATGAACGGCCTGCCGCAGTCCCTGGAACCCTCATGAGCATCCGCATCGCGGCGATTGGCCTTAGCCACAACCATATCTATAACCAGATTACTGCGCTGCTCGGCGGGGGCGCGGAACTGGTCGCCTTTCACAGTGACGAAACGGAACGTGCCGCCGAATTCATGCGCCGTTATCCGCATGTCAGACAGGCACGCTCAGTTGATGAGATTCTCGACGACGATTCCATCCATCTCGTCGCCAGCGCCGCCATCCCGGACGAGCGCGCCCCGCTTGGCATTCGCGTCATGCAAAGCGGCAAGGATTTTTCTGTCGCGAAACCGGCTTTTACATCGCTCGACCAGCTTGAGGCCGTCCGGCGTGTTCAGGCTGAAAGCGGGCGCATGTATGCCGTCCACTTTGGCGAACGGGTGGATAATCCGGCGACAGTCAAAGCAGGCGAACTTGTCCGCGCCGGGGCGATTGGCCGCGTCATCCAGACCACCGGCTTCGGCCCGCACCGTTTGCTTGGTCACGTCCCCCGGCCCGACTGGACATTCGACTCGGCTCGTTATGGCGGCATCCTCAACGACCTCGCCAGCCATCAGATCGACCAGTTTTTGTATTTCAGCGGCAGCAGCAGCGCCGAAGTCGTCGCTTCACACGTCGGCAACCGGCAGTTCGCTCAATTCCCCGCTTTTGAAGACTTTGGCGACCTGCTGCTGCGGAGCAAAAGCGCCACCGGCTACATCCGCGTCGATTGGCTCACCCCCGCCGGACTGGATACCTGGGGCGATGTGCGCTTATTCCTGCTTGGCACAGAGGGGTACATCGAACTCCGTAAAAATATCGACCTGGCCGGACGTCCCGGCAAAGATCACCTGTTTTTAGTCGATGGGCGCGGCACCCACTACATGGATTGTTCCCGTGTCTCGCTCCCCTACGGCGGGCAGCTTGTACACGATGTTCTCCACCGCACCGAAACGGCCAACCAGCAGGCACACATCTTCCTCGCCTCGGAACTCGCCCTCACCGCCCAATCCCGCGCTGTTCGACTTTGAACAACCAACTCTCTGTATTCAATATTTCATGAATATCTTATCTTTCCTCGCCTTCTGCATCGTAATGATAGAGTACAAAGAGAAAATTCATAAACAACCACTACTTCACCATTTCCCAGCCCGCCTTAACCGGTAGCGCACTTCAATCTGTTCAGCCTGATTCATATCCAGCGTGCGAACAGTCACGCGGCCAACGGCAGTTTTGCCAACGATCAATAATTCGTCAATCTCGAAATGATCATTCCAGATTTGAGTGCGAGGATTAAAAAGTGCTGTAAGAACATCGTTGTCGTAGGATGCTATATCGCTGCCTTTATTGGTATTACACTGAAAGCAGGCCCAGGCAAGATTTTCCAGATCATCAGAGCCACCATGTTTACGAGCAATAATATGGTCGGCATGATGGCTGAACTGGCTTACACCTTCCGGTTTACGACAATACTCACACTGCTGTCCAGCACGCTGGCGCACAGCTTCACGCACTGTCTTTGATAACTGGCTCATCGCTGACTCAAAGCTTCAATCGCCCGCGCTTTCAAAACGGATACCAAGCGGTCAATCTGCAACATCTGCTGAAGTTCAGCGGCTTCCGCTGGTGTCAGCGTGCCTGCATTATTCTTGTCCAGAAGCTCATCGGCACGTTCCTGAGATGCTTCTGAAGGAGCAAAGGCTAAAATTTCCTCTGGAGTCGCCTTTTTGACCAGAAAATCCAGCAGGTCATCATAAATTGGAGAAACCATTTTCAACAGGCTCCATCACTTCAATATTGATCTATTTTAACCGCATCTGCCTTTGGTCAGCACATTCACCAGCATAAACTGTCGATTCTACATTTTTGGCTTCCTCCTAACCAGCATTCCTGGAAAAGAATTCGTATTTTTACGCTCCCATCATCAAATTTGTTGAGCTGATGATGAGGTTGAATACATCTACCCTTCCGCGTTACCATTGTAGTCATAATTACCCAGCAGCGGAATGAGCGCCCATGCCCGCCAAACCGACTATTTTCATCAGCTACCGGCGTGAACCCGCCGCTGACCTCGCCCGCCTGATTCATGATCGCCTGGTCGCGCGCGGCTATGATGTCTTTCTCGATGTCGAAACCATCAACGGCGGACGCTTTGCCACCATCATCCAGCGCGAAATCGCCGCCCGCGATGTGCTGCTCGTCATCCTCACGCCCACCACGCTCGAATCGGAATGGGTGCGCCGGGAAGTCCAGACCGCTTTTGAAAACAACAAAACCATCGTGCCGCTGGCCGCGCATGGCTTCACCTTTGGCGCGGGATTACCGCCGGAAGTCAGCGACCTGGGCAATCATGATGCCGTGCGCTGGGAGCATGACTTCGCCGATGCCGCTTTCGAGCGCCTGCTCCGGGCTGTTGACCCGGCTAACAGCGGGCGCAAGCCGCGCTTCAACCTGTCGCTGGCGGTGGGGGCGCTCTCCATCACCTGCACTGCTGTCGTCCTGTTCGCATTCCTTCCAACGCTGCTGTTCAACTCGCAGAAGCCGCCCTCCGTCAATGCGACCCAGCAGGTCGCCATCGCCGCCACTGGCGAGATGGAGGTCAGCAGTGGAGAATTAGCCACACCCGCGTCAAACATCCTCTCCACACAGCCGCCCGCCCCCCTGCCAGAGAGTACCGCCACGCGCGTTATCAGCGCTGTCAGCACCGCCACCGAACTGATGCTCGAACGCACCGCTGCCGCGCAGCAAGCCACCAACGCCGCCCTCATGACCGAAAATGCACTGCTATTTCTTACCGCTACGCCGCCTGTAAACTGCCCTGGTTCGCCGCCCCCACGCCTCAAAGCAGGGGAGCAGGGGCGGATTTCAGGCGACTCGCTGCCTTCGCGCCTCCGAACCAGCCCGGAAAGTTCAGACATCATCCTCAACATCCCCCCTGGCGCTGTTTTCAATGTCATTCAGGGGCCGACCTGCGCCGACGGGCTAACGTGGTGGAGGGTCGAATATCAGCGTGCTATAGGCTGGGTGGCAGAAGGCTTAGAGGATGAATACTGGCTTGAACCGGTTGAATAAAACCGTATTTTCAGCACGGTTAGCACAAAAAACGGGCTGATTTATCACAAAACTGTCACCATCTGGCGGCGGCAAATCACGATTCAGGGGCAGCAAATCACATTTAGAACGCTGATTTTGACCTGAAAAACCTGTAATATTCCGCAATAAACTCCACGAAATGCGATAAATCACATTTCAGCCTTGTCATTATTTTGCCAGAATACGTAATAAAGTCCGAGCGCGGCACCTTCCGCTTCAAACCCGCGCAGTCTGATCTTCATCCACAACCAGAACCCAGAAAAGCGCGTATAGGGAACAGGATGTGGTAAGATATACCCCGGTGGGTATATCTGAGGTGCAATTGGAGGGATGATGAGCGAGGAACTCAAACCGGTTGAAACCCACGAATCGCTGAAATGTGAATACAACAGCAAAACCCTGCACCGGATTCACCGGATACAGGGGCAGCTCGCCGCGCTGGAAGCGATGATCGAGCGCGACGAGGGAACGTGTGAGGAACGGGTTGTCCGGGCGCGCACCGTTGAGAAAGGCATGACCAGCCTGATTACCCACCTGGTCGAGTGCTATCTGACCAACACGGCCCGGCATGAAATGCAGGAAAACCCCGATAAAACGACGAAGGACATCGCTCGGATTTTTGATCTGTTAAATCAATAGGAGCTGTCGATTATGACTGACCGATACACACTGAGTATTAGCGGTATTCTGATGGTTTTCATCGCGGCGCTGATGGGAATCCATCTGACACAAAGCAGCGCCCAGGCGGAAAGTGAGCCAGCAGCAGGCCAGAATGATGCCTATAAAGTGCTGCTGACGACGCAGCCGAGCAGGGTTGTAGCGGGGGAAACCTTCCAGCTCGCGCTGGATATCGCCGATGTAAACGGGGAAGTCCCGGTGAGCGCGTTTGACATCGTTCATGAAAAACCACTGCATCTGATCCTCATCAGCGAGGATTTACAGGAATTCCTGCATGTTCACCCGGATTACAGCAGCGACGGCGCGTTCGTGCTGAATGATGCGCTGCTGCCAGCGGAAGCCAATTATGTGGTATTCGCCGATTTCACGCCGACTGGCGACGAGCAGCAGGCGGTGCGGCTGGTGCTGCCGACGGAAGGCGCGGAAACTATCGCCCCGGAATTGACAGCAGGCGAAACCGAATTCAGCAGCGGCCCGCTGCATTTCACGCTCGATGTGCCAGAAACACTGGCTTCAGGCGGCGAAGTTTCGATCAGATTTCAGGTGACCGATGCCGAAACAGGTGAACCAGTCGATACGCTGGATGAATATCTGGGCGCGGCTGGGCATCTGGTGATCGTCGATCAGGCGGCGCAGACTTACCTGCACACCCACCCAGCAGAAGGCGAGCATGAAGGTGGGCATGACATGGCCGGTATGGAAACGAGCTATGGGCCGGATGTGGAATTCATCAGTGAATTCCCAGCAGCCGGGACTTACGCAATGTGGCTGCAAGTACAGTACCAGGGAGAGATTTATACCGCGCCGTTTGTGGTGGAAGTGGCAGAGGGTGAAGCAGCCGAGGGCGAAAGCGGCGGTCACAGCAGCGGCGGTCACGGAGGTTAAGAAGCTAAATCCCGCAGGTTGATCCCGCCGCACCTGCGCGGGACGTGGAACCATGCGGCTACCTATTCCGGCGGGAAACGTTTCGCCATAAATAGCGTTGTTCGGTACTGACATCATCCTCACCCCCTAACCCCCTCTCCACTGCGTAGAGAGGGGGAACAAAAGGCAAGGAAGGCCGCTTTGGAAAGCGGAAACAATCAAGCCTAAGCTATCATCTCCAAATAAGGCGAAGATTTTGAGTACGGACAAGCCTTAAATAAGTGTCAGGGCTTCAGAACCGTTCAGAGGCCATTTGAACAGTTACATGACTCGCCTGAAAGTTGTGCAGGGAGAAATTGAACCCTCCCCTACCGAGGGCTTGTATCTCAACCAGAGCTTTTCAAATGGCTTCTACGCATCATAGTTCCAACTGCATATGGTAGAGATTGGCGTAAGTGCCATTGAGGGCGATTAAGGCGTCATGAGTTCCCTGTTCTTCCACACCGCTGTCGGTCAGGACAATGATTCGCTGGGCGTTTCTGATGGTTGAGAGGCGATGGGCGATCACCAGTGTGGTACGTTTATGGGTTAGCTGCTCCAATGAGTGACGAATGGCCTTTTCACTTTCGTTGTCGAGGGCGCTGGTGGCCTCGTCAAAAATGATGACGGGGGGATTTTTTAGGAAAACGCGGGCGATACTTAACCTTTGCTTTTGCCCACCGGACAACTTTACGCCACGCTGACCAATATCGGTGTCGTAGCCATCTGGCAACGCCATAATAAAATTATGAGCATTGGCCTTTCTGGCCGCCTCGATAATTTCGGCATCAGCCGCGTCGAGTTTGCCATAACGAATATTCTCGGCAACCGTCCCGGCGAACAAATAGACATCCTGCTGAACGATGCCGATGTTCTTTCTCAGGGAGCGCAGGGTCACGTCTTTGATATTCGTCCCATCCAGCAGGATTTCTCCTGCCGTGACTTCATAAAAACGCGGGATTAAGGAGCAGAGGGTGGTTTTGCCGACACCTGAAGACCCAACCAGGGCGACATATTCCCCAACTTTTATATTCAGCGATATGTTTTTCAGGACGTAGCTGTAGTCTTCGTTGTACTGGAAGCTGACGTTTCTAAATTCGATATTGCCCTGAACAGCGGTTAGTTCGATGGCATCGGGAGAGTCCTGAATATCTGGCTCAACCTCCAGAATATCCATAAAGCGGTTAAAACCGGTAATGCCTTCCTGATAGAGGCGGGCGAAATTCACCAGAGTCCGAATTGGCTCGACGAGGATGCCGACACATAACAGATAGGTCAGCAAATCGGCTACATCCAAAGTAGCGCTGACCATACCCGCGCCGCCAAAGACGATGACCGCAATGGTAATGAGCTGGGTAAAGGCAATCAGGCCGCCATAGTGGTAGGCCTCACTTTTGTAGCCATCGCCCCGGCTGTCAACAAAGCGCTGATTTTCGCGGGCGAACTTGCGTCTTTCAATTTCTTCATTGGTAATGGACTTGGCAACCCCGCTACCGGCCAGAGTGTCTTCAACCTGGGCATTAATATCCGCGATTCTTTCCTTGCTGCGTGTCAGAGCGATGCTCATCCGCTTATTAAAATAAAGCGCATAAACGGCCATCAACGGCATAAAGAGAAAGACGATTACCGTAAGCTCGACATTGATGGTCAGCAGGATGACGAAAGTGCCAAAAAACTTCAACGATGAGATGACAATATCTTCTGGCCCATGATGGTAGAGTTCGGACAGCCAGAATAGATCATTGGTGATGCGCGTCATAAGCTGGCCGGTTTTTTGCTCATCATAAAAACCAAATGACAGTTTTTGATAATGATCGAACAACTCGTGGCGCATGTCGCTTTCCATCACCGCACCCATCAGATGGCCGCGATAGTCCACATACATGTTGCAGACGGTATGAACGACAACCAGGGCCAGCATCAGAGCGCCCATCGCGTAAATCCGGGTGAGCGTATCAGGCGCAGCACCTTCCAGTACATTGCGGGTGATGTATCCGGCGCATAAGGGGAGCGCGAGCGCAGTGGCCGATACCATAAAGGCGCAGGCCATATCGGCAATTAACAACCCTAAATAGGGCTTATAGTAGGACAAAAATTTCCTGCTTCGGGAATTCACAAACATTCTCCTCAAACCGATAAAGCGGCTTAATGCCGAGTATGTGACAGGATGAGGTGCGTTTGTGAACGTTTTTCAGGGTATCACCAACCAACCACCTCACACAATGAGGTCGTCAGGCAGGCTGGTCAGACTGGCACTTAGCGGAGAATCACAAGTAACGGAGAAAATTATCCAGGGGGATCAAAGCGGCGACGGGTATAAAACCGTCAACGCCAGAGGATGTCCTGTCAGCTCTGGATAAAACCTAAGCGCAGCGGAATACAGGTGTGCCTGTTTCGACTGTCAGTATGTTGAATGTGGTGGATAACATTTTTACATCTCCTTTGCGCTATTTTACAGAACGGCGGACATGGTAGCATAAAAAGATTTTTCTGACAAGCAGAAAAGGCCATGATGGGTCATTTATGTGGACTGACGCTGGACAAGACGAAATGAACTCTCAAAAACCCGACGTTCAGTAATACCGGGATTCGCCAGCCGCTCGAACAGTGCGGTCGCCAGCTTGTAACCAATATCGCGCGGATCCTGGGCAATCGTGGTCAACGTCGGACGGACAATCGTCGCTTCCGGGATGTTATCAAAGCCGACGACGGCGACATCACCGGGAACAGAATAGCCAGCTTCCTGTAATGTGAGAATAACGCCAATCGCCATCAGGTCATTAACGACCATCAGGGCGGAAGGCAGTTCGCCGTTCTCCATCAAAATACGGGCGACCTTCGCCCCGCCCTCCAGGGAGAAATCCCCTTCGTACATCAGACGATCATCAATAGTCAGACCTGAATCACTCATCGCCCGCATAAAACCGTGCAGACGGCGGGGGCCGGGTGGCAGATAATCCGGCACGCCGATATAACCGATTCTGCGGTGACCACAGTCGCTAATCAGCCAGCGCACGGTCTCGTAAATGGCACGTTCGTCGTTGACGTAGACCATATCAATGTTGGGATGCACAATATGTTCCGCCAGCACAGCGAAGGGGATATGGGTCTGCGACATGTAATCGGCGATTTCCTCGTTGGTGAGACGGATTGGCACCATAATCACCCCATCAACGCCGCGCCGCAGTACCACTTCGCAAAAATGTTTTTCGTTTTCGTAGATATGGTCACTGTTGGAAATCAGCACTTCGTAGCCATGCTGCCGCGCTATATCCTGAACGGTACGCGCCATCGGATGATAAAAGCTGTTGGAAATATCGGCGATCAGCATGGCTACCGTCATGGTGCGCTGGGTGCGTAAGCTCCGCGCAACCACATTAGGGCGGTAGCCGAGAGTCTCCACCGCCGCCAGCACCCGCTGCCGGGTATCGTCACTGATCTGAACCATCGTATCGTTATCGTTCAAAACGCGCGAAACCGTCGGCTGAGAGACGCCAGCCAGCCTGGCGACATCATACATGGTTGGCAGTTTAGGTCTGGCAGGAATTTTTTTCGTCATATCCTGGCGGCTTTCTCCGAATAAGCGCTTAAATTATAACTGTCTATTAAGGTTTTGTTCAACCCGAATTCAGGCCAGTTGCTTGACACCTCCAAAAGAATATACTCTAATCCCCCTATGCATACGAATACATGATTTCGTTTTCACAAAAATAACTGTAACATTTCTTGCGAAAAAAGCTATGCAAAACAGTTTTGCCCAACGTAATTTCCCCCTTTCACGCTTATTACTCCATCTTTGCATTTTTCCCGACTGGTCAGCGCAGCAACTTTCGGCCTGCCAGGACATCACTGCGACCAGTCGTACCGAACCAGCAACCTTAGCAAAAACCGAAAGGAGCAGCCTCATAACGATTCAACAAAATTCCGTTAGCGCTTGTATGGGAAACCCACAAAAGTTGTTCTTGTAAACAGGAGTCACGAAAATGATCAAACGTTCCTCTTTAATTGCGCTTTTCGTTGTACTGATGGCGACGATGCTGGTGTTCTCGATGTCGCTGGTCAGCACTGCACAGGATGCGACACCCATTCCTGAACCAACCGCTATTGTTTCTGACCTGGGAAGTGGCGGCATCCGCATTTCATTCTGGAATGGCCTGACGGGTTCCGACGGCGTGACGCTCAATGCGATGCTGGAACAATTCGTTCAGGAACACCCGGAAATCTCCGTCACTACTGAAATCATCCCCTGGAACACACTGTATACCAAACTGCAAACCGCTTTTGTGGCCGGTACACCGCCTGATATGTTCCTGCTGCACGCTTCGGAAATCCCGCAGTTTGCCAGCTACGGCGTACTGGAAGACCTCAGCTCCTGGTACACCTCCGGCGGCGGCTGGTTCCCAACCGATGATTTATCGGAAATCACCTACAACGGCATGATCTCGGATGGAGTCACATACGGCATCCCGCTGGACAATCATGGGCGCGGCCTGTTTGCCAATCTTGGCGCATTTGAAAATGCAGGCGTTGATCCCAATGTAGCTCCCCCCACGACCTATGAAGGCTGGGTTGACCTGTTTAAGCAGTTGACACTCGATGCGAATGGCAACAACGCCGCATCACCCGATTTCGACCCGGAAAATGTTGTGCAGTGGGGCTTCACCGTCGGCGAATGGCCGCGCGTTAACTTCCTGGCAGCGCTGGCACAGCATGGTGGCAGCCTCGTCAGTGAAGATGGCAGCACCATCACTGTGAATTCACCGGAAGGCGTGGGAGCGCTACAGCACTTCATTGATCAGATATACACCCATCAAGTATCCCCGCCGGAAGCCGGTTTCGACACCTGGCAGGGTTTCTCGGCTGGCGCAGTTGCGCTGCTGCCGAGCGGAAGCTGGTTCCGCAATTTCGCGGCTGAACAGACCGACATCGAATGGGCGACCTGGCCGAATTTCCAGTTTGGCGCACAGCCAGCGACCTGGTTCGGCGCGCACACCTTCATGCTGCCAGTCGGACTGGAAGGCGAGAAGCGGGAAGCCGTACAAACCCTGATTCAGTGGATCAGCGAACATCAGGTGGACTGGGCAGCGTCGGGGCAGGTTCCGGCACGTATTTCCGCGCAGGAAGCACTTGATCCCGAAAATTATCCTTCCAACATCCTCCTGGGCGAAACCTTCACTCAGTATGGCATTCTGGACATCCAGCATGTCGCGGTTCAGGAAATGTACGCAGCGCTTGACCCTGAACTGAGCGCAGCGCTCAATAACCAGAAATCCGCCCAGCAGGCGCTGGACGACGCCGCTGCTCGTATGCAGCAGGTTCTGGATCGGAACAGCTAAGACGGTTAGCTGAATTGTGGGTATGCAGGGGCAGGCTGACATGCTTGCCCCTCATGCTCTTTAACACACTTTTTCCGGGACTCAATAGAGCGACTGGTTGAGGATGTTCTCTATGTCAGACACCACAGAGACTTTGATGATGGATAGCACAACAGTACGCAAAAAGGCTGAACGCCCTTTTCAGATGCGCCTGCGTACTCGTGAAGCCATAGCTGCTTATCTGTTTCTTGCCCCTTTCATCATTTTTTTCAGCATTTTCGTAGTGCGGGCTGTGTTCAGCGCGGTGAACCTCAGCTTTTATGACTGGCAAATTCTCAGACCGGCGCGTCCATACGTTGGTCTGGATAATTACCAGGAATTGTTCAGTGACTATGTATGGTGGATTGCCGTAAAAAATACCATTATTTTTACCCTGTTAACTGTCACTGGTACGACTATCCTGGCGTTGGGAGCGGCACTGTCCGTCACGCAACCGATCAAAGGACAGGGATTTTTTCGCGTTCTGCTGTACATGCCGACGCTGCTGTCGGTAGGTGTGGGCGGCCTGACATGGGTGTGGCTGCTGAGTACCCAGTTCGGCATTATCAACTATGGATTGAGTTTTTTAGGCATCAAACCTATTAACTGGCTGGGCGATGAAAGTCTGGTGATTCCCGCGCTCAGCCTGGCTACCATCTGGTGGGGGTTTGGTTTCCCTATGCTGATTTTCATCGCCGGGTTACAGGGCATCCCCGAACAACTCTATGAAGCCGCCCGTATTGACGGGGCGAATGGCCGCCAGCTTTTTTTCTATATCACCCTGCCCCTGCTGCGACCCACCATCCTGTTTGTGACTGTCACCGGCGTTATCTCTCATTTCCAGGTGTTTGGTCAGCCCTTCATCATGACCAGCGGCGGCCCAGGGCGAGGTTCCTACACAGTAATTCTCTACCTTTATGAAATTGCCTGGCGAGCCTTCCGCATGGGCTACGGCTCAGCGGTGGCCGTGACGCTGGCGATCATCATGGCGCTCTTTACCCTGGTGCAGTTCCGGCTGATTGGCCGGCGCGTTGAATACTAGTGAAAGGAAGCAAAAAATGAACTTAGGACAAAGACCTTTCTTTCGCAACGCAGGGGCCTATGTTTTTCTGATCGCCATGAGCCTGTTCGTCCTGTTTCCGCTGGTTTTCTCCTTCTCACAGTCGTTGATGACCAACCAGGAAGTAAACCGCTGGCCGCCGCCGATCATCACGCTGTCGCCCACATTCGATAATTACAACACGGTCTTCACACAGCCTGACCTAAAGCTGGCGCTGTGGCTGCGAAACAGCCTGTTCGCGGCGGCGGCCTATACAACCGCTGTGATCGTGATCTGCGCCCCCGCTGCCTATGCATTTGCGCGGCTGCGGTTTCCCGGCAACAATATTCTGTTTGGGCTGCTGCTGCTGACCGTGATGCTACCTTCACAGGTGACGCTGATTCCCAATTTCCTGCTGATGCGCGACCTGAAATTCCTGGACACCTTCCACGCGCTGATCTGGCCGGGCGCGGCTAATGTTTTCGCGGTCTTTCTGCTGCGCCAGTTTTTCATGCAAATCCCGCAGGAACTGGAAGAAGCGGCAATTCTGGATGGGGCGAGTTATTTTGGGCGTTTTCGGCACATCATCCTGCCGCTTTCCGTCAACGCGCTGACCGCTATGGCGATCTTTGTCTTTCTGGGTCACTACAATGACCTGCTGTGGCCGTTCATCACCACCAGCAGCCTGGAAATGCGAACGCTGCCCGTCGGTCTGCAAATTCTGAACTCATCCTATGCCGGGCAATACCGTCCGATGGTGCTGGCTGGAGCGGTATTCGCAACCGTTCCGATCATGATTGTGTATATTATCTTCCAGCGCCGCATTATTCGGGGCGTAACCCTGACAGGCATGGGAGGGCGGTAAAACCCGTTTCACCTGTTTAACAGGTCGGAACAGGCGTATTTAGAAACACGATATGGGAGCATCTGCCTCCCATATTGGCTGCTGCTTTGCCGGTAAACGGTTCTGAAGTTCCTTACATTGGCTATTTTTCAACGAGGCATCTGCTTATGTCTGCTGCACAATCCGCGCAAATTTATCTGGATACCAACCGGGTCATCAGCCCGATTTCGCCGCTGCTGTTCAGCGGTTTCGCCGAACACATGGGGCGGGCAATATATGAGGGCATTTATGACCCCGCCTCTCCCCATGCCGACGAAAATGGTCTGCGGAAAGATGTCCTGGCGGCGCTGCGCGAACTCAACTTCCGTTCGATGCGCTACCCCGGCGGTAACTTCCTCAGCGGCTACCGCTGGGAAGATGGTGTTGGCCCGCGCGAGCAGCGCCCTCGCCGCCGTGATCTGGCGTGGCAATCCACCGAAACCAACCAGTTTGGCACCAACGAATTCATCGAATTCTGCAAAAAGATCAATACCGAGCCGATGCTGGCGGCCAACATGGGTACAGCAACGATTCAGGACGCGGCCAATCTGGTTGAATACTGCAATGCCCCGGTTGGCACCCAATATGCTGATCTGCGCGCCTCACACGGCTATCACGAACCTCACGGCGTCAAATACTGGTGCCTGGGCAACGAGATGGATGGGCCCTGGCAGATCGGCCATCTGGAAGCGCGGGAATATGGTCTGAAAGCGCGGGAAGCCGCCAAGATGATGCGGTGGCATGACCCCTCCATCAAGCTAGTGCTGTGCGGTTCATCGAACTCTGAAATGCCCACCTACCCCGAATGGGATCGCGTGGCGCTGGAATTGTGCTACGACCAGGTGGACTATCATTCGATACATTATTACGCGGGCAATCCTGAGGAAGACAGCGCCAGCTATCTGGCGATGAGCGCAGAATTTGAATCATTTGTTGACACTGTGGCAGGCATCATTCGTTACGCCAAAGCCAAGAATCGTTCCAAACGCGAGGTTTACCTGTCGTGGGATGAATGGAATGTCTGGTACAAAGCCAGACTGACGAAGGATGTTCAGGGCGCGTGGACAGAAGCGCCGCACCTGATTGAAGAAGTCTACAATCTGGAAGATGCGCTGGTCGTCGCGCAGTGGATGAATGTCTTTCTGCGAAAATCGGATATGCTGAAGGTGGCCTGTCTGGCGCAGATTGTCAATGTCATCGCGCCGATTCTGACGACGCGCAACTCGATGTTGAAGCAGTCGATTTATTATCCCTTCATGCTGTTCAGCAGGCTGGCATCCGGCAGCGCGCTGGATGTTGCTGTCAAAGCGCCGCTCTACAAAACCAGCAAGTTTGGTGACATGCCACTGCTGGATGTATCGGCCTCCTATGATGAGGCCGCCGGGACAAGCGCGGTGTTCATCGTCAACCGCAGCCTGAACGAGAGCGTGCCGGTTGATCTGCTGTGGCAGGATAAAACGCCGCGCGCGATTAAAGCGGTACACCAGCTTGCGGGGACTGACCCGAAAACAGCTAACAGCTATGATAACCCGAATCAGGTTGTGGCTGTCCCGGTGGCCGCGCCCGCCCTACAGGACAAGTGCGCCGAACTGATGCTGCCGCCGCTGTCCTTCACAGTGGTTGAGGTGGCGATTTGAGCGCACACCCATCAACCTGATTTCTACCTTGCGTCGCCAGACGTTAAAACGTCTGGCTACCCTTTCCGGCGGGAAGTCCGCTAAAGCCGACTCAAACCCGCCGGGAATACCTCCCCTACAGCCTATTTTCCGTTTATTGAAAAACAACTATTGGATAAACCCACTGTCATTGAAAGTTGATAAACCATGAAAAAATATTTTTACCCACTCATTCATAGTCTGATTCTGGTGCTGCTCCCACTATTGACTATAAGCCTTGTTTATGGACAGTCAGACGAGGGGCAGCCGGGTGTGCTGCGTAATCCGCTGAATCCATCACGCGGGCCAGACCCCTGGCTGACCTATTACGAAGGCCAGTATTATCTGGCGACCACCAGCGGCACATCGGAACTGACCATGCGCCAGTCGTCAACACTGGCAGGGCTGAAAACGGCCTATCCGGTGCAGATTTATTTTGAGACTGACCCATCACGCTGCTGCAACATGTGGGCACCGGAATTTTATCTACTGGATGGCCCCAACGGCCCGCGCTGGTATTTCTATTACACGGCTGGCACGGCGGGGACGCTGGATAACCAGCGGATGCATGTGCTGGAAAGCGCAGGCACTGACCCAATGGGGCCATACACCTACAAAGCCCGGCTTTTTGACCCGGCGAATGATGTGTGGTCGATTGATGGCAGCGTTCTCGAACTGAATGAAGACCTGTATTTCCTGTTCTCATCGTGGGTTGGCCCGAACCAGTCGCTCTTCATCGCGCCGATGAGCGATCCCTGGACGCTGAGCGGCCAGCGGGTGCTGATTTCCGAGCCGGAATACGAATGGGAAAAATCCGGCCTGAATGTCAACGAAGGCCCGGTCGCGCTGTACCATGATGACAAAATTTATGTGGTGTATTCGGCCAGCTACTGCGTCACGCCCGATTACAAACTCGGCCTGCTGACCTATAACGGTGGCGACCCACTCAGCGGCGAGTCATGGGTGAAAAGCCCGGAACCCGTCTTCCAGCGTGCTGATGAAAACGGCGTTTTCGGCCCCGGCCACAACGGCTTTTTCAAATCGCCGGACGGCACAGAGGATTGGATTGCCTACCACGCTAATGACTCTGCCGAAGGCGCATGTGATGATTGGCGCACCACCCGCGTCCAAAAGTTCACCTGGAACGAGGATGGCACACCTCATTTCGGCGTACCGGTTTCGACAGAGGAAGAAATCGCTGCGCCATCCGGCGACATGGGCATTGACCCAGTTTTGGAATTCCCAACAGTTGAAGTATCGCGTTTCCGCTCCTTCGCGCTGAAAGATGCCTACCTGCGCCACATCGACATCAATGTCAGCATCGACTTTGCGACCAACGCACTGCCCGATTCGCAGTTTATCGTCGTACCGGGGCTGGCTGACGCGGAAGCCGTATCCATCGAATCAGTCAATTATCGCGGCTACTTTTTGCGCCACCGCGACAATGTACTTCTGCTCACAGCCAATGATGGGAGCGAGAATTTCGCCGGCGATGCAACGTGGTGGATGAGGCCGGGGCTGGCAGATGAAAGCGGGATTTCGTTCGAGTCTTACAGCCGCCCCGGTTTTTACATTGGCAAGCGCTTCGGGACGGTGGCACTGGTCGAGCTAACCGACAGCTTACCTGTCGCCGCCCGTGAAGACGCTACTTTTCTGGAAGAACGCGAAATCGTCGAATAGCGGCAGCAGAATTTAGCGGCATTTTTATAGGGGTATGAGTTTGTTCATGCCCCTATTCATTGATGGCGAAATGGATTATGCGCTGAGTGACGGCCAGCCTTCATCATCCCACGTCAGCGGCGCGATGCGCAGCGTGGGTGTGCCAACTGCATCAGCGTCGTAAGCATGGTAAACAATGTATTCGACGCCATCTTCCTGCAAAATGGCGTTATGCCCCGGCCCACGCCAGCGCTCGGTTGGGAACGTCACCTGTGTGCCGCCACCTTTTAGCATCTCGGTACCGTCGCGGTCAAGGTATGGCCCGGTGACTGCTTCCGAACGACCGACGGTGACAAAATAGGTGCTGTCCACACCCCGGCAGCAGGAGTCAAATGAGGCGAACAGGTAATAAAAATCGCCCTTGCGGATAATGAAGGGCGCTTCCACCGCGCCGTGATTGACGAACCGCTGCGCCAGATCATACAAGGTTTCGTCTTCCGCTGACGGTTTGCCAGTTTCCAGGTCGAGTCGGCGCATCTTCAGGCCGCTCCAGAAGCTGCCAAAGGCCAGCCAGGGGTTGCCGTCGGCGTCGAGAATCAGGTTAGGGTCGATGCAGTTGTAGTTATTGCTCTCGACAGACTCCAGCACCAGCCCTTCATCCACCCATTTGTAATCGTCGGATGCTGAGTCGAGGGTGACGTTGGTCGCCAGACCAATGACAGAGCGATTTTTGCCGAAGGTCGATACCGAATAATAGAGATGAAATTTACCGTTGTAGAAGGAAATATCCGGCGCCCAGAAATCGTTCTGGCCGGGGATCATCTCGCGCGCCCAGGCAGGCATGGAGGGAAACACGATGTTGGGGAATGGAAAATCCCAGTTCACCAGATCGGTTGATTTGCGAATGGGGATACCCGCGCCGGTGCAAAACACATAATAGGCATCGCCCTCTTTAATGATAACCGGGTCATGCACCCGCTTCACTTTACCATCCAGTTCGAGATGCATGTCTGTGCCTCCTTCAGCGGTACTTTCCGGCGTCACGTCCTGCCACCAGCCTAAGCCAACTGCTGCCCCCAGGACGACTCCCGAATTCAAAAACTGGCGGCGCGTCATTTTTTGTTTCATCGACAAAACACTCCTCAAAGTTTATCTTCTTATGAAATCGAATTCGGACATACGAATTCAGGAGTGTATTGTTCGAACACTACCCTGTCAAGCAGTTGCCGCGTTATAGCGCCATTGGTCATTTCCGGTAGTGGAAAATAACCGTCGGGGTTATAAAATTGTGTTCAATCAAAAGGACAACCTATGACGCAGCAAAAAAGAAAATTTGGTTTTGAAACCCGGATGCTCCACGCTGGGCATATCCCCGACCCGGTGACAGGGGCGCGCGCTGTACCGATCTACCAGACGACTTCATATGTCTTTGAAGATACGGACAAAGCCGCGACGCTGTTCGAGCTGAAGCAGTACGGCAATATCTATACACGCATCAACAATCCGACAAACGCGGTATTCGAGGAGCGCATCGCCTCGCTGGAAAATGGCACAGGCGCACTGGCGACGGCCAGTGGCATGGCGGCGCAGTTCGCCGTAATGATGACGCTGCTCGAACCCGGCGACGAAATTGTATCCTCGTCGCACCTCTACGGCGGAACGAAGACTCAATTCACCCACACCTTCAAAAAACTTGGCGTCAAAGCGCACTTCGTTGACCCGACTGACCTCGACGCATGGGCGCAGGCCATCACGCCGAAAACGCGGGCGCTCTACGGCGAAACCATCGGCAACCCGCGCGGCAGCATCCTCGACATCGAACCACTGGCAGCGCTGGCGCACGCGCACAACATTCCGCTGATTGTGGACAGCACGTTCGCCACACCGTATCTGTGCCGCCCGATTGACTGGGGCGCGGATATTGTCGTGCATTCCGCCACCAAGTTTATTGGCGGGCATGGCAGTTCAATTGCCGGGGCGATCATCGATTCTGGCCGTTTCGATTTCAGCAGTTTTCCGACCATCGCTGACCCGGATCCGGCTTATCACGACCTGCGTTTTTACGAAACCTTCGGTCACTACGGCTTCCTGATGAAAGCGCGGGCGGTGACGGTGCGCGACACTGGCGCGGCCCTCTCCCCTTTCAACGCCTTCCTGCTGATTCAAGGGTTGGAAACGCTGTCGATGCGTATGGAGCGCCATGTGGAAAACGCCCACAAGGTCGCGCGGTTTTTGAGCGAACATCCGAAAGTCGCGTGGGTAGCCTATGCTGGTCTGCCGGATAACCCGTATCACGCGCTGGCGCAAAAATACACGCCGAAAGGGCCGGGGGCGGTGTTCACCTTCGGCATCAAGGCAGAAAATCCGCGTTTGGCGGGTAAGGAATTCATCGAGTCGCTGCATCTCTTCTCTCATCTGGCGAATGTTGGCGATGCGCGCAGCCTCGTCATTCACCCGGCTTCAACCACCCATCAACAGCTATCCGACGCCGAACTGGAAGAGGCGGGTGTCGATGCTGGTATGATTCGGCTGTCCATCGGTCTGGAAACAACGGAGGATTTATTGTGGGATCTCGACCAAGCCTTGCAAGCGACGTAAATATGAACACGATTTTGCCGGAAGAGGAACAGGTTAAATATCTGGACTCTGGCCTCATCCGCAAAATCCTGAGCACGACCAAAACCATCGCTATCGTCGGCCTGTCGCCGAAGCCGGAACGACCAAGCTATTTCGTTGGTTCATACCTTCAGTACGAAGGCTACCGCGTCATCCCGGTCAACCCACGCGCGACCGAAATTCTCGGCGAAAAATCGTACCCGGATTTGCTGAGCATTCCCGAACCGGTGGATATGGTTGATGTCTTCCGCCAGCCGGAGGAATGTGTCGATGTGGCGAAACAGGCCGTGCAGATCGGCGCGAAAACACTGTGGCTGCAACTGCGCGTCGTCAATTTTGAGGCGGCAAAAATCGCTGAAGCAGCCGGCCTCAACGTGGTGATGGATCGCTGTGTCAAGATCGAGCATGGGCGCTACAGCGGATCGCTGCACTGGGTCGGCATGAATACCGAGATCATCAGCGCCCGACGCGGCCAGCGTTATTTCTGAGGTGAGTCACTAGTTACTAGTCGCTAGTTGCTAGTCAATTCAGATTTTCTGAAACTGGGAACTGAAAACCAGCATTTGAAAAACGAGGATAAGATGGGTGTGATACATAAGCGTCAGGGTGACGGGCCGGATTACCGCTGGGATGGCGTGGATGTCTACGAGTACAACAGCAATAACGCCACCAAACAGGTGGTGATCGGCAGGCCGGACGGCGCAGGCAATTTTGAAGTCCGCTTTTTCACTATTCCGCCTAACGGCACATCGAGCCTCGACCACCACGCCCACGATCATGGCGTACTGGTGATGCACGGACGCGCAAAAGTGATGCTGGGCGATACATTTGATGAAGTTCAGGCGGGTGACACGGTCTATATCGACTGCTGGGAAAAGCACCAGTTCATCAACCTGACCGACGAACCCTTCACCTTTTTGTGCATTATCCCGCCCAAACCGGTTTAACCCTTATGAAGATCGTCATTCCGGAAGATTATCAGGATGCGGTGCGGACGCT
This sequence comes from uncultured Anaerolineaceae bacterium, assembly GCA_964447795.1. GTDB lineage: Bacteria > Chloroflexota > Anaerolineae > Aggregatilineales > Phototrophicaceae > CFX2. The sequence continues at coordinate 31,966 of CAYUTY010000064.1, forward strand.
GGAGTGTTTCAGCAAACTGTCGGGGCATGAAGTGGTCATTTACAACGACATGATGAAAGATGTCGATACACTGGGACAGCGCTTTCAGGATGCAGACGCGCTGGTGCTAATTCGGGAACGCACACCGATCAGCGCGGCGCTGCTGGAACAACTGCCCAAGCTGAAACTCATCAGCCAGACCGGGCGCGGCATCCCACACATTGATGTGGATGCCTGTACCCGGCATGGCGTGGCAGTGGCGACAGGCGGTGGCCTCTCTTATTCCACCGCCGAACTGACCTGGGCGCTGGTGCTGGCGTCTGTGCGCCATTTGCCGCAGGAAATCGCCGCGATGAAGGCTGAAAAGTGGCAGACTCGCATCGGCACAGTGCTGAATGGCCGGACGCTCGGAATCTTTGGCTATGGGCGGATTGGTTCACTGGTGGCGAATTATGGTCACGCTTTCGGGATGCACGTACTGGTCTGGGGACGCGAAGGCTCGCTGGAACGTGCGGCAGCGGATGGGTTTGCGACAGCCGCCAGCCAGCCCGACTTGTTTGAACGGAGCGATGTCCTCAGCCTGCACATCAAACTGAGCGCGGAAACGCGGGGAATCGTCGGCACGGATGATTTAGCGCTCATGAAGCCGACTGCCCTGCTCGTCAACACCAGCCGCGCCGAATTGATTGCATCAGGCGCATTGGAAGCGGCGCTGCGCAATGGGCGTCCGGGTTTTGGTGCTGTCGATGTCTACGAGTCAGAACCTGTAATCACCCACCCACTGCTCGCGCTGGATAACGCACTCTGTACGCCACATATCGGGTATGTCGAGCGCGATACCTACGAGGCCTATTTCACTGAAGCATTCGACAATCTTCTGGCCTTCTTCGCGGGCAAGGGGGTGAATGTGGTTAATCCGGCAGTGCTGTAGATTACCCCCACCTCTAACCCCTCAGCCGCTTCGCAACTGAGGGGAACAGAAAATGGGATTATCAGGAAACCTGTGTCACCGTGACTTGAAAAGCTGTGGCTTCTGGCGCATCGGGCGGTGCGAGGTCAACGCGGAAAACACCGATGGTATATTGACCGGGTTCGGCCAGCGTCAGGCGTGTCGTCAGCGTTTCTGAGGCGATCAACCCGCCATAGAAGAGCACCTGATTTGTCGGCGACAGCACCACCATGCCCAGATTGAGATTGCCGGATACTTTGGCAAACGCCAGATCGTATTTCTCCCCACCCTGCGCGTCAAATATGAAACTGATGCGTTCATCATTGGTGATAAACCCTGCCATTGGTGTTCCAGGCGGAAGGGGAAGTTTATTGACGGCGGAGAGGTCGGTCGGCGCAAGCGATGAAGCAGATGGGGCAGGAGGTTCGAGTGTATCCACAGAGGCAGGCATGGTATCACCAGGATTGACGGTTGTTCCGTCATCAAGCGTACAGCCTATGGACAGGGTATATAAACCAATACCGGCGCTGCCGCCATTCATCACTCTTCCTGTAGCCTCTTCAACGTTCGAGTTCGTGATGAGAATATTGTATCTACCAGATGCAGAAACATTGGGGGTTTCTGCTGTCGGCTTGCTCGTCGGCGGAACGAAGCCGTGAAAGGGTGGATCATCACCACCCGCCGCAATCGTCTTGCCAATCGGGTCTTGTACAAGAATGTTGAGCGCTAAGGTACCGCCGCTTTCTTCTGCGCGTACTCTCAGAACATAGCCGGGCTTCAAGTTAATTTGATATTGATGCTGCTGAAATTCAGTAGTGAATTCTCCCGTCACAATATCGCCACAGATAATCGAAGTCTGAGCCAGACTATTTCTGACAGGAATCAATGTGACAAGCATGAGCAACCATAAAATTGCCCGCGAATTACGCATTTATTGCTCCTCATCAACCAGGACAATTGCCTGAGATTACAACATACTCATCAGGTATCCAGCCCAAACGACGACTCTGCTGTTCAATTTCGTACCAGATATCTCCACTATTGCTTGCGTCATCCAACAATCGGACTGAACTACCGGCGCGAACACTGTTAGCGGCAATGATATTTGAACCAGTGTTGGGAAATTCATGAACCACATTCAATAGCGTTTGACCACTACTCGCAATCATCCCATCACACGGATAGCCTTTTGTCGGCACAGCAGCCTCAACCAGCCCGAAGGAGATATCGCAAGCCGTTGAAGCAGCCGGACAAATCTGGCCCGTCGATACGCCATCGCGGTAAATGGCGATGTCGCGTTCGCCACCGACTACAAAGTCGAACCAGATTACATCGGCCAGGGCGATATT
>CAYUTY010000065.1:0-33413 GCA_964447795.1 uncultured Anaerolineaceae bacterium
ATGTTTAATGCGCCTGAACTGTTCGCTACCTTAATCATCGGAAGCCCTACGCTGGCGTATGGGGATCGATTCACCTTTCAGCAGGAGGAAACTTTTGCGAAGGAACACAGCAAATTAGCCGCCCGCGTCTTTCTTTTTGCCGGAGAGCTTGAGGAGAGCATCGACGATCATACCCTCACAGATACGCTCCGTCTGGCTGCCACACTCCAGGGACGCGGCTACCAGGATTTTTCGCTGGTCAGACACGTTTTTCCCGACCAGAATCATTGTGAAGTCGCTGCACCGGGCTTTCAGGCTGGGCTGAAGTTCGCCCTGAAAAAGTAATCGCCAATTGCTCGTTTTAGACAAGCTGGCGTGTCGCTGCCGGGGGGATGGGGGTGCGGCGCGGCGGGGCAATCGTCCAGGACAGGCTGTAGACCAGAAAGGCAATCAGCGTAATCAGGACGATGATAGTGAATATCAGCCGTCGGAGTGTCCAGTACGGTTCTGGCGCTTCGTCGAGTTCCTCTATCCAGTCGGGTTGTATATCAGCTTGCATCCGGGGCTGCCTTTCAGCACTACTTCAGGCTGATTGTACCCCGGATGCGCGTTAGAACAGCGTCAGAAAATTAGCTCGAAACAGGCATGCCCAGATATTTCATGCGGAATTTTGCGCCGGGGTTGGGCAGCGGCATAGTGTGAATCTGCACCTCATAATCCGGTGACTCAAGCTGAAAATCCCCGTAATGCAGCAGGGCTGCCATCGTCACCATCATCTGCACCTCGGCCATGCCTGCGCCCAGGCAGGTGTGTGCGCCAAGTGAGAACGGTGTATAGACATTGGGTATGCGCGCGTGTCCGCCTTCACCCAGGTGGCGCGTCACATCAAAGCGGTAGGGATCAGGGTAGTATTCTGGCAGAAAGTGCGTCACCGTTTGCGCCGTCATCACCTCAGTGCCAACCGGGAATTCATAGCCTTCAAAGGTAAAGGCCTCGGCTGCCTGACGCGGCGTGAACGGCGTGGCCGGGTAGAAACGCAGGGTTTCGATGGCGGCGGCGTGCAGTACAGGCATCTGCTGGAAATCCTGCGCCGTGACTGTCCCTTTGGAGAAAACGGCTCTGACTTCCGCTTTTACCTTTTCCAGCACGTCAGGATACTTGTGAAGCGTATACATAAAGAAACTGATGGAGCTGGCAACCGTATCCATCCCGGCGAAGAAGGGGCCGACCGCCATCGACAGTAGATCGTCTTCCGTGAATGCATCACCATCGGGGCGTGTTCCTGCCAGCACATCATCAATCAGGTTTGGTTCGCGCCCAGTGGTTTCAGGTGGATTCTGCCGGTGGTAATCCAGCAGTTTCTGACCAAATTCCCGCACCCGCAGCCGCGCCCGGCGGAAGCGCGGGGTGCGAAGCATGAAGGACGGCCAGACTTTTACCGCTGTGACGTTTAGCATGGTATTGAGGAATACAAAGATGTCCTCATAGTAGTCCTCTGGCGGGAAGCCGGTTGTCATGATCCCAAGCTGATCGACCACGATACGCCGCAGCGTGTTGAAAACCGGGAAGGTTTCGCCCGCTGGCATCTGCTCAACCGCCTGCTGCACCACGCCTACCATCGTATCCAGATGGGGCATTGCCGACGAACGTGCGAAGCCGCGCCGCATCAGCTTCCGCATGTGACGGTGGGGCGCACCGTCCAGCACAACCAGCATGACATCGGTGTTGAAGGCATCGGCCATGCCGCCGAACAGCGATTTACTGCTGAAAACGCGCTCGCCTTCCTGTGCCAGAAATTTATTGGCTTCCAGCCCGGCCATGACGGTATATTTCTGAAAGCCCATCTGTACCCGAAAGACCGGGCCGAGTGTATGGTACTGGCTAACCAGAAATCGGAGTGGATCGTTAAGCATGTTCAGGCTGTTGCCCAGAAGGGGCAGGCCCGGAACTGCCGGGGGGATGCGGCGCAGATGTAATGATGGCTGCTCCGAGTGCGAAGTTTCCACTGATATAGCTCCTATGCAATTGAAAATGGTTGAAGTTCTAAAGTTGTGGTCTGGTTTCGACGAATGCTTTGACCTGTAGATCGCGTTCGGCCAGGAATTCCAGCGCTTCTTCCAGCGATGACTTGTACACAAAGGATACACCCACAGCGCGGGCAAAAAGCGATAAGAGTAGTCCGCCGATCCGATCATTTCCAATAATGATCGACCAGCCGGTGTTCGAGGCTCTTTTGAAGGTGAGGGAAGCATAATCGCGTATCGAACCGCTGATACTGCCATTGGTCGCATCGACCACCATGTGGACAAGGTGGGGACTCGATGCAATCAGATCATAGGATTCCAGAGCGATTCTGCCAACTTCCGCTGGCAGAATCTTCCCCTCAAGCCGCGTGTAAATCATACATTCCGGTATCTGCCAGATGATTTCATAAGCCATGCGAATAGTCTCTGCTGTGATGGACAGGAGACTATAGTTTACCAACATTACGCTTTATAAAGATGAGAAAAGGATAGTAAAACGCCAATTATTCCCTAATTCAGGACGAATTTACTATATTATGCAATTATCAGAGGATGGAATTTCAGGGTTTCCATGCCCCGATGAAGTTGGCTGAATCGACGAATACGCCGTTGACCGCCATCTCCCAGTGAAAGTGTGCGCCGCTGGTTCGCCCCGTGTTGCCCACCGTACCGATGACCTGCCCTTTAGCGATGCTCTGCCCGCGTGTGACATGCACCTGCGACAGGTGTGAATAGGTCGAAAACACGCCGAAGCCGTGATCAATCACCACCAGATTACCGCGAATATCCATCAGCCCGGCGAAGGCCACTTTGCCCGCCGCGCTCGCCATGATCGGCTGCCCTAGCGTAGCGCGTACATCCCATCCGGTGTGGCGTGTCTGTAGGGACTGGTTAAACGAGCGAAATGCGCCAAAAGGCGATGTCAGGCCGCCGCCCGGTATCGGTAGGTCGAAGCCGGTGTCATCCCACATTTTTTCAAGTGTCACGGCGCTGAACACGCTTTCCAGCCGCGCCAGTTCGGTGCGTTCGATTTCCGGGTCAACCAGATAGGCTTTATCCGGCTCGATGATGATATCCTGAAGGATGAAACCCCCAGTCACAATCTCGACCTGGGTGTTAATGGTCTGCCGTGTTTCATCGTCGTACCAGGTGAAAATATCCAGATCGTACTGGCGCGGACTTTGCTCCATGCTGACGGCCAGCAGCCCGTAAACGCCGTCGTTTTCAACCGGAAAAAAGTCGATTAACTCATTGAGAAAACGCGCTCGCGCCCCGGCTAATCCTTCACCAGTCACATGAATCAGTCCCGCCTGCCCCTGCGCCAGCGTCGCGAAGTAAAATTCAACGGTCGCCCGTTCCTGCGTGAGTGCGCTGACCGGAAGCGGCCTGGGAATAGGGGTGGTTGTCGGAACTGGCCCGCTGGGCTGGGTTGGTTCGGTCTCCGGGGTAGCTTCCTGCGCCGCCACACTCAAAAGTGTGCCAATCATCATCAGAACCACAGCCAGAACATGCAGATGAAGGCGTTTGCCCCCGTAGAAAAATCGTTTCACCACGACCCATCACATCCCGTTAATCGGCCCGCTCAATTGATGTCGCCTATTGTTACCGCAACCGTCACTGACTGCAAGACCACGTAGGGCAAGCGTCAGGAATCAGGCGCAGTGGTTGGGCAGAATGAGCCGCTTAGCTCTCGAAACCTGATCGAAGTGGCGCAAGTACCCTTGAGGCGCTAGGCGAACTGCCCGACAAAGGATGTTCAGATTGACATATTGACAAACTTCGATATGTCGTTTAGACTGTCGTTCATGAATTAAATCGACACCCATCAATATATTGGAGGATGAGGTAGATGAACAGCGCACTTCCTGTCGCGGTGATTGGCGCGGGACCCGTAGGTCTGGCAGCGGCGGCACACCTTATCAAGCGGGGCGAAACCCCGATTGTTTTTGAAGCTGGCGATGCCATTGGCGCGAATGTGCGTGACTGGGGTCATGTGCGGATGTTCTCCCCCTGGGAATTCACGGTTGACAGCGCGACAGTGCGCCTGTTAACGGCGCAGGGGTGGCAGATGCCTCCGGCTAACGATCTTCCGACAGGCGGGGAGTTAGTGGAAAAATATCTTGTGCCGTTCAGCGAACTCCCTGAAGTGCGGCAGCACATCCATCTCAAGGCGCGGGTGATGGCGGTTAGCCGCCGCAACATCGACAAGATGAAGGATGCAGGTCGTGAAGATGCGCCGTTTGTGCTGCATGTGCTGTATGGCGATGGGAGCGAAGCCTTAATCGAAGCGAGTGCCGTGATTGATGCGTCAGGAACCTGGCACCAGCCCAATCCTCTCGGTTCCGGTGGCCTGCCCGCTGTTGGCGAAAAACGACAGATACAGCACATCTTCTACGGCATTCCCGATGTTCTCGCTCGCCACCGTGAACGCTATGCCAATAAGCGCGTCATCGTCGTGGGCAGCGGTCACTCGGCGATCAATGCGCTGCTGGAACTGGCTGAATTGAAAAATACTGCACCAGACACCATCATTTACTGGGCGATGCGCGGCACAAATTTACAGCGCGTCTACGGCGGCGGTCAAGACGATGCCCTGCCAGCACGCGGACGCCTGGGGATGCGCATTCAGGCGCATGTTGATGCCGGTACGATTCAGGTGGTGTCGCCATTCCGGGTGCGTGAAATTGCGGCAGGGGTGGATGGCGTCAATGTCATCGGCGAAACGCCGGATGGGCTGCAAACGGTGCAGGTTGATGAAATCATTGCCGCAACCGGTGCCCGGCCTGATCTCGATATGCTGCGTGAACTGCGGCTTGAACTTGATCCGGCGCTGGAAAGTACCCGCGAGCTTGGCCCCATGATTGATCCGAACATTCATAGCTGTGGGACGGTGCGCCCACACGGAGAGGCCGAACTGCGCCAGCCAGAAAAGAACTTCTACATCGTCGGCATGAAAAGTTATGGACGCGCGCCGACCTTCCTGCTGGCAACCGGTTATGAACAGGTACGTTCCGTCGCTGCGGCCCTGGTTGGGGATTGGGAAGCGGCTCGTGAGGTGCAGCTTAATCTGCCGGAAACCGGCGTTTGCAGCACCGACCTGGCAGGCGAAGGCGCGGCTTGCTGTGGCACGGCCAGCAGCCAACCGGCTTTATTGTCGCTGTCAGCCATTCCGGTCAGCGGCACTCGGCTGCAACCAGTGTCCCTCCAGCCCGGTTTACAGCCTGTCGCCTTACAGACGGCGACTCGTGATTGCGGCTGCGATGATAGCTGCTGTGGCGATGGGGTAAAATCAACCACCTGTGGCTGTGATAGTGCCTGCTGCTCATAGCCTGTCGTTCGATAAGGTGCTGCCAAAGGAGTCTGCGGTCTTGTAGACTCCTTTGTGCGCCGGCTCAAATCTACCAACACTGGATCGGGCATCAACATGCAAAAACTCAGGCCGGGGAATAAGCTCTATTATGGCTGGTACATAGCAGCAGCGCTGGCGATCACCGAGACGATTTCATGGGGTATCGTTTATTATGCCTTTACCGTTTTTATCACCCCCATGGAAACTGAATTGGGCTGGTCACGCGCTCAGCTTACGGGGGGCTTCTCGCTGGCGCTCCTCATCGCTGGTGCGATGGCCTTTCCCGTAGGAACCTGGATTGACCGGCATGGCGCACGCTGGCTGATGACGATTGGCTCGATTCTCGCCAGCCTGCTCGTCCTGGCCTGGTCACAGGTCAACGATCTGACCACTTTCTATCTTGTCTGGGCGGGATTGGGCGTATGTGCCGCAGTGGTGCTGTATGAACCTGCCTTTGCTGTGATGGCGATCTGGTTCGTTCGATGGCGCAGCAGGGCGCTGGCAGTCATCACTTTTGCCGCAGGGCTTGCCAGCACGATTTTTGTGCCGTTATCGGATGCGCTGCTGGGAGCGTTCGGCTGGCGGCAGTCCATTTTGATTCTCGGCATTTTTTTAGCGCTCACCACCATTCCCTTGCACGCGCTCATTTTACGCCGTCGTCCTGCTGACCTGGGGCTGCTGCCCGATGGTGAGCAAAATGCGATGACTACACAGACGCCGGTCAGGAATTTTTCCCTGTCAGATGCGCTGCACAGCCGCTTCTTCTGGATGCTTACGCTGGCGTTCAGCCTGGCTTATCTGGCATCGGCTGCCATCCGGGTTCATTTCATTCCCTATCTCATTGATTCGGGTATCAATGCCAGCACTGCCGCCCTTGCCAGCGGCGCGATTGGCTTGATGCAGGTTGTTGGGCGCGTGGTCTTCGCGCCGCTGGATACTCGTTTTTCCGGTCGTGTATTGGTCGCTGCTGTCTTTGCGCTGCAAGCGGCGGCGTTCTGTATCTTACTGCTGGGATCATCGCTGTGGGCGGTTGGGGTGTTTATCGTGGTCTTTGGCGCGGCCTATGGCGCACAAACACTGGCGCGCGCATCCATCATCGCGGAACTGTTCGGATCATCGCATTACGGGCGCATCTCCAGCGTGATGGCGATTTTTCTCACAGTGGCAGGGACGGCTGCGCCAGTTGGCGCTGGGCTGATTTATGATCGTTTTGGCAGCTATCAGCCAGTCCTGTGGATTGTCATTGTGCTGGCGCTGATCGCCGCCGTTATACCGGCTTTCTCAAAGCCCGAACCTGCACAGCAGCCTGAGATTGTGACGGCAAATTCAGCTTAAATCGCCGGTAGCATTCCTGTTACAGACCTTTTAGCCTGCGCCACCTTTGATGCTCCATACCGAGCCTGTCGTATAGGTGTTGCGCTCCGAGGTCAGAAATTCCACCACCTCGGCCACCTCTTCCGCGTCGGAGAAGCGTCCAATGGGTGTGCCGGGTGGGTTGGCAATCTGTTCTTCCGTGAAGCGGGGAATAATCATGCGCGTCAGCGCCCGCCCCGGCTCAACCCCGTTGACGAGGACGCCCTGCCGCGCATAGTTGCCGCCCATTGCCCGCACGAAAGAATAGACCGCCCCTTTGGACATCGAGTAAGGCACAAGATTGGGCGATCCTTCGCGTGCGCCGGAAGTCATCACCACGGTGCGCCCCCAGCCGCGTTCCAGCATGTAGGGGATGACAGCGTGATGGGCGTAATAAACTCCGTTGACGTTGACGCGCATAATGCGCTCGAACTCCGCCGGGCTGTGATCGAGGAAGGGCTTTTCGCTGCCGAGCAAACCGGCACAGCATACCAGAATATCCGCCCGCCCAAATAATTTCATTGTCTGGTCAGCCAGATCGCGGACGGAACTTTCATCGGCAGCATCGGCGGGGATAAAAACTGCGCTCCCGCCCATCGCCCGAATCTCCGCAGCGACGGCTTCCCCTTCCGGTAAAATGTCGGAAACCACCACATCACGGCCTTCTTCTGCCAGCCGCATGGCACAGGCGCGTCCAATACCCAGCGCCGCTCCCGTAATGATGGCGCTGCGGCGTTCTTTCGGGGCAGCAAAACGCAGGTTAGGCATCGTAAAAAAACCTTTTGAAGAAAGGGGATGAATCTGAGGTCTTGAACCTGTATTGTACCCCCTCGCCATTCGCGGGCTGAGGGGGCGCGGGAGGCGTTAACCGGGTTTAACCGGCGCTGTGAATGTCTTCCAGCTTGATGTCAATGATGCCCTCTGGTGAGCCGTTACGGATCGCCAGTTTGACCTCGCCGATGGCGCGGGTGACTTCGATGCCGCGTGGGCAGGCCGGGGTGCAGTTATAAATCGTCCGGCAGCGCCACACGCCATCCGGCTCGGCCAGCGTTTCCAGCCGTTCTTCCGCCGCCTGGTCGCGGCTGTCGAAGATGAAACGGTGTGCCTGTACAATCGCCGCCGGGCCGACGTACTGACCATTAGCCCAATAGCTGGGGCAGGAAGTCGTGCAGCAGGCGCACAGGATGCAGTTGGTGGTGTCGTCGAAACGTTCGCGGTCAACCTGTGTTTGCAGCCGTTCGCGCCCATCGGCGGGCGGCGGGTCGTTGTTGACGAAGAACGGCATCACTGACCGGTAATGCTCGAAGAATGGGTCGAAATCCACAATCAGGTCTTTCAGCACCGGCAGGCCGAGAATTGGCTCAACCTGCACCTTTTCGCCCACATCGCGGATGAGCAGCTTACAGGCCAGCGCGTTTCGCCCGTTGATACGCATCGCGTCCGAGCCGCAAATGCCGTGCGAACACGAGCGGCGCAGCGTCAGCGTGCCATCCTGCTCCCACTTGATGCGGTGCAGCAGTTCCAGCACGCGATCAGTCTCAGTCACATCTGTCAGCGTGAATGTCTGCCAGTAAGGTTTATCTTTACCGGGAATTTCCGGGTTATAGCGTCGAATTCTGAAGGTTACGTCCATAATTAGTATCCAGTTCCCATTATCAATTTCCAGTGTTGGCTAGTAGCTGATAGCCTATGGCTGTTCTTCAGGTAGGGGAGGGTTTCAAACCCTCCCCTACAGCAAATCAATTGAGCGGTCTGTACCGGTTTTCGATAGTGATCAGCTACCAGCTACCAGCCCGCATTTCCCTAATAAACTCTTTCCTTCGGCGCGAAGCGTGGATCAACATCGGCCAGCGACATATCAACCTTTTTCTCGGTGTTGATTTCGAGTTCAGGGCTGGTGTCACTATTCAATTGGGCCGCCTTGCGCGTGACCAGTGTATGCACCAGCCAGTTCTCATCATCCCGCGCCTGGTAATCTTCGCGGCTGTGACCGCCCCGGCTTTCGGTGCGGTTGAGGGCGCTGACCGCAGTTGCTTCGGCCAGGTCGAGCATACAGCCCAGTTCCCAGGCTTCCAGCAGGTCGGTATTGAATTGGTGTCCCTGATCGTCGATGAAAATATCGCTGCGGAAACGCTGGCGCAGTTCGCGGATGGCATCCACCGCGTGCTGCATCTGTTTGCCTTCGCGGAACACGCCGACATTCAGCATCATCTCATCCTGCATCGCCTTCCGCAGTTCGTGGATGCGGGTTTTGCCCTTGCTGGCGCGAATGCGTTTCATCTCGGCTTCAACCTCGCCGGTTGGGTCTGCCGGAAGCGGCACAAAATCTGCCCCTTTGACGTATTCGGCAATCTTCATACCGCCCCGTCGTCCGAATACTACCAGATCAACCAGCGAATTCGTACCCAGCCGGTTTGCCCCGTGACAGCTCACGCAGGCCACTTCGCCCGCTGCGTACAGACCCGGCAGCGGTGTCCAGTTTTCGTCCATCACCACTTCGGCGTCCACATTAGTGGGGATGCCGCCCATCGCATAATGGGCCGTCGGCTGAATCGGCATTGGCTCGGTCAGCGGGTCAACGCCCACGTAGGTACGGCATAATTCCAGCGTTTCGGCCAGGGCGCGGGCAATGAATTCATCATCCACCCGCCGCGATTCGCCCGCTTCTGCCAGATAGCGGTTGACCGTCGAAGGCCGGATGTCGAGGTGGACATAATCCTTGCCGCCGATACCGTTTCCGGCGCGCAGTTCCAGATAAATCGAACGGCTCACCACATCACGGCTGGCGAGGTCTTTAATCTTCGGCGCGTACTTCTCCATGAAGCGCTCACCATTTTTGTTGAGCAGGATACCGCCTTCACCGCGAATACACTCCGACAGCAGTACACCTAAACCGTAGAGGCCGGTGGGGTGAAACTGGTAAAATTCCATGTCCTGCATGGGTACGCCGCGCCGGTAAACAACCGCCGCGCCATCACCCGTCAGGCTGTGGGCGTTGCTCGTCACCCGCCACACGCGCCCCCAGCCGCCGGTGGCAAACAGGGTCGCCTTCGCCTGGAAGACGTGAAACTCGCCCGTCCCAAGCTCAATGGCGGATACACCAGCACATTTGCCGTTGTTCATTATCAGATCGACAACATGAAACTCATCAAAAAAACGAACTTCATTTTTGATGCACTGCTGGTACAGCGTTTGCAAAATCATGTGGCCGGTGCGGTCTGCTGAGTGGCAGGCGCGGCGAACGGGCGTTTCGCCAAAGTTGCTGGTGTGGCCGCCGAAACGCCGCTGGCTGATTTTTCCGTCCGCCGTGCGGTCAAACGGCAATCCCATGTGTTCCAGCTCGATGACCGCGCGTACCGCATCGTCTGCCAGAATCTTGGCCGCGTTCTGATCGGCCAGGTAATCGCCGCCTTTCACGGTGTCATAGGCGTGCCAGAGTGGGCTGTCTTCATCGAGGTTGCCGAGGGCCGCGCCAATACCGCCCAGCGCCGCGCCGGTATGGCTGCGTGTGGGGTACAGCTTGCTGACGACGGCCACATTCGCCCCGCCCTTACTGGCGTAAAGCGCCGCCATCAACCCCGCGCCGCCCGCACCGACGATCACGGCGTCAAATTGATGTTTCTGCATTGCACTTCTTCCCTTACATTACAGTATGGGTCAACTATACCTCTCTTAAGACAGTGCTGCTACTGAAATTCATGCGCGTATGAGGCCAATTCGCGCTAAAATCCTCAATACGTTTTAAATGAATCAAAAGAGGGATAACCCCTGTGCATTATCCCTCTTTTGATTCTATTCTGTATTTACGCCAGTGCGGCGTGTTCCCGGCCCACTTTTTCCAGGACGCGCTGCGCCTCGCGCACGTTGATCTTGGGCGCGACATCGGCGTAAAACTGCGCCGCTGTTTTCTCGACAGCCTGCTGCCCGGCAGCGGAGGTGTCAGCCGTGTTCAGCGCATAATGCTCCGCTTCCAGCCCATCAATTGCTTCCAGGGTGATTTCCAGCACGCTCTCGCGGCGGACGCGCTCCAGCTTGACGCGGCGTTTGTCGGCATCGGCAGCGCGCGACGAGTCGCCCGCCGCTTGGTAGTAGGCGGCAAGCTGACTTTCCAGTTCGATTGCATGAGTCAGGATTGCGCCAAAAGTATTCAGGGACATGATTGTCAGTTCTCAGTTCTCAGTAAACAGGATTGGCTGTAGCCAGCAGCTCATAACAAAGTCAGCTACGCAAAAGTGCTGGTAAAATCTATGAACATTTTGGCGTAGGGGAGGGTTTGAAACCCTCCCCTACTACTCATCACTCATTACTCGTCACTCCTGACTGTCTTACAGCCAGCGTTCGATGACGATTTTGCGTTCGGTGTAGAACTCAATCGAGTCCATGCCCTGTCCATGCAGATCACCGAAGAAGGATTCCTTCTGCCCGCCAAAGGGGAAGGATGCCGATGGAGCAGCCACGCCGATATTGACACCGATGTTGCCGGCGTTGACACGATACTTGAAATCACGCGCCTTGCCGCCGTCATTGGTGAAGATGCTGGCGGCGTTGCCATACTTGCTGCCGTTGATGATGTCCACCGCTTCATCGAAGCTGTCAGCCTTCATGATCGCCAGCACCGGGCCAAAGACTTCTTCCTTAGCGATGATGTTGTCCGGGCCGACATTTTCCAGAATCGTCGGGCCAACGAAGGTGCCGTTTTCAAAGCCACTGACGCTGACATTGCGCCCATCCAGCACGGCAGTAGCACCCTGCTCGATGCCGCGTGTAATCATATTTTCGATGCGCTCTTTGGCGGCGGCGGAAACAACGGTTCCCATTTGTGTCGTTTCTTCCAGACCGTAGCCGACGCGCAAACCCTGAGCCTGTTTCGCCAGTTCATCACGCAGCTTGTCATAAGCATCGCCCACGCCGACAACGACTGCCGCCGCCAGGCAGCGCTGCCCGGCACAGCCATAGGCCGCGCCCATGATATTCTTCACCGAAGCGGTCATATCGGCGTCGGGCATGACCGCGATGTAATTTTTCGCGCCGCCCTGCGCCTGAACGCGCTTGCCATGCCGGGTACAGGTTTCATAAACCAGCCGGGCTACCGGGCTGCTGCCGACAAACGACACGCCAGTGATGCCGGGATGTTCCATGATCGCCATCGAAGCTTCCTTGCCACCCTGAATCAGGTTGACAACCCCTTCCGGCAGGTCGAGTTCGTCCAGCAGTTCATACATGATTTCCATGCTGATGGGTGTCTGCGGAGAGGGTTTCAGAATGAAGGTGTTGCCGCAGACGATGGCCGTCGGCAGGAACCACAGCGGCACCATCGCCGGGAAGTTGAAGGGCGTGATGGCGGCGAAAACACCAGCCGGTTGGCGCAGGGTGGTTTCGTCAATGCCAGCGGCGATGTCTTCCAGGCCGTCGTTCCGCATCAGCACTGGTACACTGGTGGCGAAATCCACACTTTCGATGCCGCGCCGCACTTCGCCGCGCGCCTCGTCGCGGGTTTTACCATTTTCCTCGACCACCATGCGGGTCAGGTCTTCAAAGCGATCTTCCAGCAGTGTCTTAAAACGGAACATATACTGGGAGCGGTTGAGAATAGGCGTGCGCCGCCATTCCTCAAAGCCTTCCCGCGCAGCCTGCACCGCCTTATCAACATCAGCCCGTGTCGATTCGGGACATTCGCCAATCGTTTCGCAGGTTGCCGGATTGATGACCGGTGTGTATTCGGTCGCGCTGGATTCAACCCACGCGCCGCCGATATAATTCTTCAGTCGCTTCGCCATTTCCTCGCTCCTGGATAAACTTTTTCTGTCAGTGAAGGTCAGGAATATTACCGCCGGGGTGCTTCAAAAAGCAAGACTGGTGGTTCTATGACAAAACCACAGAACCTGAAAAACAGGCAGGAACAGGCGTTGTATTCAATTTCACAGGCGCGAGTTACTCAGCCACAAGGCGATCCGGTCTCCCAATCCCCACAGGGCCACCAGGCCGAAAGCAAAAGCATAAATCGCCAGATAAGGCGCATATTCCGGGCTGAGGCGCAGCGCCATCACCACCCCGCCAGCGGCGTAGATCGCCAGAAAAGCCTCGCCCCACAGCGATTGGTCGCCACGCAGCGCATACCGGCTGTCCTGCCAGGCGCGGGCAAACTTGGGAGTGCGGAGAAATTCACCCTTCAGCCCCACCAGACCGGCGATGACAGCCCCGCTGTTCGTCCACGCGATGCCGGTTCCCAGCGCCAGCAGTATCGGGAACACCAGCAGCCGCCGTTTCCAGTCCGGGTAGAGTGCCTGCTGGCTGATGACATAGATGAGCGGCGGCCCCAGCCCGACCAGTCCCAGCATCCCCAGCGGCAGTTTTTCCAGGTCGTACCACAGCACCAGCGGCGGCGTCAGCAGCAGCAGTAAAATCATCAGCGGATGTGGTAGATACTGGCACAGGTGCAGTGTCGCCATCAGGCGTTGGCCGATGGTGAATTTGGAGCGCCATAGCGGTTGCAGCATCTGCGTTAAAACCTGGGTGCTGCCTTTTGCCCACCGCGCCTGCTGCTGTTTGTAAGCAGCGAGCTGCGGCGGTAGTTCCGCCGGGACAACCACATCCGGCAGATAGAGGAAGTGCCAGCCTGCGAGCTGCGCCCGATAGCTCAGATCGAGGTCTTCCGTCAGCGTCAGATCGCGCCAGCCGCCCGCGTCGCGGATGGCATCGGCGCGCCATACACCCGCCGAGCCGTTGAAATTGATGAGCAGTCCGGCATGGCTGCGGGCGGTTTGTTCAACCACAAAATGACCATCCAGCGCCAGCGTTTGTCCCAGCGTGAGCAGATTGTTGAAAGGGTTGAGATGCCCCCAGCGCGTTTGTACCATACCCAGGCTGGGGTCAGCCGCCAGGTGCGGAACCGTCCGGCGTAAAAAGTCCGGCGCGGGAACGAAATCAGCATCCAGCACCACTACCAGTTCAGCCTCGGTCAGCGTCAGGCCGTAAGCCAGCGCCCCGGCTTTATAGCCGCCCCGGTCTTTGCGCCGAACATGCGTGACATTCAGGCCAGCTTTTTGCAGCCCAGCAATTTTTTCAGCAGCAATAGCGGCGGTTTCATCGGTTGAATCGTCAAGAAGCTGCACGCTGAGGCGATCAGCAGG
Organism: uncultured Anaerolineaceae bacterium; assembly: GCA_964447795.1. Lineage (GTDB taxonomy): Bacteria > Chloroflexota > Anaerolineae > Aggregatilineales > Phototrophicaceae > CFX2. The sequence continues at coordinate 13,836 of CAYUTY010000065.1, forward strand.
ATAATCCAGCGCGGCCACCGCATCCAGCAGCCGTTCGACGACATAGCGTTCGTTATAAATCGGAAGCTGCACCACCACAGTCGGCCAGTCCGTGACCGGGGGCGTAATGGTTTGTTTGTGACGATGCCGCCAGTAAATCAGCAATAGGATAACTTCGCCGGCTGCATACAGCGTCAGCAGCAGCGCGCACAGGACGTAGAGTATGGTCAGGAGCGTGAGCATAATTGCCACCAGTCTAACGACGCGCCAGAAAACTGACAAGGGATATGTGCATGAATTCTCAAACTCGCTTGGTTATTCTACGCAACGAGCAGGGTACGATTTTCGTGAAATTTCATCCATGCTGCGTTATAGTTCCTGCGTTACTATGGAATGCTATTTTCCGTTTAATTTTCGTCAGATTTGCCTAAGATGACCACAACTACCAGTACGATTGATCGCTCGTTTCCGTCGCAGCCTTTCGCCAATTACCATCTCGACAGCGCTTATGATGAGATGTTCGGGCGCGACAGCCGGGCGCGGGCGCACTACGAAGCCCTCTATCAGCGCGTCCTTGACCTGACAGCGGAAGAACTGGCGAACCGCCAGCAGGCCGCCGACCTGTCTTTCCTTCATCAGGGTATTACCTTCACCGTCTACGGGCGAACCGAAGGTACAGAGCGCATTTTCCCGTTTGATCTGCTGCCGCGCATCATCACCGGCGCAGAATGGGCCATCATCGAAAGCGGCCTGACCCAGCGCATTACCGCCCTCAACCTGTTCCTGAAAGACATCTATAACGAAGCAAAAATCTTAGCAGATGGGATTATACCGCCAGAACTGATTTACAGTAGTGCCCATTATCGCCGCGAAATGCGCGGGATGCGCGTCCCACGTGATCGATATGTCTCAGTCTGCGGCACAGATTTAATCCGCCTGCCCGACGGTCAGTTCGTAGTGCTGGAGGACAACCTGCGTGTGCCAAGCGGCGTTTCCTACATGCTGGGCAACCGCCAGGTGACAAAACATGTTTTCCCGCGTCTGTTCGCCAATTACGGCGTGCGCCCGGTGGAAAATTATGGACGGGCGCTGCTATCCACGCTCCGCCATCTCGCGCCGGAAAGCCAGCCAGAGCCAGCCGTAGTGCTGCTGACCCCCGGCGTCTACAACTCAGCTTATTTCGAGCATACCTTCCTGGCGCGGCAGATGGGCATTGAGCTGGTGGAAGGTCGTGATCTGGTGGTGCATGATAATGTGGTCTATATGCGGACAACCGCCGGTCTGCGGCGGGTGGATGTCATCTACCGCCGCATTGATGATGATTATCTCGACCCGCTCGCCTTCCGCCCCGACTCGATGCTCGGTGTGCCGGGATTATTCAATGCTTACCGCGCCGGGAATGTCTCGCTGGCGAACGCCATAGGCACAGGCGTGGCCGACGATAAGGCGCTCTATTACTACGTCCCGGCCATCATTCGCTACTACCTCAATGAAGACCCCATTTTGAACAACGTCGAAACCTATCTGCTGGCGGATGATAAGCAGCGAGCCTATGTGCTGGCGAATATCAACAAGCTGGTTATCAAGGCAGTAGGCGAGAGCGGCGGCTATGGCATGTTGATCGGCCCGCACAGCACAATCGACCAGCAGGAAGAATTCAAGCGGCGTGTGATTGCCAACCCGCGCAATTACATCGCCCAGCCGACGCTGGCGCTCTCCCGCGCCCCCTGCTTTGTCGAGGGCGAAGTCGAAGCGCGGCATATTGACCTGCGTCCCTACATCCTCTTTGGCGAGGAAGTGACCATCGTCCCCGGCGGCCTGACGCGGGTGGCACTCCAGCGCGGCTCGCTGGTGGTCAACTCGTCGCAGGGTGGCGGCAGCAAGGACACCTGGGTGCTGGACGAGTAGGCAAGAATATAGCGCAGGATAAAGTGTGGGAAGCGTGAGTTTTTTCAGCGCCTTTAGTGCGCTTGATTTTGCGTAGGTGCAGCGAAGCTGCATTCAGTCGGCCTAGCCGACCCGAAGCATGTAGCCGCATGGCTTTAGCCTGCGGCGATGACATATTCGTTTAGCGCCCCTTGGCCTTGAGGGAGAAGGGGTTGGGTGATGAGGATTCACGATGCTCTCTCGCGTTGCCGATAATCTGTTTTGGATGAGCCGCTACCTCGAACGAGCGGAACATACCGCCCGGCTGCTGGATGTCCATCTGAATCTGGCGCTGGAATCGCGCAAAGCCACACCCGGCGACCATTGGGCGCGTCTGCTTGCCAGCCTCCATATCGAAGCGCCCGCCGAGGGCATTAAAGATGAATACAGCGCCACCCAACTGCTCGCGTTTCATCAATCGAACACCAACAGCATCGTCGTCTGCATCGCCAACGCCCGCGAAAACGCCCGCCAGGTGCGCGAAAAAATCAGCTCCGAAATGTGGATTCAGCTTAATCGGCTCTATCTCGATGTGCGCCGCGCCAACCTTGACCGCATCTGGAACGACCAGCCCCACGAATTTTTCCGCGCGGTAAAAGATGGCGCGCACCTCTTTCAGGGCATCACCGACTCGACAATGGTGCATGACGAAGGCTGGCATTTCATCCAGCTTGGCCGCTACATCGAGCGGGCGATGGCGCTTGCCGCGCTGCTTGACCGGCATCTGCTGGCCTATCCGCTCTCGCCGGACGATCACTCGCTGGCGATGGATGAATATTTTGAATGGCTCGGCTTACTGAAATGCTGCACAGCTTTTGAGGCCTACTGCAAGGTCTATAACGCTGACCTGCGCCCCAACCGTATCGCCGAATTCCTGCTCTATAATTCCGAATTTCCGCATTCGGTACGCTTCTGCGCCGAAGGCCTGGTTACGGCGCTTCAGGCGATTGCCGACTCGACCCAGTTGAGCAAAAACAGCCGCGTCCACCGTACCGCCGGACGGCTGCGCTCTGCTCTCAGCTTTGACACGGTGGAAGAAATGATCGGGCGCGGGTCAGCCATCTACCTTGAAGACATTACCCGCCAGTGCAGCCAGATTCATGAAGCGCTCTACGAAACCTATATCGCCTACCCGGTAGAAGCCGCCCTGCCATGATCAGATGCAAATCTGCGTCGTTCTCCCTCAAAATCGAAACAAATGTCATGACAAATGTTTCACCCCTCCCCTCATTTCTCTGCTAAACTGTCTATATGGATTCTCTGTGTCCTCTGTACCGCTGTCGTTAAATCTTTTGACTAGCGACTACCGACCGGGATGCAGAAATTGCGGCAAAATGAACCTTTTGAAATTGTCGCAATTGCCACAGATCAAATGGCGGTTGAAACAGGATATTCATTACACAAATCTCATTTTCACCACCGCCGCCAGCAGCCAGCCGTAAATGGCGGTCGAACACCAATGAAATATCATCACCGCCACCGCCGCCGCCGCCACTACAACACCATCCCCGCCACCGCCCGCAGCGTGTCCACATCGTACACCTGCAGGTTGAGCGTCGTCACCGGGCTGGCCTTCCACAATTCCAGCCGCTCGCGGATGCGCCCTTCCGGCCCGCACAGCGCCACGTCGTCCACCAGTTCGTTCGGCACAGCGGCCACCGCTTCCGCCTTGCTGCCGCTCAGGTACAAATCCTGAATCTGGTGCGCCGCCGCTTCATACCCGTAGCGGCACGCCAGATCAAAGTAAAAATTTTTACCGCGTGCGCCCATCCCGCCGATGTACAGCGCCAGCGCCGGTTTGCAGGCGTTCCAGCACGGCTCAAGTTCGTCACCCATGATGACCGCCACGCTCGGCGCGATATCGAAATCCGCCAGCGATTTACCGTTTCCTGCCGCCGCGAATCCGGCTTCGATCTGTTCCTTATACACACTGTCGTAATGGCGCGGCGAGAAGAAAATCGGCAGCCAGCCATCAGCGATTTCCGCGCAAAGCTGGACATTTTTCGGGCCAATAGCTGCCAGGTAAATCGGCATATCCGCCCGCCCGTGAATGATGCTTTTCAGCGGCTTGCCCAGACCGGTTGCGTCCGCCCCCCGGTAGGGGATTTCGTAGTATTCGCCGTCGTGTTCCAGCGGCTTTTCCCGCTTAAAAATCTCGCGCACGATATGCACATACTCGCGGGTTTTCGCCAGCGGCTTGCCGTAAGGCTGTCCGTGCCAGCCTTCTACGACCTGTGGCCCGGACAACCCCAGGCCGAGCAAAAAGCGCCCACCGCTCAACTGATCCAGGGTCATCGCCGTCATCGCCGTGTTAGCCGGGGTACGCGCAGGCATCTGCATGATGGCCGTCCCCAGGTGAATATTTTTTGTCAGCGCCCCAATCCAGGCCAGCGGCGTCACCGCGTCCGAGCCGTAGGCTTCCGCCGTCCACACCGCATACACGCCTAACCGGTCAGCTTCTAAAATAATGTCCAGCGGCAGTTCAATTTTCGCGCCGGAGTACCCGGTCATGATCCCTAAACGCATCGTTAATCATCCTTTTTGCGCCGATTGTAACCGGAGATATGAAGATCGAAAACAAAATGTGGCATAATACATTTAGCTAGGTGTGAGGGTTATCGTTGTGGTTAGTAAAATACGTATGACAGCCGATGAATTTTTTCAGTTGCCAGAGACAAATGAACTGGTTGAACTCATTGATGGAGAACTATTCGTGAATGCAGCCCCGCTCATTCAGCATCAACGTCTGAGCCGTCGTCTCTGTCGTCTGGTTGAAGACCTCGCGCCTGATGGGGAAGTTTTCGCTGCACCGACGGCTGTTTTTTTTGACCAGCAAAACATCCCTGAACCAGACGTGCTATGGGTATCAAAAACAGGTGCAGCGGTCATCAGCGAACATTACATCGAAGGCCCGCCAGCCCTCATTATCGAAATTTTTTCGCCCGGCACGGCCAAACGCGACAAGCGTGAAAAGTACGACCTCTATCAAAAACATGGCGTGCCTGAATACTGGATGGTTGACCCTGTAGGTCAATATGTCGAGGTTTGCGTCTGTGAAGACGGCATCTTCAAACAGCACGGCGTCTATGGGCCGGAAGATACCTTTGCATCACCCGTCCTGGGCGGGAAAACTGTCGATCTTAAAACCATTTTCAGCGACTAACTGCCCCTGTCCACTTATGCTTTTCAGACAGCGGTTCTGGAATCAAAAAGTGAGACAACTTTGGATTATCTCACTTTTGAATGTGCCGACTCTTAAGGCGTTGTTCCCCCGCCAAAGTCATCCATCAGTGTATTCGGCGCGTTCAGCAGGCGCAGGCCGATGTAACCGCCCTGATTGTAAAACGGCCACTGCCGCGCATCCCGCTGCCCTATCAGGCCGCCGTTACGGTAAATATCGACATAGCCATCGACCCGCACGCGCGCTCCAAAACGGTCACCTGCCTGGAGCTGTATTGGCATGTCTGTCCCGCGCTGTACCCAGCCCTGGCCGGGGGCGAACGTCCACACCTGAACGATACGCCGTGAGGGATTGTAGTTCACTTTCAGCACACCGCCGTCTGGTGAGGCCGCGTTCTGCGACTTCAGCAGCAGGCTCACTTCATCGCCCACCAGATCAACCCGCCGCAGTGTGACAAAGGCTTCCTGCGTCGTACCGAAGGCTGTCTTCCAGAAGATTGTGCCATCATAGGCCATCAGATCAAGCTGATTACTGTTAATCGCATACCGGGTAATCGCCCCCAGCCAGTTGGATCCGATTGGCCCATTGGCCCGGTTGAAGCTGTCCAGAACCACGCTCTCCGGGAACATCTGTCCCGCTGGTGTTATGGACGCCGGGATAGTCGCCGTAATGCTCGGTGTCAGCGTAATCGTCGGAGTAAAGGTGGCAGTCGGTGTACGGGTGGCTGTCGGCGGGATGAGCGGCGTATTGCTCGGCGTCAGTGTGAGCGTTGGTGTAAAGGTAGCAGTCGGTGTACGGGTGGCCGTCGGCGACATGACCGGCGTATTGGTAGGCACCATCGGGAGCTGTGCCGAGGCATTAATTTTAATGATTTTCGCCACCGAAGGGATGCCATTACTGTTGAGCGCGAACAGCATATAAAAACCGGGCGGGGCAGCGTTGGCATTCGTCGGAATTTGCGCCAGCAGCCGCCCGTTGTCAGGTCGTGTAAATGTCAGCGGGACGAAATTCTGGCTCATGGTGAAGGCATGGGTGGTATTCGGTAATGTAATCAGCACCATTGAGGTGATGTCGGCTGCATTAGGCGTCAGAACGGTGATATTCGCGCCGTAGGGCGCTTCGCTGGGGGCGTAGCTGATCGTAGGGCGCGCCCCTTTGAACAGATAGGGCGGGGAATAATATTCGGCACTCAGGTAATTGGTCGCCCCACCGGCACGCCCGCCGCCGGCAATCAGTACACGGCCATCGGGCATCAGCATTCCAATTGAGTGATACATGCGCGGCACAGCATTGGGGACAAGCTGTGTCCAGGTCTGGGTTGCCGGGTCCCACATTTCAGACTGATAAACCGCCGATGCATCAGAATTGGTGTTATCAGTTGAGCCGCCTGCCACAAAAATCTTGCCGTCAGGCAGGATGACCGCGTTAGGGTTATAACGCGGATAAGACAGCTTTTGCAGAAAGCGCCAGCTAGGCGTGGTAGCGTTCATATCCAGAATAGTGGTGTTGCGGTTCATCCCACCCAGGTAAACAATCTTGTTGGGCTGATACTGAATCGAGGTATACCCACCCGGCACTGTCGTCGTAACCTGCGTCCATTCACCTGTTTTGGTATCGAGTGTGTAGGAACGCCCATTGGCGTTGACCACCAGCACTTTGCCAGTGGTCAGCAGATGAACCTTCGGATACAGACCGACATCGAGCGGGTTGGGCAGTCTCGTCCATACGCCAGTGGCCGGGTTATAAATTTCAGGATAGAGCGCGTTTGCACTGGGTGTGCGCGAACCGCCCAGGGTCAGGATGCGCCCATCGGCCAGTGTGATGGTCGTTGGATACCAGCGCTCCTCCGCCATTGATCCGCTCTGTGTCACCAGATTGGTGGCGGGATTATAGAGATAGCTGTCCACGATACCGTATTTATCGGTGCTGAGGTGGCCGCCGTTCATCAAAACCTGACCATTTGGCATCAGGTCGATACCGGCACAAAACACACTTTCACCAATCGGCGGCAGTGCGCTGAAACTATTGGTCAAAGGGTTAAAAACATGGAAGGAGCGCGTATAGTCGTTCTCCCGATCCCACATGAAAATTCTGCCGTCGGGGAGCATGGAAGCGTGCATATTCACCAGCGGCCACTGCTCAACGGCTGACCATCGCCCAACCTGAGCGGCCTGTGCCAGAATGGGGTTTTTCAGGACGGAATGACCGTAAACATTTTCGGCTATGCCAACGCCATACATCAGCGGTACGCTTACGCCGTGTTCGTGTAAGCCCTCAAAAGGTATACCCTCAACCGGTGAAGCGGCAGACTGACCGATATAAAGCAGCAGTAATGGAATGAGGCTCAGAAATAATTTAACACTTCTTTTAACAACAGGACTCATCACATATTCCCTAAAACAGAGCGTCTGACGTTGAGTTTAGGTTTGTGCGCCTTGCGCCGGAATAACAAATTAACACTATCTGACGACTCACGGATAATCTTCTTACAGGGCAGATATGGCGCGGCGCTTTCACCGCCGCTCGTCACCATTTTGGCGCAGAAGTCACTGAGACTGTCATCAGTGATGACCAGATAACGCACCGGCGTGTGCAGGCGATAGTGTCCCTCAACGCGGGCGAAAGCGTGCGCGCGATTCTGCCACCATGCGATATCGTTGTTATCCTGGGTAATGATGTAATCCGGTGGCCCCCAGCGCCACACCAGATCAATCAACCGCATTGACGGGCTGCTGAAGGTTAAAGCGGTGATGACTTCATCGCGGACAGTGACGGTGATATGCTGATACCGGGCATAATCTGGTGTCAGTCTGCACATGAGCGGTGCATAACTGTACTGTGGCGTCATCAGGAATTCGCATGGATACGCATCCAGTGTGGCACCTGGTTGTCCCGGCGCGATTGCCTGATAGGGCGACAAGGCATCCGTGAAAACGGACGGCGCGAAAACCATAGCCCCCGCCCGCACCGCCAGCAGCAGCATAAAACTCAGGATGACCGGGGCAGAAAAAAGGACGACGGCAGCCGGTAATGCGGTTAATGTCAGGCGAAACCTTAGTTTTCGCGGGCGTTGATTGACATGCGGGAGTGAAGGATTTTCAAGCGATTGGCGAGGCATGGCGGCACGCTTTCCCGTATCAGGTCGATAGCTCGACCATACGAGACATCATCCGCTGCGGTCATCTGCCAAAAGATAGGATGGGGGGATGGTTTTTTTGCGCTGGGGTCAGGTCAGCAGGTTGAGTTCACGGGCGCGGGCGACAGCCTGGGTACGATTAGTGACGCCCAGCTTGCTATAAATATCACTGACATACCATTTGACGGTACCCAGGGAGAGGATGAGCCTGCCCGCGATTTCCTTGTTGGAGAGGCCAGCCGCCAGCAGCCGCAGCACCTCCACTTCGCGGTTCGTAAGGGTACTGCCCAGCGGTTGTGCCGCTGCCCGCGCGACCTCGGCCTGAATATACCCTTCCAATTCCAGCGGCATCGCCCGGACTGTTAATTCCAGATCAAGGGCGCGCCCGCATTCCAGCGCGGCGTTGTAATCCTCCGGGGTCATGCTGGCCTGTAATTTCAGCCGCCGCTCCGGTAATACACCACCTGAAAGCGGCCCCAGGTATGCGCCGCTTTTGCTGATATACGTCTCGATGGTTATCAGCAGTTCCAGCGCACGGGGAAATTGTTTTTGCTTATCCAGAATACCGATGACCAGCCACAGTGTTTGGATCGAGTAGCGAATCATGTGATACCTGATTTCGACGATGAAAGCCTGCCGTGCCGCCTCAAAAGCCTCTGCATCGTCTGCTGATCCCAGCGCTGCCCAGCCAAGCTGTCGATAAGCGCCTGTAATCCCCCAGACGACCCCTAACTTCTGAAAACCGGCCAGACATAATTGAGCATACAACCGCTCCTCTCGATACAAACCCATCACTTCAGCCAGATAGGCCAGATGCAGATAGGCAACGGCAGTACCGTGCTGATTGCCTAATCCCGTAAAAATATCGATGCCAGCCTGAAGTTGCACCCTGGCCTGCTCTGGTTTCCCCTCCAGGCGCAAGATCGAATTCAACCCAATATGAGCATAGCCCGCGCCGCGCTGGTCATTGACCTGCTGACAAAGCATAAGGCTGGCAGAAAAGGCTGCTTCTGCCTCAGCGAATTGATAATCCCACAGCAGCAGAAGGCCTTTATGGTGCAGGCAAAACGCGAGATCGTAAGGGGCAGGGAAAGACTTCAGAAGGGATTCGCTTTCCTGTAAAAGTTCGCGCGCGGGTTCAAATCGGTTCAGGCTGCGGCTTAACGCACCCTGCCGCGCCAGCAGTTTTCCCATCAGTTGTTGCGATTCCGGTTCCGGCGCCCGCCTGCGTAACGATTGGACAGCGGCGTCAAACAGCCGTTCGCCTTCCTGGTAGCGGCTGCCCATGTCGTAAAAAAACCACAACCCATCCAGCGTGATCTCGATGGCTCGATCATAGCTGTGGGTGACCGCCCATGACCAGAAGGCGCGGATATTTTCCAGTTCAGCTTCGATGGATAGCACGGCTTCGGCGTCTTTGTCCCCGGCCAGTTCTTGCCCGCGTGCTTCCAGAAAACTCGTGAAATAATCACAATGGCGATCATTGGCCGCTTTCCAATCGTCATCGGAGCGGCGCAGGTGTTTCTCGCCAAACTGGCGCAGCAGTTCGTGGATGTCATAACGTTTGTGTGCGGCGTCCCAGCGCAGCCATGACTTGCTGACCAGTGCCGAAAGACTGGTCAGTGACGCACCGGTCACTGCCCCGACTGCATCGCGCGTGAAGCCGCCGCGAAATACGCATAGTTCCTGAAAGGTCTTGCGCTGTTTGTCCGTCAGCAGCCCCCAGGACTGTTCCAGCACTGTCCGCATGGTGCGCTGACGCGGCGGTATGTTGTGGGCAGGCGACTCCAGAATATCGAGGCTGCTGTTCATCTCATTGGCGATTTCCGCGCAGGACATGACGCGCACCCAGGCCGCCGCGAGCTCTATTCCTAGCGGCATCCCTTCCACCAACTCGCAGATACACAGTACCCCTTCTGCCTCATCTGCCAGCGAGAAGTCCGGGCGGCTGCGCCGTGCGCTCTGGAGAAAAAGCTGCACAGCGCTAAAGTTCTCCAGTCCAATTGTGCTGTCCGGGTAAGCCATCCCCTGCACCGGATACAGCCATTCTTCCTGAAGATTGAGTGCCTCGCGGGAAGTTGCCAGCACTTTAACACGCGGGGCAGCACGCAGGAGGTCGCTCACTAGTGAAGCGCCTTCCAGCAAATGCTCAAAGTTGTCTAACACCAGCAAACAGGTTTTGTCGCCCAAATAGCGGGTGATTTGGGTCTGTGGGTCGTCGCTGGAAAAAAAGCGAAAGTGAATCGCTTCGGCAATGGTTGAGACGATGTATTCTGGTGTGGTCAGCGGTTGGAGGGGGACAAAATAAACTCCATCAGGGAAACATGCTGTCTGATTGCCTGCTGCTTCCAGTGCCAGGCGTGTCTTGCCAATGCCGCCAAAACCGATCAGCGTCATCAGACGGCAAGCAGGATCATTGAGCCGGGTGGCAATCTCGCGGAGTTCGTCCTGCCTGCCGACGAAAGGTGTCACCTGTGCAGGGAGGGTGAACAGCTCCATGCTCAAAACTCCCAACATGCGTCAGTACTCGAATGGTAGCACAAATGCTATAAATATATGGAATATCCCGATATCGAGTTTATAGACAGCTTTTATTCTTCCAGCAGATACTCAATTTGTGCTGGCACAGGCGTCAGCAGGTAAACATCAACCGGCTTTGACCAGGATACCCAGTTTGCATCATCATAGCCTAGGTCAATCCAGAAGCGAGAGCGGCGTGGGCCACCGGTATCTGCCGCTACCCCGATGCCGTAACCCGGCACGAACAACTGTGTGCCGTAGGGAATCAGCGTCGGGTTGATGCCAACGATTCCTTTGGTCAGCACTTGCCCGGTAGCGGTGATATTATCGCCACCCAGCGCCGCCGGATGGTAGCTGGTGGCGTACAGGCGCAGTACCCGCCAGTATTCGCGTGGGCCATCCGGGGTTTCGACAGTACGCAGGACAATACTGGTGCCATAATTAATGACCCTGTTGACAGGTTCGACGACGACGCTCTCAGTTTCCGGGGTACGGCTGATTTCAATGCCGTTTTCGTAGCGCACGCGAATCGTCGTCTGGCGGATGCCATTCTGCCCTTCCTGTAAGACCTGTTTCCGATCAAGTTCCAGTGCGCCGTCCGCCTGATAAACCGTTTCAAAGGCGATAGTTTCCTGCTCCGTCTCAAACTGTTCTGTCACCCGGATGACGCGGACGAGCATTCCCGGCTGCAAAGGTGTCATCTCGTTAGGAATGGCATAATCCAGCCCCAGCAGCGCTACGCCAGCACTCGCCAGTGCATCCGCGACCAGCCTGCCCTGCGCCCGTGTCTCCAGTGTCACGCCGTCGGCAATGATCGAAACGGGACTGCCCCGGCGTATGCTCACGGTCATATTGGCGCTGATGGGCGCGTTCAGGGTAGGCGAAACCGTGTCAGCCAGATACAGAGTCACCCCGGCCTCAAACAGCGCCTCGCCCACCGTTTCACTGGCGGTGTGGATGCTGGTCTGTGTGCCTTCGTCCTCAATAGTGACCGTTACTGCCTGTTTGACGGTGATTTGTGTAGCAGGGACAGGCCACACCAGTAGTTCCAGCGGCGTCGCTGGAGTGCCATCCACCCAGATCAGATCGGCCTCAGTGAGCAGAATTCCTGCCTCATCCAGAATATCCAGTGGATTGGTGAACAGGGTTTGCAGTTTTTCATTCACGCCATCCACCGTCAGCAGAACATCGCGGGCGCGGGCGATTTGCACCACCATCCCGTTTTCCAGCCATGAATCGGGCATGGGTGAAACAGAATCGCCGTTATTCAGGCTAAGGCCCTGTTCATTCAAGAGATCACGGATGCTTAAAGCGCGTGTTTCTGTCTGTCTGGCAGTTTCCCCATCCACGATCGTGACGACCAGTACCGGCTGCTCCGGCCTCAGTACCAGAGCAATCATCCCGGCACACGCCAGGACGATCATCAATCCGAGGGATGCGACAAACAGGAGCAGCCAACGGTATTGATGACTGTTGACAGGTGGCAAAGCTGTTGGTGGTGTTGGTGATCTTGACGGTGGAAAATCGGGCATTAGCGCCTGGGGAAAGGGGCTATAAAAAAGCGAAGAGGTTGTTGTCGGTGCGATCAGGCCGGGTTGCCTGCAACACCCAGGAGTGACCCCTTAGTGCTGCTGACTTCCGCCTCTGACACGGTTCGGAGGTCCTGCCGTGCAGGACCCAGTCTGACCGAACCGACAACAACCCCAAAACCAAAATTTTTTCGTATGAACCGTATATCTTCACAAAAATTTAATCTTGAGGGTATTGTAGCCACAATCAATGAGACTGTCAACCAATCGTCAGATAAATTTGGGAGATTTTACAAATTTGGGAGGAAAGTCCCGCTAGAGCGGTTTGACGCGCACCAGTTCGCCCAGGTTATGACCGACGATGCGATATTCGCTGCCAACTTTCAACTGCAAGGGGCCGTTGAAGGGCGCTTTATGGAGGATTTGCAGGTGTGTTCCCGGCGTCAGCCCTAACGCGGCCAGGTATTCCAGCCGGTCAGATTCGCGGGTGCGAACGCGTGTGATGATGAGGTCGGTGGTGGCCTCAGCATCAGACAGCAGCGAATCATCCAGCGGTGGCAGTTCGCCCTCAGCGTTGGGAATTAATTCGCCGTGTGGGCATTGAGTCGGATTTCCCGCCATCTCAGCCATTCGCTCGGTCAGTTTATCGCTCAGTCCCTGGCTGATGCGGTCAGCTTCTTCATGCACTTCGTGCCAGCTAAAACCCATCACCTGCACCAGAAAAACCTCGGCAATGCGGTGTCGGCGCAGTTCTTTCAGCGCTTCTCGGCGACCTTTAGCCGTCAGGCGGATGCCCTGATAGGGTTCATGTTCCAGAAATCCGTTCTCTTTCAGCTTTGTCACCATGCGGTTGACAGCGGGCGCACTGACATCAAGCATATCAGCCAGCGCTGAAGTGCCGATATACCCTTCTGGCGAGGTTTCACCCCGATCGCCCAGCCGGTAAATTTCGGCCAGATAATCGAGCATGGTCGCGCTGGGTTCTTTGGCAGCCGTTTCGTCCCGCGAGGTCATAAAGTTTACCAACCGTGTTCGAGGCGCGTGATGAGGCGTTCCGGCATTCCCGCCGCCCGCATCCGCTTTTGCACTGAAGGGATGTTGTACGGGACACGACGATGTTCCCAGGTGTTGGTTTCCACATCGAGCAGGGCATAGGCCGCATCAGGGTTGGCATCACGCGGCTGACCGACGCTGCCAGGGTTGATGATCTGCCGCCGTCCATTTAACTGGCGTGTCTGACGGTAGGCGGGGGCGATGGCAGCGGTTTCACCATCTTCGCTGGTGAGTTCGTAAATCACGGGCTGGTGGGTATGACCAACCAGACAATAAGGCGTTTCAAAATGGGGGAAGTTGAGCGCGGCGATCAGCGGTTCGAGGATGTATTCCCACACCGGTTCACGTGGACTGCCATGTGCCAGCGTATAATTGCCAATGACGAATGTCGTAGGCAGCGCGTCCAGAAAAGCGGTATTCTCTGGTGTCAGGGTTTCCCGTGTCCAGTTGACGGCTTTGCGTGCGTCCGGGTTAAAGGTGCGGATGTCAAGACGACCGAGCGCTGCCCAGTCGTGATTACCCGCCAGGCAGAGATGTGGCATGGTGCGGAGCAGCTCAACCGATTCGTTCGGGTCTGGCCCGTAGCCTACTACATCGCCGAGGCACCAGACGTAGTCCCACTGCCCTTTCGCGTCTTCCAGCACCGTCTCAAAGGCGGTCAGATTAGAGTGGATGTCGGAGATGATGAGGATACGCATAAGTATGAACCTGCATTACCGGGTGAATATTAATAATTTACCATGCTTTACCGGGGCTGGCGAGTTTGATTATCTTAATAGTCCAAAGTTTCACGAAAAATTCTGAATTGCGACGGCGCTGTTACAGGCTTAGCGTATGGCGTATCCTGTACCTGCTGCCCCTGCTGATAACTGGCTGTTATCTGTCACCCTTTGCGACAACTTTTCCGGCAACCCCGCCGCCAACTGCGGCGCTGCCCCTGCCCACGCTTTCGGTCTATCCCTGGGCGGATGCAGCGGAGGTGATGAGCGGCGTATGTTTTGAAGCGGCCCTTGATGCGGCTGACCGGACGATCACGCTGCGGAATGCGGCAGCCCACATCGCCTTTTATGACTCGATTGATGATCGAAACTTATGCCGTCTGCCTGTTACACGCGGCTCATTCGAGTTCACCGGGGGGCGCGTGCTGGCCGGATTATGGAGTTCCGGGCGCGGCTGCACCGCCCACCATGAGGTGCTGGATTACACGCGGGACGATACAGCAAGAATCTTCACGCTGCGATTGCGTTTCATCACTCAGGGGGATTGTGATTACGAACTGCTACGTCCGTTCTGGATCGCGCTGCCGGGGGCAGGAGATTATGAGATTCAAATCTTACTTGAATAAAACATAAACATGCTTGACTGGGGTTTCGGCAGCGATTTCTTAATGCCAGATTGGGTTTCATTGTGTGTAATCTGTAAGGTAGAAGTTGAATTGAAGGATCGTTGTAATGGACTACAATACGCTTGTCTACAAACTGGGTTCGCTGCACAGCCTGCTGCGTGAACTCGAAAGCGCCGGGCTGCACCAGGGCGAACATACCATCACCTTCACCGGGGCAGATGGGGTACGCCAGCAGGTACATGTTTATATTGACGGTACTGATTTGCAGATGAGCCATACACCGTTCACACCCGGCAGTCTGAATCTGTCGGTGGATTCCTTCGTCAGCGGTGACTAGCCCTCACAATCAATAACCATTTATCAAAGCGCATCTCAGTGGACTGCGCTATTTTTGTTTTCCAGCACTCAACTGTGTTGTCCTGGCAATCACTTCCTGTAAACGGTCACTGAAACCGCCGCTGCTGACCTCGGCGGCAGGTTGAGGTGTCACAGGACGAGCAGGTACGGGTAGCGGTGATACAGCGCTGCCCACCTTCGCCAGCATACGCTGAAGTTTTTCGCTGTAACCGACTGCTGCTGGGGCACTTTCATCCCCCCTTTCATCCGGGGCGTAATCACCAAGCTGCATCGCAATCCAGCGGCACAATTCTGTTTGCTGAACGCCTTGCCACTGTTGAGTCCGGTCAGCCTCGACATGATGAACCGATGTTCGCAGCGAACCCGATGCTTCCTGCTGCTGAAACTCGACCACAAATGAGGCCACTGGCTTCCATTCAGGAGAGTCGGCGGCAGGTATGTGACGCGGTATCGGGGCGGCAGCCAGCGCCTTTGCCTGCCGAATCCAGGATTCAATCACACCTGTTGAGGCAATTTGACCTTCTTTCAGACGTTCGTGAATGGTGTCCACCGACAGCGCTGCCAGATCAGCATAGGACATAACAGCAAAAGTATCGCGCAGCCACTGCTGCCGCGCCGGGCCGATGCCCTTGATCGCCGTTAGATCATCATATTCAAAAGGGCCTGGGGTTGTCATGACAGCCTCTTTCCTAGAAAAGCCGTCCTCACCGTTTGATGCAGTGAGGACGGCAGTAAATCAACATAATGATGCTTATGGTGCTGGTGCCTCGTAGAACTGAAGCATCGGGCCTTCGTCATAACCGGCGAATGGGCCGGGCGTCCCTGCCGGAGTCAGCGAGGTGATGACCGTGACCAGACGGTACGCCCCTGCTTCCAGCGGCAGGTTGGTAATCTTATAAGGCTGGTCATAGGACAGCGAGAATGGATCACCTGAGAAACCGGAGGCGATGGTCACAGTTTTGTCATCAACTATAACCGGTTCGTTCTGCGGCCCGAAGGATTCGAGGTAGGCCTGCACGTGCCAGTTACCAGCCAGCATCCCTACCAGCATCCCGGAGAGATTCCAGCGGACATGCAGATACCAGGTATCCTTCATGCGGATAATCGTTTTGTCTGGCACGAGCCCATTATCGTCGGTCACTTCTGTGCTGAGGTTAGCTGTCAATGCGCCGAAGTTTGTCTCGAAAGGCATGATCTTGCTCCTTACTCACTACTTTGCGGTTGGATGAACCTGCATCTCCATTTCACCATCCACAACTTAGCTTTCGCTTAAGCAGCACTTGTAATTTCTTCGACGTTTTTTTAAGCGCACTGTCAGACCGTTTCACCAGCCCGGATGCGTTCATATAGCTGGCGCGTTTCCAGCGCGGGCATGAGATTCAGTTCGGCCAGCGCGCGTGTACAGCGGTCATACTGCCGCAGCGCCAGCGGACTTTGTCCCTGGCGGCTGTAGCAGCCCATCAGCCGCACATGAGCGCTTTCCAGCGATGGCTCTACTGCCAGGATTTTATTGCAGGCGGCAGCGCAGGCCGGGTAATCTTTTTCGTCAAAATAATGGCGGCTGAAATCTTCCAGCAAACTCAGGTAAGCCATCTGTAATCTCTGCCGGGGCGCATCCGTCCATTCTTCATAATAATCTTCCGGCAAAAAATCCCCCTGATAGAGCATTTCAGCCAGTTTGAATTCTGCTTCTGCGGCGGCCATATTTCCGGCCTGCTGCCAGCGTCTGACAGCCCGGCAGCTCGCGCCGAAGGCTTCATAATCCACCCAGATACCGATCTCCGGGTTGAGCAGATAGCAATCATTCTGAAACAGGATGTGCGAAAAACCGGCGTCACCGTTACGGAGTGCCTGCCGCAGGTTATAGATCACTACATTCAGATTGTTACGCCCGGCTTCTTCGCTGGAATCCGGCCAGAATTGTTCGATCAGTCCTTCTTTATGGATGGGGCGTTCACGGCTCAGCAGCAGGAACTTAAAAACGGTCAGCGCTTTCCGCCCGCCCCAGTTTTCGACCAGCTCTTCATTGTGGTAGACCTGGAATGTTCCCAGCGTATACACAATGAGCCGATTTTCCGCGCCCATAACGGCAGCCAGCGCGGTCTGTGCCGGGGAGGGAAGGGTTTCGTTTTCGGTGTGTGCATCGCGCCCGAACCAGTTCCGCAGCCCAAACAACTTTTTAGCGGGTGGGCTGGACTCTGGCTGAGGATTAGCCCCGACGCTTCTGTAAGTGCCGCTGATGATATTGCTGCTGCTGACTGTTTCGTCCAGTTCGCTGACCATCGCCGTTTCGATCAGGCTGAAAAGCTGCTGGACAAATTTGGCTTCACGGCGAGCCGTATCCTGGCAAGCCCATTCATACCACTCTGCTTCAGCCCGTAGTTGTTCGGAGATCATGCAGATTTCCTGCGCCAGCGCCAGCAGATTCGCCGTGCTGAGCAAATGCAGTTTTTGAGTATGAATCTGGGCGCGGTGCAGCAGTTCTATGGCCTGTTCATAGCGGCCATTTTGAATTAATAATCCGATTTTATCGACATTCATCCAGCGTTCGAGCGGATTCTCACTGTCGATTTTTTTTAGCGCCATGATGAACTCCTCATGCGTTACCTGGTTGAGGAAGTGAGTTCACGACACACATCCATGCTTCGTGCCGGGATCGATCTTTAGATGAAGAGAGGAGATGCTGATAGTCGGGGGAAGGGCTATCACTACATCGTCTGGCACGATGATGAAAATCTACTTTTATAATAAACCTGTTTCTTACGTTGTCCAGCCCCCAACTTGTTGGGCTTGCCTGATGTGCAATCTTTCATGCCTGTCAGGTTATGCGGTACAATAATGTTACATATCCGTTCAATATGGCGTTCTCTATCATGTTCGATCAGCGTCTGGAGCAGATTCTCACCTCCCTGGCTCATCAGTATGCGCCCGGCGCGCTGCGTGGCTGGAATGCCCAGGGCGACCTGAATACGCGCCTGCCCGCCCTGGCCCGCGAACTGGCAAATTTCAACACACTGGTCATCATGGGTGACTTCCCCTATTCGCTGGCAACCATCGGCCAGGATGTCAGCGCACAGATTCAAAGCTGGGTCAATGGCTACGGCCAGTTTTATGGCCTGCTGTCACGGACGCTCTTCCCGTCCTATACCCACCTCAGCGCTCATTACACCGATGACCGCTGGCCGATGGTGATCTATATGATCGGCGCGGCCACGCCTGTCATCCGCTATATGGCGGGCTATGTTGCCCCCTATATCGTGCAGCGCCAGCTAGAGCCAATCGTGTCTGAAGCCGAGCTGATTGGCCTGATGGATCTGATACTGGATGAACTGGAAGCCAACAGCCTGGGGCGCGAAGCCTATAAAGCGCTGCGGGCAGAAGGGGTTGAGCTGCTGAAAATGATGTTGGCGACCCCTATTCGCCAGCTTCCGGTGACGGAATTTGACCGGCAGATTTTCTCCGATAGTCAGCGCATTATTCCGGTGAAACTGGCGAATCTGAACGAGCCGCCAATGCTGCCAGAGGAAGACAGCCAGATCACCCGGACGGACATCCGCGCCCTGCCAACCGACCACGCCGCCTACAGCAGCGGCTCCCGCCAGGTGGATACAGAATCGCTGCAAATCACGCACCCGATGGATGGCGCGGCACCATCGCGGCTGCCGGAAGACCCCGCGCCCAAGCCCTCCCCCGCCACCGGACGCGAGCGTGAGGACAGCCACAAACGACGCCGCTCCCCGCTGCCACCACCACCGGGACAGAAAGACTAGCTGAAGGCGCTCATAACGGGAAACCACTTATTTTATTCATGCCCCGCACGGCATCGTCCGTGAACACCTGGCGATGGCCGCGTAGAAACTCCCCATAATCAACAGGTCATCACCATCAGGCGACTAATTTTCTGCACGTCGGCTTCCTTTCACTTGAATGCACATAAACAGTATAGACGACACGCATAAGATGGTTATTTATATACGGCTCATCGCTGATAGGCCGCAAGAGAGAAACACCTGCTGACGGGAATCCTGCCTGTCACATAACACAGGCCGACTATTTGAGACAAACGTGATTAATCGCCGCCGAAATGAGTGGCGGGAAGAGGCGAGGGAAGCGCGGCGATGGCAATTCTGTGCCACAAAAAACGGCGGGAAGAGGCGAGGGAAACGCGGCGATGGCAATTCTGCCGCGAGAACAGGTGAGGGAACTGCCGCTGTGGCAATTGGCATTCGCTGCGGCGGGAATGAGCGACGTAAACGCGGCAATACTGCCGTGACATACGCCCCACACGTAAACGTGGGGGCATCTACCGTCAAGCACGATAGCGCATCTTTTGAGGGATGCGACTAACAATCGCTAAAGTAGTATAGGCTAATGCCCTAGCGTTAAAACAGTGGTTCTCGCACCTAAGCGTTGAAACTTTTACACTGGCGACTTCCGCCAGCAACCCATGTTTCAGTTGTCAAGTTGCGCCGTGCCAGACACCAACCGGACTATTACATCTCGTGAAGGGTTTACGTCTGGTCGAATTTGAAGTGAGTATAGCGCCAAGGAG
>CAYUTY010000066.1:0-32885 GCA_964447795.1 uncultured Anaerolineaceae bacterium
CCTGCGATTGGGAGAGGTTTTCACTGATGACAATTTCATCAACACCATGAAATAAATCGCCCAATGGCACACCCGCTGGGTCAATGGCGTGGATGTCTTTGGTAGGCGGGTAGGCGAGCGGGTCGATGAAATAGGAGGTGATGAACTGCGGACGACCAACCGAGGTGAAATCGAGCGCCGTAACCTGAATATTGCCGCTTTGGGTGTAGGCGGTATATGTCCCGCCGAGTTGCGAGACACGCTCCGCGATTTCTTCCATCTGCGCGGGCGAGAATCCATTTTGATCTTCTGGGTTGCCCAGCGCCATGAAAGCGCCATCCCTGTTTGTGCTCAGGTTGATGTCGCCGTGATTGCTGGCGCGGATGCTGCTGTTGAGTGAGTCACCAATTGCCAGCCCCAGGCTGCGAAGCGCCACAACGGTAGCGACGCCGGCAGCGACGGAAAAGAGGGCGAAAGTTGACCAGCGGCGATTTCGCCACAGATTGCGAGCGGCGTATTGAAAATAAAACAAAAGTCGCGTCATGATGAGTCCCGATGTGTTTGGTGAGTGGCTCTTGTCACTTGTACGCAGCGGGACTCATGAAGGTTGCGCTTCTAAAAATTGAGGAACGGCAGGTAGATAAAACCGCTTCCGAGGAGACGACGAAAGCCTTCGCCACCTATTGAGATTACGAGGACACCCAGGCCGATGAAGTAGGCTATGGAAATGAATACTGCCAGATACCCCAGCACAATAAAAAATCCATCGCGCTGGATCATGCCGACTGAGAGAAGTACGACGGCTATTGCTGGTAGTGTATTGGAAAGCGGAATGCCTCCTAATGGAAAAATCAGCAAAATTCCGCTCACTATGAGCATTAATCCGTTTAGCCGATTTATGGTTGCTCCATGTGTCAGCAGGGGTAAGCGGGGACGAATAATCTTATCAACCCGCTCCATCATTTTTGCCCCTCGTTCCAATGCGGCGACTAATGTCTCGGTTGCGAACGAGCGATTCATTAAACGAGCAGGCAGCCAGGGTACCCGGTTTAAGGTGACACCAACGCCAACCAGGATAACAACCAGGCTGAAAACTGTACTTACACCGGGTATCGATACGGGAAGCAGAAAAGGCACCATAAGAAAAGTAACAAACAGCAGCATACCCTGCTCCCCAATCAGCTCAAGCAATTGTTTGAGCGTGACACGTTCCTCGGTGATGGATTTTGCTGCATTTGTCAGGCTAACAGACAGATTATGGTGTGGGTCGTGCAATTCTGCAGACATGAATATCCCTCCAGTCAGGTGACAAACAAAACGAGCCAGACAATCCTGCCCTGGCCCGTTACGAGTGTGATAGGTTTAAGCAGGTCTTTAGGTAGTGGCTTAGTCGCCAGCGTTGACCATTTCGGTCTCTGATCTACGCCATACCAGGCGCATCACTGGATTATTACGAGATTCGAGATGGTCAATCAGGGAGACGACTACAAAACCAAGGATGATAAATATCAGAGCGATGATGAACTCTGATGAGGCAAGATTGGGGACGACATTGGTGCGAATGATCTCTTCGACCCCTTCAATAGTAATGGTGCTGGTTTCCTGCCAGGGCCAAACCGCGCGCAGGGAGCCGATCACAAATCCAATGAGGACGGGCAGCGTAGTCTGGGGATATTTCGTGAGCAACCAGCTCAGAATACGGGAGAAAATGATAATCCCGCACACACACCCCAGCGCAACTACAATAAGCGGCACGATATTCAGGGTTTTGACTGCGTTCAACACATACTCGTACTGACCGAGGATGAGGAGGATAGATGAACCGGAAATGCCTGGCAAAATCATCGCCATGATTGCGATAAAGCCACTGATGAAAAGCATCGGCAGTTCATGTGATCCTTCACGTGGTACCAGTCCGACAATGGTGAAAGCAGCAATTGCACCGCCAATCAGTCCAACGACGCCGCCAGACGACCACCGGCTTACGCGGGTGCTGACTGCCAGGGCGGAAGCCATGACCAGGCCAAAGAAAAACGCGAATAGATAAACCCGCTGATTCTCCATTGCCCAGCTCACGAAGCGCGCCAATGTGAAAACGGCGGTGAGGATGCCGAGCCCAAGCGTAATCAGAAAACGCCAGGGGACATGGTTAGCGATGCCCTTAAAATCCAATTTGAGGACAAGCCTGAGCAGATCAGTATTGAAGGACTTGATCGCATTCAGAAGGTCGGTATAAATGCCCCGCACAAAGGCAATTGTTCCGCCGGAGACGCCTGGTACGGTATCAGCAGCACCCATTCCAATGCCGGTGAGAAAAAGACTGAGATATTCACGGGGTGATTTAGGTTGTTTAGTTTGATTTTCCATGCTTTTTGGGGTTGTGGCTCGTTAGATGAACGGTAAATACACGATGCTATGTGTGATTTCATTCAAACAGTCACACCTTGCAGTTAACTATCACCTGTATCGTAGCTGAGTTCTGGCAGCAGGACAAGCCTAAACGGCAGCCTTCACACTGGGACTTGATTAGACAAAATTGTCTGTGTTATACTTTTTTTGTTGGGCGCTTAGCTCAGCTGGTCAGAGCGCACGGTTCACATCCGTGAGGTCGGGGGTTCGAGCCCCTCAGCGCCCACAAGCGGAACTATTATACAAAGCAATAGTTCCGCTTTCTTTTTCAGGGGTTAAAACCTTGCTGCATTTCCCCCGTTACTTCAGCTTTGTTGAAAATATGACTGAATATTTTCAGCAATTTCTTTTGCTTACTATATCATCTCCCCAAGTCTCAAATTAAAGCCCCAGGTTATCCACGCCCTTAACAGCGCGCAGTTGTATGATGGATATGAAATTGCCTGAAATTCATCCCACATAACGACCACTGGCCCACCACGCTGTAAAGAGAAATAACATTCCCGCAGACAGGACGAGCGAGATAACCTGGAAACGTTTGCTACGGCTGCTCAGAGTACCCAGAATCAGATAAATTGGGAACAGCGGAACGATCTCACGAGAAAGTGAATTCAGGGGAACCCAAACTTTTTGGAAGCTCAACACAAAGGCCAGATAACAACAGAGAAAGGCGGTAAGACTCCATCTAAAGCGACGCTGGTAAGCCCACCAGACGGCTAAACCGGCCAGAGCAACCGCAAAAAGACTGAAGAGTAAGTCACTTGCATTCACCACATAGCCGAACCAATCATTCCGCAAAAAATCACCGTTAAAAACATTCTGGATTGCTTTCCCGATATTCAGCCAGGGTAATTCCCAGTGAATGTTCCATCCCGCCGCTTGTGCATCAGTAATGGCTGTAAATGTGCCTGTAATGGAATATAGATAAAGAATATAAACCAGTATCCCAGAAGCCGAGAGCGCTAAGCTCAGTCCGAATGAAAAAATTGAGCTGAAGCTGAAATTGCGCCGTCGGATAAACTCTACCAGCAGGATGATATTTAATAACCATCCTACAGGCCGCACCATTGATGCCAGCCCTATCATCAGACCAGAAAAAACATAATTTGGCTGGGGGCGCAGCGCGAAATAAACCCCTGTTAATGCGAGCGCTAAGAAAAGTGGCTCGGCATAAATCGAAACCAGAAACAGTGAAGTGGGGAAGAGTACCATGTGAAAGACGGAGCGCATGGCATAACCATGATTTTCTCCCACAACATGCGCCACTTTATAGAAAGACAAAATAGCAATTAAATAGCTGAGCTGCGCGATAACCATGCCTGACAGCGCAAGATTCCAATTTGTGATCTGGGACAGCGCCGACATCAAAGTTGGAAACAGCGGAAAAAACCCAACTGCATCCAAACGTGCTGGATAGCCTTCTTCTGCTATCGTCATATACCAGCCTGAATCGTAGCGCGCCCAGATGCCAGGAATTGATCTGGGAGAAATATTCAAATCTAACGCCTGGATGTCTTTTCCTAGCTCGAAAACATTGGAGCTGACAAGGCCGATTCCAGACAGGGTGATGATCATTGAGAGCCATAGCACAACACACTGTCCCCACCAGGGCATTCTTTCCCAGAATGTTTTCCAGGAATTCAGTGGGTGTTGATAAAATCCAACCGGAAGTACTTTAGATGTCATGATTTTATCCTTCTTAATTGTGCTATCCAGGATTCATCAGTGCATTCAATTTTTATCGAACGATTCAGGCTGTGCCTTCAGAGGAACGCTTTGGATTTTCTGATAAAGGAACACGTAAAGAAGCCTTCAGGAAGAACACTCCCCCAATACCTCCCGTAATAAGCCGCAGCACATAATATAAGAGCGACAGCGCAACAGCCTCAGAAGCGCTTGCCCCCACTTGCACAAAGAAGAAAGCAAAGGCACCCTCCCGCAGCCCTAGTCCGCTGGCAGAGACAGGTATCATGGTTATTACCCAGATAATGGGCATGAAGATAAAGAAATAT
This sequence comes from uncultured Anaerolineaceae bacterium, assembly GCA_964447795.1. Classification (GTDB taxonomy): domain Bacteria; phylum Chloroflexota; class Anaerolineae; order Aggregatilineales; family Phototrophicaceae; genus CFX2. The sequence continues at coordinate 4,401 of CAYUTY010000066.1, forward strand.
GCTGGCTCGACCGTTATATTAAGCGCAATGGCAATAAAAATAACGGCGACTATTTCCGTAGCCTGCATCAATAATGAAACCCCTAATGTACTCATGAGCAGGGCGGGCCGTTTGAACAGGTGATACAACGCCTGATAGAGGGTGCGAAGTTTCGATTCCAACCTGCCGATTACCGGCAGCCGCAGTATCCACTTAAAGCGTCGTATCAGGTCACGGTTGAAGAACAGTACCCACCCAACAGCAAATGCAACAAGAACAAAGACCATTAAAAGGAGAATATTATTGCTGCCGATAAACTGGTAGCCAACCAAACCTGCTCCCAGTCCCATTAGCATGAGGGAGACCAGCCCAATTGCCCGATCAACCATCACACTTGAGACAATCCGCGAATTAGGCCGTCCATCCGGCAAGAGCCAGTACATTCGTGCCAGATCATTTCCAATGATGGTTGGTAGAAACAGGGAAAAGAAACTCCCAACCATAATTGTTATCCAGACACGCCACAGGCTTACCTGTTCTTCAGAAGCGATTATGAGCAGACGCCAGCGCATTGCCCAAAGCGTAATCGAAGATACATAGAGCGCCAATGCAACAAGATAAGGGGCAAGCTGCAAGTTTGAGAAGGCTTCGACGAGCGCCTGCCGATCAATAAGCGTTAATAAAAGGGCGAGGAGCAATACACTCAACCCTAATCGCGCGATCATGCTGATCTGCTGTTTACGCATAGTTACTTCCTTCAACATATCCCATTTGAACACAGACAAGGGATAGCGGCTTTGAAACGGAATCAGGCTTTAACGGTTTGCATTTCCCTCAGTGTATGCTCGATCTCGTCAAGTAATTCCGGTTCCAGTTTCACGCGATTAAAAACCTTAAATGGGGGCAGGCTTGCTTCCAAGGCTGCTGTATCCACAGGCTGGTGGAGTATTTTCTGGTAAATCTGAGTGACGAAGGCTGCCGGTGCCTCGCAAAAATCTTCATATGGCACAATCCAGAATCGGTCTGCCCCGACAAGCTGCTGCTGTTCCTGGTTTTTTCGCTCGTGATACATCACCTGGTCGCATACGCTGGCGACAAAATTTGTTTGAGCAAATTCGGTCTTATCAGGGTTATCGACACCGTACTGAACGTGAATGTCTCCCTGAATTTCTATTCTGGCTTCTAAAAGTGCCTGTGCGAGATAAAAAGGATCACGGGTCATACAGATAAAATATGCATTTTCGAATACATCAGCAATTCTTTTAGCCCGTGTATTCAGGCTGTTATTTTTGCTGACAACCGGTTTATGGAATGTTTCCTGATAGGCGCCAAAGAATCGCACCATTGATTCTTCTTCAGAATCAATCAGTACACATTGCATACCTGTTTCATCTTCTGTCATCCATCGATTCCACAGATAAAAGGCGTCGTTTGGGCCAGAGAATCCGACAGTTTTACTATAGTAACTTTTGAAGTCGATTCTTGGTCGCATAAACCGCCCAAACAAAAGATTGGCGGTGATTGGGGAACGGGGGAAAACTGCTGTCAGGTTATTAAAATAGGCAACAGGTAAATGCTTAGCCAGCACCTGTTCCATGAGGGTTGTCCCTGTCCTCGGTGCCCCGCAGATGAAAATAATAGGCAGCTTTGGCCCGGTGGCGCGATGATAGCGGTGTTTCTCTGATAGGTGATAGAGCAGTATGTCCAGCGGTAAACAAATGACACCCAGAAACGTTACCAACAAAGTGAACCATGCAGCCGGATTTTTTGACTGGATCATCCGAAAAATCAAGCCGGGATCATGAATATGGGCTGGTACAAAAACGTTAGCAAATTTTTTCAGCAAATTCCACATAACGCTCCTCCAATAGTCTTATCCTAAACTGGATAAACTTGCTGGCAAGTTGCAAAGACTTTGTAATATGTCCTGGGGGGAGGCAGGCAGTGTGCGTTCAGCGTTTGCAGTCAGGCCATAATGGGGTTTGAAGTTCTTTGACTTAATCTTCAATTAGCCAGACTTGCAAAGCATGTTCAGGAAAGTCAAACCACAAATATCTGGTTTGAGCCTGGAAATTAGCGTGATATTCCTCCAAATGGCAGGGATAGCTTTGGTACAAATTCAGGGTATAACTATTGACCTAACAGCAACCTTTCGGATTTTTGTTATTAAGAAGCATAACCTGACGACTTGAACAAAGCGGCGGGTCATGGTACTGTAAGGGATGTAGTTCATCCTATGTACTACTATTCACAAAAGCTGTTTTTGGGCGCACCAACACCTTATGGAGAGCGTTTTAAAATCTTCTCGCTGGCAGGATTGGACACTGATCGGCCTGCGCTGCGCTCTGGTCATTTTTGCTGGCGTTATCCTGTTTACCAGCCGAAATGCTGATGGCGTTCAGGTTTATGCCAGCAACGACATGATGATTGCGCTGGTGATCGGGGTAATCGCTACTGTAGTGCTTGTCATTCCAGCGATTTTTCCGGCATTGGAAGGTCTTTTTGCGCCGATTGTCATGATTGGCGATTGGGCAATGGCGGCTGCCTTTGCGTTTGCGGTTCAGGGCAACACATCTCTGTCTGGTCTGTTTGGCGCATTAATTGTGGTTGCCAGTGTGATACGACTTGGCCCCATCTGGGGTATTGGAGATGTTGTCGGAGTAATGGGTGGGGTTATACTCGCCGCTGGCGCTCGTGATAATTTTCAGAATATTTCGCAGACAATCACTAATGAGGGTTCAGGACTGGTTTTCATCCTGAGTGCTGGGATTGCCGTGATTGTGTGGGGTTTTGCCGTTCAGCGCCAGTTCAGGCACAATCGGGAACAAATCGCTGATTTGCATCTCTCTAAAACCACACAGATTGAGGATCTCCGCGTTCGGACGCGAGCAATATACGAGATGGCGGCGACCCTCAGCTCCACGCTGAATTACGAGAAAATTTTGAATGCGGCCATGAGCGCTGGTTCGCTGGGGCTGCACGATCTGGACAAACGTGGCAAGGAACGGCTTGTAAGTGCGGTTCTGCTGTTTCGCTCGGTAGACAATGCTCTGCATGTGGTGACCGGGCGAGGGCTGGCACGCACAGACGAAACCCGATCCACACCAGGGAAAGAAGGTCTGATTGGCGAAACGCTGCAAAAATGTATGCCCGTTTTTGGAACCAGCGCCAGAAAAGACCCAGAACTGCAATATTTTGTCGCCTTCCAGAGTGCGCGTTCGACTCTCTGTATTCCACTGCGGGCCGGGTATGACAATTATGGTGTACTGATATTTGGCAGTGAAATCCCCAACGCTTTTACCGACGACCACACTGAAATGTTGACTGCCATCGGCACACAGGCCACTATCGCACTCCAGAATGCGGTGCTGTACGAAAATTTGCTTTCCGAGCGTGACCGGATTGTTGATGTAGAAGAAGAAGCCCGGAAAAAGCTGGCGCGTGATCTCCATGATGGGCCAACTCAGAATGTAGCGGCAATAGCCATGCGGATGGGCATCATTGGTAAGATATTCGAGCGCACACCAGTAGAAGTTCCCGGTGAGTTGAAAAAAGTTGAAGAACTGGCACGGAAGACGACCAAAGAAATTCGCCATATGTTGTTCACCCTGCGACCATTGGTGCTGGAAAATCAGGGATTGGCAGCAGCGCTCGAACAGCTTGCCGAGAAGATGAAGGAAACACATGGGCAGGCCGTCGCGGTGCGAGTCGCGCGGGATGCTGAAAAAGCGCTTGACAGCCACCAGCAGGGTGTCATTTTTTACATTGTCGAAGAAGCGGTCGGCAATGCCCGCAAACATGCACAGGCTCAGCTTATCCAGGTGACCGTGACGAAGCAGGATGATGTAGTGTTTGTTCAGGTCGCCGATAATGGTGTGGGTTTTGATACCAGCGCGGTTGAGGCCAATTACGATCAGCGTGGCAGCCTGGGTATGGTTAACCTGCGTGAACGAACGGAATTACTGGGCGGCTCACTGCGAATTGAGAGCGCAGTAGGTCGTGGTACTGCTGTAACTGTCCTTGTCCCGATCAAGGAAGCGCTGGCCGGGGCATCCAGCACCCGCCTGTCGAGGCGTGTCGCCGAAACAGGCAGCACGACTAAACTGGCTGCCGCTGCTATTGACCGCATCCGCAACATTCAATCAAGCGACCTCTGATTTTTCAACACTACATAAACTTTTGATGAGTCATTCTTCTTTAGCCGCACTGCGCGGTGAACCCAGTTATGTGTGGCGCGCCGGGCAGGAACGTCGTCTGCAAATGGCCGCCCGCTGGGCGAAGCTGGAAAACGCGGTGGTACTGGATCACGGCGGTGGCAATGGCATGTATGCCTCGCAGATTCGCCGCCGTTATAGTCCCCATGTCGAAGTTTTTGATATTGAACTGGAGCGGGCCAAAGAAGCGTTGCCGGAAGTACCGCACGCTCTGGTGGCTGCTGCCGAACATCTTCCCTATCGCTCCAACACATTTGACACCCTGATTTCCAATGAAGTGATCGAACATGTTGCTGATGACATGGCGGCGGCGCGGGAAATGGTGCGTGTCCTGAAACCGGGCGGGCGCATGGTGATTTTTGTGCCGAACCGCTGGTATCCGTTTGAGACACATGGGCATTACTGGCGCGGAGAGTATCACTTTGGCAATACACCGCTTATCAACTATCTGCCGGATGTGGCGCGTAACCGGCTCGCCCCGCATGTACGGGCTTATACCGCTCGTGGATTGCGGCTGCTCTTTACAGACTGTCCAGTGAAAGTTATACATCACAGTCGAATCTATGGTGGCTACGACAACATCATCGCACGTTTTGGCACGCCCGGAAAGCTTATCCGGGGAGTGCTGCATGGTGTTGAAGGTACACCGCTCGATACCTTTGGACTGTCTCACCTGCTCATCGTGGAGAAAAATCGTTGAACGACCTGCGCCCCCATTTCCTGCTTGATCCGGATGTGGTGTTTTTGAATCATGGTTCTTTCGGGGCATGTCCCGCCCCAGTGTTTGATACCTATCAGAACTGGCAGCGCGAGCTGGAGCGCCAACCAGTGGAATTTCTGGGGCGGCGGGCAGATGATTTGCTGGATACAGCGCGTGGAGCGCTGGGGGAGTATCTGAATGTCCCGGCAGATGAGCTGATTTTTGTGCCGAATGCAACCGTTGGCGTGAATACCGTCGCCCGTTCGCTTCAATTGCAACCCGGTGATGAAATCCTGACCAGCGATCATGAATATGGCGCGATGGATTACACCTGGGAATTCATCTGCGGTAAGACCGGCGCAGTTTACATTCACCATCCTATTCCCCTGCCAGTAGGTGAGGTTGATGAGGTGGTTGAATCGTTCTGGAGTGCTGTAACGCCGCGCACACGGGTGATCTTTCTGAGCCACATCACCTCACCGACGGCGCTGATCCTGCCAATTGAGGAAATCTGCCGCCGCGCACATGAAGCCGGAATCGTCACGATCATTGATGGGGCACACGCGCCGGGTCAGCTTCCACTCGATCTGACAGGGTTAGGGGCAGACTTCTATACCGGAAACTGTCACAAGTGGTTGTGTGCGCCGAAAGGATCGGGCTTTTTGCACGCGCGCCGCGAACATCATGCCGCTCTCGAACCACTTGTTATTAGCTGGGGCTGGCTGCCCGATTCGGATTTTGTCAAACAGAATCAGTGGCAGGGAACACGCGATATCGCCGCTTTCCTGTCTGTTCCGGCGGCGATTGATTTCCAGCGGGAACACAATTGGGATATGGTTCAGGCAGAATGTCACAGCCTCGCCAGCGCGGCGCGGGGTCGCATTTCCTCGCTGTTTGATCTTACGCCTGTACAGCCTGATTCGACTGAGTGGTTCATGCAGCTCGTGACGGTGCCGCTGCCGGATTGCGACCCGATAGTCGTCAAAGCGCAGTTATATGATAACTATCGGGTAGAAGTACCACTGACGGCGTACAATGGTCAAAACCTGATCCGCGTGTCCTTCCAGGGATATAACACGGCGGATGATCTCGATTCACTCGTGGCTGCACTGAGTGAGATATTTGGCGTTTAAACTTCAACAGTTTCCAGCGCCAAATCGTGCAGTTTGATGACAGCATGTTCCAAATCATGCTCACTGACGACGAAGGAAATACTGCATTCTGATGACCCCTGGGCGATTGCCAGAATATTAATCTGGTTATCGCCCATGACACTGAAGACGCGCCCGGCCACGCCTGGTATGCCGCGCATCCCCGCGCCAACTGCTGTAATAATGACCACATCATCCTGAACGGCTACCTGCTCGATGTCACGTCGGGCAATTTCTGCCCCAAGTTCGCCTTCGATAGAGGCTTTCACATCGGCTGCCGCCGGGTCTGTCACCAGAAAACAAAAACTCTGCTCCGACGAGGATTGTGAAATCATCAGGATACTTGCCCCGGCATTGGCCGCCGCCAGAAATGTTCTTCCGGCGATGCCTGGCACGCCGATCATACCCTTGCCGCTGACCGTGAGCAGGCTGACCTTGCGAATACTGGTCACAGCTTTGATGACCGTTGGGCTTGGTTCGCCAATCTCGCCTATCAGTGTGCCGGGGTAGGAAGGATTGAAGGTGTTGCGAACCCGAATCGGGATGCTTTTGTCCAGCACCGGCTGCACGGTTTTGGGATGCAGCACTTTCGCGCCATAGAAGGCCAGCTCGCCCACCTCCTGATAGGAAACGTAGGGCAGCACACGGGCGCGTTTATCAACACGCGGATCAGTGGTCATTACGCCGTCCACATCCGTCCAGATAATGAGTTCATCACTGTCTACGGCCGCCGCAAAGATCGCGCCGCTGTAATCACTGCCACCCCGGCCCAGCGTAGTGATTGCTCCTTTATGGGTCGCACCGATGAAACCGGTGAGAATCGGTGTGACTCCTTTTTCCAGCGCCGGGAGCAGTTTTTGGGTGACACGCTCGTGCGTTTCATCCCATAGGGGAGCAGCACTCTGAAAGTTGTCATCGGTGACGAGGAATTCACCGGCATCATGTGCCTGGGCTTCAACGCCGTGATGGCGCAGGATGGCAGCAATCATGCGACTGCTCATACGTTCACCAAAAGACACAATGGCATCCATGATGCGCGGTGTGGCCTCGCTGAGGATGCTGATGGCGTGGCACAGTTCGGTATACTCGTCCAGCAGTGCTGATACCTGGCTGATGGTCTTTTCGCGCAGTTGGCCCGGCGGCAGCATCACATTGAGTGTATCGGCGTGTCGGTCGCGCAGTTTATCTGCTGTTGACAGATAACCCCATTTATTACCCGATGCTGCCATTTTGACGTATTCCAGCAGCAAATCGGTCACGCCGGCCATTGCGGAAACGACAGCGATAACGCGGTTACCCGCCTCACACTCGGTTTTCACGATGTTCACGACATTTGCGATAGCTTCCGGGCTGCCGACGGACGTGCCGCCGAATTTCATGGTGATGGTTTTCATAGTGTGTTTTTCTCCCCAGAAAATACAACAAAAAAGCGTGTGGGGGTTTTCCACACGCTTTCTTCAGCGAATTTTGTCCGGCGCTCTCAGGACAAACGGAAACTCCCCCGCGTCTTATGACGTGAAGTAGTGGTACCCATGCCCAGAGTCATACAACAGAAAAACGCCAGCATTTAAAACTTCCTGATGCGAAGTTAACTTTTACTAAGTTAACGCTTCCTCCAAAACCTGTCAAGCACCGGATTTCAGGCAAGTTTTGTACAGGCCTGATGAGGTCAGTACGAAAAATGAGTAAATGATGAATGGGGCTTGAGGTTCACGCTGCGGTAACGTTTACGATAGTGCTATCAGTGAAAAGGATGTGGTAATTGATGTTCACAGTAGGCGAATTTTCCCGGCTCGCACAGGTTTCCAAGCGGTTGCTGCGCTACTACGATGAGATTGATTTGTTGAAGCCTGTTCATATCGATCAGTTTACGGGTTATCGCTACTACAGCGCCGAACAGATGTCGCTGCTGAATCGTATTCTGGCGCTCAAGGATTTGGGTTTATCACTCGATCAGATACGACGGGTTTTAAGCGACAACGTTTCCACCGACGAAATACAGGGGATGCTGCTGCTGAAAAAGGCTGAAATTGAACAGCAGATGCAGGCGCAGTTCAAACAAATCCGCAGCATCGAATCCCGCTTGCAATCCATTCGTCATGCAGAGACTCACAAACCATTGAATGTGGTTATCAAAAATATTCCTGCACAGCCCGTTTTAAGCGTACGGACGGTAGTTGAATCGTTTGAAGTTGGGTTGGCTCTTTTCGAGAAAGTCAGGGTAGCTTTGCCGGAGAAAAGCGCCTATGGCCTAAGTTTCTGTATCTGTCATGACGATGAAATTATTGAGCGCAATATGGATCTGGAAATAGGACGCTTGATTGAGGCGAAAGAACATGCCCCTGTAGCGATTTATGACGACTTGCAGCTTTGTTTCAACGAACTGCCTGCCGTGCCTATGATGGCGACTATCGTCGTCCAGGGCGCACTGGAGACTATTCATACAGGGTATAGGGAAATTGGGGCCTGGACAGAAATCAACGGCTACCGTTTGGCTGGAACCCCGCGAGAAATTACCCTGCAAATGCCACAGGCCGCCGACGGTAGTGATCTCATCACGGAAATTCAGTTTCCGGTTGAAGCAGCTCACTGAAACTCATGCATCAATTTTATCAACAGTACAGGAGACGATAGAGATGAATTTTGAGAATATCATCCTCGTGGCTGGAGGAACCCTTACAGGACTTCTGGCCGGGGTATTCTATGCTTTTCATGTTGCGATTGTGCCAGCACTCCGTAGTCTGAAAGGAAGACAGCATATTGCGATGATGCAGGCGATCAACGTGAAGATCAAAAATCCGGTCTTTTTCCTCAGCTTTTTCGGGCCAACCATTCTGCTGCCAGTGGCAGCCTATTTGCATCGGGGCGGGGCGCAGTTTCCCTTGCTGGCTGCCGCTGCTGCGCTGCATATCATTGGCGCAAACGGTGTCACCATCGCAGGCAATATTCCGTTGAATGAGCGGCTGGAAAAGCTTGATCCAGGCCAGCTTTCTGAAGCGGATGCCGATCAGATCAGGCAGGAATTTCAGGGGATGGGTTCCCCCTGGATGCGCTTTCACACCATTCGCACGCTTGCATCCACAGTGGCATTGGCACTGATACTTATCGTCTGCTTGTCCAAAAATCTGACGAAGTGAAGCGCCCTTTCAGGTATTTTCTCTGTGAAATCCCGCTGACTGATACCTTCGCCAATCCTGAACCCTCATATTCAATCGTATTATCAAAATCATCTGACCAGGGAGTCGATTGCAAATGTCGTTCGAAAATACAATTCTCGTTATTGGTGGTACGGGCAAAACTGGAAGCCGTGTAGTGGCGCGTCTTAAGGCGCGCAGCCTGCGGGTTCGGGTTGGTTCCCGCTCTGGCGAACCACCTTTTGACTGGGAAAATCAAGCTACATGGTTGCCTGCCCTAAAGCATACAGGCGCAGTATATGTGACCTATCAGCCAGATCTGGCTGTTCCAGGGGCGGACGATGCCATTCGTGCGTTCACAGAGTTAGCGGTATCAAACGGCGTTCGGCGTCTGGTGCTGCTGTCCGGGCGCGGCGAGGAAGAAGCACAGCGCTGTGAACAGATTGTCCAGAACGCTGGTGTTGAATGGACAATTCTGCGGGCAAGCTGGTTTGCTCAGAACTTCAGCGAGAGTTATTTGCTGGGGCCTATACTCAGCGGCGAAGTCGCTCTGCCAGTCGGGGATGTTTCAGAACCCTTTATTGATGCTGATGATATCGCGGATGTCGCAGTCGCAGCACTGGCGGAGGATGGACACGCCGGGCGGCTCTATGAACTGACCGGCCCTCGTTTGCTGACTTTTGCGGAGGCAGTTGCTGAAATTGCCGGGGCGAGTGGGCGGGGAATTCGTTATATGCCGGTGTCCCCAGAGCAGTATGCAGCCGCATTAGCAGAGCAGGAAGTTCCAGCGGAATATGTTTGGCTGCTCAATTATTTGTTTACCACCGTCCTGGATGGACGTAATGCACATCTGGCGGATGGTGTTCAGCGTGCATTGGGCCGCGCGCCACGCGATTTTGCCGATTATGCGCGTGAAACCGCCACTTCAGGTGTGTGGAGTGGGCAGTAATTCTGTGCAATACTAATGTCCATGTGGTCAGTGTGATCCTTCAGGGGATGGCTGTCCGGTAGTTGGGAAATTCAAACCGGTGTACAATGGCGGCATATTCTCCCACCACAGGAGGAGGCCGTATGGTGAACCCCAACAAAGCTGAAGTCCTCACTAATGGTCTGCGGATACGTTCCGGGCCGGGAACAAACTTCAGTATTCTGACTGCCGTCAATCAGGGGACAATCCTTGATGTAACCGAAGTCCAGGGTGACTGGATAAAAATCCGCCACAACAACCGTGATGGTTTTGTGGCGGCACAATTTGTGTCCCTCAAAACTCAGCGCGTGATTGTTGGTTATCTGATCGACCAGCCGGATTTGATGGAAGTGCAACTGGTGCCGGAGCGCATCATCCCTACCGATGGGCTGGCTGGGGCGGAGCTGGCGGTTGCCAATACCTGGAACAATTATGGTAACTTAATGCGAGAGCTGTCGGACCTGCTCAACATCCCGGTTAATGCGTTGGTGGCAGTGCTGGTGGCCGAGAGCAGCGGGCGGACATTCGCCGCAGATGGGCGGATGATTATCCGCTTTGAGAATCACCTTTTTTACCGCTTCTGGGGTGAGAAAAATCAGGCTGTTTTTAACCGGTATTTCCGCTTTGATACCAGTTCCGGCGCTAATAACTGGAAAGGGCATGAATGGCGGCCTAACCTCGAAAGTCCCTGGCAAGTCTTTCATGGCACCCAGTCGAAAGAGTGGGATGTGCTGATGTTCGCGCGGGCGCTGGATGATACGGCGGCGCTTTTAAGCATCAGCATGGGTGCGCCACAAATTGTTGGTTTCAATTATAAGCGTGTTGGTTATGAGAGCGTGCAGCACATGTTTGATGCTTTTGCTCGTAGCGCTCACGCTCAGTTATTGGGTATGTTTGACTTTGTGAAAGGGTCGGCTGCTACTTCCCCGGCGATTCAGGCGCTCCAGAGTAAGGACTATCTGACTTTCGCCAGCATTTACAACGGCCCGGCTAATGCTGAAACTTATCGCGGAATCATTCAGGCGCGGGCAGATATGTTTGACAGGTTGTATCCGAAAGCGGTGATTACGCCGCAGCCTGCGCCCCCACCGCGTGGGCCGGTAGAGGAACAACCTCCGGTCACCCCTGCGCCACCCACACCCCCTGCGCCACCGCCGGCACCACCTCCTGTAGTTACTCCGGTGCCGCCGCCAGTCAATGAAGGGCCGGTTTTTGTTTCAACGGCGGAAGGTTTGAATGTTCGCCGAGAACCGGTGATCGCTGATAATGTGATTGAGCGGCTGCGGAAAAATGAGCCAGTGATGGTGCTGGAGTCACTGGAAGATGCGCTGAAAAAGATGGAAGCGGGCGAGAAGGGCAAGCAGTTTGTCAAAGTTCGTACCGATGAAAACCGGATAGGGTATGTCGCCGCGTGGCTGCTTGTACCAAGCGATGCATTGGTCAAACAATCGACCGACAAATATATTGACTCCCTTCCCGATTATGCTATTCCGGTGGAGTATGACCGTTTCTGGGCTTTGCAGGAGCGACTTGGCCTGCCTGACCCTTTTGACAGCCTGCCGGTGCAAATTCGCAGTGGGCACCGGTTGGTCAATATGCAGGTGAATGGTTTCGGGCCGAATACCTTTGCTGCGATCAATTGGCGTAACTGGTACAGCCGCATTGGTGGTATGCACAACGGCAGCGATTTCATTGTCGAGACGGGAACACCGCTGCTGGCCGTGACCGATGGGGTCATTATCACCAAATGGCCGTTTATGGGTGACACAGCGGAAAAAACGGTAATGCTGTGGCCGTTTCTGCCAGAGCGTTTCAGGGATGCCCAGGGCAGGCGCATGTTGAGCAATATTCTGGTCGCGCACGGTCACATGAAAGACAACACTATTCGAAAAGAATTTGATGTGGTGAAAGCTGGTGATCTGATAGGCATCAGTGGCACTCCCGCTGGCAGCAGTACCAACGATCATTTGCATCTCGAAGTCCATTTTTTGAGCGGTGATCCGAACTTTTTGAATGTTCGTAAGTTAGGTGCGCGTCGTCTATTGGGACGGTTCAATCGCCCCCAGCCTTTCAGCAATCAATATCCCTGGAATCCGCTGCTGTTTTACAGCCGCCGGCTCATCAAATATCAGCTTCACCAATCCAAAACAGTGGGGTATCGTGGCCGGACTTCGTATCCAACACCCGAACTGCTGAAATCACTGAAAGCTGACCATCTGCCAGCGCTTGACGACTTCAGCGTAGCCGCTTTTGAATATGGTATCCCGGTCATCTGGGAGAAGCGTAAACCGGCTTGGCCCAAGGGTGTGGTGACACTGGATATGCTGCCTGAACGAGCCGCAGCTTTTGCCCCTTACCAACCGTATCCAGCAGACTTCCTGAAGTGAGCGGGCGATGTCACCCTGTTTGATTAAAAGGCTCACGCCAGAGGGCTTGAAAGCGGTTGACTATCAGGCCGAATCCCTGGCGGATGCAACACAGTATGAACCACGCGAGGGCGTTTACACCGTCACCAATACCTACAATACCTTTCAAGTATTGAGGTTTGGTGCGCATCTGGACAGGTTGGGAGATTCAGCCCGATACGAACAGATTCCGTTACAGCTTGATCGTGCACGTTTACGAGCAGCGCTGCGTGAGATGATCGTCGAAGCGGGTTATGGTGATGTGCGCTTTCGCATCACCATACCGCGCGAATACCCTGATCAGGCGATTATTTCGATGGAACCTTTCAAGCGTCCGCCCCTTGAAGTTTATGAACAGGGTGTGCGCTGTATCACACTGACGGCGGATATAGCGCGGCATAACCCTGTCGCCAAGACGACGGGCTGGATGCGTGATCGGGATCAATATCCGCTGCCGGAAGGCATTTATACGGGGCTGCTGGTGAATGATGAGGGACAAATACTGGAAGGCACAACCAGTAATTTTTATGCAGTATTGAATGGTGAACTGCGGACAGCAGGTGCTGGCGTCTTGCCCGGTACAGCGCAGCAGATTATTTTTGCGATTGCTGATGAGGTACTGCCACTTCGGAAAGACGCTGTCAATGTCGTTGATATTCCCCGACTGGATGAGGCTTTCATCACCAGCAGCAGCCGGGGCATGGTACCAGTGGTCGAAATTGATGGTATCAGCATTGGAACAGGCGAACCCGGCCCGCAAACGCGCACATTAATGGCACGCTACGCGAACTGGGTTCAGTCTCATCTGGAAGACCTTTAAGCCTTACTCGTCCAGCGGTGCTTTGAAATCGTAGATGCCGTCCCGGATAGCCCAGCGCTGGCCCGTTTCTTCACTCACCATTGTGTCTCCCTCGCGGCGTAGATCACCGCCCGTTTCCGGGCAGACAAACAGGGAATAGGTGTCGAGGTTATTGGGTGACTGGCCGACGGCGGTACTGCGAGTGAAAACGCTGGGCGTATAGTGCATACCGGTCATTTGCAGCAGGCCGTCCATGCCTGCCAGAAATTCGGTTGGCAGCGTATTTTTCAGTGCGCCAATGCGAAAAAAGGATACCGGAATGCTGCGGTTCATGGCAAACCCGGCGCTGCTTAGCTGCTGGCGCATGTAGGTGGGGTGAAAATCAAAATTGAGTTCCACAAATTCAACAGGTTTCAGATCATAGGGATTCCAGCGCTGTTTACCGAGCGCATAGCGGAGCATAGCTTTGATATGGCGTTTGTTGGCATATTCGAGGATCAGGGTCCCATTTGTGACAAGCGCTGAACGTACCTGCCGCAGCGCGGATGGCACATCGGCCATGTGATGAATGACGCGCACAATGGTTGCGGCATCGAATGTGCCGGGGCGGAAGGGAAGGTTATACACATCTGCCGCCACATAAACGAAACGATCTGAGGTGCCGAGCATATCCTGCGCATATTTCAACTGCGAAAACGAATAATCAACCAGCACGACCTGCTCGAACGTGTGGTACTCATCTGTTAACCGTCCGAACCCGGCACCGATCTCCAGCAGCCGCCGCCCGCCCCCCGGCAGCAGCTTCCGCAGCGCAATCCGCTCGACCCGATCTTCATAATTCCGGCCTTTGCCTTCCCAGAATTCCGTGCGGTAATTGGAACCCTCATAATCGCAGATTTTAGGGCGAGAATCTGGCTTGGGCATAATTCCTCTTTATATAGAAACTCAGTGGGGCAGCGAATTTATCTTTATTATAGAAAATTCCCTGCCGTTTGTTTACGACCAATCGTGAAATCCAGCTTACTTTAATCTGGCCGCTTTGCGCGGGAATAAAAATGCGCGTGGGTAATTTCCCCGCCGCGCATTTCCGTATTTATGCAATGCTTGCTTAGCCGGATGGCGGAATAATGCCCAGGTCACTGCTCGGAGTAGCGGGAGCAGATTGTCCACCATCTGGTGAGATAGGCGTTACTTCGCCACTGGAAGCGGTAGGCACAGGCACCACCGGCTCATCTGTTACAGGCGGCTGTTCAAGCGGCACACCGACGGGAAGGCCAGTCACCGGGTCGATATTTGTCCCCTGGAATGTGCCTTCAGCGATTTTGCGCGGGCTGCCAACAAAATTAGAGTAGGTGCCATCATAGTATTCTGGTGGGATGCCAGCGCCGGTCATGTCGGTGGCGGCCTGCGCGTTAACCGTCAACGGGTCACCCATGTCATAAATATCCTGACGCAGTGCCGCGTCCAGTGCTGGGATGCCGCCTGTCGGCACAATACCTGTCAGCATAGGGACATTTTCCGGCGGGGCGGGGACATTGGCGAGATCGTAATTCAAGCCAGCCGTCAGCGAGAAACCCGGCCAGGGTTTTTCGGTATAGGCTGTGTCGGCCAGTAAGTCCGGTGGATTCCCACTTAATACCTGACTGACGAATGAGCCGGTTTCGCTGAAATCATCCGGCAGGTTGCCCAGCACCCGCACCAGCGGATCGAAAAGCAGGCGCAGGTTATCAGCCACATCATGAAGCTGGGTCTGGCTCAACGGTATGACGGCGCGCACATCCAGGCTGACCGGGACTTCGAGATTGACCGGGACTTCGAGATTAACCGGGACTTGAAGATTGACGGGTACATCCAGATTCAACTGTACTGGAAGCTGCAAACCAGCCGGTAATGTCAGCGAAACTGGCGTCGGCGTTCGCACCCCATTGAGCGTGATAACAGCGCTGACATTGAGCGGCACTGGCTGTGTCAGCGTAACAATGGTGGCTGTATTGAGCGGGATGCTGGTATTGAGCGGGATGCTGGTATTGAGCGGGATGCTGGTATTGAGCGGGATGGTCGTCCGTACCGGGATTGTCCAGTCAATGGTTGAAGTATCCAGCCCGACGAAACTGCTGTGCAACCCCTCCACTAAGGGCTGGGCGATGTTGTGCTTGATGTCGAAGATCACCAGCAGCACAACCAGCAGTGTCACCACCAGAATGATGTTGACAATGAACGAAAAAATGACCATAAATCGCCAGAAAAATTTGCCGATTGACCGCAGCGCGCGCATGGCTGGACTCCTCAGTTGGGGTGTATTCCTCAGCCCACACTATACATCAGCCGATAATGCGCGGCAAATGATTTTCTAACTATTATTTCGGCGACATGCGTATTGCGCCGTCCAATCTGATCGTTTCACCGTTCAACATCGGATTTTCGATGATGCTGGCCGCCAGCAGCGCATATTCCGATGGCTGGCCGAGACGCGAGGGAAACGGAACCTGCTGGCCGAGTGAGATACGGGCTTCTTCTGGTAGTGCCGCCAGCAGCGGTGTATCGAACAAACCGGGTGCAATCGTCATCACGCGGATGCCATTACGGGAAAGGTCGCGCGCGATGGGGAGCGTCATGCCGACGATGCCGCCTTTGGATGCGGAGTAAGCCGCCTGTCCGATTTGTCCATCATAAGCAGCTACTGAGGCGGTGTTGATAATGACGCCGCGTTCGCCTTCAGCATTAGGCTGATTATTGACCATGCGTGCCGCCGCCAGCCGGATGACGTTGAAAGTACCGATCAGGTTAATTTTGATGACGGTTTCAAATAAATCAAGGGAGTGCGACCCGTTTTTGGTGACGGTGCGCTCCGCCCAGCCGACCCCAGCACAGTTGATGGCGATGTGCAGCCCACCGAAAATTTCCTGAGCAGCATCCAGCGCGGCGTTGACATCGGTTTCGCTGGTGACATCGGTTTTGACAAAGTGAGCAGAGTCGCCCAGTTCGCTCGCCAGCGCTACGCCTTTTTCTTCGTCGCGGTCAACAATGACGGCCTTGCCGCCGCGCGCCGTGAAAAGCCGGACGCAGGCTTCGCCCAAACCGGATGCTCCTCCAGTAACAATGGCAACAGAGTTATTGAGTTCCAAAATTATTTTCTCCTGAAAATGATGCTTTAAATTTTGCCCATTTCATCCACTGAGAAATCGAGCGCGACGAAATATGAGTCGTCAATGCCGAGCAGTTTGGCGGCTGTTGAACGCCCATGATCGTCCTCGGCGGTGTGCGGTTTTTCGCCCAGACGCGGGTTCATACCGTGATGGGCCAGTACCTTTGACATGCGTTCCGCCGCCGGGCCGGGCATCGAACCGAGCAGTCCGCCGCCTGAAGAAAGCAGATTAACCAGCGGCTGCGAGCGATTGACATCGGCTGCCAGCTCGCGCCAGGGGCCAAAAGTCGTGACATACGCCTGATGAATATCCAGCACCAGCTCGTTCACATCCTTCGGCTTTCCCTCAAAATGAATCTCGACACGGGGCAGGTTGTGATGAAACAAGATTGGGTGTTCTTCGGCGATGAAGAAGCGCCCGAAGACGCCGAGGCTGACGCGGTGTTCGCGCACGCCCAGCGCCCGAATAACATACTGCCGCTGGGGCCGCAGGCCGCCGGCTGCTTCATCGAATTTTGCCGTTTGAATGATGAGCTGCAATTCGTTGGGGACGCCGCCCATCTGCGCCGCCAGTAAAATGCCGTAATCCTCCTCACCGCGCAGGTCATCAAGAAGCTGTTGTGTTTTATCGTCAAATGGCATGGTTTACACTTCCTGTGGTGCGGGGCGCAGGCGCTTTGCTGCCCATTCCGGCAGGGGATAACCGACGCTGATTAAATCTGCCAATTCTGCCTCGAAATCATAGGGCACACACCGTAAATCAACAGTCACGTTTGTGCCTTCAAAGGTGAACAACCCCCACTGGGCGAATCCCGGCGCATCCAACGACATACCGACGCTGCCTACACTGACGACACGCCAGTTTCCCAGGTCACGGTCAAAATGTTTGTGGATGTGGCCGCCGATAGCGAGTCGTCCTTCGCGGTCAAGCAGCAGGTCGCGGGCTTCCTCGTCCGAGGTATCGGGGGTGAGCATGGTTTCATCGTTTCCCGGCACGGCATGATAGCCAATTACAGTGCCGTAGTCCTCGACGGTGTGCCATAGCTCGCGTCCCCGCAGTTTTTTCAGGTATTGATAATCTTCAAAACTGAGCTGGCCGAGTGACCAGTTAAAAACCGTATCGCGGGCCTGCCAGTCTCCCGCCAGCCTTTTGAAGGATTCTTCATCCTTCGCGGAAGGCATCCGCATTCGTTCGCCAGTGACGAGATAGCGGTCAGTGTTGCCGCCGATGACCTGAAATTTTTTGCCCTCATCGGCTTCGGCCAGCGCTTTGATTCGGCGAATGCATTCAGCCGGACGCGCTGCCCCCGCCGCCAGATCACCCAGACACCAGATCAGGTCTGCGCCACCCGCTGCTTCAATATCCGCCAGCACGGTTTCCAGCGCGGTCAGGTTGCCGTGAATGTCCGATAAAACTGCCAGCCGCATCGCCTCGTCCTCCTGCGTGGATTTCAGGGAAGATAGTACCACAATCTGTAATCTGGCGCAGATGAGCATTCACTGAGGCGGACGATGAAAATCGTACTGATTAAGTTCCTGTTCGCGTGTCTGCCAGTCTGGCATGTGAGCGCTCATCATGGCTTTGAATTCCTTGCCGTGATTGAAGACGCGCAGATGCACCAGTTCATGACAGACAACGTATTCGGCGAGATGGGGAGGCAGCCAGCATAAGCGGGTATTGAGAGTGATGTTGTCGCGGCTGGAACAGGAACCCCATTTGCGTGTCATCTCGCGGAAGCTAATGCGCCCCGGCTGCACACCAATACGCCTGGCCCAATCCTCTACCATTGCTCGAATCTGATCGGCGCTGGTTTGCTCCATTGGAATCGGCGGCACATGAGCGGCCAGCTTTTCCAGCCCAGACTGAATGAAAGCCCGCACTTTGGGATGTGTTTCTTTCATCCAGCGCGGGATGTAGACCTCATAGCCACCGGGGACAGGGCGCATCATGATGCTGCGGCGATGCTGCCGCCGGATGGTGATGATATGACCATCTTTGGTCTGCTGTTTCAAATAGGTGTAATCCTTCTTACAAGCTTTGGTGTGATTTTAGCCGAAATCCCTGAGAGGGGCATGAAAACGCGCAGCGTAAAACGGGTGCCAGGTGCTAACTAAGTTGAAGAGGTATGAGGGATGAGTGAAGACAGGACATAGTAGCGTTCTGAACACTGGCGATTGGCGGCGGCGGCGATGGCGGCGGTGGTTTTTTGAAACTGCTCCGCCGCCATTTGCTGGAAGTTACCAGATGCCCGTTTCCAGAGAAGGTAGTTTCACCATACAGGACAGAGTCATCCGTAGACGGTTTTCAGTCGTCAGTGAAGTCAAAGTGCGTTTGGTCATAGAACAAGTTTACCAGGAAAAAGGAACGAGTGGTGAAACATTTGTCATGACATTTGTTTCGATTTTGAGGGGGAAACCGGACGATTTTGTGCAAAGTTGCAGCCGCCCCCTCGGCTGATGGCAGATGAGGGGGCTGGAGTGTAACCGGGTAAAGGATTTAGCGCAGCTCGACGACGGCGACACGGCGGGCGATTTCCTCGCGAACGACGGGCGCAACCTTTGTGCCAAGCAGCTCTATCGCGTGCATTATTTTGTCGTGCGGCAACGTGCCGACGCTCAGTTGCAGCAGTAAGCGCTGATGCTTAAAAATCGAGTGCTGGAACAGGATTTTCTCGATAATGTCATCAGGGCTGCCAACAAAGTTTGCGCCGCGTAACTCCGCCGATGCTTCATACTGCTCACGGCGCATGGGAGGCCACCCACGCTCACGCCCAATCTTGTTCATCACAATTTGTACCGCCGGGAACGACTCGTCAATCGCCTGCTGGCGGGTGGCGGCAATGAAGCCGTGTGAGTTGATGCGGAGCGGCAGCGCTGCCGGATCGTGATGATATTCAGCAGCGGCCTGACGGTACAAATCTGCAAAGGGTGCGAAGCGCTCTGGCATACCGCCAATAATCGCCAGCGCCATCGGCAGCCCCCGGCTTGCCGCTCGTACCACTGATTCCGGCGTTCCACCGACGCCAACCCATATTGGCAGTGGGTCTTGTACCGGACGAGGATACACGCCCAGGTTATTGATGGGCGCACGCTGCTGACCCTGCCAGGTAACATGCTCACTTTCGCGGATTTTGATCAGCAAGTCCAGCTTCTCGCTGAACAAGTCGTCGTAATGGTTGAGATCATAGCCAAACAACGGGAACGACTCGATGAATGATCCGCGTCCCGCCATGATTTCGGCGCGGCCATTTGAGACCAGATCAAGGCTGGCAAAACGCTGAAACACGCGCACCGGATCATCCGAACTGAGGACAGTGACAGCACTGCTCAGGCGAATGTTTCTGGTGCGGCTTGCTGCTGCGGCGAGGATGACTTCCGGCGCGGATGACACAAAATCGGAGCGATGATGTTCGCCCAGTCCGAATACATCCAGACCGACCTGATCGGCCAGTTCAATCTCTTCCAAAAGGTCGCGGACACGCGCCGCCGGGTCAAGCTTCTTGCCCGTGAGCGGGTCAGGCGTCAGCTCTGCGAACGAATACAGGCCGATTTCAAACGGGCGCGGCGCGGTGATTTCATTTACCACTACAGGTTACTCCTCTACAATCCACATCAATCAGGGAGGCTGATTGCTCATGGGCATCACTCTTCATTTGACGCGGGGAGGGAGGTGGAAATTACACCAAACGCAGGCACTTTCAGCCATATTGACGCTGGTACTGTTTCCAATTTATACTCTCCACAACTGAAATCGTCCCTGCCGAGTGTCAAGACCACCCGACAGAGACTAACCGCCAAACGCTAAGCAGCAGCGCCAGCGGCTTCCGGTATTGTAGTGCCTTTTGAAGCCGTTTTGCCATGCCCGATTGCCCGGCGGCTTATCGTGTTTACACAAAAGGATTGCAATAACCATGCCCCAGGAAAACAGACCCCTTCGTTTTGCCGTTTATAGCCGCTACAGCCACCGTGAACAGGAAGGCACTAACAGCCTCGCCACCCAGGAGCGCATCACCACAGAATTTGTCGCTGGCAGAGGTGGCGTGATCGTCGCCAGCTATGTCGATGAAGCCCTGAGCGCTACTTCGATGAACAAACGCGCCGGACTGAAAGCCCTGCTGGACGATGCTGAGCAGCAGCGCTTTGATGCGGTCGTGGTTTACCGCTGGGACAGATTATCCCGCAGTGTGCAGGATCATACCTATCTCGACATACGGCTGCGGAAAGAACTCGGTATTCTGCTCTTTTCCGCTACTGAGGCAAGCGAAGACGCTGACCAATCGGATGGGATTGAGGCAGGAATTAGCAAACTGCTGGCTGCTGAGGAAAGCCGCCGGGCTGGAACACGCTACCGCGACGCCAAAATGACGATGTTCAAACGTGGCTATTATACGGGGAATGTCCGGCCATTTGGCTACGATCTGCGCAAAGAGTTCGATCCGGTCACGCATAAACAGATGGGGTATGCACATCTGGTTGTCAATGAGCGGGAGGCTGAGGCCGTCAGGTGGCTCTATGAGACTTATGCGGAAGGGAAACATTCATTTACACAATTAGCCCATCTCTTGAATGAACAAGGTTTTCGTACAACCAAGTCCCGCTTGCATAGCCATGATGGTATTCGTGAAATGCTTCAAAGCGTAATTTACATTGGCAAAATCACCCATAGGCAAGGTCTGCCAGATGGTACTGTCGATTATAATATTCCCCTTGAAATGAACGATGCCGTTCACGACCCAATTATCGACCTTGAACTATGGGAGAAAGTTCAGGCGATGAAGGTAGAACGGAGATTTAGGAAACAGGATGGGGTAGGCGGCCAGCGGCAAAATGTCTATTTGCTTGAAGGCTTGGTGTGGTGTTGGCGCTGTTGGCAGCAGAATCCCGATGATGGGAAATGTTTTTGCCGTACAACGCTCAATAAATCTGGTCAAGAAAAAAGTAAAAGCTACGTGTGTCCAGCAAAACGAAAGGGACGGCATTGTGAACAGGGATATACGAGTTGCACAAAAGTCGATGATGCGGTGATAAATTTGCTTTTCTCACTTAGTTTGTCAGCCGATGATGAAGAAAAGCTCATCCATACTGTAGCAGGCGAAAGCGTGAAGGATGCCGCAGATAATCGATTTGCCAGCATACAAAATATCATCAACAGTATGGGCGAGAGGATTAAACAGGGATATGTACTGGATTTGGCCGAGTTTGAAAAATATCAATCTGCCCTGGCGGAGCAAGTAGGGCAATTAAAGCCAAGTCCCGGCAACAACCAATTTCTTGAGGAATCCCGTAAATTGGTGAAAAACTTCAGATCGCATTTCGCTTTGTGTGAAGGCGATATAGTGGCAAAAAATCGGCTGGTCAACCGCCTTATTGACCGTGTTTTTATAGTTGGTAGTGAGGTTAAAGCTGTTGAATTTAAAGGCGGGGTTTATCAACTTCTGATGTGACAGCACTGTGTAAGGGCAAATTTTGCAGGGACATGATGCATCATGTCCCTACTAAAATCACAAGGTTCAGGAAATAAAAATGACCTGAGTTTATTATCAGGTCATTTATTATTACTTTGTCGTACCTGGAGGGATTCGAACCCCCGGCCCCTTGCTCCGTAGGCAAGTGCTCTATCCGCTGAGCTACAGGTACTTGATGCCTATAGGGTAGCACAGGCGGTCAGGAGGGTCAAGATGCAATTCAGGATTCTGTCAGTGTGATCTCGAACTCGCCAGACACATCAAACAGCGAATCGACCTCAACGCGATACGTGCCGTCTTCTGGCAGTTCAAACTCTATAATGGCCGGGTCACGCTCTCCCAGGTCAATATTGACCCCGGAGTCGTCGTCTTCGGCCAACGCCTGGCCGTTTGCCCCAAACAGCCGGATCACCAAATCCTGATCGGGCGATTCCGGCTCAGTCGCCAGTGCTCTGAGGGTGATGATCTGGCCGCTTTCTCCCTCAAATATGAACGATGGCATCTCCTCCCCGCTGATGGAAACGGTCAGCGTTTCATCAAACGTGAGTGTATCGCCTTCATTGACAATCGGCGCACTGCCTTCGCCAATGATGTTGATTTCCACGCCGCCGGGATCGCTGTCCTCATAGGTGTTAATCCGCACCGTGTACAAACCTGCTTCCGGCAGGGTTAGTTCCTCGATACCAGGGTTAAGGGTGGCGTCTGTCAGGTCGTCGTTGAAAGCGAGCTGGTCGCCATTGGCATCCAATACTTCCAGCGTTGAATCAACTGCTCCAGCATTGTCTGGCAGGCTGGTGATATAGATGCTGACGGTTTCCGCCGCACCGGCTGCATAAACCAGATCGACCGGCGCTTCGGCATCGAGATACACTTTAAGCGGCTCACTGGTGAAAAGTGCTTTTCCGGTAATTTCCGGCACTGCTATAGTTGTCGCTGTGCCGCCGCTGGAAACGATAACCTCTACCTCACCCCGACTTTGTGCGCTGAAGCTTTTAACGCGGATCGTGTATGAACCGGCTTCAGCCAGCCCCAGATTAACGATCTGCGAGTCCGTGGCGACGAAACCTTCCGGCATACTGGCTGCATCGTCATTGAAAGCCAGCAGTCCGCCAGCTTCATCATAGATTTCGAGTGTTGTATCAAGCCGGGTATCGAGGCTGCGGGCGCTGATGCTGACGGTTTGCGCGCCAGACGCCTGATAAATCAGTGTTACACCTTCCGCGTCGGTAATTTCGACAATGACAGCCTCATTTGCCGGGATAATTTCAGCATCCTGGGCGGTCGCATTTGAAACAGCGATGATCAGGTAAAGCGGGATGGCGAGCAGCAGGCGGCGCATATCGTCCCTCGTTTTCACTGGTGTGGCAGTCTTTTTCCACGAATTCAGTTTAGATGCGTGAGGCGGCACTTGTCAATTCGATCTGTTGGAAAAGTGAAACGAGGCTTTTGCACATCCGGCGTTTTGCTGCTAATCTGTCGGCAGACAAGTGGACACTGTGGAAAGATGCCGTGAAATACTCGATCAGTTTATTATGCATTGGCCTGCTTCTGCTGGCGGCCTGTACAACCGGGACAGAGGGCGATGGGATAGCCCAGATACCGACCTCGACCCTCGCGCCGATTGTGAGCATGACGCCGCGTTTCACTGCCACACCGGTTGCCACGCGGACAGAGCTGCCAACTTTTACGCTCACCCCTTCGGAGACGCCGCTAACCCCGACGCCTTCCAACACGCCGACGGCAACCGCCACTCCACCTATAACGGGCATCGTCGCTTCGCTGGAGACAGTCAATGTCCGCGAAGGGCCAGGCGTGACCTTTGGTGCTATTCGGGCATTGGTGCCGGGTACTGGCGTCGAGGTGCTGGGACAAAATGAAGATGGCCGCTGGCTGAACATCAAAATGGAAGATGGCCGCGAGGGTTGGATTGCTGCCAGTCTCGTCCGGGTCAATCCCATGCCAACTCTCGAACCGACTTCAACACCCACGCCCGATTTGACGGCGCTGGCACTGGGTACGCCCCTTCCGACAGCGCTGCTGGGTGGTGGCACCATTACGCCGACTCCGCCGCGCTCGGTAGTATCGCCAACACCGGTTGGCTCTGCTGAGGCCACTCCCGAAGCAGGTATCGCAGGGACGCTGGCGCTGCCGGTGATTGATGTCAGCTCCATTCAGCAGACGGCCACTGCCCTTGCCGGTGGTATTGTTCTGCCACAGCCAAGCGCCACCGCTATCATCACTGCTGGCCCGACATCCGCTTCAGGCGCAACCGCGACCTTTACACCATTTGGTCAGTCACCCGGAACGCCCGCCGCCACTGCGCCCAGCGGCGTTGGCAGTGAAGGAAATACGGGGCAGCAGCAGGGCGTCGATGTGCTGGCTTACTGTGATAATCCTATTTTTGGCAGACCCGCGCCGACTGGCCTGACCAGCGGTGCCACGATTGATGTGTTCTGGAGCTGGTATGTCAGCGAACCTGAACTGATTCAGCAGCATCTCGACAATGTGATTTATGAGGTGCGCGTGGACGGTGTGCTGCTCGAAAACTGGCGGCAGTATAAGTCCAGTGTGCGCCGGCAGAGCGACGGCAACCACTATATTTACTGGTTTGTGCCGTATGGCCCGCTCTCCAGCGGTCAGCACAACATCAGCTACCGCGTGACCTGGCGTCAGCAGATCACCGATGGTTATGACGTGTTCGGGCCAGGCACGAACCGTCCCAGCGAAAGCGGAAGCTGTACTTTCACAGTCGGTTAAAGAGCTATCGTAGGGGCATAACATTCCCTGTGTCCCTACGATCATTAATTTCATAACAGCATATTTTTTCGCTCACCCAGTGCCCGGATGACTTCACGATCAGCCTTGCCGAAGCTGTAAAGTTCCAGTGCTTCTGGCGCAACCCAGGCCCAGTCCGCCACGCCGATGGTTTGCGGTATGCCGGACAGATAGCGGCAGGTGAAAGCGTGCAGTGTGATTTTGAAATGTGTGAAAGCGTGCTGCACGGTCACGAACAATTCATTGACTTCCACTTCAATCGCCAGCTCTTCCCGCAGTTCGCGTTTTAAACAGTCTTCCAGGCTTTCGCCGTTTTCCTGCTTACCGCCGGGGAATTCCCACAGGCCGCCGAGCAATCCCTCCAGCGGGCGCTGGGCGATCAATAGTTTGCCTTCGTCATTCCAGATAATCCCCGCAGTGACATCGTAATGGGGAGTCTGGGCTTTTTGCTTTTTGACCGGGCGTTCAGCCTGCGTGCCGCGCTGGTATGCCAGACAATGTGCCTGAATCGGGCAGAGTCCGCACAAGGGGTTGCGTGGTTTACAAACGGTGCGCCCCAGCTCCATCAATGCCTGATTGTAATCGCCACTGCGCTCCTGTGGTAGCCATTCCTCCGCCAGAGTCCACAGGCGATCTTTCACACGCGGTTGGCTCACATCCTCTGACAGATCGGTCAGCCGGGCGAAAACGCGAATGACGTTCCCATCCAGCACCGGTGCGGCCTCGCCAAAAGCAATACTGCCGATTGCCCCCGCTGTGTAACGTCCGACTCCCGGTAGGGTTTGCAGCGCTTCAGCCGTTTGTGGAAAATGACCACCAAAATCTTTAGAAATGGTTTGTGCCGTTTTGTGTAAATTACGAGCGCGGCTATAATATCCCAAACCTTCCCATAACTTTAGAACTTCAGCCAACGGGGCAGCGGCCAGGTCATGAATAGTTGGAAAAGCTGCCAAAAAACGGGCGTAATAGGGTTTCTCCGTTTAGGCCTGGGTTTGCTGAAAAATAATTACGGACAACCAAACGCGGTACGAATCCAGGCTGGTGCGCCAGGGTAAATCGGCAGCATGTTTGTCGTACCAGGTGAGCAGATCGTTTTGAAAAGTCATCTTTAGGAAATGCCCCTGTATTTTGGGGCTGATTCTAGGCAGCGTATACATAATAATCAACTGGTTTGCTGATTGCCCTGGTGGGCTGAGGGGAAGGGTTATGACCCTGAAAAATAAACGGTTTGTGATTGCTTTCGATGATGGACAGGCTGCCTTTGCTGTGCAGGTGCCGCGCCGCTTCGATCCGCAGTCGGTGGCGAAGGCGCTTGGTTTCCACGAACCGCGCCCGACGGTTTATGTCACCGGCGGGGCCAGTGCCATGTCCCCTGAGGATATGCAGGCTACCCGTGCTATTGTCGAGCGAGGGCTGGCGCGGTTTGCTGAGGAGCGCGGCGCTATCGTTATCGACGGTGGAACGCACGCGGGTATACCGATTCTGATCGGCGACGCGCGCCAGAAACACCGTTACCGTTTTCCACTGGTCGGTATTGCACCGCTCGAATTGGTGCGTTATCCCGGTTACGCCAATGATGATAGCGACGATGCGACTACGCTGAACACCGCGCATTCCCATTTTGTGTTGACCGCCGGCGATGAATTCGGAGACGAGTCCGATATGATTACTCACCTGACCGATGTCCTG
Source organism: uncultured Anaerolineaceae bacterium (assembly GCA_964447795.1). Lineage (GTDB taxonomy): Bacteria > Chloroflexota > Anaerolineae > Aggregatilineales > Phototrophicaceae > CFX2. The sequence goes on from CAYUTY010000066.1 coordinate 30,824, forward strand.
TCTGGTGGTGGTGAAAAACCGGCGTTGGGTATCCTCATCAACGGCGGCAAAATTGCCCGCGAGGAAGTCTTTGCCCGCACGACGGACGCCAATCTCTCATTTCCCTTGATCGTGATCGAAGGCACTGGCCGTTTTGCTGATATTCTGGCGAAGGCCTTTTATAGCGGTCATACCGATGAGAGCGATTTGCAGGCAATCATTACCAGAGGTAAATTGCAGATGGTATCGGTAGACGATGGGCCGGAAAAATTATATGCCCAGCTTAATTCTTATTTTGAATCCTATAAACCTCCGGCAAAACACGGTTGAGGGGGTGGTTTCCCATTCGGCTGGAATCCCGTTATAATTCCCCTGAATTGTTCTCGTCGGGGGATAGAGTATGCGCCCGCTGATTTTAGCGTCCATAGCCGTCTGGTTGCTGTTCTTTGCTGGACGTGTATCCGCTCAGGATATAACGCCATCACCACTCCCACCGCCTAATTCGGATGAGATAATCGCTCTGGCGACCCAGGTGGCAGCCACAGCCGATGAACTGCGTGCCCTGGAGGATCGGGCTGGCAATGCGTTCGATCAGGCATCCAATTTTCTCGGTATTTTTGAAGCCATTGGTTTGATCGTTTCTATTTTGAGCGGGGTCATCGCCGTACTGGCGATTGTCGGCGGTCTGGTCGGATTTCGTGGCCTGAATGAAGCCCGTAATGAGTTGGAAACCACACGCGAACGGGTTGAAAGTGATCTTTCTCTGGCTCGGCAGCAGTTCGACCTGGATATGGAGAAGCGCCGCAACGAACTCGAACTCTTCCGTCAGCAGATGGAACGCAGCGATGCCGAACAGCGCGAAAATGCCGCCCGTGCCAACCTCTCCATGTCATTTTTGCCGTTGGGTGATCGCCAGTATCGGTCGCAGGATTTCACCGGTGCGCTCGACACTTACAACCGCGCTCTCGAACTTGACCCCAATAACCTGATTACCCATTACCGCCTCGGTTATGTTCACACTCAGTCCGGCAATCTCGATAAAGCGCAGGAACATCTGACACGCGCACTGGAAATCGAAAAGGATTTTGCCCCGGCGCTGGCTGCGCTCGGCTATGTTTATCGGCGCATTGGCGAAAAAATGGAGACGAGCATTGATAAGGATTTGATGCTCAACCGCGCTGAAAATCTGCTGCTGCGTGGGCTGGCGATTTCCCCCAAGCTGATCGACGAAGATGGCGAGTCATGGTGGGGATCGCTCGGTGGGTTGTATCGGCGCCGGGGGCAGGTGGATGAGGCTATCAATGCCTACGAACGCGCCGGGCAAATCACGCCCCAGTCATCGTATGCCTTCAGCAATCTCGCCCTCTTGTATGTGCTGAAAAAAGACCGTGACGCCATGATTCGAACCTACCAGCGTGTTGAACAGTTAGCCTGGGGCGAAGTGCAGGCTGATGTGGACAATTATTGGGCCTATGCTGATCTGCTCACGGCCCGATTAGCGCTGGGCAAAATCATGGAAGCCGAGGAAACCCTGACGATGGTGCTGGAAACTGCACCCTCCGAATCGCCTTATGTTTTTCAGAGTTTGCTCGATACATTGCAGCGATTGGAAATCGCCCTCGGCGACGAAACCAATAAGCATCTCAGCCCTTTCATCGCTGCTATTGAGGCCCAGGTTCAATCACGCAATGGCGACCAGTCAGCCTGAGAATCCCCCTTGCAAACCGGCGCGGATTCCGTATACTTATATTCATTCGGGCAATTAGCTCAATTGGCAGAGCACTCCTTTGACGTGGGAGGGGTTAGAGGTTCGAGTCCTCTATTGCCCATCGGGATAAACCCAAAAAGAACCGGCACACAGCCGGTTTTTTGTTGCTTCCCCCCGGCCACTCATCTCTGCTTCTCCGACCCGTTTAACCAGCCTTTAATGTGTTGACTGCTGGAAACCTGAATGATGAACTTAAACTCCCGGTCTTATCGAAAAAACGCCGTAAAACCCCATATAAGGCGCGGTTCTGGTTGTATAGCGAAGGATGGTTGGCTATAATGCGAATGCTGGTCGCGGAAGGGCCATTCCCACCAG
>CAYUTY010000067.1:0-31151 GCA_964447795.1 uncultured Anaerolineaceae bacterium
ACTGTACTCAGCCACTTTTAGCAACGGTTGATTCGTGCAGTTCAAAGACCATTCGTGAGCTTGCAAGTGCCAGCGCTGCAACCAGCCAGAATAAAGTAATCGAAGCATGGAAATCCAGCCGGAAAAAGTATAAATCAGCGGTTGCATTGATCAGCGCAGTCAGCAGTGCTGCATAGTAACCCAGATGGATTGACTCTACATCATCGTTAACAAAGGCATAACGCCGCGCCCGCCAGCCATATAAGAAGACTGTTCCCATCGTAATGGCGTAGATTGCCAGTCCGGTCAGGCCGATCTGATTCGCCATAATCAGATACATGCTGGCGACATCAGTGTAGAGGTCAATTTCTGGTGTGCCAGTAAACCCGACGCCAAAAATCGGATACCGACCAATTAATTCCAGTGAGTCACCGTATTCGCCTACTCGCATCTGAGTCGCCAGGTCTGTGCCGCTGAAGGCCTGCGAAAAACGCTCGATGTAACTCTGCGTCTGCGGTAAAACCAAGAGCAAGCACAGTCCACCTAGAATCAGAGGAATATAACGTCTATAGCCTCGATGTGCCGCGATGAAGAACAGCCCGAATGCAAACGCCAACATTGATGCTCGTGAAAAAGTAAGAATAAGGGTCAGCGCAACCAGGCCCAGTGTTCCAAAAGTCAGCCAGCGGTAGCGTAACACTGGCCTCCGCGCGAAAACCTGTGGTGCGATCATAGATGCCGAAACGGCCAGAATTCCACCCAGCGCATTTGGATCAACCCAGGTACCAATAGCGCGTTCTGCTTCTGCTGGATTGTCTTCAATATAGCGGATAACACCACCATTCGGGTAGCCAATCTGCGCCAATCGAACAAGTGTTCTCTCGGCAATATCGTCTGGCATGATATACAGTGTCAGCGTGACGATTGCCTGTGCCCCGATTGCCGTGATAACTATCAGTACCAGCCGCCGCAGTGCATCTGGTTCGCGCAGCAGGTCAACCAGAATGAAAGTCAAACTGATGCTTAAAAGTGACTCGGCGAATTGCCGCAGGTTGGTGGATGTTGGGCTGGCGTAACGCAGACCCAGCGCGAAACTCAGCACCAGCCATAACAGATAAAGTGCGATTAGTGCATGGACGGGCGTCAGTCGTAAACCTTGCCGTCGTCCTGTCATCCACTGGAATAGGTATACCAGCACAAATGCACCCATCGCCAGGTCAAGAAAAGTCGGCGTCAGGCCAATCTTAAACGGCAGCGTGCCAAATGGCAGCAGCACTGCTACCATGATTACACCATAGAGAGCTGCCGAGACATTGGACAGCACAAACAAACCGGCCAGTAGTCCGAAAACTGCGCCAAAAGTGATGACCGGCCCGGCTACCACCAGCAGCAGGCCTAATCCGCCACCAATCAGCCCAATAATGAGTCCGATCATTGCTCCATAGGCGCGGCGGTCTAAATTGCTAATCCAGTTTTGCAGCGCGTTTGTTTCCAGCATCTATACCTCTGTGAATCAGTAAAACCATACCTGCAACAACGAGTGTCGCCCACACCAGAAGACTGATAATCGCCCCGACGCGATAAGAGAGTGGATTGTAGTGAAGTTCAATGGTGTGGCTGCCGGTAGGAATTTCAACGGCCATCAATGCACCGTAGGCACGGATGGTAGGTATCACTTGTCCATCGAGGGTTGCTTCCCATCCTGGATAATCAACCTGTGCCAGTGACAGCAATCCATTTGTATCTGTATTGACTTTCAGGCGGATATATTCCGGTTCATAGGCCTCAATTTGAGCTTCACCACTTCCGCCTCTGTCGATTGCCACAGTCGGCAAACGGTTGATGATAATCGTCTCGCGTGCATTGAAACCCGTTTGTTTCAGCAAATCATAAGCTGCTGCATCTGTTTCAACGACTGCTATATTGTATAGCATTGTCGCAAAGGGACGCGGTTCTGCCAGTCGGTGCAGTTTAACTGTGCCAAAGCGATCATCTCCCCTGGCGATAATCTGGCTTTCAGTTGGCAGTTCATCCCAATCGGTGAAAACATAGCGTACTGCAAATAATTCCCAGGCAGTTGGATTAATCAACTCGGATTGTATCAGTGTATGAGGCCCATCCAGAAACAAGGGGCTGATGCCGCGTATATCGGCTATGCCGTACAAACTGCCGAAATTATCATGTATGCCACGATACCCATCCGCTCGGAATGGTATATCCTGATCGCCTAGAACGGTATTCAGCAGAGGTGGTGGAGTCATTGAAAGCTGCTGCTCAGGTGGTACAGGATCATAGTTTGTTTCCGCGTCCATATTGACTGTAAACAGATCAAAGACAATCAATCCCGCCAGCAGCCATTGGTACCATCGCAGGTGGGTCCGGTTCATCATCGGCCAGACAATGGCAACTGTGCCACCAGCGAGGGCTGTGCTGAGAATGGCGATGCTCAGGGTGTTATCCAGTTCACGGTTGTTGAGCCATTCATTAAAAATGAGCGCAGTCGCTGCGGCACATAATCCAACTAAGCTGATGAGGCCGCGTCGAATATTCCGTGTCATGATCGGCCATTCATCTGGTTTCCAGGTTGCCAGCCGTGCTGCTCCTAACCCTGCCAGAATTGCTAGGCTGTTTGCCACTAAAAAGGCTGCACGTTCTTGTCCCCGGAAGAAACGCATCCCTGGTAGAATATTGTAGAGGAGAGCAAAAATTGGGCTGTTTGCTCCCAAGCTTAAACCCAATCCAACCACCGCGACGATGCCCCAGAATAGATTGCCTGGTAGCCGTGTCCAGATGGCGACCAGTGCCAGCGCCAGCCCGGCGATGCTGATATACAGTGGCGAAAATGCGCTCATCACGCCGGGAAAGATAAACTGCACCACATCGCGGAAGGGAAAACCGTTGCCTTTAGCCTCGAACGTAAATCCAGCCCGTGTTGTTCGCGCCAGATATTCAAATCCTGGCAGAAGTTGTACCGCCGCCATTCCGCCAGCAATTGTTCCAAAAAGGATTGTCCCGCCAATGAAATATGACCAGTGGTGGCCCTTTTCGTAAATGCGGAAGCCAAAATAGGCAACCAGCAAAAAGGTAGAAAAGTAGCTGGTTTGCGGATGCCCGGCCATCCACGATAAGCCGAGGGCAAATCCTGTGAGAACAATCCAGGGTAGGTGGATTGTTCTCTGGCGGGTTGCCTCCAGAATACCCAGTAGTGCCAGCGGCAGCCATATCGCGGCTTCCAGCAACGCCAGTTGCAGCGGCGGATACGAGGTGAGAAAGCCACCGTAACCGGCAATCACAGCGGCTATGAATGCCCCGCCGACGCTGCCAGTTTTGTTACCGAGCGTCATCCGGCGCACCAGCCCATACATGAACAGCGTGCAGGCCAGGACATGAGCTGTCATTTCCAGTTCGAGTGCACGGTATGACCATCCACCTGCTAACTTACTTATGCCAATCGTCAGCAGGCGGGGAGGGTAAAATAAAGCCGCCTGAGTATCAGCAATGAAAGGCAATCCGCCATTGTTATATGGATTCCATAGTGGCACTTCGCCCGCCGCAAAACGGGCATACTGGTACGCGCCGAAGGCCACGAACTGACCGGAAAAATCGCCTTTTTCGAGGGATGCCTGATCGGCTTCAACCGGAGTGAACAAACGCCAGAAGAAAAAGAGCCAGAGGGCTATCAGTATAAGGATCGCGCTGGCATCTGCCAGATAGTCACGTCGTATAGTCATGATTCTAATTCTGCCGACAGGATTCGCACCCGGCTCAGGTTGAGAAAATTATTTGCCATGCCGCCATCCGGTGTGATGATTTGCAGACGCGGGAAAGTGCCATCTGCACCTTCGCTGTACAGACCGATTTCTGTTTCATAAATCCCCGGTAGCGTATTCGGGTCAACTGTCCAGGTGTGGGTATCAGTGATGATTTCGCCCGGCGTCCAGGTGGTTGTCGGCGCATTCCACTGCGCGGGCATCCCGTCCGACGCGGCGTACTTGGTTAGTGTGAGTGGGTCGAGGATATTGGCAAACACCTTGTAGTCGGTGGTCATCTTTTGCAGGCCGCGCCAATACAGCGTCAGTTCCACCGTGTCGCCTGCCGCCGGGCTGAGGTCGCTGATTTCGTATCCGACCAGTTCCAGTTCATCGCCAAAGTTGACACGAATCGGATTCGGCACAGCAAGGTCGCTCCCACGTGGCGCTAACTCCACGCTTCCGATAGTCAATGTCTCCGAACCATCTTCCAGCTTCATCCGTTCGCCTGTCGCCAGATTATACCAGCCGATTTCAACATTCAGTTTCATCGGTGCATAGGCAGTCGCTGGCACAAATATAGCAAGCAAATTTTCCCAGGCAGCACCATCACCTATATCGGACAGTGCTAGTTTACCCATGCCGGGGTAGATGTCGCGCTGTGCAACAATCACTCCATCCGGGGTAACCAAATGTGCGAACAGACTCCAGTTTTGTGTCAGCGTTTCTATGATATGGAGGTTCAGCGAAACCTGTACATAATCTTCGGGCTGCACTTCCATAGTCAACACTTCTGAGGTTGAAAGCCCAACGCGCCCATCCGAGTTTGCCGCAGTAAATGTGTTTTCCGGGTTAATCGCTGCAATCAGTGGAGGTAGAGTATACGTCGGTTTAATTACACTGAAGGGTAGAATAGCTGCCACTAAAGCAAAAAATCCGCTGAAACCTGCTATTGCAAATAGCTGTCCTCGCTTCGGCAGCCACCACAGCAAACCAACGATCATCCAAAGCGAGATCGCCGACAGCGCCCCGAATACCAAGCGACCCTGCGAAGCCGGAGTTTCCGCCGTCCAGCGCAGGTACGATAGGAATGTCACAAGCGGCCAGATGATCGTCACCAGCGTGGGCAGCCAGCGTGAAAATGCCCACTCGCGGCGCAGAAATATCCTGAGCAGAAGAATAACTGCTCCAAGTAATCCAACACCGCCGAGGATGTTGAAAATCAGGTAAATGACTTCAGGCAGTGGCACATTCATCCCGCCGAAAAAGCCCCAGTAGGCCTGGCTAAAGCTGTGGCGTTCGCTCCATAACTGCGCTGTGTTGGCATATACTGCCCGCCGACCGACCAGTTGCAAAAACATATTTAAACCGGTAGGGTCGCCATAAAGTTCCCAGTTGCGTAGATACCACCACCCGGCGATGATAACCGTCAAGCTACCTGAAATCAGCCCACCAATTACCACTGGCCGCCAGTCGCGCCGCCGCAAACTGACGATCAGCAGCGCCAGCCCAACCAGCGGAATCAAAAAACCGATATTGAGCTTCGCCAGCAAACCCGCCCCGGTCACAATGCCGAGCAAAATATAATCGCGCAGATCGCGCCGGAAATTCGCCGCGCCTCTCTGCTTCACCAGCCGCACGATCAGCAGTGTCAGCAGATTGCCGAGTAGGTTAGACAGATTATCATTATTCACCGAGGCGCTGATGAAAAGGAACATCGGCAGAAAAGCATTGATCGCTGCTGCGCCCAGCGCAACCAACGGCCACTCCGGGAAAATTTCTCGTGCCAGTGCATATGTCACCAGCACTGTACCTAGCCCCAGCACGAGTGAAAAGAAACGGATGACATGAACCGCCAGGGTCGTTCCGCGCCAGGGGAAAGCTTCGGCTTCCTCGCGGTGAACGATCATGTTGGCGTTGCCATCAGGCCTCACCACACCGATGTCGGCATGTGGGTTAAGTCGACGTACATAGTTCATATCTGAGGTGTCAATTCCTCCGGTCAGGACAGCCGCCAGTATATAATACAGCGGTGGTTGACTGCCCTCCTGTCTCCAGGGGCCGGGAGCATTTGGGTCCTGTGGCGGCAGTGCCAGGCCATTATCTGCCAGGTATTTCACCATAGGGTAATGCCACAGCTCATCAGATGCCTCAAAGATGGGCGTCACAACGCTGTAAATCGTTCCTAAAATGAAGTAACCGGCCAGAATCGCATATAAAATGCGACGATATGTGATATTCACGCACTAACCACCTGATCGAAAAATGCAACCGTTTCGTGTGCGATACTATTCCACTGGAATTGCTTGGCAAGTGTAGCTGCTCCTTGCTTCAAGGTTTGTCGCAATTCTGGCGAATAGTAAAGCTCACTCAACGCTTGTGTCAGCGCATCACTGTCACCCGACGCTACAAGGCGCATGTTCTCGCCATTTTTGAAGGCTGGAATTTTAACTACCGCTTGTGTGCTGACAATAGCGCAGCCATAATGAATCGCCGCCATTAAACTTCCGCGCCGATAGGATGCTCCATCAAGGAAGGGAAGGGCGGTGATGTCACTAGCCGCCAGAAAAGCTCCTACTGCTTCGTCGCTGATAAAGCCTGTTTCATGGACAAACGGCCTTAGTCCAAATTTTTCAATTTGGGCATCAATCTCACGTTTATAAGCGGCGTTGGTCGGGTCACTGCTTCCTGCGCTCCCGCCGATGATGACCAGCCGCGCCGGGATGTTCTGTGCACGTAAATCAGCAATGGACTGAAGCAGCACATGAAGTCCTTTGCTATGATTCACAAGGCCGAAATAGGCGATTAAAAAATCATTCGCCTGTGAACCTGCTGACCTGCGCCAATGTGATACATCAAAATTTTCAGGTAGTGAGGCGAGAATGTTACTGCCAATCGGGATCAGTTTTTTGTTGAGCAGGGATTTCAAGCGCTCAAGGTCTTCATGATTGGTGACAATCACGCCATCAGAAGTCCGCGCCAGATGCATCACAACCCAATCGCGCAGTGGGACAGCTTTGGGAAACAGATAGGGGAATCGTAGATCGTGAAATGTTGTTACTACTGGAATATCCCGGATGATCTGTGGTAAAAAATGCACCCAGGGAGACATCCTATAAGCCGCTGTCTGAAATTGTAAGTTGACGATGTTTAGGTGTTTAGCTTCCGTCCAGGCCTTGACAGCCCTCAAACTGTTCAGATTCCACGTTTCAAGCGGGTTTACGAGATTAATTAGCGGGTCATCACTATGAGCGGTGTTGCTACTGAACACAGAAATTGTATGTCCGTGTGCGGCGATAGTTTTTGCCAGAATATCCGTGAATGCCCCAATACCGCCCTCCATTGGTGGATATTCACCGCTGACAAATCCAATTCGCATTAACTTGCCTTCAGGCCAGAGCGCAGCACTTGCCAGTAGGCGCGGATACGTTCACGTCGCAAACCGCGTTTATGACCGAGTAAGCCTTTTGCACTCTCCACTATGATCTGACAGACATAGTTCAACATCAAAAAGCCACGCAGCAGTTGGCTTGGCAGCCAGCCATGATACTTACGAAAATAGCGCAGTTTGCTTTCCTGAAAATGGATATGTTTACGTGCTGTTACCTGCTCACTGCTCTTACCGCCATGATGTATAATCCGTGCTGTCCCCAGGTATACCACACGCCATTGAGCAGCTTTCGCCCGTTTGCACCAGTCTATTTCCTCGGAATACATGGTGTAGCCCTCATCTAACCCGCCAATCTGCTCATAAACTGTCCGGCGTGTCATTAAGGCTGATCCCTGCACCCAGTCAACATCAATTACGGCATTGTCCGGTTCATTTTCGACATAATAATTCGTCAGCATGGATTTTGGCGCAAAGCCTTGAAACCAGGTGCTTTCAAAAAATCCAATCAGTAAGGACGGAAACCGCCGCCGTGTAGATTGCGTGGTGCCATCGCTGTTAAGTGTATGTGGCCCCACAATTCCCACATCCGGGTGATCCTCAAGATACTGCTGCATCTGTCCCAGTGCGTCCTCAATAATTTCAGTATCCGGGTTAAGCAGCATCAGATAATTTCCGCTTGCTGCCGCCAGGCCAATATTGTTAGAGCGTGAGAAGCCCAGGTTTTCTGCCTGTGCCATCAGTTTGATCTGAGGGTAATTCGCCCTGAGTCGATCCACACTGTCATCAGCACTCGCTGAGTCCACCACAATGATTTCTGTCTTTGCAGGATTGGTGTTCCTTAGAATGCTGTTGAGACAAATCTCCAGCAGGTCAGCCACATTCCAGCTTACAATGATGATGGACAGCTCAATCACGCCAATGCATCCTCATAGTTTTAAGGCGTGGGCATTATAGCAGAATTTACGAATTAAGCGGCAGTTTGAAAAGTCGTTCGGCATTTTCAGTGGTTGCGCTGGCTACCTGCTCAACAGAAAGCTGCTTAAGAGCTGCCAACCGTTCGACTATCAAGGGAATATAAGCTGGTTCATTCCGTTTTCCCCGGTGTGGGGTTGGCGTCAGGAACGGGCCATCGGTTTCAACAACTATGCGCTCTAATGGGGTATAGGCCGCGATATGACGCAGTTCATCCGCGTTTTTATAGGTGATTGGCCCGGTAAAGCCTAAATAAAAACCGGCTTGCAGTGCTCGTTCTGCAATTGCCATTGGCGCGGAAAATGAATGCAGCACACCGGGGCGATCTTTCAAAATTGGAGGCAGGGTTGCCGTCCATTTTTTCAGTATCATCATCACATCCTCATGGGCTTCCCGATTATGGATGATGACAGGGAGTTCCATTTTCGCCGCCAATGCCAGTTGTGCTTCAAATGCTTCAAACTGTTTGTGTTTTGGGCTGTTGTCCCAGTGATAATCCAGCCCGATTTCGCCGATTGCAACTACTTTTGCAAATCCCGCCTGCGCTTCAATTTCATCCAGCCATGTGCTTTTGAAATCGGAAGTGCTGTTAGGATGAATTCCAACTGCACCGTAAATATTCTCATAACGCTCGATGAGCTTCAGAATAGCGCTCCCGGTTTGCAGGTCAACTGCCGGGTTGATAATTCGTGTCACGCCTGACTCATTGGCGCGGAACAGCACCCAGTCGCGGTCTTCGTCGTAGCTGTCGAAGTTGATGTGGCAGTGGGTATCAATCATAGCAGGTGGCCTAGGTACTGCTTCCGCCGCTAGAGCGGACACGTTCACGGCAGTCGTTCAGCACATCCAGCAGCGTTTGTTCAAAAGCGAAAGTTGGCTTCCATCCGGTGGCTACCATTAGTTTAGTGGCATCTCCCCGGATGATAGGAATATCAATGGGCATCATCCGTTCGGGGTCTGGTTGCACATCAACGGTTTTATGACTGTGACTTAATAGTGTATCCAGGACTGATTGGATGCTGTGCGCTTGCCCGGACGCGATATTATAAGCTTCGCCAGGCGTCCCACTTTCCATCAGCAGATGATAGGCTCGCACGACATCCCGCACATCGCTGAAATCGCGCTGGGCTGCCAGGTTGCCCACACGCATGGTAGGAGTTTGCTGTTCCGCTTCAATTCGCGCAATCTGAATAGCAAAATCTACTGCCACAAAACCTTCACTCTGGCCGGGGCCGATATGGTTGAATGGCCGCGCTCGCACGATGGGCAGCTTATGACTGATGTGGTATTGCAGGCCGAGCATATCCTGCGCTACTTTGCTCACAGCGTATGGGTTTGTCGGGCGAAAGGGGGTGTCTTCGCGGAGCGGCGTGTCATCCAGCGGCCCATAAATTTCTGCCGATCCGACAATCAGGATGCGTGGTGTAAGACGGCAGTAGATACAGGCCAACAGGACATTTAACTGTGCACGAATGTTATTTTCCAGCGTTGCCCAGGGAATTTCAAATGAACGTCGTGGGGAAGCCTGTGCCGCTAAATGATAGATATACGCTGGCTGTAACTGCTCAATCACCCTGCGAACAGCCGGTTCATCCTGAAGATCAACCTTGTGATACTTTATTTTGGAAAAAGGTGATTCAGTGGCGTGCAGAGTTGTGCCATGTATCTCTGCATCTGGCAATGTGTCCAGAAGATGCTGTGATAGATGTCTACCGACGAATCCCCCGGCGCCGGTAATCAAAATACGCACGCTGGCTGCCTCACTTGCTACTTCAATAAGACCGGGCGCGGAGTCATGCCGCGCCCGTATCATGCATTATAATGAAGAACGTTCTTCGTGCTACCCTCAACGCGGGTGACTTACGGCAAAGGCTTCTATTCGTGTTGTTTCTGGCTCCTCATAGGCGATTACGTTATACAGGGTGTTCGCAAGCACGACATCAACAACTGTGAACGCCAGCTTTTCCTGACTGGAATCGACGATTTCCAGATCAGTAAGGCCTGTAGGCATCAGGATTGACGACGAAAAACTCCCACCTGCTATATTGTCTACCAGCCTTTGTACACCGAAAGGGATAGTTCGCCGTAAATCAACATTTCGCGGTTGTGCAGTTGTGTCTGGTAAGGGAGTTGGGTCAGGGGGAGAAAAGGCTAGGCCCAATAATGTGTCTGTGTTGGTACTAAGGTTAATCAGCCGGACGCGGGGTGACGAATCAAAAATTAATCCGCCGTCATCAATGACCAATATTTGTGCCTGACTGAGTGTTTCGCCGTGGACAATGATCGTAAACCGCTGTCCAACGCTGAGACCCACCTGCGTGATAGTGTCTGGTAGCCCTGCTGGGGACACACTGATAATACTGTTTTGCGGAATTTCGATTAAATCGCTTCCTGCACCATAGTTGATATTGGCGGCGGTTACTGTTTCATTTGATCGGAAATCAACCACACTTCGGTCTTGTAGGGCATTGATGAAATGCACCTGAACATTCCCCAATGCAGCCTGGGTCGCTATATCATCAGCGGAGGTTATAGTTAAACGCTCGTCAATTCCGACATTTTCACTCAAAATGACCGGGTTGTTATCCATCCGCCCTGTAATTAAATAGAGATAGTAGAATCCTGGCTCAAACTGCACATTCTGAACAATTTCCACTGTGCGATTCGGGTCACCGCCTGTTCCAGTTCGCAAAAGCTGGAAGTCATATGCGCTAGTCCCTAACTGGATAGAAGTCGGCCCATCGCCATAGGCCAAATCGGGAAGGCCGGGGAGCGCACCGCCGCTGGTTTCGACGCCGATGGTGGGGGCAGCTTCAACGGTATTCACAAACGATAGTCTGAATTGATTAAAGGGTAGTGGGGTTAAATTCTCTAAACCCTGTACCATTCTCAGGCTGTTTTTTCCACCCACAATAATTAGGATGGTAGCACTTTCCGCTGACAGAGAAACCGGCTGGGAAAGCAGCGGTGTTCTATCAGCACTGTTTTCGCCTGCATTGTATATATGAAGTGTATAGTCACCGGATGCGAAATCCAGTCGTCCCATTGGTCTTCCATATTCTAATCCTGCGACCAACAGGGTGTCATTCAGATAAACATCAACTGCTTCAAGGTCGGGCGATGCATTTGTAACTCGGACTGCAGCACGACCTGGCGCTTGTGCGCTGAAGGCCAGGATATTCAAATCATCAACAGTTCCGGTCAGCACCAGGGTCAGCTTTTCCTGCCCTTTGAGTTCAACAGGATACAGTGTGTTTTTACCGTCTGTTTGAATGTTTAGGGTGGTTTCTCCGCTCGTAAGCAGATTGCTTGTTCCTATGCCGCCCGGCATGATTTCTGTCATCAAATCGCTGCTGTCCTGTTGTAAGCCTGCCGCCGCTTTCAGCAAATTGACCACTGCTACTGAGCTTTCGTTAGGATTGAGTGGCTGAATGACCTCCGGCAGAGCAACCAGTTCCAGCCCATTCTCACCGCTAATCAAGATTACTAGCAGTGGGTCTGTTGCATCGAGTAGTAGGGTTGTTGTCAACAGTGTTTCACTGCTTGTGCTGCCGCTGGGCATAACCTGAAAAGTTGTTTTGCCGCTGTTCACAGGAACCGGCTCGCCGGCCTGTCCGAAATTTACATTGGTAGCGATGGTTCTGAAACCGGCTGTTACATTGACACTTTGAGTTGTCGAGGCTGCATTGACTACTCGGACTGATACTGTAGCACTGCTTGAATCAATAGCCTCAAGTGCGGCCATATTAGGTGGTGTGGCAGTTGGGCGTGGTGGTGTGGCAGTATGAGATGTATCCGGCGTGGGTAGCGAGGTAGGATCAGAGATGGTTTGCTGTGGCCCGCAGGCTGCCAGCACAAGCAGCAGGAAAATCATGAAGCGAGCATAATATAATTGCATATGGCTGCCTTAGCACAAATTGAAACACCATACAGCGATTGTACTGGCAGACGGCTAAAAGCGTAATTCACAAAAAGTCCTGCGAAGCCATTGGATTCGCAGGACTTTGAAGAGCCAGGCGCTGGAAATTAAAGTGTGCTATGCCAGGACAAAAATAGCTCCTGCGGGTACCCATCCGCGTATGCCATTTTCATTCTCAATGTAGCTGAATCGACCATCGGTGAAAAGCTGCGTCACCTGCTGCCCTTTGCTCAGAATTGGCAGTCCTTGATTGTCACCGCCCGGCGAACCCGTCATCGCGACAGTGGTATCGGTGACAACGGCTGGTTTCGGATCAATCGGCAGCCCTTCGCTTGGTGTTGCTGTTGCACCCGGTTCGGCGGTTGCATCGGGGTCAGCGGTCGCTTCAATCTCGTCCGCCGCCAGTGGAACATCCGCAATTTGTATGGGCCGTCCATTAAGCGAAAGATTGACAAATACGGCTGTGTCCGTTCGGGCAGCAATCCATCCGTCGATGTCTTCGTAAGTAACATTTAGCCAGTTGCTGTCACCAGTGCGCCCGAGGACGAGAACTCGCGTCCCGCTAGGCAATTGAAGCAGTACTTCCGAGTTGACATTTGGATTGCGGCGCAGGTTGAGGTTTGCGCCAGCATTGAGTGTGACCTGTGCAATAACAGCATTTCTGGCGGGATCTACTGTTGGAATGGAAACCGCTCCTGCTCCGGCAAGCTGTTCACCAATTGTTGTAGACGGAGTTGTCACCAGCAGACCACGTCCCTCAATACCTTCCAGTGTAATAGGCTGCTGGTTGTATTCGTAGCGCAGATAAGTTGGACTAATCCACCCCGTTACACTTCCACCTTCCGGTGGTGTATAGCGCACGAAGACCCAATCACTGGTTTCGTTAATGCCAATGAATTCCAGCCGCGTGTCATTTCCTACACGGGCCAGTGCTTCGCTGGTCTGGTCAGGTGTGCGGCGGATGTTTACGTTGATCGTTGAATCAAGGTTAGTGACGATTGCGAGAACGACATCAGGACGTCCTTGTGGCCCGGTAATGGCTGTGTTGAGTGATTCGCCCGGTAGATTTGCTGCCACAGTTGGTAAATCGCGCAGCAACACCGCTTTTCCGCCTGCGTCACGTACATTGATATACAACGCGCTTGCCCATGCTGTGATTGAGCCACCATCTGGTGTGTTGTAAGTGACATTTAACCAGGTTTCTTCGGGCAGAAGATCACCGCGTTCACCAAGCAATGTTACTGGATCAATATACTCGTAGTCTTCCGGTGGCTGAGGCGTTGCGCTGAAGGGTATGGTGAGCAGTTCGCCTTCACGACCGTTGACAGTTAGCATCGTGCCGGATGGAATGGTGCCAAGTGATAGCGCCTGAGAGTTCGGATACTGGCGCAGTTGCAGGTTGGCATTTGCGTTCAGGTTAAAGACTCGGCCACTTGGCCCTGTCGGGGTAGTAGCAACGGGAGCAGGTGTTGGTTCGATAACCGGTGCAACAGTTGGTTCAACAACTGCCGCTGGTTCTGTGGTTGGTTCAGCAGCAACTTCAATAGCTGGCGGTGCTTCTACTACGGTAGGTGCGCTCGACCCTGGTGCACTGGCAATACCCTGTGCCAGGCTGGTCGGGGCAGTGATGAGTTCAATCGTGCCTTCGTTATCGACTACAACCAGGTTGTAGTAGACGCCGCCATAGAAAGCCTGTGCCGGGATTTCGATACTCGTGCTGCTGTCATCAGTTTCCACATCTAATGCAACCTCTGATGCAGTAGGCGCGAAGCTTACTGTTGTGCTTGCCTCGCCAGAAGCGATAGATTCGCCGAGTATCGTGCCATCGGCCAGCGATGCTGAAACGGTTACATCACCGGGAATACCATTGATAAACGACAATTTTGCCTGGGTAGCATCAATACCACTGATGTCGTCGATGAAAATGCCCGCGCTGATTTCTTCAGCCGTGCCGAGCGCCGCTATGGTAAGTGCTTGTCCCGCCTCAACCGTTAGACTGGTTGTAAGCAGATCATCCACCGTGCCAACCGCTCGTACCGCGACATCATAATTCCCCGTAGGGATGGCAATATGTTCCGTTGTCTGGCCGAAAGCCAATGATGGAATTGCCAGCGCGTCATTTATATAAACATCAACAGCAGGCGCCCCTGCCACAGCATGTGCCAGACGCACAAATCCCCCCGCACTTTCTGCTGTGGCTGGCGCAGAGAGCAGCAGGGTAGCCGCACTGCCAGTTGTGCTGTGAACAAGCAGCGTATAGGAAGTGCCGCTGCTCAGTGCCAGTGGTTCGGAAATAACAAGTGCATTAGCTGGTGATTCGCCCGCTGGGACAACTGCGAAATCATAGGTCAATGCTGGAATATCCAGCGTTCCTGCCGGAATCCCTGCTTCTATGCCGGGAATGACCGGACGACCGTCCGCCAGAACCAGGTCAACCACTGGCCCTCCAGGTATTGCATGAGCAACGGTAAAGCGTGCTTTGCCTAGAGGCAGGGGATTTAAATCATCGGTAAATACCAGAAAACTCTGGTCACTTGGGGATGCGGCTACCAGTGTTTGGGCGCTTCCCGCACCTGCATTGAAAGGCTGTTCCCAAAGCGGTGTTGAGCTGCCAGACTGGGTCACTGTAAGCTGGTGATCGCCTGCCGGAATATTGGCAAAAGTTGAGGCATTTGCGTATTCCAGACCACTCACTGTTAGCTGACCATCGGTGTATACATCAATGGCTGCTGCGCCGGGGATAGCATGGACGAAACGCACCCGTGCGTCGGATTGAGCCATTACGCCTGATACAGCGACAGCTAAAGTCGCCAGCAGGCAAAGAATTATCATTACAGGTTTCAGTATCTTGTTCATCTTCGTAACTCCTTCCGTAAGCCAGTTGCAGCACAATACTGAGCGTCATTTAAACGGCCTCAGTACTTAAGAAACAGCATCCTTTAGGTGCCTTCTTCCCACTGGCTGAGGTATTCTGCCTGTTCGGCTGTCAGTATATCAATTTTGACGCCGAGCGATTCCAGTTTCAAACGAGCGATTTCCCGATCAATATCCTGTGGGATAGTGTAAACAGCGGGCTTCAGACTCTTGGCGTTTTTGACCATATATTCCGCGCCGAGTGCCTGGTTGGCGAAGCTCATATCCATCACACTGGCCGGGTGGCCTTCCGCAGCAGCCAGATTAATCAGGCGACCTTCACCCAAAACATAAATTGAACGGTTGTTGAGGCGATATTCGTCCACGAATGGGCGTACCAGCCGGGGTTTGCCACCTGCCAGTTGCTCCAGCGCCGGGATGTTGATCTCGACATTAAAATGGCCGGAGTTCGCCAGAATAGCGCCGTTTTTCATCTTCTCAAAATGTGGCGCATCAATCACATTCTTATCACCTGTTGCTGTGATAAAAATATCACCAACGGCCGCTGCCTCGCTCATGGGCATCACACGGTAGCCATCCATCACCGCTTCCAGTGCCCGCATTGGGTCAATCTCGGTTACGATGACGTTTGCGCCCAGGCCGTGCGCCCGGCTGGCGATGCCCCGGCTGCACCAGCCGTAACCCGCGACAACCACTGTGCGCCCGGCGATCAGAATGTTGGTGGCGCGGATGATGCCGTCCATTGTACTTTGGCCGGTGCCATAACGGTTGTCAAAAAGATGTTTGGTATCACTGTCATTGACGGCAATAATCGGGAACTCCAGCGCGCCATCTTTGGACATTGCTCGCAGCCGGATGACGCCAGTGGTCGTCTCTTCAGTCCCGCCCACGATGTCGGTTAGCAGCTCGCGCCGGGTTTTGTGAATCACGCTCACCAGATCAGCTCCGTCATCCATCGTGATGTGGGGCTTATGATCGAGTGCAGCCTTGATATGTTCATAATAAGTGTCGTTGTTTTCGCCTTTTATGGCGTAAACCGGGATTTCATAATTGGCAACCAGCGAAGCCGCTACATCATCCTGCGTTGAAAGCGGATTGGAAGCGCACAGAATCACATCCGCTCCTGCTACCTGGAGTGTGTGCATCAGATTCGCTGTTTCGGTAGTGACATGCAGGCAGGCCGAAATGCGGATGCCTTGGAGTGGTTTTTCTTTGGCAAAGCGTTCGCGGATCGCCCGCAGCACTGGCATTTCCTGCTCTGCCCACTCGATGCGATAACGACCACCGGTCGCTAAATCGAGCTGTTTAACATCGTGTTCAACGGTCATTGTGTCTCCTCAAAGTGACCAAAGCGTTCGGATTGTATCAGAATTGTTGTCAGCCTCAAACGGGCGATTTCCCTACGATGATGTTCGCCCTATTGGGGTGAAATCTGCGTTTCTAACAGGGCATCCAGCAGGTTGCCGTCATTGAACTGTGTGCGGAAACGCTCTACAAATTCTGGCAGGGTGAAGCGGTGATTTTGGGTGCCGACCTGCTCCAGAACATAGGTCGCGCATAATGATCCAACTTCGCCAGCCAGTTTCAATGGTAGCTCGGCTACAATACTGCGTATGAAACCGGCGCGAAAAGCGTCGCCGCCGCCAGTAGGGTCTTTGATAGTCTCGGTTAGGAAAACAGGCACATCAATCATCTCGCCATTTACGTAGATGTGCGAGCCGCGTTTGCCCTGTGTTACCACCAGAATATCAATCGTCCGGCGCAGATCATCCATTGTCTGTTCGGTTTTTTTGCAAATCATCTCTGCTTCATAAGCGTTGACCACCATCGCATAAGCGCCCTGCATATCGCGGTATAGTTCTTCACCGCTCAGCCGCGGAACCTGCTGGCTGGGATCATAAATGAAGCGGATACCTCTTTCGCGGCATTCTTTCGCCAGATTCATCATTGCCTGTGGGTCATTAGGTGAAATAATGACGAAATCCGGGATGCCTTCATACACGTCGGCCACGCCGTAATCTTTAGCATAAGCCATAGCACCCGTATAAAAGGAGGCAATCTGATTGTTATCAAGGTCAGTGTTGACGAAAAATGACGCGGTGAATACGCTGTCAATCTGCCTTACCGTACTGGTATCGACGCCTGCCGCCTCCAGCCATGCCCGATAATCCCCAAAATCCTGCCCAACAGTACCGACCAGCTTGGGACGCAGGCCGAGCAGAGACATTGTGTACGCAATGTTCGCGGCAATCCCCCCGCGATGTCGGGTCATTTCATCTACCAGAAAGCTCACACTGATCTGGTGAAGCTGTTCTTTCATCAGATAATCAGCAAAACGGCCTGGAAACCGCATCAGGTAGTCATAAGCGATGGAACCGCTGACGAGAATATCCATATTGACGAATCGCACCTGTAGAAATCTAGTGAGGAATATAAAAAGGCAATTGGGGAGTATACCACACGTACAGAGGCCGTTGTAGAATAGAAATTGTCGAAGACTAATTTTTGGAAGAACACATGACAATTTTTGATCGCGAGCGTGTTACTCAATCAGTAATGCATTTTGATATGGATGGCCTGCGGCGTGGCTTTTATAGTGATAAATATTTTGCAAACATCGTGCGTATCCTGGAAGGTGCACGTGCCGACGGTTATCATTTTGCTGGTAACAGCCCACGTTCACTCCCCCAAGATGCGGCTGGTCTGGACATAGGCGATCTTATAGTTGAAGCCCAGGTTTTCAATCGTCGTTCACCTGTTGCACTTGTTGCCGGGGTAGATGCCGCACTTTCCATGCTTCGTCACGCCACTGGTTTTTTTGAGGGTGAGCAGTTTGTTGAAACATGGCATGAGCTTGATGTTGAGGCGCTTGAAGATGGAGTTTTTACCAGCTTTGCCGGTGATACTGAAGATGTTGACCCAGTTATCATTGTCCGGGGACGATACCGCGATTTTGCCTTGCTCGAAACGACTGTTCTCGGTGTGCTGACGCGCGCCAGTCGTATTGCCACTAATGTTTATAATGTCCTCACAGTAGCGAACGGAAAATCTGTCCTGTTTTTTCCGGCGCGGTTTGATCTGCCAGCGGTTCAGCCAATCGATGGATATGCTTATCGGGTTGCGATAGAGCGCTATAACGCGGACTTTGGTGTCTCACTTTCTGCGCTGGTGAGTACAGATGCTCAGGCTGCCTGGTGGGGTGGGCAGGGGAGCGGCACCGTACCGCACGCGCTGATCGCTTGTTTTCTCGCTGATACTGCTGAAGCGATGATGGCTTTTGCCCGCTATATTTCGCCTGAAGTGTCGCGTGTAGCCCTGGTCGATTTTAATAACGATAGCGTTACTGCTTCATTGTCAGTATTGAATGCTTATTGGCCGCATTACCAGGCAGCCTGGCAATCGGGCGATACTGAAGCCCAAAAACGTTATACACTTTATGGTGTTCGCCTGGACACCAGCGGTAATATGCGCGATGTATCGTTAGGAGAAGATGATCCCACTGGTGTTAACCCGGTGCTGGTAAGGGCTGTGCGCACTGCTCTTGATGGTGCCTGGGAAAGCTGGCAGTTACCTTCAGAACTGGTTGATGTGGCTCGGAGTTACTGCAACAATGTGAAAATTGTCGTCAGCGGTGGCTTCAACCGCGAAAAAATTGAACGCTTCGAACGGGAGGAAGTGCCAGTAGATATTTACGGGGTTGGCTCGACCTTCCTGCAAAATGATTCAGCCACCAATACCGATTACACAATGGACATTGTACGGGTGAAAATTGCTGGTGAGTGGGTAGATATGCCCAAAGTCGGGCGCAAACCGGATGCTAATCCACATGTATCACCTGTTGATCTCACTGCCTTATAGTTTTGAGAGAGAGTTATGATGAGCGATCATCCTGAAGATAATCATGTGCCACGTCCCGACTGGAAGGATCCTCGAATTGATGCTGACAAAGGTCGTGAGCCTCAATTAGTCCCTGGTCAGTTAGGGACGCGCTGGGTATCACTGGCTGCATTAGTTGAGCGAGTGGAAGCCGCCTTTATGGAAGAGTATGGCGATGTTTCGCCTGAACTGCTTGAAGCTGATACTCCGTCTAAACGGCTGAAACTGGTGCTGGCAACTGCCGATTACATATTTTCTGTCGAGTCGGTACAGGTTTCGCGGGAAGAGAAAGCTGACATCATCAA
Source organism: uncultured Anaerolineaceae bacterium (assembly GCA_964447795.1). Taxonomy (GTDB): domain Bacteria; phylum Chloroflexota; class Anaerolineae; order Aggregatilineales; family Phototrophicaceae; genus CFX2. Next base: position 19,066 of record CAYUTY010000067.1, read on the forward strand.
CCGCGTTTATAGTAATTTATTTGGTTATGGCCCGCTGGATGCACTGTTTCTGGATGAACGAATCACCACTATTTCACTTGATGGAGCGGATAAGGCGGCTGTGCGTTATGGACATGGAGAACTCGAATCGCTCGGCCCGATTTTTCAGGATGATCTGCATTTTCGCCGTGTCGTCAAGTGTCTCTTGATCGATGCCGATGCAGAATTGCGTGACGATCAGCCCTATATCGAGGCTGGAATGATTGTTGGAGACAGGCCTGTTTGCGTCAATCTTCTTGCACCGCCAGTTACTTTTCAAACCAGCCTGGATGTGCGGGTTCATCCAAAGGTTAAGGCCACGCCCGGTGAGTTAGTTGAATCTGGCTTTATGACTGAACGGGCTGCTCAATTGCTCAAATCGCTTGTTGAATCGCCGCATGGTCTTCTTATCATCGGTGAGCCAGAATCAGGCAAAACGACTCTTATGAGTATCCTGGCCGATTGGCTGCCAGCTTCTGAGTTGATTCTTGCTGTGGAGCGTGCTGGTGAGATGCGGCTGCCATCTACCATTGAACGTTTGAAAGCCCGCTGGCCTGTTGGACAACAGACAGGTATCTCTTTTGGTGAGCAAATTGGTCATGCATTGGCAAAAAAGCCAACTTCTATTTTGCTTGATGAAGTGCGTGCTGACGAGCCAGAGACCATTGCGCCATTGCTGCAAATGGAGAATGCGCCGCGCCAGCTCTGGTCATTTCGCGGGCCAATTTTTGCCAAGCGCTTGCAGAGTGCGTTGGGGATGCTCGCCCGCCGGGCCGATATAGGCCAGGGAGAAGAACTGGTACGCGCTCTTTACCAGCGCTTGCCCTTCGTCATTACGCTCAACCGTGTGAATGGATCCCTCCGTCTATGGAATATTGCCGAATGGCAGTTCAAACACAGTCCTGATTACCCTACTTACACATCACTCATGCAGCTAGAAGGGGGTGAACTCCGCTGTACGGGCGAACATCCCTCACTTTCGCTTTCCCTTCCCGATGACTTTTGGGCTTAATTTGTCTCAGCGCGTGCTTTCACAATGCCCAGCAGGTAATCCTGAAGGTCGCGCAGAATCAGATCAGTCCACAGACCGCCATAGCCATTAAAGTTGGTTGTGAGACGGTGGCGGCTGCTTAAATGCAGTTTAACAGACTTTTCATCCAATTGTTCGAGGCGGTAAGTTGCATCAATCATGGCAAAATATTTCCCGCCAATCATGCGGAACGGCTGCGATGGATCGCCGGGATTATTTAGCTCAATCGTGAAACTGACGGTATCGAGAGGTTCCCAAACGGTAATTGCCTCGATAAACGACATGCCACCTTCGAATTGAGCATCGCGGATGCCGCCCCCCCCTTCGAATGAAAGGGTTGCCTCGCGTGGTTTGGGGATGCCAATCAGGTTAAATAGCCGTGTATCCTGTTCTTCCTCGCGTATCAGCGGCACACTAACTACATTTTCCCAGATGTTCTCCATGCTGGCTTCAACAATGATGAAAGTATCGACCGTGCGAATACTGTCCTGAGGTGTGAATCGAGTCTCTATTGGTGTCAGTAAATAGGGTGAAAGCAGCATGACTGCAAGCAGGGTATTAACCCTATTCTGATTTTTTCCACTTCGCGCAGTGATGTTTAAAATGCCACACATCACTATGCCGCCAAGCATGGAGGCGAAAATGAAAATCGGCGCAGCCATCAGAACACAGATGAAAACTTCGATGAGTCCAATTGTCACACCGATCAGAAAAATAAACGATGTGGATGCGGAGGTCATCAGGGCGCGCCCGTACGAGATACGCGCTTCAGCAGACTGAAAATAGGTAACAACTGCGCCAACTGCAAACGGTACAAAGAGAAGAAAGCCAAGTGTGAGAGTGCTAAGGAATCCTTCAGTGAGTCGTGCGCCGAAGATCAGCCGTGTCACCAGCCCATAGCCGACCCCAACACCGATAGCCAACCATGTTGACCGGCTGAACAGAAATTTGCGCGGTGAATGTTCTGTGGACATCTCTTACCTATCTTTGGTTCATAACTTTCACAATTTTGTGAATGATATGAAATTTAATATAGGCCTAAACAGAGACATTGTCAATTTCTGTGTATTACACTTACTAAAGTTCGCCCGCTACGGCTCTCCTTAAACTCTCAGTGAATATTGGCCGTGCGATACCATTCTCTGTCACAATACCTGCCAGATAGCGATGTGGCGTCACGTCAAAAGCCGGGTTGCGTGCGTGAAAGTGGGGTGGAGTGATGGGGTGGCCATAAGGTGTTAGCACCTCATCTTTATCGCGCTCCTCAATCGGAATTTCTGCCCCACTCCCCAGCGATAAATCAATCGTTGAGGTCGGCGCGACAGTGTAAAATGGGATGCCATTTTCTTTCGCCAGCACCGCAACCTGGTAGGTGCCAATCTTGTTGGCGAAATCGCCATTGGCAGCCACCCGGTCAGCCCCTACCAGGACGATTTTGATTTCGCCCCTTTGCATGTAATATCCGGCAGCCGTATCCGGGATGATGTCGTAGCTGACCCCCAGTTGTTCTAGTTCCCAGGCGCTCAAACGTGATCCTTGCAGGCGTGGACGGGTTTCATCCAGCAGCACATGGATGCGTTTTCCCTGTTCGAAGGCTGCTCGCACCACTCCTAACGCTGTTCCATAATCGACGGTTGCCAGCGAACCTGTATTGCAGTGATGTAAAATGGTATCGCCGTCCTCTACCAGCGCTGCACCATTCGTACCCATTCTCCGATTGATGGCAACATCCTCATCGGCGATGCGCTGTGCTTCGTGCAACAGCATTTCGCGCAGATCATCCGGGTTGCTGAATTCACCACTACCTGCCATCTCCATCAGGCGGTCAACCGCCCAGGCAAGATTAACGGCTGTTGGGCGTGCTGCTTTCAAAACCGCTGCGGCTTCCTGTAAATCCTTCAGCAAAGTTTCGATTGTTGCTGCTTTGCTTTGTTGAGCCGCCAGCGCCAGACCGAAACCTGCCGCCGCCCCAATCGCTGGCGCACCACGCACGGTCATATCTGTGATGGCCGCCGCTACTGCCTGATAGTCCGGCAAATCGACCAGTGCCAGCTCCCAGGGAATGCGCTTTTGGTCGATCATGCGAACACTATTATTGTGCCATTCAACTGTTCTCATGTTAGGCTGTAATCTCGCTTACAACTTCGATGCCGTTGAGCATCATATGATATAAAAAGACAACATGCAGCAGTTCCGCGCTATGTGGCGTAGCGCCGATTTGTAGTGCGGTTTCAACCGGCAAATCATAAGTATCCACGCAGTTTACTGGCAGGATAACCCGAATGCCTTCCCGCTGATTTTCGTTAGCTGATGTACGGAGGTACATTGCTAGTTGGTAGGTGCAGATGTCGGTGCAGTCCCCCACCACAATCCAGTTGGTGATGTGCGGATGTTCTTTCACCCATTCCTGAAAGGGCTTGTTGACGCCCACATTGATTGAATTTTTCTCGTGAATTGCCATCTCATTGAAAAATGGCAGTGTTTTAAATGCCTTCACTGTCTCCGACTCAATTGTCCCGCGCACACAGTGGACTCCATAATCAGCGAATTCAACCGCATCTTCGTAATGTGTATCCTGCGGCAGAGCAATGCTGTGCACCCCCTGTTCCCATGCCAATGAAAAAAGGCGCGTGATAGGCTCGACAATTCTGTTCACCCGCGCAGATGCCAGTGGCCCGACTGTACAAAAACCTTCAATCACATCAACCGAAACGATGCCAACTGTCTTTGGGTCATCCGCTGTGAGCGAAGCTAACGATAATGGCTTCAAACCCGTTTTCCAGTCTAACATCCATTCAATAAAGGGTTTACTCTGCTTAATAAATGTTTCGTATTGCATAAACTCAACTTTCACTCTCTATTTTGAGAGTATAACGCGAGATGTAGAAGGGAATCAAAAGCCCGCTGAGGTAGGCGGGCTTAGTGACCAGGTAATGAATTCTAACAGGGCAGAATAATAGCTTTGCCCGATAGTTAAGGCTAATGGTTAGCGGAAACTGCTGCCGAGTTCCACCGCCGCTACCAGATCGTCGTAGCTTTCACCAATCAGGGTAGGTGGATTACCACCAATACGTGCCGCCAGTGCTGGCGTGCCACGTACACCGATCTGCTGCCCCAATCGGACATCCGACTCGACCTGCGTTTTGTTCTTGGAACATTCCAGTGCTTGTGCATAGTCTAGTCCCAACTCGCCAGCCACATTGCGGGCCGTGCTTTCATCATATAAGCCGCGTGAGGCATTCTGGAAGAACAATTCCGACGCCGACCAGAATGATCCTGGTTTCTGATCTTCAAAGCACGCTGCAATGTTGCCGATGAACTGGGTCATTGCTCCGCCCGCCGTTGGGAAAATGCGGAGTTCATATTGTGCCTTGCCACTCTGTACATATTCATTGATGAAGCGATCCATTGTCGGTTTATAGCTGATGCAGTGTGGGCAGGCGAAGTCAGCAAACTCGACGATGGTTACTGGTGCTTCTGGGTTGCCAATGACGAAACCGCCATCTGTCTGGCGCGACTGCGGCATAGCAGCCAGCGTTTCTGCCATTGAAGTGACCGAGTTGCTCGAAAGAGCGATCAACACTACAGCGGCCACTAACGCTGCGGCGACAACCCCGATGATAATCAGGCGGTTGCGCTGCTGGCTGGATGATGGACTCACCAGCGATTGAGTTTTGGTAGTCATATAAACATTCCGTTCTGCTGTTAACGAATCAAATGATTTTCGCCTAGAAACCTAACCTTCTCAAATGAGAATTCGATGAGAAGGATGGATTCAGAACCGTAATAAAGGGATTAGCCAGGGGACACGGTGCTGGTATTGTTCATAAATCTTTCCAAAACCAGCTAACAGCCGCCGTTCTTCCAGCAGCGACCCAACTACAAAATAAATAGTTGCTCCAATGTTGAAAGCAAGGAGTGCCGCTGTCATTGTTGCCATCGGCCAGATCATGACAAGCGAGAATAGATAAAGCGGATGGCGTACCAGCCCATACACACCATCCATTTTGAGTGCTTCATCAGGCAGTGGCAGTGTTTCCCCCCGTAAATAGGAGATGACTTGCCTGACGCCCGCAAAACGCAGTGTGTCAATTTGCAGCAATGATACCACTACACCGATTACTCCGACAAGTTGAATGATGACCAGGAAAATCTGACCAATTCCTTCGACATGCCAGATGACCGGGCCTGGTTGTCGCAAAATCAGCCAAAAAATCGGTGCAAGTGTTACAATAGCCAGTGCATTGTAGGCGATGCGGAAAAAACCATGATATGCCTGGTCGCCCACTCGCCGCCGGATGGTCTGCTTAATATTCTGCCCGGCCAGCCAGCTATGGATGATGGCGAATAAGGTCATCAGTAAAAAAATAGAAATCATATTCATTCACCTGGGAGTCAAAAATGCGCGCCGTTGATGTGATTGCTAAAAAGCGCGATGGGCAAGTGCTTACCCGTGACGAGATTAACTGGTTTATAGACGCTTATACCAGTGGATACTTACCTGATTATCAGGCAGCCGCTTTTCTAATGGCTGTTTTTATACGCGGTATGTCCCGCGAGGAGACCGTCAATCTTACACTGGCGATGGCACATTCCGGCGATGTGCTGGATTTATCTCCTGTTATCGGTTATGCGGTTGACAAACATTCTTCCGGCGGTGTTGGGGATAAGACTTCACTGGTGGTTTTGCCGCTGGTTGCAGCTTGCGGTGTCCCCGTCGCCAAGATGAGCGGACGTGGACTCGGTTATTCTGGCGGTACGCTTGATAAGCTGGAGGCGCTAGCAGGCTACAATGTTAACTTGTCCGATGCGGAATTCCGGCGTCTCGCCCGCGAAAATGGCATCGTCCTCGCTGGACAGTCCGCCGATCTCGCGCCTGCCGATGGCAAACTCTATGCTCTGCGTGATGTCACGGGGACTGTTCCCAGTTTGCCGCTCATCGCCAGTAGTATTATGAGTAAAAAAATTGCTGCTGGTGCAAATGGTATTGTCCTCGATGTCAAAGTTGGGCGCGGTGCATTTATGACGAATCTTGAAGATGCCCGTACTCTGGCGCAAATTATGGTCGATATAGGTGTCGATGCTGGGCGGGAAATGATCGCCGTTATCTCTGATATGAATCAACCACTTGGAGCAGCGGTTGGCAACGCGCTCGAAGTCGCGGAAGCGATTGAAACCCTGTATGGCGAAGGGCCAGAGGATTTCCGTGAACACTGTTTGGAAGTGGCGGGGTACATGCTGCGTCTCGCTGGGCGTGGAGAACGCTGGACAAATGAGGATGATGTACGCGCATTGTTGATTGAATACCTTAACAATGGAAAAGCACTCGATAAATTTCGCCAGTTGGTTGCCGGGCAGGGTGGGGATGTCGCAGCGCTTGATGATCCCTCGCGTTTGCCCAAAGCAAACCTTGTTGAGGAATTTGTCGCCCCACAGGATGGCTATATTTCAATGGTTGCCGCTGATTTTATTGGACGTGCCGCTTTTGAATTGGGTGCAGGCCGGGAAAAAAAGGGTGATCCAATTGATCTTGCTGTAGGGCTCAAACTGGAAGTGAAGGTAGGGGATTTTGTTGAGAAGGGTGTGCCACTGCTCAGGATTTACGCCAATGATGAGTCTAAAATTGCAGCCTGCCGCGACGATCTTGAAAAAGCGTTTGCATACAGTGATACATCTGTTGAACGCCTGCCACTATTCTATGGGACGATCTATGGTAAATAGGTCACCACTTTCGTCATAAGCGAAGAAATGAAGAGGGGCATCTATCCAATAACCTGCCTCAGATTGATTTGCCAGAAATTGTTGAATGCCGTTGTGGCTCTGTTCGGACATAACAGCTTCTAGCAATAAGTTCACCGCCTGATGAGTCGATGCTGCGATCAACCCTGGCTCAGGTGTGAACGAGTCGCTGTTAATATATCGTTCGCGGAAACTTTCATTTGGCAGCGTGGTACTGCTGACAATAGTGATTCCGCTCAAATCTTCGCGCAATTGGCGGAGCGATTCCAGCGCGAAAATCTCATGCCCCACCAGCGGCGCTTCCAGTCCTGCTGCTTCGCTCAGACTCACTCGCGGTGGTGTAGTCAGTGAAGCATTCAAATTCGGCTTTGCCAGCACGAAAACCCATTCGCTTTCCGGCTGTGCGCCCCAGCTTCCTGCGATGATAAGGGGTAGTTCGCCAAACGCCTTCTGTGTCTCGGCGTCTGTTGCCGCGTAACCCAGCGCCACTACGCCCAGCACCGTCGGGTCGAGTCTCAGCGCTTTTGCCCGCTCAACCGCGCTTTCAACTGTCCCGCCATCGTCAATCGCTAACAGTTCGATCTGCTTATTATTCCATTCACTGGTCGCCAGCCGCGCTGCATAATAGGCTTCGTAGCCCACATCGCGGTAGCGCCCCTCGAATGAACTCAGCAGTACAATCCGCACAATTCCCTTCGCGCCCTGTCCCCCACACCCCGCCAGCGCAAATACGGCTATAAACACCCATCGTCGCCAATACTTCCAGAAACTGGCAACCGGCAACCGGTAACTGCCAACTCCCCTAGCATCCATTCGCCAGATGTTCCTGGAAGGTGCGAGCGAACTCATGATATCCATCCGAACGACAGTCTGCCCGGAAGTAAAAATAGTCCGACTCAGTTGGGTAGATCACAGCTTGAATCGCGCTGATACCGGGGTTGGCAATTGGCCCTGGTGGCAATCCGTCATTCAGGTAGGTGTTGTAGGGAGAAATCACATTGCTGTAATTGGCGGCGGTGATGCGTGGCCACCAGTTTCCATCGCGGAACCCCATGCCATATTGAACCGTTGGATCAGCTTCCAGGCGCATCCCGATAGTCAGTCGGTTGCGATAGGCGCTGGCGATCAGCGGTTGCTCATCATCATGAACCGCCTCTCTTTCAACAATCGAGGCGAGAGTAACCACGTCGTATAGTGATAATCCCTGTGCGTCGGCATCGTCTGCAAGCTGGGTGCTTACTCGTTCGCTGAAGGTTTGGGTCAGAATGTCGCGCAGCATTGGTGGAGTGACTTCCGCCGGGAGTTGATACGTGTCCGGGTACAAAAACCCTTCTAGTGATGCGCCTGCTGGCAAGCCAACTGAGGTAGCAAAGGCTGGATCAACTTCTGCTCCCGGCCCGGCAATATTGAGGAAATCTGTCCCGGAAAAAGCGAAATAGGGATTGTTGTCAATTGCACTGGCGACTTCTTCAATCCGCCAGCCTTCCAGAATCCGAAAGGGAAACTGACTGCTGCGCGAATCGGTCAATGCCAGAGCAATTTGTGTAAGCGGTTGCGCCCGGTTCAAAAAATATGTTCCGGCCTGAAGCTGCCGGTCATAATCATTCAGTTGTACATAATCAACGAACAAATCCGCATCCAGAATCAGATTAGCGGCTAACAAATTTTGTGCAATGATGGGTGGTGTGTCTCCTGCTGCCACATTAAAGCGAATTGGCGTGGCATCTGTGCTGACGGAACGGTTGAGTTCGGCTTGCCGCCCCGCTAGTGAGAATCGGATCAGTGTTTTTTGTATGAAATCAATCGGCTCACCACCGGAAACGAGGAAAATCACCCCGCCACACAGTATTGCTACTACCCCTAAAATTGCGCTCGCCGCAATCAATATCCGTATCAGTCGGCCCAATCTTTATCCTTCTCCACTTGGCGTTTCGTCACTTAAATCTTCGGCCAGTCCATCCCGCAGCGCATTCAGGTAACTTTGCAGCATTACTCGTGCTGCCAGGTCATCAATCGCTTCAGTTCGCTTGCGCCCTTGGCGGATGGAAATTTCGCGGGCATCGACACTTGTCAATTGTTCATCCCACAAAGTGATTGGCAGGGAAGTGGTTTCGCGGAAACGCTCGACCCATTTTCGCACAGTATCGGCTTGTGTGTATTCGCCGGGAAGGGCATCGCTGTTCGTCGGTAGACCGATTACGATTCCTGTCACTTTTTGTTGGGCTGCAATGTGGTTTAGGCGCTCAAAATCTTCACGATTTGATTTGCGATTGATGACAGCCAGTTCTCGTGCGACGAGTATTGAATTATCGCTTACCGCCAATCCGATGCGCTTCAATCCATGATCGATTCCAAGCAGCTTCACGAGAGAGCATCCTGTAATTCTACGGTGATGCGTGACGACAGCAGCGGCAGACCGCCAAACCAGTCCGGTGAAATGGTAATCTGCGGTGTTGTCCCCTGTTGCAGTGGATACTCGCTCACCAGTAATGCGATGGCATCATTCATTTGCTGCCCGGCTATTTTTTCCCGGATGATTGCCGGGTCAACCTGACTTGTTACAGTCCCCCTGCCATTGAACGAGAGCGACACCCGTCCGCTGCTGGTATCAACATTCGTCACCGGCCCGCGTTCGTAAGCGACACTGCCCGGCTCAATGAATTGCCCTGTCTGCACTTGCCTCGAAAGCTGCGCCAGTGCAATCTGTTGTCCGGCCTGTTCATCGACTACAATTGCTTCTACCACTACCCGCATGGTCAGCGATAGGGTGTCGCTTACGTCGCCGACATTGGCGTTGAATGTCATCCAATCATTGCGTTCTTCAGCGATGCGGACGGTTTCCAGGACGATGAATTGAGTCGCGGTTAGACGTGGTTCCATATCCACATAGGCTCGTGCCTGTAATTGCTGCCGTACCATTGCGATGAGACGATTACGGTCTTCTGCGCTCACCGCCCGTCGTGACTGTGCTGTTCCGCCGCTAGTGGGAGTGATGTTACGCACGGTCACATCATCAGCCAGCCCGCCGATCACTGTGTTGATGACCCCGCCATCAACATTGCCTGCCTCGCCCGCTGAGGTAGGGAGCGCTTCAATGGGAACTTCCACTTGTAAACCGATTCCGGCGGAAAGTTCAGCATCCTGAGTCGTGCGAAATTGAATCGGAATGCCTGCACTAGTGACAACAATCGTACCCGACGGAATCGTTACCGGGTTATTGGTCTGGTTGATAAACACTACCGAACCCGTCGCTGTGGCATCGCCTAAATCCTGCATCCCACTGGTTTCGATTGTGCCGGTATCTTCAACCTGCACCCGCAGCCGTGTCGCCGGGATAATGCGTGTTTCAACATCAACATTTTGCGCGTTTGGGTCAGCCACCATTTCCACCGCGCTTTGTATCTGGCTCTGTGCGGGTATCAAAATGACCGTGGCAGTCGGTAGAAACACATAAGTCAGCCCTCCAGCGACAGCCAGCAGTAATACACCCATTGTCAGTCGTCGAAGGAGACGCCATCGCTTCTGAATAGCGGATTCCTCCGCCCGCACCCGACTGACCAGTTCCATCAAATCATCTGGTATCGGCTCATCTTTGGGCCGCTGGAAACGTGTCGTGAATACTTTTGAACGTCCCCGTCGCCATCGTCCCCGGTCGCTTGCGCCAATGGTTTCGTAGGTGCTGATGTTTAATTCACTGGCATTTTGAACTACCTGTGGATCATGAGTCACCAGCGCGATCTGAACTGAACGGCGCATCGCCTCTCGCTGAATCAGTACCAGATCGAGTTTACGGTTAAGGATGCTGCCTTCCTCCGGCCAGATCAGCAGGACTCTTTTTCCGCGCAGGAACGACAGTCGATCACGTACCGAACTGGCATCGTCGCTGGTTTCGAGTTGGATGTACTCTGGTCGGTTCGCCATTCAATGTCCGGTCATTAAATTAAGCCAGCAAGGTGTTATGCACCGTTGTTGTCGCCAATAATAACCCGTGCGCGCTCCAGGGCTGCGGGAAGCTGGCTGGCATCTTTTCCGCCTGCCTGTGCCAGATTCGGGCGACCACCGCCTCCGCCGCCGACAACCGCTGCTATTTCTTTAATGAGATTGCCCGCGTGCAGCCCTTTTTTTGTCAGGTCATCGCTTACGCTTACCAGCAGTTGGGGTTTGTCATCTGTCGCGCTGCCCAAGACCAGTACACCGCTTTTCACCTTGTCCCGGAACCAGTCCGAGACTTCGCGCAGATTATCCATTGTCATGCCGTCCATCTGGGCAATCAGCGTTGGTACACCGTTGATAGTCTCCAGATTATTCACCATTTCAGCGAATCGTCTGCGTGCAATGTCTCCCTGTAGCCGTGCGATTTGTTTTTTGCTCGCTGTCAGCTCTTCTTGCAGATTTTCCAGCCGTTGGCCCACTAACTCTGGCGTCGTGCCGAGCCGACCAGCTATTTCGCCCAGCATATTCAACTGCTGCTGAATATACTCTACCGCGCCGCGCCCGGTCAGTGCCTCTACACGCCTGATTCCCGCGCTGACACTGCCTTCGCTTACGATAATGAACGGCCCAATTTCGCCCGTTTCTCCCACATGGACGCCGCCGCATAATTCATAACTGTAGCGCTCGTCATTGCTGCCTATCGTAATCGTGCGAACGCGCTCGCCGTATTTTTCGCCAAAAAGCGCCATTGCGCCTTCCTGCCGCGCTTCCGCCAGCGATTTTTCTTTAGCAGTCACTCGGTAATTCGCCAAAATTGCATCGTTAACTGAGGCTTCAATTACGCTTAATTCGTCGTCACCTACTTTTTGATCGTGCGCGAAGTCAAAACGCAAGCGATCTGGCGCTACTAAGGAACCACGCTGCTGCACATGGTTTCCCAGTTTATTACGAAGGGCTGCATGTAATAGATGAGTGCCGGTATGATTGCGAGTGACCGATTTCCGCCGCGCTTCATCAACCTCTGCTCGCGCGCTGTCTCCTGCTTTAGGCGTGCCTTCCACGAATTCGCCAATGTGGACGATTAGCCCGGCTACAGGGCGGCGCGTATCTTCGACTTCGATCAGCCAGCCTTCACCACTGATTGTGCCAGTGTCGCTCACCTGGCCGCCTGCCTCGACGTAAAATGGCGTCTCTGCCAGCACTACTTCTACTTTTTCGCCGGTGATGCCGCTGGCAACCCGCTCACTATTCTGCACCAGTGCCGCCACCTTTGTACTGACACTGGTTGGGCCGTAGGGGCTGTAAATCACGCCGCTTTCCGGCAGCGCTTTTTCAGATTTCAGCGATTCAAGGATGCGGCTGTTTT
>CAYUTY010000068.1:0-30743 GCA_964447795.1 uncultured Anaerolineaceae bacterium
GGATCAGGATGGATTCCTCGATCTTTACGTGGTCAATGGTATGATCGCCCAGGACATCTTTCGTCATCTGCCCAATGCCGAACTCGTCGAGCCGAATGCAGTCTATCGTAATCAGGCCGGGAATTACTTTCAACGGATGACAGAATGGGGACTGTACAGTCTCGCTAATGGTCGCGGCATGACGATGGGTGATTTAGACAACGATGGCGACTTAGATATAGTCGTGAATAACCTGAACACACAATCCCAGTTATTTGAAAACCAACTGTGTGGTGGAGACAGTTTGCAGGTCGAATTACGCTGGCTGCCCTCCAGAAATACCCGCGCTATTGGTGCGACTCTGGGTTTATATACTGATAGGGACACTTATTTCCGCGACGTGCGTTCGGGCAGTGGTTATCTGTCGGGCGATCCGGCCCGTGTCCATTTTGGCTTTCCTGCTCAATCTGCATTTACGCGATTGGAAGTGCGCTGGCCGGACGGTCTGGTTTCGACTGTCTCTAATGTGACTGCCAATTCGGTTATTACTCTCATTCGTTCCGAATAGCTGAGAAAGGTTAACATTCATAATGCCGAAAATTACCTTTATCGGTGCAGGCAGCACCGTATTCGCCAAGAACCTGCTCGGTGATATTCTCTCAAATCCCGAACTGGCGGATACTGAAATCGCACTGCACGAAATTAACGAGGAGCGCCTACGGACCTCCAAAATAGTCGCCCATCGAGTGGCCGACGCAATAGGTATTAGTCCGACCATCACCGCCACAACGGATCGACGCGAGGCGCTCGATGGCTCAGATTATGCCATTTGCATGATCCAGGTAGCCGGCTATGAACCTGGTACAGTGGTAGACTTCGAAATCCCCAAAAAATATGGTCTCCGTCAAACAATCGCCGATACGCTCGGCATCGGTGGCATCATGCGCGGTCTGCGCACCATCCCTGTATTACTTGATATGTGCCGCGACATGGAGGAGCTTTGCCCCGACGTGACCTTCCTCCAGTATGTGAATCCAATGGCGATGAACTGCTGGGCGATCAACCGCGCCTCATCCATCAAGACTATTGGCCTGTGCCACAGTGTTCAGGGTACAGCCCGCGAACTTTCACACGACATCGGTATTCCGGTTGAAGAAATCAACTATATTGTTGCAGGCATCAATCATATGGCCTTTTACCTCAAGTTCGAGCGTGAGGGCCAGGATTTGTATCCGCAAATCCGCAAGGTCATGGAAGATGATCGTGTGCCAGACTGGAATCGGGTGCGTTACGAGATGTTTAAACGCCTGGGCTATTTTGTGACCGAGAGCAGCGAACACTTCAGCGAATATGTGCCCTGGTTCATCAAGCGCGACCGCTCTGACCTCATCGAGGAATTTAACATCCCCCTGGATGAATATATCCGACGCTGCAAAAACCAGATTGCCGACTGGAAATCCCAGCAAGTGGCTCTCGAAGGCGGCGCGCCAATTCAGGTCAAACAGAGCATTGAGTATGGATCAGGCATCATACACAGCCTGGAAACCGGTACAGCGCGCGTAGTTTACGGCAATGTAGCCAATCATGGCCTGATCGACAATCTGCCCGAAGGATGCTGCGTGGAAGTACCCTGTCTTGTCGATAAAAATGGCATCCAGCCCACCAGGATCGGCGCGATCCCGCCACACCTGGCCGCTTTGATGCAGACGAACATCAACGTCCAATCCCTTACGGTCGAAGCTGCATTAACGGGTAAGCGCGAACATATCTATCACGCTGCGATGCTCGACCCGCACACCGCCGCCGAACTCGACCTGGAACAAATCTGGTCGCTGGTCGATGATTTGATTGAAGCACACGGTAGCTGGCTGCCGCAATACAACTAATCCCCTCTCGATAACCATCTATGTAACCTGAGTTCGGGGCAAACTAAACTTGCCCCGATTTAGTGGAGGAAGAAACAAGAGGCAGGTAGATTGAATCGAGGAACAGAGGCCAATGGTAATAAATCACCGAAAGCACGTACAAGAGTTTAAGCGTGAAGAAGCTGGTTAATGGAAAGCAGCGGAAAACCCATTGCCGAGATTGGGGTTGATCTGGGGATCAACGATAACAATTTGTATCGGTCGGGGTTTGTATGGTAGTCTCCGCATTCATGCGGCGTTGTACCACCAGGGATTGCGCTGTTCGCGCAAGTGAGTGGCTGGCTAAAAGAACAGTTGGGCGTTTTTATTTCCTGACTTCAGGAGACTGGGCGGCGAAGTTTGACACTTTTACGCCGTAAAATCACCCGGTAACCAACACGCCGCTCCGGTTCAACTTTAATCTCTACCACACGATTAAGTGGCACCGTTGGCATGTCCGACTGAACAACACGCGCAATTTCCTGTGTTTCACTGGGCTTGGGAAGCCCAAACAGATCAAAAACACTGACTTCAGCCGTATCCAGTTTACCGTGTCGTGGGGCAATTACAGTTGGCGCCTCCTCAGAAGCCAAAGTTTCTGTTTCCTGCAGCGGTTCCACCAACGGAACATCTGGCACAATATCCGCTGTCATAGGAGACGGCGTTTCCGCCAAAGCTGCAATCTCAACTATCGCTGGCTGATCCAACAGTGAGGGGATTGGCTTAGCTATATGGTCGTCTTCTGATAACAAAACTGCCTGATTGCTGCCCTCGTCCGATGTTTCCTGCGCGTCATCCAGAACGATTAGCGTGTCGGGCTGCTGTTCAGCTTCAATAATGGTGATTGAAGGCGTGGACGGAATTTCACTCAAGAACTCCGGCTCAGGAGATGACTCCGGAGGCACAACAGGCTGGCGAGGGCGCGTATCGTCATCTGAAAATGCTGGTTCTACGATGGGTGAATGACTAGGGGAACTATTTTCTTCAACAGGTTTAGCAGATGGATGGCGCGGTTTATATTGCAACCGTCCCTCATAATCAGGCGCATCCCGCAATAAGGAACGCGCTTCATGTGCCTTATCAACTTCGTTTATTTTATTGACCACCCGCCATAATGTTTTCAGGCTATCGACCATGGCGCTTTCAAGCTGACGCCTCAAGCTCAGAGCATTTCGCATCCCACCCAGCACGCCGCCTACTTCGTAGCTGAATGTCCACTGGACAACGGTGCCATCCGGTATTTCCTGAAGCCGAATTCGCCCCAGATTTTCGCGCAGCGCCAACCCATCAACTATTTTATATTCATAGCCTAAACCGTCGTACCATGCCGTAGTCTGAGCGACATAATCACGCCCACCTGTTGTGGTATAACGCCACCGTACACCAACACCTGTATGCATAGTGCTGATAAAAGACACACTGCGGCAGTCAACCTGCCAGGTTGGATTCTTGCTGAGATCGCCAATGACTGCCCATACTGTCTCTGGCGATTTGGGGCGGGGTATAAGAATGCGGTGATCTAAAATATTCATCAGAATGTATTGTAAACGCTTTTCAAAGGTGGTCAAAACACCACTTTATGCTACACTGTGAGCCGGACTGAATTGTACCATAGTCGTCACACAAGGAAAACGACTTGCCCGCCCCGACTACGACTCTCGGTTTTATTCTGGCTACGCTTTACGGTGCGTCTTTCCACCTGATTATGGGCGGCGATGTACGAAGACTGGCATTATTTTTGCTGTCTGGTTGGGTAGGTTTTGGCCTGGGGCATATTTTCGGCACTATTTTTGAGATCAATTTTTTGAATATTGGCACATTGCGGATTGTGACAGCAACATTCGGTGCGCTGGTAGCGCTGGCTGTCGCTCATGTGTTGACTGCTAAACAAACCACCAAACGCAGGATGCGATAAAAGGTGACTATGTCAGACCAAAATGATACTTCAGTAGTACAGCCGCCTACTCCTGCATCACCCCCCAGCAAATGGACTGTACAGCGCATTGTTATCATCGCTGCGGCTGTGCTTGGCGGAGTAATTATACTGCTTTTTCTAGTGGGGCTGGCTTTTGCTCTTTTCAGCGACGCCCCAAACACAGCCGCCGTCATTCAGGTGATCCGCGACCTGGTGATTATTGTTATGGCGCTGGAATTTATGGTCATCATCGGCGCACTGGCAATTTTGATTCTCCAAATTGCCCGTCTCATCAACTTGCTTCAGAACGAGGTTAAGCCGGTACTGCAAAACACCCAGGAGGCAATAAACAGCGCCAGGGGAACGGTTGAATTTGTTGGTAACAACGTTACCCAACCTTTCATCCGTGCCAGTGGCTTCCTGGCGGGCGTGGGGATTCTTTTCCGCGAGGTAGGTGGTATCCGGCGAGCTATCCGTCCGACTAAGGAAAAACAACATGAGTCAGAATGACCAACCCGATCTTGACAGCGGACTTCTCATCTTCGGATTCGCGTTTGGTTTACTGGCAGGTGGGTTGGTAGCGCTGTTCAGAGCACCGGGGCGTGGCCTGCGCCAACAAATCACCGGGGCCGGTGAGAATATTCGTGGCAAATTGGAGTCGATTGTTCCCGCTGACCCAATTGCGGAAAGTCTTGCTGAAGGCAAAGCTGCCGCCCGACGACGTCAGATCGAGCTTGGCCTCATCGACGAAAACGCCCGCTGAAATCACTTTGCTTTTTCAATTGCTCTGAATGCTAGATGCAGCGCATCAGGAATATCCCCGGCGACCACGCTGCGCGTCGTGCCAAGACGCCGCCCCCACATTTGACCGGCTAATCCATGTAGATAACCGCCCACAACGGCTGCTTCAAATGGTTTACAACCTTGCGCCAGCAGTGCAGCTATCAAGCCCGCGAGAACATCACCCGTTCCTGCAGTTGCCAGCGCATCCGTCTTGAAGGGAAGCACAGCCAAAAAGCCGTCTGGTGCCGCGACCAGGGTATGCGCTCCTTTCAAGACCAAAACTACCTGCCATTCAGTTGCCTTCCTCTGCGCCAATTCCCAGCGCTTTGCCAGAATATCCGCTGTACTGATGCCAACCAGCCGCCCCATTTCACCCGGATGCGGCGTGATAACCGTATTTTTCGGCAGCAACGTCCACCATGAATCGAGCTTGCTTAACAAGTTAAGTCCGTCGGCATCAATTACCAGCGGCGGCAGTTTATCAGATTTCGACACTACTTCTAAAAATGCGGACAGCATCTCGCCTGTGGTGGCTTTCGTTCCCCAGCCTGAGCCGAGCAGGAGCGCATCATAATTCGGCGCTTTTTCAGCCAGAATTTCAGCTGCTTCACGCTTAAGAAAACCCGCTTCATCAGGCAGGCACAGCCACGTCGGTTCCAGCAAATGACCGCTCAAACGGTTGATGACGACCTCTGGCGCGGCCACCGTTACCAATCCTGTACCCGCCCGGTAAGCCGCTCGCGCAGCCAATCCTGCCGCGCCGCTGTAATCGGCTGACCCTGCTACGATCAGGGTTTTACCGTAAGTCCCTTTGTTGGCATTGACCGGACGTGCCGGAAGCATCCCGCGAATCACTGGAATGTCCGGCACATAACGCTTTTCATCTTTCAACTGCAATAATTTTGGATCAATGCCAATCGGGGCAACAAGGAGTTCACCGACCAAACCCGCGCCGGGAAACTCGAACAATCCCGGCTTAGCGGCAATAAATGTAATCGTTTCGTCTGCGCGGATAGCCTGATTATCAACCGCACCTGTATCACAATCCATACCGCTTGGGCAATCAACAGCGATGACCAGCGGTTTTCGTCGCGGGGTAAGGTCAACATATCGTGATGCAGGAGTCATAAACGATTCGGCATCTGTTTCAGGGAGCTGTTCGTCGTTTAGCGCCTGTGTCACCTGTCGCATCAGCTTTGCCACATCCGGGCGGAGAGGCAGTTTCACGCCAACACCGAACAGCGCATCCAGCACAATATCGGCGCTGGCGACCATATTGCGCAGCACACGGAAATCATGATCGTGTTCCGCCAAAGCAACGAATAACCCGGCCTCCTGCACAGCACGAAAATTATCATCGCTTCCATCCCGGTTTTTCAGCAGATAAAAACGCACTTGCACTGTACCGGTTCGAGCGAGAGCCAGCCCAGCCACCAATCCATCACCACCATTATTGCCGGGGCCAACTAGCACCGTCACACGCGGATCAGGACGAAAATCAGCCTCGTCTTTCAGAATTTCAACCACACGGCGCGCCACAGCATGACCAGCATTCTGCATCATCATGGCATACGTTAACCCGCCCGCGTCCACCGCAGCTTCAATCGCCCGTATCGCTTTGACAGAAACAACTTTGATCGACATAATTTTCCTCGTCTGTTTAGACGTGGTAATTCTAACAGGAACAAAAAGAGGGTGCATACTACACCCTCGTTCAACCATCAGCTATCGAATTTCGATCTAGTGATCGCGGTCAACCACCAGATAGGCCAGATCAACCAGTTCATCTTTCGCAGCGGATGCTGGAAGCAAATCAAGCATGGCAATAGCCTGTTCAATCAGCATATGTGCCTGTGCTTTCGCCTCGGTAATGGCATCACCACGCAGCATTTTTTGTTTGATCGTCGTCATCACATCAGGAGCAGCATCTTCCTTTTCCGCCACAGCAACACTATCCGTGCCGTGAGTGTTCGTGCTGTAAGTCGCCGCAAAGCCCCTGCCCTGAGCCAGATCAATGCCAGCAGTCTTCCCAAGTTGAGTGGTATCGGCTGTCAGGTCCAGCACATCATCGACAATCTGAAATGCCAGACCCACATTAAAACCATAGCGCCCAAGAGCTTCCACTACTTTTTCATCAGCATTTGCCAGACTGCCGCCCAACGAAGCCGCAGCTTTGAATAACGCCGCTGTCTTGCGGGCGATGATCTGATAATAGACCTCACGGGTAAAATTGTTTTCCTTAACGGCACTGGCCTGAAGTGTCTCACCTTCTACCAGTGCAACAGTTGCTTCAGCCAGGAGAATATTCAGGTCTTTGTAGGGAGCCATCAATTCGTAGACTTTTGTGAATAAAAAGTCTCCCGTCAGCAGGGCAAACGTTCGTCCCCAAATGGCATTGACCGAAGGGCGACCACGCCGAACCACGCCGTGATCGTTAATATCATCATGCACCACGCTTGCAGTATGTACCAGTTCAACCGCAGCACCTATCCGTGCCGCATCCGCGACAGCGCCGCCACCGCAGGCTTCGTGTGCAAGCAACAACAGGCGTGGTCGCACCCGCTTCCCGCCGGCGGCCAGAATGT
Source organism: uncultured Anaerolineaceae bacterium (assembly GCA_964447795.1). Lineage (GTDB taxonomy): Bacteria > Chloroflexota > Anaerolineae > Aggregatilineales > Phototrophicaceae > CFX2. Next base: position 7,167 of record CAYUTY010000068.1, read on the forward strand.
GCCGACTGGCGTCGCGCAGTGTCACCACATCACTCTCAACCGCATCAAGCATGATGTTCTCTACTAGTTGCATCCCATCTTGAATCGCCATGCTGAGAGCCTACCTTGTCAATATGTTGGGCAGTCGTTTGTTACTTTCAGAACAATCTAAATTTATTATACAGAAAATGGCATGGGGTGTCAACGAAAATCACCCTTTTTCATTTCGCTTTCAGTTAGGATAGTGAAGCGTATAAGAGCCCTCTTCCGAGATTTGTGTATAACGAGCACTGCTGGTTATACCCGCCTCAGAATAAGCCTGATACATGGCGTTTGCAACACGCTCTGCAGTTTCTTTCACATCACAAATCGCACATAAAGTCGGTCCCGCGCCACTGATGACCAGGCCCAATGCCCCCACTTGTTTTGCCAGTACCCGCATATGAGCCAATTTGGGCATCAGGTGCGCCCGCGCCGGTTCCACCACATCATCCTGTTCCATGGCAGCAGCCATCGCTTCAAGGTCGCTCCGGTACAAGGCATCAATCAGTCGCGCAACGCCACCCGTCTGAGCGACCATCGTTCGTAAGGATACTGACTCTGGCAACACGGAACGTGCCATTGCGGTTGGGACTGCCACATCAGGTGTCACCAATGCCAGATACAACCCCTGAGGGATAGGCAAACGTCGGATGGCGGCGTGATCTGTCCCGGTGACAAGGGTAATTCCACCAAACAGACACGGAGCAACATTATCCGCGTGATAGCCGCTCACTGCTGCCTCACCCTCCAGGCTGGCAGGTAGCAATTCTTCGCATGAAAGCGGCTCACCCAATAAACGGTTGACGGCTACCGCTGCGGCAACTGCGCTGGCCGCGCTGCTGCCAAGACCACTGGCTAAAGGTAAACCCTTATAAATTGACAGACTAACACCATGTTCAATGCCAAGTTGTTTTAAGACACTATTCGCGGCAACGCAGGCTGTATTTTTGGCAGGATCATAAGGGAGTTTTCCATTATCGCCATCAATCAATGCAATTACGGCTCCTGGCTCCTCACGGAATTCAACCCGCACCACATCTCCCGGCTCGGCCAGTGCCAGACCTAAAATATCAAAACCAACACCTAAATTAGCAATAGTGGCTGGAGCGAACGCTTCTGCACTGGTATTCAGCATGGGAAATTGCTATCCTTTATGTTCGCTTCCGAACCCTTTAAGAGTCGTAATATCATGCCAAGCATACTACAATGCATGGACTGCGGTAAGCAATACCCAGTTGACCAGATTATGTATACCTGCGCCGCCTGTGGAGGACTGCTGGATGTCCATCATGACATGGACATTCTGAAGCACACTATTAACCGAGATTCTTTTGACCAGCGGCTTGGTACGCTGGAAGCACCATACAACAGCGGTGTTTGGCGTTACAAGGAACTTGTCAATCCGGATGTCGATAGTGCCTGCATCGTCAGCCGCCCCGAAGGTAATACCAATCTCTACCATATGCCACAGTTGGCGAAATGGGCTAACGTTCGCACACTGTATATGAAGCACGAAGGCGAAAACCCGACTGGTTCATTTAAAGATCGTGGCATGACTGGTGGCCTCACCCAGGCTCGCGCACTTGGTATTGAGCGTGTTGCCTGCGCGTCAACCGGCAACACTTCCGCCTCTCTTGCAGCATATGCTGCCTTCAGCGGGCTGGAAGGCATTGTCTTCTTCCAGAACAAGCAAATCGCCCTCGGGAAACTTGCACAGGCTATTGCCTATGGCGCGACTTGCATTCAGATTGATGCCGATTTTGACCGAAATCTCGAACTCGTCCGCGAAGTTGCTGAGCAGTTCGGCATCTATGTTCTGAACTCGATCAATCCATTCCGGCTTGAAGGCCAAAAAACCATCATGTTCGAGGCCATTCAGCAGTTGCGCTGGCAGGTACCAGACTGGATTGTTTGCCCAGGCGGAAACCTCGGCAATAGTTCCGCTTTCGGTAAAGGACTGCATGAACTTTATGAGCTTGGCCTCATTGACCGCCTTCCCCGCCTGGCGATTATCCAGGCTGAGGGTGCAAACCCTCTTTATCAGAGTTATCAGCGCGGCCTGGATAAACTCGAACCGATGCACGCTGAGACGATTGCCACTGCGATCAAGATTGGCAACCCGGTCAATTATGCCAAGGCTGTCCGCACGCTGCGCTGGACAGAGGGTGTCGTAGAGCAGGTTTCCGATCAGGAAATCATGGATGCTAAGGCACTGATTGACCGTACCGGAATCGGCTGCGAACCAGCCTCCGCCTGTTCGCTGGCTGGCATACAAAAGCTGGTCAGCAGCGGCGTAATTCGTCCGGACGAAACTGTTCTCGGCATCCTTACCGGTCATATCCTTAAAGATGCAGAAGCTACCATCGACTATCACAGCAGCAACTTAACTGATCTCGAAGCCCATTATCCCAACCGGCTGCATCAATCCGAACCAACCATTGAAGCGCTCAGCCGGATTTTACGACCCTATCAGCCCACACCCGCTTAACATAAGCTAAACAGGGCGTCCACATAGGAACGCCCTGCATTACTCAAATTCCCGCCAGTGCCTGATCAAGATCATTTAGAAGATCATCTGTGTCTTCAATTCCAATAGCGAAGCGCACCAGATTATCCTTAATTCCGAGTGCCAGACGCTCTTCGGTGGTTTTTTCGTAGTAGCTCATCAGCGCTGGCTGTTCAATAAGGCTATCTAACACACCAAGGCTTGGCGAGAAGTAGGGGATTTTTAGCCGGTCAATGAAGCGGCTGGTTGTCTTTAAATCGCCACCCACTTCAAAACTCACCACACCACCGAAACCGGTCATCTGGCGGGCTGCTGTTGGGTAATCAGGATGCGATTCCAATCCCGGATACCATACACGTTCAATACGAGGATGCGCTTCAAGAAATGCCGCCACAGCCAGCGCATTACGGTTCTGCTGTTCCACGCGCACGCCCAGTGTCTTAATTCCCCTGTCCAGCAAATAGGCATTTTGCGGATCAACAATTCCGCCCAGCACCCCGCGTGCATCCCGCAGCGCTTTTATACGGTCAGCCCGCCCAGCCACTACACCTGCCAGCAAATCGTTGTGTCCGGAAAGATACTTAGTGGCGCTGTGTATGACGAACTCAATCCCCCATTCAATCGGACGCTGATTAACCGGCGTAGCAAAGGTACTGTCGATCAGGGTCAAAATGCGATGCTGTTTGCCCAAACGCGCAATCTTCTCCAGATCGGCAATGCGAAGATATGGATTGGTGGGGCTTTCAGAAATGATAAAACGGGTTTTCTTGGGGATGATTGCCGCTTCCATCGCTTCATAGTCACCCATCGACACGACACTTGTTTCAATGCCAAAACGTTTGAGAAAAGTCAAACAAAACTGGCGAGTCCGACGATAACAATCATCGGTCATTACGATATGTGCCCCAGCAGGCAATACCGACAGCAGCAGCGAAGTCACTGCCGCCATACCAGATGCATATAACACTGCATCTTCGGCAGAATCCAACGCCGCCAGCTTATGTTCCACTGCCGCCACTGTCGGGTTCCCATATCGTCCATATTCTTCCCGGTCATCACCATCGCCCCATGTCTTGCGTTCCATGAAATCGATGAGTTCCTGGGTGTCGCCGAAGGTATAGGTAGCTGTCTGTACAATTGGCGTATTCAGCGCATTAAAGGCTTTGCGCCGTTTCGTTCCCGCATGGACGGCACGGGTACTATTACCCTGTGGACTGGTCGTCTCCACCTGTGGGTCAACCAGGTCTTCGAGCTTGCGGTCAATATCCTGTAGTGTCACCCCATCATCTCCTTAACATGAAACAAAAAGCCCGAACCTGATGTGCATCTCAAGTCCGGGCAGTCTGTACCAACAAAAAAGACTTCTGGCGGAAGTCTTGGAGTGTGTGGTCAGCCTCATGTACGCAAACCACATTTCTCATCTGCCAGCCATACCGCTGCCGGAGTTGGCACCTTCCCACTAATGTGTGGGGGTTGCCGCGGTTTCTTCGGGCCGTTCCCTCAACCGCTCTTTATGAGATGCAAAAACTATGAAATTGTGGTTGTTAATGTAACAGAAAACGCTTCAAATCGCAAGTGTTTTGGAAATGGGGTTATAATCGTTAGAAAAAGCTTTGTGGGGTGAGTCATTTTTGAGCCTGAAACTGGAAATTACCATTATGAGCGGCGTCGAGGACGGCCTTCATCTGGCCTATAATCCAGATAACGGCGACGGTCAGTTCATGGGAGATAAATGGCTCATCAGCATAGGAAGACGTGAAGACAGTGACATTTGCCTCCGCCACGACACCTTTTCTTCTCGCCTGCACGCCTACATCTGCTGGGAAAGTAATCGGTGGTGGTTGCAGGATTGCAACAGCACCAATGGCACCTTCATGGAACAAGCAGATGATAGTGAGGCGCGAGTGCGCGGCACCATCCCTGTCAGCCCCGGACAGATGTTTCGCATCGGCCACACCTGGATGCGAATCGAACAATCTGAGTAAATTATGTCAAACACAACTATCACATTACGTGAAATTATGATTAAGGCACGGCAGGAGTCCGTGCAGATGCAGCATTATTATATTGGAGTCGAGCATCTGTTTATCGCCCTGCTCCAGATTCATGGTGGTATCGCCAGCGGCATACTGGAAGCAAACGGTCAGCAACCGGATTATGTAATCGATGCTATCCGCCGCAAGACCGACAAAGGCACAGACCAGCGTCTCTGGGTTGGCATCCCTTATACACCACGCACCGACATCATTATGAATATTGCCAATGACATGGCGCTGGATGCCGATAAAGAAGATATCACCGAGCGAGAACTCCTCTGTGCAATTTTTGACGAGCGTGATAGCCTGCCAATTCGTGTCCTCAAATCCCTTAAACTGGACATCGCCTTACTGGCGGACGCCGCACGCGACTTCACACCAACCCGTGCTGCCCAGCCGCCGGATATTAGTATCAGCTTCGGCCCGGCCTTTGGCACAGCCGACTCTATTCAACGTGAACAGCTTTTTCTCCTGCGCCGCATGTTTTCGGGTTACGCGGGGATTCGCATCGAACGCCGGCTGACGGGATTTCGCGGTGCGCTTATTCTGGTCGTCACACCCGTTCAGCCTGATGATCGCGAAGATGCTTCCATCGTCGTTAAAATTGATCAGACAGATAATATCCTGGACGAAGTGCAGCGCTACGAAGCCCATGTCAAAAATGCACTTCCCTTACGGACGGCTCGCCTGGAAGACATGCCGACTGTGCCAGACTCATTCAATCTGGCAGGCATCAAATACACACTTGTCGCCAGCTCCGGTGATGTCCCGCAGGATTTACGTGACCGTGTACGTGATGAAGGCATTGACGGATTAGGCCAGCTCATTCAGAAAGAGTTATACACACAATTCAATAAAACATGGTGGCAGCAGCGACGCCCTTTCCGTTTTCAGGCATGGATGGAATATGATTGGCTGCTCCCTCCCGCCTTGTTACTTGAATACCGCTCCGATTCCGAAATCCCCGCGGACTCACATCTAATCCGCATCCCCTTCAACCGTGTTCGCTTAAAGAGCAAGCTGCGCCAGTTTCAATATGGTGATGTGGTCATACTGGAAAATTTCTGTGTTCAAAAAGTTGAGCGAGATAACGACCTTCTCAAGCTGGCTATCGGGTATGGCAGTGAGGCAGATAAACGCGCCTATAAGATGGAAGTCAAAGGGCTAAACCTGGCGCACAGGTCACATTATCGCGGCGAGATTGTCGAGCGACTGGTCGGCACAGTCGTTAAAACACGTCATGAAATGCTGGAAGAAGCAGTACGGGAGCTAGAACCAGATTTCGATACCCGCTCACGTTCCATCCCGCTTGGTAACAATAGCCGGGCACCGAATCCTCTACACTTTTACGAAGACCTGCTTGATAAGCATGTCAATGGGTCACTCAGCAAAATTCATGGTGATCTGCACCTGGGCAATATCCTCGTAGGCCCTGGTCAGAGCCTTTGGCTGATTGACTTCGCTCAAACACGAGACGGCCATACCCTTTTTGACTGGACTTCGCTGGAAATCAGTCTCCTTGGTGATGTGGTAATGCCTGTAGCTGGCGATAGCTGGGATACAGCACGCAAAGTTCTGCAGGGGCTATCAGCACTTGAAAAGAGAACATCGCCTGATTATCTCACACACGAAGTCGTAGCAGCGCTTACCTCGGTCATGGCAATTCGGGAAATTGTCGGTCAGTGCCTGACCGAAGAAGGCAACTGGTTCGAGTATTATATTGCCCTTGCCCTGTGTGCTTTGCGAGCCATCACCTGGCCGGCTATGTCACTCGGTGGCCGCCGTCTCATGTTTTTGCTTTCCGGAGTAGCAATTCTCGAACTTAATCGCAAATACCTCAACAGTTCGTCGCTTGATACCCCATCGCCTGATGAAATGGAGCGAACCGATCACCTTTCTAATCCGGTTACAGCGGATGTGGGTGACGAGACGCTGTCGGCGATTGATGCCAGCGCCTTGGCGCTCATGGAAGAACGCCTCGACGCGGTGACAGATAAGCCAGGAAATCCATTAGCTAAAACAGATGTGATGGCGAACCCACTGCCAGATGATGAAGACCATACCTTCGCCAGCCCACGTACAGCCAGCTTCGATGCTGCCGAAGGCGGCTCAGAGCCGGGATAAAACATCCTGGGCAAATTCAGTGGTTGAAATATAGCTGCCACCTTTGGGGGCGATGTCGGCAGTACGTGCGCCCATGCCCAGGGTGGCTTCAACGGCTGCCTCAACTGCCTTCGCCTCTGCCTCCAGACCCAGGCTGTAACGCAGCAGCAGTGCAGCGCTCAGGATCGTTCCAGTAGGATTGGCTTTACCCTGCCCGGCGATATCGGGTGCTGAACCGTGAATTGGTTCATATAATCCGAATGTACCCGAACCCAGAGAAGCTGAGGGCAGCATCCCCAACGACCCCGCCAGAACGGATGCTTCATCGCTCAGAATATCGCCGAACATATTTCCCGCCACCAAAACATCAAAGCTGGAAGGGCGAGTCATTAAATACATCGCGCAGGCATCCACTAACACGTGATCGAGGTCAACATCAGCATAATCTTCGTGAACCCGTACCACTGTGCGCCGCCACAACCGCATTGAGGCCATCACATTAGCTTTATCCACCGAAGTCAGCTTACCCCGACGCCCCTGTGCCGCCCGGAAAGCAACGTGCGCCACTCGTTCCACTTCCCCTACCGAATATAATTCGGTGTCATAAGCTGAATCGCCATCGCCCTGTTCCTGTCGTGGCCCGAAATAACTGCCGCCGGTCAGTTCCCGTACGAACAGCATATCGCCACCTTCCAGCAGTTCAGGTCGCAGCGGCGTATGCTGTGCCAATGCTGGGTACGCTTTCACAGGACGCAGATTGGCGAACAGGTCAAAATGCTTGCGAATTTTCAGCAGACCATCTTCCGGTCGTACTGCCGCCGTTGGGTCAGACCACTTTGGCCCACCCACCGCGCCGAGCAAAATCGCATCGGAATTTTCCGCTACGTGCAAGGTTTCGGTTGGCAAAGCACTACCCGTCCGGTCAATGGCAATACCGCCCATCAAGGCTTCATTAAATGTAAAATCATGACCGAATTTATTTCCAATCCGAGACATGACATCCACTGCCTGTGCCGTCACTTCCGGCCCAATGCCGTCACCGGGCAGCACACAAATTGTCGCTTTCATTCACTGAACTCCTGCATAAAAACGGGCTGGTTCATTCATCCAGCCCGCACCGATTCAAAAATATCAGAGTCGCCCTAAATGAGCGACAGTTCGCTCATTCTGCAAATTGCCGGTATTGAGTGTTCCGGCTGGCTCGAACAGCATCAAATGCACCTCTTCCGGCGCTACCGGCAGGTGTTCAACCCCATGAGGAATGACGACGAACTCGCCCTCTTCAATCCATAGATCACCATCACGCAGCTTCATCAGCAAGCGCCCTTTGACCACCAGGAACAGTTCATCCTCAGTTTCATGATGATGCCATACAAACTCGCCCTGGAGTTTCGCCAGTTTGACGTGCATCCCATTGACTTCACCCACGATCTTGGGACTCCAATGTTGGTGGAATAAGCTGAACTTCTCCGACAGATTCACCTTTTCTATCGCCATTCCATACCTTCCGCAAGCACCCTGCGATTCACTTTTCATAAAGCTGGCTATTGTTGTCTGACAACTTCATGTTCATCGCTATGCGCCAGACACAGCCCATATTCAACACTGTCCACCAGCGCCAGCCAGCTCGCCTGAATAATATTCGTCCCCGCGCCGACGCTGCTCCAGCGCTGGGAGCCATTCTGCGTATCGATCAATACCCGCGTAGTGGCTGCTGTCCCATTATTGCCGTCGGGAATACGCACCTTATAGTCGGCAAGCTGGAAATCGGCAAGCTGTGGATAGCGCGGCCGCAGTGCTTTTCGCAGCGCAAGGTCAAGTGCGTTCCCCGGCCCGTTGCCATCCGCCGCCGTATGCACAATGTCGCCGTCAACATCAATTTTGACCATCGCCTGTGATAGTGAATGCCCACCGCGCTCCGCCACCATTACCGTGAAATCAACCAGCGTGAAGATCGGTTTATAACCCGGTTTCGCCCGGTGCAGCCGAATGGCAACTGAGGCTTCCGCCCCTTCAAACACAAATCCCTCATGTTCAAGTTGTTTGATCTGCTCCAGCACTGCTACCGCTTCCTCGCGGGAGACATCGAGCCCGAATTCTTCCGCTTTGCTCAACAAATTGCCCTGCCCGGAAAGATCAGACACCAATACTCGCATTTCGTTTCCGACCAGTTCCGGTGTGATATGCTGGTAGCTGTCCACATTGCGCCGAATTGCCGCTACATGAATCCCACCTTTGTGAGCGAAAGCACTTTTCCCAACAAAAGCCAGATGATTATCCGGCGCGAGATTGGCAATTTCCGCCACCGTCCGCGACAAATTCGTCAAATGCCGCAGGTGGTCGCGTTCCGGCAAACACTGATAGCCCATCTTCAACTCAAGGTCAGGGATAATGCTGCATAGATTAGCGTTACCGCAGCGTTCGCCATATCCATTGATCGTCCCCTGCACATGAACCACGCCAGCCTGAACCGCCGCCAGCGTATTGGCAACTGCCAGTTCACCGTCATTATGGGTGTGGATACCCAGCGGTGTATCGGGAAAAGCCTGCTGGACTGCCATTACATACTGTGCAACTTCCCAGGGCAGTGCGCCACCATTGGTATCGCACAGCACCACCATATCTGCGCCGCCTTCAATCGCCGCTTCCAGCGTATCCAGCGCATATTCCATATCCAGCTTGATGCCGTCGAAGAAATGCTCGGCATCATAAATCACTTCTTTACCTAGGCTTTTCAAATAGCGCAGACTGTCACATATCATTCGCAGATTTTCATCCGGCGTTGTTTGCAGCACCTCAGTCACATGCAGCATCGACGTTTTTCCGACCACTGTTACTACCGGGGTACTGGCGTCCACCAGAGCGATAATGTTGGGGTCAGTGGCCGGATCACTATTTTTGCGGCAGGTCGAACCAAATGCGGCTATTTTTGCGTGCTGCAAATCGAGCGCCTTGACCGCCTCAAAATAAGCAGCATCTTTCGGATTTGAACCCGGCCAGCCACCTTCAATGTAGGCTACACCAAAGTTATCCAGCAGCCGCGTAATTTTCAGCTTGTCCGCTAGCGAGAGGGAAATTCCCTCCCGCTGCGTGCCGTCGCGGAGCGTTGTGTCATAGATGGCGATCTGCTGCATAAGAACACTCTCCGTTTATACGACGACGGTTTGTACTCGCGCCGGATTTAACCCTTCGTAGGTCAGAATTTGCTCATCCAAATTCATCAAAAAGCCAAGCTGGTCAACACCATTCAGGAGGCAGTAGCGCGAAAAGGCATCAATCGGAAATGTCACCTGCCGCCCATCTGGTAGCGTTAGTGTTTGTGTTTCCAGATCAACTGCGACTTCTGTGGTCGGGTCTTCTTCCGCCAAACTGATGAGCTGCTTGTGGGTTTCATCATCTACCACCACTGGCAGCAGGCCATTTTTCAGCGCATTGCCTTTGAAAATATCAGCAAAATAGGTACTGACCACCACATTAAACCCCGCGCCAAGCAAGGCCCAGGGCGCGTGCTCGCGCGAGCTACCGCAGCCGAAATTATGACCACCAATGAGAACTTTCGCTCCCTGATATTCCGGCTTATTGAGGGGGAAATCCGGCTTGGGCGTGCCGTCGGCGTTATAACGCCAGTCGGTGAAGCAGGCCGCACCCAATCCATTTTTGTCGGTCACTTTCAAGTAGCGAGCCGGGATAATCTGATCGGTATCAATATCATTGATCGGCAGCGGCAGTATGCGTCCGGTGATTTTCTTGATCGGTTCCATCAGTTTGTCATCTCCCTGGGATCGGTAATAACCCCATTCACAGCGGTTGCTACAGCCGTCAGCGGACTCGCCAGGAATGTTCGCCCGCCTTTGCCCTGCCGCCCTTCAAAATTGCGGTTGCTGGTGCTGACGGCGTACTGTCCCGGCTGAAGCTGATCGCCGTTCATGGCGATGCACATGGAACAGCCTGCTTCGCGCCACTCCGCACCTGCCGCCCTGAAGATTTCGTGCAGCCCTTCGGCTTCCGCCTGTGCCTTCACCTGCTGCGAACCCGGCACGACCATCATCCGTACATTATTCGCCACTTTGCGGTCTTTAATCAGTTTGGCCGCCTCACGTAAATCAGAAATGCGCGAGTTGGTGCAGCTCCCGACGAACACTACATCCACGGGCTTACCCACCAAACGCTGTCCCGGCTGCAAATCCATATACTTCAACGCTTTGTCGAGCGCCAGTTTTTCGCTCACATCGCTCAATCTATCCGGGTCTGGCACATTGGCCGTGATGGGCATTCCCATACCGGGATTGGTGCCGTAGGTAATCATTGGCGTCAAACCATTGGCATCCAGGCGGATTTCGTGGTCAAATGCTGCACCTTCGTCACTTGGCAGTGTCCGCCAGGCTGCAAGCGCCTGTTCCCATGCGCCACCTTTTGGCGCATACGGCTTACCCGCTACATATTCAAATGTCGTCTCATCGGGCGCGATCATCCCTGCCCGCGCCCCGCCTTCGATGGACATATTGCAGATTGTCATGCGACCTTCCATGCCAAGTGCACGGATAGCCTCACCCATATACTCAAAGACATAGCCGGTTCCGCCGCCTACCCCAATCTGAGCGATGATGGCGAGGATAATATCCTTCGCACTCACGCCGGGATGCAGACGTCCATCCACCCGTACCGCCATCGTCTGGGGGCGATTCTGGAGCAAACACTGTGTCGCCAGCACATGCGCGACCTCACTTGTCCCAATGCCGAATGCCAGCGCCCCGAAGGCACCATGGGTACTGGTATGGCTATCACCGCATACAATCGTCATGCCCGGCTGCGTCAGCCCTTGCTCTGGCCCAATCACATGCACAATACCCTGATTGCGCGTCCCCAGGTCGTAAAGCGGAATGCCGAAATCGGCGCAATTTTTCCGCATCACATCAAGCTGGGCAGAAGCCATAGCATCCGTCACCGGGATGATGCCCTGAGCGTTACGCGGCGTTGTCGGCGTGCTGTGATCCATCGTCGCCATCGTCCGGTCAGGACGCCGTACCTTCAGCCCCCGTTCGCGCAGTACCGTGAATGCCTGCGGCGAGGTGACTTCATGCACCAGATGAAGATCAATGTATAAAACAGCCGGTGTGTCCGGCGTCTGTGGTCGAACCAGATGATTGTCCCACACTTTCTCAAACAGTGTGCGCGCTTTGCCTTGTGTTAGCTGTGTATCCATCGCTCTTCCTACAATATTTCCCAATTTATCCCAAATATTTGGGATTTGTTAGCAAAATTTAACCGAAATTCACCCTTTTGTTAACTCTTACAAGTTACGCAGTTGAAAGTCGATTCTCGCTCAAACAGTGGGTTTAAACCCACTGTCTTTCCAGTTAACTGAGTGAGTCCTAAACCTTACGCCTGAGCGCGATTGACGCCCACTGTCGAAACATCGCCTTCAGGTTTATGGTCACCATCTCCCATGACCGCCACCATTCGATTAACGGCTGCCAAATAAGCCTTCACACTGGCAACCACAATGTCCCGGTGCGCTCCATAACCCCCAAATGAGCGTTTATCATTTCCATCTGGCGCGATACGCACTGTCACCTCACCCAGCGCGTCAATCCCTTCTGTCACGCTGTGAACACTGTATTCGATCAGCATGTTAGGCGCTTTCACAATTGCATCCACTGCTTTATAGCTGGCATCCACCGGCCCTGTACCAACTGCTGCATGGATGATTTCTGCCCCTTCGCCGTTCCGCATCTTCACGGTGGCTGTCGGCAGCCCCATCGTGCCGCATGTCACTTGAATGTCCACCAGGCTAAAAATCTCTTCCGGCCCATGAAATTCATCGGCGATTAATGCTTCCAGATCCGCATCCGTCACATTTTTCTTGGCATCCGCCAGGTCTTTAAAGCGGGCGAAAACCTGATTCAGCGCATCGCCTTCAACGTTGTAACCCAGTTCTTGCAACCGGGCTTTCAGGGCGTGTCTACCGCTGTGTTTACCCAACACCAGTCGGCTCTGTGTCAGTCCCACCGTTTCCGGCGTCATAATTTCAAAGGTGCTGGCATTTTTCAACATGCCATGCTGGTGAATGCCAGCCTCGTGTGCAAAAGCATTCGCGCCAACAATCGCTTTATTGGCCTGCACATGCATCCCAGTATAATTGCTCACCAGTCGGCTGGTTTTCATGATTTCGCGGGTGTTGATGTTTGTCCGCAGGTCGTAATACTGCTTCCGCGTATGAATTGCCATTACGACTTCTTCGAGGCTGGTGTTACCTGCCCGTTCACCAATCCCATTGATCGTCACTTCAACCTGCCGCGCCCCGGCCAGCACCCCAGCCAGTGTATTTGCGGTCGCCAGCCCCAGGTCGTTGTGGCAGTGTACCGACCAGATGATACCGCTGCCCGGCCCGCCGCCGGGCGTTTCAGCAATCAGATTACCGATGAATTCACCCCATTCTGCCGGAGCTACGTAGCCCACTGTGTCAGGGATATTCAGCGTTGTCGCACCGCTTTCAATAGCAACCGCGCAGGCTTCCACCAGAAATGCCAGATCAGTCCGCCCGGCATCCATCGGGCTGAATTCAACATCTTGGCACAAACTGCGCGCCAGCGTCACCGCACGCCGCACCACTTCCAGCGCTTCCTGCCGCGAAATATTGGAGATATGCTTGAGATGAATGTCCGACATACCCAGAAAAGTATGGATGCGTGGTTTGGCAGCGTCCTTCACCCCTTCCCAACAGGCGCGAATATCGCTCTCGACAGCCCGCGCCAGACCGCAGATCGTCGGGCCATCGGACGTGCCAACCTCGCGGGCAATGCGCTGCACCGCCGCCAGGTCATCGGGTGATGCCGCTGGGAATCCTGCCTCAATGATGTCCACGCCCAGCCGTGCTAGCTGCCGGGCGATTTCCAGTTTCTCAGCACTGCTCAGTGTTGCGCCAGGGCTTTGTTCGCCATCGCGCAGTGTGGTATCGAAAACGCGAACCAGATTATCGTTAATCTGTGTAGCCATTTGGGAGTAGTCCTTTCCTGTCGGTCTAAATGGGACGGTTGCATAAGATCAGCAAGGCCATCTTCGGACATTAGACCACCCCCTTTCGAACTACACCGGAGTCATCATCCATCTGAACTGCTCCTGTTAACTGCCATCAAATCGGTATTCATCAACATCAGCGACCGGCTTATACCCGATCATCTGGTAGATATGGTTCGAAGTCGGATTGCTCAGGTCAGTAAACAGAAATGTGAATTTCCGCCCACTGTCCAGCAGTTCCTGACTTAATGCGGCTACACACGCGCTGGCATATCCCCGTCCGCGCAGTTCCGGTGGTGTATACACCGGGCCAACCCGAATACCATTCGGCGTCGGCCCGGTATACCCGGCAAAGGAAACAGGTCTGCCTTCATCCCACCACAGCCGTAAACCAGTCAATGAAGTATCAGCTTCAAGCCGACTTTCAATACGGGATTCGGCATCCTCGCGGCTGGTCGCCTCCATTGCCTCCGCAGCAAAAGCCAGCCACCAGTCAACCAATATATCGTACTCATTCAAAGTCGCATGACGGTACTCACCGCTGACATTCTGTACTGGATTGACTTTTTCCAGACGAAAAATTCGCAACGCAGTATTCAGGCGGGGGCGGACACTGGCTATAGAACTCCACAAATTTGCAAATGCCTTACTGACAGCTTTTTTTCCGCTCACGCCGGGCAGATCACGACCATAAGTGGCATAGACATCCTCCGCGATCAGGCGGATTGCACCCTCATCCTTTATTTCTGACAGGGTGACATTGAAAGGCGGCGTTCGCAAAGCCACTGCGACGACAGCACTGCCATTTTCTACACTTACCAGATAGGGATCACGATAAGTATCAGTTCGCTTCAGCATTGAAGTTAACCCCAGAATCAGATTATGCTCTGCCTCATGTTCCAGCAGGAAAGCCTCAACCCTGGGATAAAATTCGTTGACATCCGCAAACCGTGTGAGCTTCATCAGCTTAACCTTTTAGGATTCCTGCTTGATACGTTTGGGATTGAGGAAAGGCATCATATCGCGCAATTCACCACCCACTTTTTCGATCAGCAAATCATGTTCCTGCGCCCGCCGTGGCGTAAAATTAGGCCGCCCATTCTTATTTTCGGCGATCCATTCCCGTGCGAAAGTTCCATCCTGAATGCGGTGCAGCACACCATCAAATTCTTCCTTGACCATGCTCTCAACCTGGTCGCCAACCACATAGCCGCCGTATTCCGCTGTATCGCTCACGCTGTACCACATATAGCTCAAACCGCCCTGATACAGCAGGTCAACGATCAGCTTCAGTTCGTGCATACACTCAAAGTACGCGACTTCCGGCTGGTACCCCGCCTTGACCAACGTTTCAAACGCCGCCCGGATCAAACCAGTCACGCCACCACACAGGATCACCTGCTCACCAAACAGATCAGTTTCAGTTTCTTCTTTGAAGGTGGTCTCGATGACGCCTGCACGTGTGCAGCCAATCGCACGCGCATACGCCAACCCCAGCGCCTTTGCCTGTCCGGTTGCATCCTGATGTACTGCCAGCAGACCTGGGGTACCGCCGCCATCACGAAATACTTCCCGGACGCGGTGTCCCGGTGCTTTCGGCGCAACCATCGTGACATCCACATTTGATGGCGGCTTAATCTCGTTGAAGTGAATATTAAAACCATGCGCGAACATCAACATGCTGCCCGGCTTCAGGTTAGCATCAATCGATTCGGCGTAAACCTGTGCCTGTGTTGTATCAGGAATGAGTACCATAACGATGTCAGCGGCTTTTGTCGCGTCTGCCACCGAAAGAACCTGTAACCCATCTGCCTCAGCTTTCGCCTTGCTCTTGCTGCCTTCGTGAAGGCCGATAATCACATTCGCGCCACTGTCCTTCGCGTTGAGCGCATGAGCGTGGCCCTGGCTGCCATAGCCAATGACGGCAATCGTCTTGCCATTCAGCAGCGCAAGGTCAGCATCTTTGTCGTAGTAAAGCGTTGCCATTGAAAACAAACTCTCCGTTGTATATAGGCGGGCAAATGCCCTTCCCTCATCAAACTTAAGATTTTTGCGCCATAAACAGCGCACCGGGAATACTGAATGTGTAATCAGCCTGAACTGCCATCGCGCCGCGCACTTCCTGCGCTGCACCATCAAAAAGCGTCTTAATCATACTCACATTCGCCGCTGGTGTCGCCATCCGTGTCACCCATGAGGCAAAATTCAGCGGCAAATCCCAGGTAAAAATAACATCCGCCGAAAAATCAGCACCACTTAGCATCCCCAGCCATTGACCAACAGTATGGTCGCGTACATGCGATGGATCACGCAGCAGTTCAATCGTCTGCAAAAAGGTATCCAAGGCAGGTGCATCCAGCGCGACAATATCACTCAGGATAAATCGCCCCCCAGGTTTCAGCACCCGCCAAAACTCGCGCACCGCCACCTCCGGATACAGCCAGTCGTGTGCGCTGAACCGCGAACCCACCAGGTCAAATGAACCCTCATCAAATGGCAGCGCTTCGACATCTCCCAGTCGTGTCGTCACATTTTGGATACCGCGTTCAGCGGCCAATCGCTCAACCTGTACCAGCATCCCCGGTGTCAGATAATACGCTACGACATCGGCAGCCCTCGCCGCGAAAGCCAAAGCTGTATGTCCTGCCCCACAGCCTGCATCCAGCACTCGCTCACTGCCTCTCAGGTTCGCCACTTCAACCATGCGCGTCAGGTCTTCACCGCTGGCATGAACGCTGCTAGTGCTGTAATTCACTGCCACATTGTCGAACTGCTGCTGAACTGAAGCCTTGACATCATGAACGGTCATTTTAAACACCGTAAACCTGGTAACCATTACTGTCGGCTGGTGCCGAGATGGGAACAACTGGTTCGTAATCTTCGTCTAAAATGCGAACACCGCGTCCCATTGCCACCACCCCTGTCCGCACCATCTCAACGATGCCAATGGGTTGGAGTTCGTCGATCATTGCTTCAACAATATCCTCCTGTGCGGTAATCTCGACAATTGCCACCTTCGGCCCAATATCCACAATGCGCGCCGGATAGCGTTCACAGATCATCGTCACTGCATTCCGCGATTCGGCGTCGTCCGTCCGCACCTTCACCAGTGCCAGATCACGGCTCACATAAGGTTCATCCGAAATCAACTTCACATCGATCACATTCACCAGTTTGAAGAGATTAGCTGCAATGCGCCGCCCACTGCCCTTGGCTTCGTCAACCACAATCGTCATGCGTGAAGTATGTGGATTATTCGTGCGTCCAACCGTCAGGCTGTCTACGTTGAAATTACGGCGCCGCAGCAGGCTGACAACCCGATTCAGGACACCGGGTTTGTTCTCCACCAGCGCCACCAGTGTGCGTTTGTTATTTTCAGTTTTATTCATCATGATTGCACCTCGCCCGGCTTGGGACGACGCAACATCTTGTCCAGGTCAGCGCCAGCCGGAACCATCGGGTAAACGATTTCTTCCTTCTCAATTACATATTCGATCAACACTGGCCCATCGTGCCGCCGCGCAAACTCCACAGACTCTTCCATCTGGTCGCGGTGTGTCACTCGCATGGCCGGAATTCCGTATGCCTCGGCCAGTTTGACGAAATCCGGGTTGAACATCGGTGTTGCCTGATAACGTTCTTCGTAAAAGAATTCCTGCCATTGGCGCACCATGCCCAGAAAAGCATTATTGAGGATGGCGATATTGACCTTCACATTTTCCTGCTTAGCCGTCGCCAGTTCGCACAGTGTCATCTGGAAGCCACCGTCGCCCACGATGGCCCATACTTCTTCGTCCGGCCTGCCAAATTTCGCGCCAATCGCCGCCGGGAAACCAAACCCCATCGTCCCCAGACCGCCGCTGGTCAACATCGTTGCGGGGCGCTGATGGGGATAATACTGCGCTTCCAGCATCTGATGTTGTCCCACATCGGATACCGTAATCGCCTCACCGCCGGTATACTTCCACAGATCATTAATGACCTGCGCTCCCAACAATTTATCGCCCATGTCGTAATTCACAATGTCGCGTTCGTTGCCATCTTCCTGCCAGTCGCGGATGCGGCCAATCCATTGCGCGTGCTGCTTCGGCTTCACACCTGGCAGCAGTTGAGTCAAAACAGTTTTTACGTCCCCTGCGATACCAACATCAACCTTCACATTTTTGTTGATTTCCGAAGGGTCAATATCGACATGGATTTTGCGTGAATTTGGGGAATAATTCTTAAGATTACCGGTCACACGGTCATCAAAACGCATCCCCAATGCGATCAGCAGGTCAGCTTCCTGAATGGCAAAATTGCAGGCCGCTGCACCATGCATTCCCATCATACCCACTGTTAAGGGGTGATTTTCCGGCATTGCCCCCTTGCCCAGAAGTGTCAGTGTAACGGGGATTTGCGCCCGTTCCGACAATTCCTGCAATTCCTGCCATGCACCCGACATCAAAATACCATGTCCAGCCAGAATGACCGGTTTCTTTGCCTGCTGAATCAGTTCCAGCGCATCAGCGATCTGCTCTTCACTCGCATAGCTTGGCGGACGATAACCCGACAGCCTGATTTCGCCTTCGGGGTAAATAAATTCCGTCTTTTCTGTCTGGACATCTTTCGGAATATCGATCAGCACCGGGCCGGGTCGACCTGTTCGTGAGATGTGGACTGCCTCGCGCACAATATAGGCCAGTTCTCGCACATCACTTACCAGATAATTATGTTTCGTCACTGGCAGCGAAATACCTGTAATATCACATTCCTGAAATGCATCTGAGCCAATTGCCCCTCGCGGAACTTGCCCAGTGATGCACACAATTGGCGACGAATCCATCATCGCCGTCGCAATCCCCGTCACGAGATTAGTCGCGCCAGGGCCGCTGGTGGCAATCGCTACGCCCACTTTCCCCGTCGCCCGTGCATAGCCATCAGCCATATGCGACGCGCCCTGCTCGTGCCGTACCAGTACGTGCCGGATTTGCGGGTATCTGGTCATGGCATCATACGTCGGCAAAATTGCCCCACCGGGGTAGCCGAACATGACATCCACACCCTCACGCAGCAGACATTCCATCAGAATTTCAGACCCAGTTAGTAACATACCCTCTTCTCCTGGCACAATTTTTATTGATCTTAATCGCCGCTGCTGGCGGGCTGCGCCTGACGGACATGTGTCAGCCAGCCATAACGGTCAGGTTTCTCACCGGATGTCAGCGCGAAAAATTCATCCTGCACGGCTTTTGTAATAGCCCCACGCGAACCAGAACCGACTTTGATACGGTCAACCGAACGCACAGGTGTGACTTCTGCGGCTGTTCCAGTGAAGAAAATTTCATCGGCGATATACAGCATATCGCGTGAAATTGTCTCAAAGCGCACTTCATAACCCATATCTTTCAACAGTGTCAGCGCCGTATCACGGGTGATGCCCATCAGTATCGATGAGCCAACGCCGGGTGTATACACCACCCCATCTAGGATGACGAAGATGTTTTCGCCTGCTCCTTCACTCACATTACCCGCATAGTCCAGCGCAATGCCTTCGCTGAAACCGTTATCGTGCGCTTCCATGCTGATAAACTGGCTGTTGACATACTGCCCACCGATTTTCGCAAGCGATGCGAATGTATCAGGTGCAATGCGCCGCCACGAACTCACCTGCACATCAACTCCCTGGTCAATGGCTTCCTGTCCCAGATAACGCCCCCATTCCATGGTAATAATCACAGCATCGGTTGGGTTCTGCCGTCCCTCTACACCCAGTCGATTCACGCCACGAAAAATTAATGGGCGCACATAGCACGACTCATGCCCATTGCGCCGGATGGTTTCCAGCAGCGCTTCATTAATCTGATCTTCTGTATAGGGCACTTCAATCCGCGCGATTTTGCACGAATTCATTAACCGCCGCGTATGCTCCTTTAGCCGGAATACAGCCGGGCCATCTGATGTAGCATAGGCGCGTACCCCCTCAAACACGCTCGAGCCATAATGAAGTGCGTGGGCCGTGACGTGTACGGTCGCGTCTTCCCAGGCTACGAATTCGCCATTTTTCCAGATAAATTCAGCGGGCATGAAACGCTCCTGTATGATGAATAAAATAAAACGCGCTTTCTCGTTTTCTACTCCCGGTAATCCCGGTTGTAAATCGCGGAAAGCGCGTCATGGGTGGGCGATTGTGTTTCGCTTGCATATGCATGTTCAGGCATGGGCTGATGCACAGCTGTTTGATTCGCGGCAGCATCATCCCAGGATTGAGTTGATTTTGGTTGCTGTTGTTGACTTCTGCCATTTATCTGATCTGTTGTTGTCTGTATCATCTTTCCCTCAGATTTTCGTGTAAACAAAAAGCCCCCGGCTTGGGGGGCTTTGCTGTTCGCGTGCGCTGCGCTGTCTCGTTACCCACCCAAGCCGTTATAACCCGCCAATAATGACGAGTACAAGAAGGCTAATAAGGCTGAGTACGATGCTGTTGCTTCTACTGCGCGCGTTCATATTTTAGACCATGCACATAATGAATTGAGGAATAGAGTAACGAGCTTCCACAAATTAGTCAACCCCTCTGCTCATAAATTGTGCGTTCCTTCACCATCTTCGTTTACCTTAGCTGGAAACCGTTGTGCATTCTGCACATTAAGCAATTGGTTGATGATTTTCCAGCCACTTATCTGCGGCCATTATTTGCTCCTGTACTGCTTCAGGAGCTGTTCCCCCCGTAGAACGCCGCCGTGCAACTGAAGCATCAAAGTCAAATACTTCCGCTACATCAGGCAAAAACAGATCAGACAATTCATACAGCACTCCGAAGGGAAGTTGTGACAGGCTCAGATTTTTCTCCGCTGCCAGGCGCACCGCCTGCCCCACCACATGATGCGCCTGTCGGAAAGGCATTCCCCGCCGAACCAGATATTCAGCCAGGTCAGTCGCCAGAAGATCATCCCCCAGCGCAGCCCTCATCTTCTCTGCGTTCAGCTTCAATGTCCGTATGATAGCCGTAACAA
Organism: uncultured Anaerolineaceae bacterium; assembly: GCA_964447795.1. Classification (GTDB taxonomy): domain Bacteria; phylum Chloroflexota; class Anaerolineae; order Aggregatilineales; family Phototrophicaceae; genus CFX2. The sequence continues at coordinate 27,842 of CAYUTY010000068.1, forward strand.
CAGGTAAAATGATTGTCACCGTATCAAACGAATCGAAAACCGCTTCTTTATCTTCCTGAATATCCTTATCGTAAGTGCTGGGAAGCCCTTTTAGCACTGTCAGCATTCGCGTCAGGTTGCCGATCAGACGCCCGGCTTTCCCCCGGGCCAGTTCCATCGGGTCAGCATTGCGTTTTTGTGGCATGATGCTCGACCCGGTGCTATAGCGATCATTGAGGGTGATATACCCAAACAGCGGATTGCTGTAAATGATTACATCTTCTGCTAACCGGCTCAGGTGTGTACCCATAAGTGACAATGCAAACAGCGCCTCGGCTGCGAAATCGCGGTCACTTACTGCATCCAGACTGTTCTGACTACAGGAATGAAAGCCTAACGCTTTTGCCAGGGCTTCCCGGTTAACTGGAAATGGTGTCCCAGCCAGCGGGCCAGACCCCAAGGGCGAAACCGCTGTACGGCGTCGTGCATCGGCCAACCGTTCGCGGTCACGTGCGATCATCCAGAAGAAACTCATCAGCCAGTGAGCGGCAGTGATCGGTTGCGCTGGTTGCAGATGGGTATAACCGGGCATCACGGTATGTACATGATCGCCTGCTTTCTCAGCCAAGGCTATCTGCAAATCGGCCAGTCGCGCATCCACCCTGTTAATAGCATCCAGCATCCAAAGCCGAAAATCGGTCGCCACCTGGTCATTTCGGCTGCGCCCGGTATGCAGCTTCCCCCCCACCGCACCAATCAATTCTGTCAGGCGACGCTCAACTGCTGTGTGAATATCCTCATCACCCGCTTGAAGCTCAAAAATCCCGGCGTCAAACTCCACCCGCACCTGCTCCAGACCGCTGATGATCTGTTCGGCTTCATCGCCTGTAATCACACCCGCATCGGCAATCGCCCGTGCATAAGCCACACTACCCCGGATATCCTGCGTGTACATCCGTTTATCAAAATGGATGCTGTCATTGATTGCTCTTAAATCGGCATCACTCGGTTCTTCAAAACGCCCTCCCCACAGCATCATGTTCTACCCCTGCCGATAGCGGCTCTTGCCGCCCTTCTCAGCCGCCACCAGCGCCTCAATCTTCACCGGTAGACCAAACAGGGTAATGAAGCCTTCTGCATCTTTCTGGTTGTACACATTTTCTTCACCGAAAGAAGCATAATCCTGCCGGTAAAGACTGTGATCGCTCTTGCGACCCGCCATGATAACATTGCCTTTATACAGTTTCAGCCGCACGACACCACTTACATTTTCCTGTGTCACCTGCACAAAAGCGTCCAGCGCTTCCCGCAGCCGTGTATACCACAGACCGTTATAAACCAGTTCGGCATACTTGATGGCAATCTGATCTTTGTAGTGAACGGTCTGTTTGTCGAGGCAGATGCTTTCGAGTGCCTGATGTGCCTTGCGCAGCACCGTCCCGGCGGGGGTCTCATATACCCCATGACTCTTCATCCCCACCAACCGGTTTTCCACGATGTCTACCCTGCCAATTCCATGTTTTCCCGCCAACCGATTCAGCCGGATGAACAAATCGACTGGCGGCAGATTTTCCCCATCCAGACTGACCGGAATGCCCCGTTCAAAGCCAATTTCGATGTAAACCGGTTCATCCGGCGCATTTTCCGGGCTGGCAGTGAGCTGATACATCACTTCTTCTGGCTCATTCCAGGGGTCTTCCAGCAAGCCACCCTCATGACTCAGATGAAACATATTGCGATCACGGCTGTAAATCGACTTCTCTGTCGCTGTCACAGGCACATTAAATTCCTGTGCATAAGCCAGCGCATCCTCTCGGCTGCGGATATCCCACTCCCGCCAGGGCGCAATTACCTTCAGCTTCGGATTAAGTGCCTGCACGGTCACTTCAAACCTGACCTGATCGTTGCCCTTCCCGGTGCAGCCATGCGCGATAGCATCTGCCCCTTCAATTTCAGCAACATCCACCAGATGCTTGGCAATCAGCGGACGTGCGAACGATGTGCCGAGCAGGTATTCACGTTCGTAAATTGCCCCAGCCTGCATGGTTGGAAAGATGAAATCGCGCAAAAATTCCTCGCGCAAATCACCTATATACAACTTACTCGCACCAGACTTGATCGCTTTTTCTTCCAGTCCATCCAGTTCTTCTTCCTGGCCCAGATCAGCGGTGAAACAAATAACTTCACAGTTGGCATAATTGTTCCGCAGCCAGGGGACAATCACCGACGTGTCCAACCCGCCGCTGTACGCCAGTACCACCTTCTTCACATCCTGCTTCGCCATCGCTTTTTCCTCCAAAAGCTTGTCTGGTCAGTTCACCAGCTTGCAAACTGACAAGTGTAAACACATAACAAAAACAAAGACCCCGAACCATACATCCAGTCCGGGGTCGAATACGCTGAAAGTGAGCTTCAATCACACTATAGCGCGGCATCACCGCCGGACGAAGAATTGGTGCGGCGACGACGGATAAAGCGGTTGAAAGCGGCATATGAAATAAACATGGCGGAAATAATAACGCGAACCCGGCGGGAGTCAAGACCTGGACATGAGACGGAGTATATAAAACTTGCAATGATCTGAAATAAAGCGCAATCTAATGAGACTGAGTTATTGTACGGATTACCGTTTATCTTTGAGAAAGTGTATCGCCATGCCTTCAAGTGCTGAACACCAACGTTTAACTGCTTCTCACGAGCGTAGTGCGGACTGGAAAAACTGGGGGCCGTATGTCAGCGACCGCGCCTGGGGTACCGTCCGTGATGCTTACAGCACCAATGGTGATGCCTGGGCCTGCTTCTCCGGTGACCATGCTCGCAGTCGTGCTTACCGCTGGAATGAAGATGGTATCGGCTGTGTCTGCAATCGTTTTCAGAATATCTGCCTTGCTGTCGCTCTTTGGAATGAGCGCGATCCAATTTT
>CAYUTY010000069.1:0-30633 GCA_964447795.1 uncultured Anaerolineaceae bacterium
TCATCGGTTCAACCTCGTTTATTCTTCATCTCTTTTGCAATTGTACTATGACATTCGTTTCGATTTTTAGGGGAAGCCGTGTGACACAGGATAGAAAAGTGGCTCTGGTCAGAGGGCTGCGATTGAACTACAATGCCCCGTTCTGAACCTTCCGGTTCTTAACAACAGGAGGCGCGAACGTGACTATCGTCGGCATGGATTTCGGCACGACGAATTCCGGCATCGCCGCATACGACGGCCAGCGTATGCAGCTTATCCCCATCGACCCGGCCAACCGCAACGCCAGCATCGCCCGTACCGCCCTCTACATCACTAATGATCGACAGGTCTACATCGGCAGAAATGCCATCGACACCTATTATCAGCAAAACCTGAACCGGCCTTTCAATATTGAACGGGTACGTGTGGGTGAGATTACGCTGACCTTCGCTGAACTGCCGAGCTTCGTGCGCGATGTTTATATCGACAAAGATACACTCTCACCGGGGCGCTTGTTCGTCTCGTTCAAGACGGCGCTGTCGTCACTGAGCTATCTGGGGACAGTGGTCGGAAGCCATTTTTATTTTCTGGAAGACATCATCGCGCTCTATCTGTACATCGCACGAACGCGGGCGGAAAACTTTTTGGGCCGGGAGGTGCGAAAAATCGTGCTGGGACGCCCGGTGCATTTCGCTTTTGATGCAGAGGGTGACCTGCTGGCGCAGGAGCGTTTGCTGAAAGCAGCTTTCCGCGCTGGCTATGACGAGGTTGCGCTGCAATACGAACCCATCGCAGCGGCGCACCATTACGAATCGACGCTGGATAAAGAACAAAACGTGCTGGTGTTCGACTTCGGCGGTGGCACGCTGGACATCAGCATTTTACGGATTGGCAACCCAAAGACGCGCAAGGTGCTGGCGAACGGCGGTTTGCCTATTGCCGGGGATGTGTTCGACCAAAAGCTGGTACGGGCGAAACTACCCGCGCACTTTGGTGAGGGCAGCTATTATCAGAAAGGTGAGAAACGCCTCCCCGTGCCGACCAGCTTTTACGAGGCCTTCTCCAACTGGCAGGATATGCTGCTGCTGCAAAAACCGCAAACGATGGAAGAAATCAAACGGATGGAACGGACGGCAGAACGTCCCCGCCAGATTCGGGCGCTGCGGCATCTGATTTCGAGCAGTTACGGCCTGAAGATGTACGACACAGTGGAGGCGACCAAACGGCAGCTTTCCAGCAGCGAACGGGCAGCGATCCGGCTGGATGCGGCGGATTTTGACGTTTATGAGCAGGTGACACGGACGGAATTTGAGAAGATCATCCGCTCGGAAATCAACCGTATTGATACATACCTGGATACGATGCTGGACGAAGCCGGATTACGCGCCGATCAGATCGATCAGGTGATTCGCACTGGCGGTTCGTCGGAAATCCCGGCCTTCATCGAGATACTGGAACGGCGCTTCGGGACGGAGAAAGTACGGAGTATCGATATTTTCAGCAGTGTGACCAGTGGTTTGGGAATCATCGCGCACAAGCTGTCACAGGGAGAAATTGAGGCGACGATTCACCGGAAAGCCGATTTCGCGCTGGAAGACCGGCTGGATGCACAGACGCGCAATGGCATCCCGGCAGTCGATTTTGAGATGATGAAAAAGTTCGTGGCGCTGGTTGAAGGCGATGGCAGCGCTGGGCAGGGGGCAGGTGTGGTCGGCATCGGCAGCAGCGGGCGCGTTTTTGCCAGCACCGAGCCAGTCGCAGCCTTGAAAGACGGGATGAGTGAATCAGTTAATCTGCTCATCAGTGCGCCGCCGGATGAAATGCTGGTGCTGGGGACATCAGAATACCGTTTCTTCCGCAAATCGGTGGCACAACTGGCGCGGTTGGGCGAGTTAGGTCTGGAACTGGCGGAAACCGAAGGCCTGAAGCGGGATGTTTTTGGCGACGAGTATGTCAGTGGTCTGTCAGCATGGTCAGGTTTGCGCGGTGCTGACGAAATCCTGCTGCTGACGACCAGCGGCTATTTCAAGATATTCAAGGCTGAGGCGATGCTGCCCCGGCTGGAACAGCCCGTCGGCTACCATATCAACCGGCTGAAAGGCGATCCGCTGACGCTGCTGCCATTGGCCGAAGATACACCTGTAATCGTCTTCACGACAGCAGGACGGGCAATGCGAATCGCACGGTGGCATATTGACCGGGTTGAAGGGCGGCTGATGAGCATCCCGGCGAGTGAACGGGTGCTGGCGGCTTTCACGGGGACGAAAAATACGCTATTTTTACTGGCAGCGGCGGATGGCGAGCTTGTAAGCGTGTCTGCCACTGATATTCCAGCGACGGGCGACTTGAGCAGCAGCGGCACTAAAGTTTTCAACCGGCGCAGCCTGCAAAGCGTGATTGAGCGTCAGGGCGATGGGGCAGTTTATGCACTGACAAATCAGCGAATCGCGGCGGTTGAGGCTGGGATGGATAAGCTGCGGCTGAAAAAGGGCGAAACCCTGGTTGGGCTGGCAATTCTGCCTTAATCGGGTGGAGGCATTGCTCTAGCCCTACTACCTGACGATTGGGTGATGATTGACCAACGGCGGGTAATTCCCCCTGTACAATAAAAACTAACTGCATATCAGGAGGGGTACGATGCGTCGTTTCATGATGATTGGTACGCTGTTTTTAATGTCTGCCTTTTTTGTTCACGCTCAGGAAGATGTGGATACCATTTACGGGATTGTCGAGGTGGATAATGCTGATGTGCGCTCCGGGCCGGATTTCGCTTATCCGGCGATTGGTCAGCTTCCGCGTGATGCCTCTGTTGTGGTGTTAGGGCGTGCCGGGGATTTTTTCCAGCGCTGGGATGGTCGCCAATGGTTGCAGATTGATTTTGGCAGCAGCCCCTCATGGGTGTATGCCCGTTTGCTGCGGACGAGCGTGGCCTTTAACTCGATATTCCCAACCGGGCGGGCGCTGCCGCGTGACGCCAATGGGCGCGTGCCGGAGGATTTCGACCTGTCAACCGATATATGCTCGCAGTGGGGCAACGAATTCACGCGCTCTGGCGATTTCATGGCGGGGGACAACATTTTAACCGTGACCTATTCCGGTTTGACCGGGGCGAATGTTTACAGCGTGATTGTCATCTCGCCAAGTGGAGTCCGGCGGGCTTTCGACAGCACGACGACGACTTCGACGATTGATATTGGCAAGCTGCCACAGGAAGGCGGTACTTATACCTGGCGCGTCGCACCGTATTGGACGAACGCACCACAGCGGTCACGCTGGCAGCAGGTGTGTCTGCTGCGGACGGGCGGCACGTTCGAGAAGCCGGATACGACCCCACAGCGGGGATAGAACCTCACGCTGCCCCCTCAACTATTGTCTGGCTGAGGGGGCGGTGCTGGTTTCAGGAGAATAGGCTTCAGGATGAGACGGGGACAGGTGTGGCGCGTGGTGGACGCGGGCGGCGGCGGTTGATGAGTTCTTCGACGTTATCGATCTGGCCGAGGGCAGCTTCGAAAATGACGCGGGCATTGATGGCATTGTTGCGAGCTGATACCACCGCATCCGGGGAGATGACGCCGCACTGGCGCAGGGTATCGATAGCGGCATTCACTTTGTCTACCCCCTCACGCAGGCGCGGGGTATAGCGCTGCAATTCCGGCAGCTCCCGCACATCCTGATCGCCATACAGGTAATACTGCACCTCCGGCGGCGGTTCACAGGGCTTCACCACACCGCGAAACACCTCCCACCAGAATGTTTCCATGATGCGGGCGCGTTCGCGCTGTTCGAGAACAAATTCGCGCAGGCGATCAACCTGTGCCTGCTGGACTTCCAGCGGGATGATAATCACCGGATTGGTTTCCAGCGCGGGCAGATTGGCGGCTTCAGGAATGTCGAGCAGGTAGGGGACGCGGCGGGCGGTGAAGCCGATCATCCAGCCCTCATAACCGAGGTAGTTGACTTGCAGCCATGTGCCATCCTGATTGCGCGCTAAAACAGGCACCGTGACCAGCGGCGGAATATTGGTAATCAGCTCAGCGCGCAGGGAAGGGGCTGTCCGCAGGGCGACACCTTCCTGAATGTAAACGGCATAGGTCGGGGCGATGGTGAGGGGGGTTGGGCCAGTCGCGCCGGTTGTGAGATCACCGAGGGGCAGGCTTTCGGGAAGGAAGCGTTCGCCCTTCACAATGTCTTTAAAAACCCAGCCCAGGTTGGTGAGGCGGCCAGGACGGCGCACGGCGTACCAGCTTCCATCGAGGCTGCGGGCGGTGACTTTGAGCGGCTCATCGCGGAAGACCGAGGCCACCGGCTCGGCGTCCTGCGACGGGGCAGCGCGGACGAAGGCACTGTCAACATTCACCAGCACATCGTAAACGGGCGAGTCCTGGGCAAGCGCGGGCAGAACGGCCACGAATAAAGTGGCGATAAGCAGCAGTAATTTTTTCATGGCACGATGATCCAGTCTCGCACATTCCAGAAGGGGCGCTGCGGGTACGGGTTGAAGCCCAGCACTCCGCTGGACGCGGCGATCATTTCTGTCGGCGTATAAAGCCAGATATACGGCACATCATCATACAGGATGCTTTGCACCTCACGGTAGCTTTCGGCGCGGGCGGCGGGGTTGCAGTCCGGCAGGGTGCGTGCTTCCTCCATTAACTCATCAACGCGCGGGTTGAAGTAGGAGGTCACATTGCTGCTGGGTTTGTTGAGGATATCATTGGCGCGGGTGAACCAGGCCGACTGTCCATCCGGGTCAAAAGTGATGGGCTGGAAAGCGGCCTCCCAGTAGGCATCGTAACGCTGCGCCGTGACGCGGTTGTAGTCCAGGCTGTTGATGGAGACGCCGACGCCAATTTCAGCAAGCTGGCTGACAGCGAGATAGGCGGCAATCTGGCGCGTGTCGTTGTCCGAAACCATCAATTCAAATTGAAGCGGGGTGTTTTCCGGCGCGGTTTGGCAGCCTGCACATTCACGCACACCATCACGATTGCGGTCTTTCCATCCGGCAGCTTCCAGAAGTTGCGCGGCCTGTGTGGGCTGGTAATCGACCCGTGAAATTGAGGCATTATAAGCCCAGTGAGTCGCCTGAATATTGGTTGTCATAGGGACGCCGTTACCGAGCAGGGCGGTGTCAATCAGGGCATTCACATCAATCGCCATCCGTATCGCCTGACGGACGCGGACATCGCCAAAAATGGGATGCTGTTCCTGATCGAGCGGCTGTCCCTGCCAGTCGAACGCGCCGCGCGGCCTGTTGGGATTCGCCAGATTGAAAGCGATATAGTCATAGGTCGTACCGGGAAATTCGGCGATCTGTATATCAGGTCGGGCGCGCAGGTCGGGACGGCGCTGATAGGGTGGGTTGAGCAGGATATTCGACTCGCCGGATAAAAAGACATCTGTTTCGGAACGGTTCGGCGGCAGGTCAGCATAGACAAATGCCAGTGCGCCGTGATCGGTTTCCAGCCGTATGTCCTGGAAGGGGCGGAAGGCGCTGAAGTTAAAAATGCCAGCAGTTGCCGAGGGCTGACGGTCAAAGGGGTGGTTGATGATGACGTCGAATCGTGATGGTGGATAGGCTTCCAGCCAGGCTTCATATTGGGCAGGGAGGTCGGCTTCGCTGGAAAAAGCCTGGACAGTTTCGGCAAACTCCGGGTCAAAAGGATGATAAGGCGCGATGGGAAAGTTTATGTTCGCTGGCGTGGCGCAGGTGGGCTGCTTCAGCAGGAAGCGGATGGTGCGCTCATCTACGACCTCGGCGGCGGCAATCTGGTCATTAAGGCGGCTGCTGTAGGGCGAGTTGATCTGCCCCTGCGTGATGGCGAGGAAACTGTAGAAAACATCATAGGCGGTGATGAGCGTGCCATCACTCCAGAGCAGGTCGCCGCGCAGGGTTAAGGTGTAGACTTCACCATCGGGTGCGCTGGCTGATGACACGAGGCCGTAATTTTTGACTCCGGCATCCACAGGCAGGCCAGTGGCGGGGTCAACGGCGAAAAGGGTTGGAAACAGCAGATTAACCAGCGCGGCACAGGCCGCCTGTGAGCAGCGCAGCGGATTAAGTGATTCTGTATTTTCTGTTCCGCCAGCATTGACGACGATGATGACGCCCCGCCCTTGCGAGGCGACGGGAGTGGCGATCAGCAGCGTGAGTGCCAGCAGCAGGATTAGCGGAATGCGATATTTATACGACATGCCATCCGCCTTTCATGGTGCTGGAGACAGCAAGGGCAGCCAGACGGAAAAGTCGCCATTGCGGAGGCTGCCATCAAGAGCAGTGATGACCTGCTCTGGCGTTCCGGCAGGCAGAACAGGGTTTGGCAGCCCGGTAACTTCGACATAACGCTGATAGCTCTGTGCGGCGAGGGCGGAATAGACCGCCGCAAGCGAGGCATGGGGCATGGTATAGCGTGAATCAATCCCGATGGCCTCCTGAAAATCGGCAATCGCCAGGTCGTAATTGCCTTCGACAGCGTGGATGATGCCACGATTGTTGTAGGCGACCGCGTTATCGGGGTCAAGCGAGATGACCAGCGTGAAATCGCCAATCGCCAGCCCGAAGTTACCCAGACGGGCATAGAGCGTACCCCGGTTGGTGTAGGCTGCCAGCAGCGTTTCGTCCAGCTCCAGGGCGCGGTCATAGTCGGCCAGAGCGCTGTCACTGTCGCCAAGAGCGGCATAGGCAAAACCACGACTGGCGTAAGTGGGGGCATAATCCGGCTGGCGGTCTATGGCACAGGTGTAATGCACAACAGATGCCGCGAAGTTTTTGCGCCCGAACTGCACATCACCGAGGCCAACATAATAAGACGGCGCGGGATCATCAATGAGCGGGATGGCGCAAGGGTCTTCTTCAGGTTCTTCGGTTGCTTCAGTTTGCGCCAGCAGCGCCCCCTGCCCAAAAATGAGCAGGCAGGCGGCCAGCAGCCAGCATATTGTTCGGCTCATGTTTTATTCCTGACCTGTCGGTGAGAAGCTGGCGGTGAGCAGCCAGGTTCCATCATCCAGCCGTGTCTCGAAGGTGAAACGGGATTCGAGCGCCCCTGCTGCCGCCTGGATACGGCCATCGCCGCCGCCCGTCAGAAAGATGTACTTCTGGTAATTGTCGAGCGACTGCGCCGAGTAGACGATGCCAAGCAGGGCATAAGCACGTGCATTGAGGGGGTCATATTCCGGGCGTCGCGCATCGGATGGACGGTCAGGGTCGGTCAGAGTGTCATAGATGTCGTCGATTCCTGAAATGTCGATAGCACGTTCGAGCAGGGCGATAGCCTGTTCGTAATCCCCTTCGATCGCGTAGATGACGCTGCGATTGTTATGGCCCAGGATAGAATTTTCACTGATTTCCAGCACACGATCAAAATCAGAAGCGGCTTTCTCGTAGTCAAGAGTAGCAGCATAAACAATTCCGCGATTGTTATAGGCAGCTAACAGGTCGGGCTGGCGTTCGATGGCTTCGGAATAATCTTCAATGGCACGTTCGTAATCACGCTGCTGCACGTAAGTGGCCGCGCGCATCATATAAGCCGGAACATAGCCAGAGTCAACCACCGCGATGACGCAGGTAAAGCTTCGATTCGCCGCGCCAAACTGACTGGATGTGAAATAGCCTATCCCTTCACCCATGTAATAACTGGTGCGGACTTCGGCTGAGTCGCCTTCAAAAACCGGACAGTCCGGTGGTTCAGGGGTGACTGTGGCTTCCTGTGCCAGCGTTGGCAGGGCAGCGACGAGCAGAGCAATAATCGCAAACGAAAGCAAAAGGTGTTTCATGACATTCTCCTATGGTTTAGTTCCGGCGAAAGTGGCAAGCAGCGGGTTACGCACCCGCAGCGGTTCAAGCAGCGAACTGGCGAGAATCAGGTTGCGCTCGGCATCAGCGATCTGTAAAAGCGCAGCATCAATGTCAGCACGCGACAGAACACGGTTGGGGTCGGCGCACAGGTCTTCAAAAGCTGAAATAGCCGCGTTGGTGCTGTTAATGGCGGCATCCAGCGCCGTTACCGCAGGCTGGAAAGAAGGCTCAATGCGTACATCACCATCGGTCAGCAGGCGGCGGATGCGGGGCGGTATGGGCGAACACACAACAATGTCGCCTCGGTTTAGCCGTCCCCAGACATCCCTGATCTGATTGAAACTACCGATACTGATCGCCAGATTTTCCTGCAACTGCAAAATGAGACGACCATAAGGAAAGAGATAGGCTGAATCGAGCAGGCGGCGGTAGCTGCCGCTGGTGACGCGGATATTCCACGCACCTACCCAGTACAATTCACCCTGATAACTGATCTGGAAGCGGAAGAAACCACTTTCACCAAGTCGTCCCGTGAGTTCGACGACGGAGCCAGCGGGAATAGTGCCAACCTGATCTTCCGGCGTGACCTGGGTGCGGTAAATCGGCGTTTCACGGGTGGTGACGCCGATAGCGCCAGCGCGGCGGACAAATGGCGCAGGATTAATGCCATCGACAGGCAGTGTTGTTACGTCGCCGCTCCACACCAGCAGTACCGCCGCAATCCATCCCAGCTCACCATCATAAATGACCTGTATCCAGCGGGTGTCTGCTGTCCGTCCAACGGCGGGCAGAGTCAGCACCGGGTCAATGACGGTGATCCGTGCAAAATCACGACCAGGGCCAGCCCGCAGTGAACTGAAATCCTGCGTGGTGACATAGATGCCGCTTTCAGGGTAGGGTGACTCCGGCTCTGGTGTGGCTTCCTGAGCGGCTGCCGTGAAAGTCAGCAAAAGCAGGACTAAGCAGGCCAATAAGCTTTTCATCGGGAGGCCTCCATCCAGGCGATGACATCCTGTGGCAACTGATCGGTCAGCACGGTGACGTAGCCGGTTTCGGTGTCCAGCACCAGTGTGCGCGGATTTTGATATTGATAGACCGTTTCCAGGGGGAGCGGCGTAGCGGTTGGTGGCGCTTCCTGCGGCTCTGGCGTAGCGGTGTAAAAGACCGGGAAAGTATCACCTTCCGGCGGAAGCTGTAATCGGAATGTCAGATAGCGATTATCCGGCGACCAGGTGAGCGAATTACCAAAACCATCGCCCGATTCAGGGATGCAGTAGCGGCGGGTGATGCCTGTCTGGCTGTCCCATATGGCGATTTTCGGCTGGAGGCGGCGCTCCTGCTGGAAGTGCAGGCGTGCTTCAGAGTCGAGAGATGTCCAGCGAACCCGGTAGCGCAGATCGCGTGACCACTCCCCATCTGCGATGCTGCCGAATACGCGGTGTTCACCTGTGGCCAGGTCGAAAAGGTACCAGCGTGGGTCATCGCTGTAATAGTAGTAAAGTGCTGTGCCGAGCGGATGCCACTGATGATAAATGGCAACGCTGCCATCAGAGCGGGCGAAGTAATCTGCTGCGCCCGTTTCCCGGTCATAGATCATATATTTTTCGCCAGCAGCGGTGCTGACGCTCAGGAGCAGGAACCGCTCAGCCACAGGTTGTTCAGATACCACATAGGTCGGCAGATCGTTGATGGCGATGGGGTCAGGGGGTATGAATGGCTCAGTCAGAACGCCAGTCGTGGGGTCGAAGCGGCGGGTTAGCGTGACCGGATTAGCGAATTTCTCCGGCACATAACCCTGATACTCAAATTCCAGCGTGTTCAATCCGATCCAGCGAAAGACGCTGGGCCAGATCGGGCGTTCTTCGGCGCTGTACAGGCGGGTTGCGTCAGTGCCATCAACGCGCGAGACGATGATTTCGCTGCCCTGCTGAAGTATCCAGTCGCGGTCAGGCGAGTAGTCACAGTTGACAGCATAACCGCAGGGCGGAATTGCATCGTCCGGGTAAAGATCAGCGGAAGCCGCATCCATCACCCACATCGTATCATTGCGGAAATCGAGCGGAGGCAGGATCAACCGGCCAGCGGCAGCATAACCGGGCGCTGGTGCAGCCAGATCGTACAGTTCGCGTGCCGGGCAAATATCCTGCACCTGACCGTTTTGTGGCAGATCAGCCGTCGCTTCAGCGCGCGGTGGCGGTGTCAGTGAAACTGTCGCTGTCAGAGTCGGTCGCGGCTGACCGGCGTAGTCGAAGGGCTGTGTAGCGGTCGCCGGGAGGCCAATGCTGCGTGGTTGGGCGGCTTTTTCCGCTTCGATGGTTGCTGTCGCGTCTGCCATCAGCATTTCATACGGGACAGACAGCCGGTAAACGCTGATGAAGTTAAACTGATCGGTGATCGCCACCAGTGTCCCATCAGGACTCAATTGAAGATTACCCGATGGTGCGAAAGCGAAGGCTTTTTCGTAGGCGGCGTAAATTCGATTGAGCGGACGCTCTGGCGTGGGCGGCACGTCGGGGAAATAGCGTCCGGTAGTGCGTTCGTTGGTGGTGATATCGATGAGCATGACACCGATATTGGAGGTGCCGCTGTCGATAGTTTCCGGCGCGGCCTCAACCGGCGTGGCGGTAGGCAGGTTAATCTGATTAGGGTCAACCGTCGGCGTCGGCTGCGTTTGCGAGAGTGAACCGATGAGTCCTTCACAAAGCTGGGTTTCCAGTTCCGCCAGCGCGGTTTCATCTAACCCGGCGGACATCTGTCGCCAGGCTGCGGCGTAATCCAGCGCCTGACGGGGAAAACGGGCTGTCAGGCATTCGGGGACGCCAGAAATACTATAGGGAACAGGAGTCGAGTCCGAGTAGTAGGTGAAGCGCGGCGTCGGGGTGAGCAGCGGCACGACAGCTTCTGCATCAGCAGGTAACCCCCCGCAAAGCCGGATAGTGAGCTGGTTCAGGGCGGCATTGTCCAGCCGGTAAGCCAGTTGTTCCCACAGGTCGAGGAAATCCGGCCACGCATCGGGATAGGCTGTGACCAGGCATTGAGGCAGGCCAGAGGGGTGATAATCCAGGCCATAGATGCGTGGCTGTCCGCCGCCGGAAAGACTGCTCCCGCTGATGATGACCGTCTGGTTGTCCCGCCAGCGATAACTGCGACCATCGAGCGAAGGCAGATCATCGCCAGCCAGAAAGAGCGTCTGGCCGCGATCAAAATTGTGGATGGCGACTTCGCTGCCGCCGCTGTAGACGACAATGTAATTTTGCCAGTCCGGGCTGGGGATGATGTTTTCAATGCTGCGGTCTGCTCGTGCCGGAATAAGGGTCTGGCGGCGTTCGTCCATGCCAGCTTCAACAATTTCAATCACCTCACCGCGTCCATCGTTGAACTGAGTCAGATAGCGCAGCGGGTCGGGTGTGTAATCAAGGACAAAACCGCGCAGGTTGAGCGTTTCGCGCCGGATGATATTGCCCGTTTCGATGTCCCACAGCCGCCAGTCCGAACCGTTGAAGGTGATGATTTTCCTGCTGTCCTCGGTGAAAAAATACTGATCGAACCCGGTCGTGTAATCCTGCTCCAGCAGCAGCGTTTCGCCAGTTGCGGCGTCAAAACGCTGGAAGTCGGTGATGATGGCGCTGCCGTCAGCGTTATACGCCAGGGTATGGCTGCCGTCGAAATCCGGCTCGGCGGGGTAGAAACTGCGTTCCAGCACGCCAGTTTTGAGATTATAAACTTCGATGGGTTGTGCGCCGGAAGCTCGCCGCACCATCAGCCGGGTATTGTCCGGGTGCAAAACCATTTGCAGTGTATCCTGCGGACGGACAAATTCCAGCACCCCGCGTCCTGCCGATTCGTCGAAGCTATAAATGAGAAAACCCATCTGGTCAGGTGAAACGGTGAGAGGCTGCAACATATCAATAAGCATAATACTGGTGGGGGCATAATTACGATACTGGCGATAGCCTCCGCCAAAAAGCAGCCGGAGCAGGGCATTTTCGCCAGTGGAGTTGCCCTCACCGATGAGTGTTGCCATTTTCCCAAACTTCAACCCCTCCATCTGGCTCAGGTTGGCATAATTCAGATCGCGGCCCACCGGCACATCAAACGCGCTGCCGCTGGCGGTATCCACCTGAAGCAGGTTATTGGCGTTGTTTGGCTGAATATAGAGATGGTCGTCGCGCATACTGCGCCAGATGAACATTGGGTCAACTTCGATGCGGTTCATCGGCAGTTCGCTGAGGACGGCCAGTTCCGGCGAACGGCCATTCAGCACCTGTAACCGGGCAGGGATGGCAGCGATGAGGGCATCATTAGGTGCGAGGGCGAGTCCAGTGCGGAAGTTGAAAAAGGCGTAGGCTTCCGCGCCACGCGGCAGGCGCGAGTTGGTTTCGCCGCGTGCCGAGGGCAAATCCCACAGCCAGGGAATGATGCTGGTGTCGTTTTCACTGCGGCGAGTGGCGGCAGGGGCAGGGACGATTGAATCAAATAACAGCAGCGTGTCATCATCGCCGAAGCGCAGCGGCCCGGCGACACTTAACGCGCCATCAGGCTCAAAGGCAGCGGCCAGTGTGCCGCTTTGTGTGTCCCACAGTTCGATGCGCCGTTCGATTGCTAATGCCAGGTAGCGCCCGTTATGGCTGAATTTGTAGGCGTTGTAAAAGCCGCGTTCGTAAAGGGTATGCTGAGTTTGCAGGCTTGCGGCATCGACCAGCAGCAGTCTGCTGTCTGTATCTGTCCAGACGAAGCGGTCAAAATTGGCGTCGTACTGAATTCCCTGCGGGCGCTGGCGGCCAATGTCCTGAATTTTAGTAAAGGTGATGTCTGGCGGGGTTTGGGCCAGAACCATCCCCACCAGTGGAAAGGTTAGCAAAAGGATGAGAAACGGTAATCTTTTCACATCAGGCTCCAGTTCAGGGCGGGGCATTTGCAATTCATTATAGAGCTAAGTTGCTTCTCGCGTTCCGTATCAGAAGGCGACGATTACCCTACGCCTGCACTACCACTGACTCACCCCGTGCTATATTTTGTTCATAACTATTTTACTGAGGGGGCAGGTATGTTTAAGTATGTTTTGAAATTAAGTCTTCTGTTATGCCTCTTTTTACCGGCGCTGGCTGCTGCACAAAGCCAGCCGATTTGCCCGGCGCAAGTGCTGCTGGGACTGGGGCGAGCCGGGTCAGCCTGTTACCAGACCGGGCAGAACCAAATGTGTTATGGAAATGGGGCCGCCTCAGCAGAATTTCAGGGAGAAGGACATCCTTTTAGCCAGCCAGGAGACAGGGTTGGACTGGGTGCTGTGAGCCGCACGACAGTTGCTCTGGCGGAAGCTGATGTATCGGTGGTTAACCTGCTGGTGCAGGGGGCGTTGGCAGACAGCGAGGCGCGGCAAGTAGCACTGCTGTTATGGGGAGATGCGGAACTCATTAATGGGGTGCCGTTTAACCCGGAACTGGTGGTGCGGGCGCGTGGGACGCTCAACGTGCGCCGCACACCGGAAACGAATGCGGAGATTGTGCTGCGGCGGGCGATCAACCAGACGCTCATTACCAGCGGACGAAGCGTGGACGGGCGCTGGCTGCGGGTGAATATTCCTGATAGCAGCGCTCTGGGTTGGGTTTCGGCGGATGTGGTAACGGTGGAAGGCAATATCGGCACACTGGCGGTGGTGGATGCTGCCTCACCTTACTATCGCCCTTTTGAAGTATTCCAGCTTCTGACCAGAGATGCCGGGTTATGCGGTGGCGCGCTGCGTGGTGGCCTGATGATGCAGTCGCCCAACATTGAAATACCCACACGCTTTATCATGAACGGCCTGGTTATTCAGGTTGCAGCAACTGCCTACTTACATACCCATGATGCAGACACACTCACGATCAGCGTCCTGGATGGATGGGTTGAAGTCGAGGCGGAGGATGCATCGCTCTATATACAGGCAGGAACGCAGGTTTTACTGAGTCTGAATGAGGTCGGACAGGTGACAGCTTTGCCAGCCATGCCGACTCCTTATTCAGATGAAGAAATGGCACTGCTGCCAGTGAATAACTTGCCCAGGCGCGTCAGGGTTGCCGCATCACTGACAGCAGAGCAGATTGAGGCAGCACTGACGGCACACAATACAGTTGTTGAAGCGGTGGCAGCGGAGGAACCATCCGGCGAAACCGCCTCAGCCTGTCAGAGAATTGTGATGCGGGATACTCCGCTGTGGGCCGGGCCGGGGGAATTTTATGAGGTGGTCAACGAGATTGTGCGCGGACGAGGGGTGACACCAGTGCTTCAGGTGCGGGATGCTGATGGCGTGCTGTGGTGGCAGCTCCGCAATACCAACTGGATTCGCGCTGACCGGGTGATACAGAGCGGTCTGTGTGAGGATATTCCGCTGACAGATGCCATCCCAACCCAGCGGACGAACACATTGTCGCTGGAAACCTGTATGACACGCAACGGGCCGCTGCGGGTGGGGCAGGTAGTGACGATTGAGTTTACGCCTGCACCCTGGGACAATTATCAGGACGCCCAGCTTGCCCCCCGTGTTGACCCCGGACGAATCACCGTTGACCGGGAACGGCTGCATGTGTATGCCTCTGAACCAATCAGGCTGGGGACGGCGCAGGATCGCTACATCCGCATTTTTTCGGCGCGATGGGTAGCGACAGGCGGCTCACACCGTATTGCCGGAGACCGATTGGCGTACCTGCCGACCTGTAATGTGACTGTGCCTTTTGGATAGTTGCGAGTACAAAAGCGTCCATTAAAGTGGGCGCTTTTAATTTAAGGGAAGATTTAATCTTTCTGAAAAATGTTTGAACCTCGTCAATTGGACAGGAGTAATTCTATACGATGGCACAAAGCATCATCTGGATGATTATTTGCGGCTCCAACGATAAATCCGTTTAAGACAACCTTATAAAAGGAGTGGTTTCAATGCGGATACTATCCCGGTATCTGATGGCTTTGCTTTGCCTGATGCTAGCCGCCTCGGTGGCGCTGGCGCAGGGCGAACCCGCACCCGGCGAGGGCGGGATTTTGATTGAGCCGAATCTGGGTGGCGATGTGGCAACCCTCAATCCGCTGCTTTCTCCTGATCAGGCTTCGACTGATGTGATTAACCGGCTTTACCCCGGCCTGACTGGTTACGACCCTGCTACCCAGCAGGCGGCGGTGGGCGTTCCGGGTACACTGGCGGAAAGCTGGGAAGTCTCGGAGGATGGCCGGACGTATACCTTCCAGTTGCGTGATGACTGGGCGTGGACAGATGGCACGACCATCACGTCAGCCGATTACAAATATGCCTGGGATGCTATTGCCAGCGGCGTGGTTGATACCCCACTGGGCTATCTGCTCGATGTGATCGAAAGTGTGGAAGCCCCCGCTCCACAGACAGTCGTCGTTACCTTCAAGGGTGCGGACTGCGCGGCCATTTTCAATGCCGGTTACATCAATCCGGTTCCGGCACATACCTTCCGTGAGATGTTCGGCGACGATTTCGCGGCGATGAACGACTCGGACTATAACACCGCGCCATCGGTAACGGCGAAAGATTTTTCCTTCGGCGAATTCCGTCCCGGCGAGCAGGTGAGCGCGATTGCTAACCAGAGCTACCCCGATGCTCAATTGGGCTATGTTGCGCCGACGGGTTGGGTCTACAAAAATGTTCCTGATCAGACCATCATGCTTGAACAGTTCCTGGCCGGTGAAGTCAGCTACACCCAGGTGACGCAGGCGCGGCAGGAAGAATTCCGGGGACTGTCACAGGAACGCGGCTTCCAACTGTTTGAGTACCCGGATAACGGCTTCGTCTTCATGGCGATGAATGCTGCCGACCCGGCCAACCCCCAGAATGGGCTGGATGCGGATGGCAACCCGATTGACCAGGGGCATCATCCCATTTTCGGTGATGTGCGTGTTCGCAAAGCCCTTGCGATGGCGCTCGATATGAATGCGATCATCGAAAGCGCAGCCAATGGCGAAGGTTCGGCGCTGGCATCCCATGCGAATCCCAATTCGTGGGCCTACAATCCTGACCTCGCCCCGGTAGCCGCTGACCCGCAGGGGGCGCTGGCGCTGCTGGCAGAGGCGGGTTGGGTCGATGCCGACAATGACCCCTCGACTCCGCTGGTAGCACAGGGTGCGCTGTATGCTGAAGATGGTACTGAATTCCGCTTCAGCCTGGCAACCAATGCGGGCAACAGGACCCGTGAAGCAGTAGCGACAGTGGTGCAGGATCAGTTGGGCCAGATTGGTATCGTGGTTGACTTCCAGGCGATTGACTTCAATGTGGTGATCGACCAGCTTCTAGGTCAGACCTATGATGCAGTCATTCTCGGTTGGCAGTTCTCCTTCCCCGACAACCCGGATGACCCAACCGCAAACTTTGCCCCGGCTAACGACGTGGTTGGCAGCGGTTTCAACGTCACCTCCTATAACAACCCGGAAGTGACACAGCTCCTCGACGAAGCACGGGCGCTGCCAGGTTGTGATCCTGAAGCGCGCAAGGAAATGTATTTCCGCGTGCAGGAACTTCTGCAAGAGGAACAGCCCTGGATTTGGTTCTTCCAGCCGAACATTATGTGGGCGGCGCAGTCGAACCTGCAAAACTGGGCCCCGTTCCCCGGTCATCCCGAACAGATTCGCTGGAATCTGAACGCGATGAGCATCTCGCCGTAGTATCCGATCATTGTTTGCAGGGGCATGGTTCTTCATGCCCCTGCATCTGTTTTAGTAGGCGGAAAAACTATGTTTCGATATGTACTGCGCCGGTTATTGCAGGCAGTTCCCACATTTTTTGGCATTACCTTATTGTCTTATATGTTGATGCTGGCAGCGCCAGGCGGGCCAGTGGCGGCCATGACCTTTGATCCGCGAATGACTGTCCGTGAACGTGAGGCAGTAGCGGCGCGTTTAGGAGTCAATGACCCCTGGTATATTCAGTATTTACGCTGGCTGCTGGGTGATGACTGGATGCGCTTTGATACAGATGGCGATGGACTGGCAGATGGATCATTTTTACTGCCGTTGGACGCCAATGGCGATGGTGAGGCCGAACCGCCGGGTGAGCGAACCGGCATTTTGCGTGGTGATTTTGGACGCTCATTTTTCCAGCGCAGACCAGCGGTGGATGTGATTGTCGAGCGCATTCCAGCGACTTTTGAACTGGGTCTTGCCTCGCTGCTGGTCAGTCTGGCGATTGGCCTGCCTATTGGCATTATCGCGGCGGTGCGGCGTGGCGGCATTTTCGACAGCATAACACGGGTGCTGGCAGTCGTCTTTAACGCTGTGCCAGTCTTCTGGCTCGGCCTGATCCTGATTTTGATTTTTGGTTCACGGCTGGCGCTGCTGCCGATGGGCGGGCGCTGCGCAACCACCCTGACCGGGGGCTGCCCCCCGCTGACCGAACGCCTGGAATTTATCCTGCTGCCAACCATCGTGCTGGCAACGGGCGGGATCGCGGGATTTTCGCGCATTATGCGGGCGTCAATGCTCGATGTCATTTCACAGGATTATGTTCGCACGGCACAGGCCAAAGGCTTATCCCCGCGTGCGGTCTGGTTCAAACATGGGGCGCGTAACGCGCTCGTTCCGATTGCTACTTTCCTCGGCCCGGCCTTAACTCTGGTGCTGGCGGGGGCCGCTATTACAGAGACAATTTTTTCGTGGCCGGGACTGGGAAGGCTGTCTGTGACGGCGGTTATTCAACAGGATTATCCGGTCGTGATGGCGGTGACGATCATGACCGCTATTGCAACCATCTTCGGTTACATTCTCTCTGATGTATTGTATGCAATCATCGACCCGCGTATCCGCTTGAGCTAGGGGGCAGGATGGCAACCAATTCACAGACCGGCGCAATTGTCAAAATTGATGCCCCAAATGAGGTTTACGTCAGTCAGTCCCTGTTTGCAAAAGCGATTCGCCGCTTACGCCGTGATCGCCTCACAATGCTGGCGCTGGCAATCATCATTGTACTGGCGACGCTGGCGATTTTTGCTCCATTTTTGACACAGCAGGTATTCCATGTTGACCCCAACCGAACCGACTCAACAGCGCGGTTTTTGCCGATTGGTTCGGAAGGGCATTTTCTGGGTACAGACGACCTGGGGCGCGATCATCTGGCACGGCTGCTCTACGCCGGGCGTATTTCGCTTGGGATTGGCTTCGGCGGTGCGGCGCTCACGCTCATTATTGGTCTGGTTCTCGGCATTGTGACCGGCTATCTGGGCGGAGCGTTCGACGACTTTATGAATTGGGTCATCACCACCATTGATTCAGTGCCAACGCTCTATTTGCTGCTCATCATTTCAGCAGTTTTGTCCCCTTCCGCCGAGTCACTGGTGATCGTGCTGGCGCTGGCCGGGTGGACAGGAACGGCGCGGCTCATTCGCGGGGAGACGTTTGGCCTGCGCGAACGTGAGTATATTCTCAGTGCGCGTTCGGTGGGCGCATCGCCCTGGCGCGTTATGTTCATGCACATTCTGCCCAATCTGGTGTCGATCACCGCCATCTCGCTGGCAACCAGCATTGGCAATCTAATCCTCGTCGAATCGTCGCTGAGTTTCCTCAACGTAGGTGTACAGCCGCCGACGGCGACCTGGGGTAACATGCTGCCCAATTCACAGGCGTATTTTACCCTCGGCGGCCATCTGGTGATTCTGCCGGGTCTCCTGATTGTGCTGACCGTGTTGTGCCTCTATGTGATCGGGGATGGGGTGCGCGACGCCTTTGACCCGACAGCACGGGAGTAAGCAGGTTCATCATCAGGGGCAGACCTGTAAAAAACAAAGTCGATATTTAGCCCGTTTGTCGGGCTTTTTGGTTTGACTCCGCCCCCTGAAATCACTACACTCTGCGCTTAAACAGATTGGACTTATTATCACTGGAGCATTCTTGATGAGTGAATATTTTATCGGCGTTGATACCAGCACGACGGCCTCCAAAGCACTGGTGATTGATGCGGAAGGCACGGTTATCACCAGCCAGAGCTATCCGCATGATCTTTCAACCCCGCGTCCATTATGGTCAGAACAGGAACCCGAACAATGGTGGGAAGCGACCAGCCACGCCCTGCGTGATGTGGTAGCCCAGGTGGGGGCGGAGCGTATTGCCGCCGTCGGCCTGACCGGGCAGATGCATGGTTTGACCTCGCTTGATAAGGATGGGCGTCCGCTGCGTCCGGCGATTTTGTGGAACGACCAGCGCAGCGGCGCGCAGTGTGAGGCCGTCACGCAGAAGGTGGGCGAAAAGCGCCTTTATCAGATCATTGGCAGCATTTTGCTGGCGGGCTTCACTGCCCCCAAGATTATGTGGCTGCGCGAGAACGAACCGGAAGTCTATGCCCGCATCGCCCATGTGCTGCTGCCGAAGGATTATATTCGTTTTCGCCTGAGCGGTGCTTATGTGACCGATGTGGCCGATGGCTCTGGCTTCGGCCTGGTGGACATCGGTGCACGTACTTGGTCGGATGAAATGCTGGCGGCCTTCGGTATCCCTCGTGCATGGCTGCCGGAATTATGTGAGTCGCAGGATATCTCCGCGCGGGTGAGCGAGGAAGGCGCGGCAGCAACCGGACTGAAGGTTGGTACACCGATTGTGGGTGGCGCTGGCGACCAGCCCGCAGGCGGCGTCGGCAGCGGCAATGTCTCGATGGGACAGGCCAGCTTGACGGTTGGAACATCGGGCGTGGCCTACGCCATCAGTGATCGTTATGCGCCTGAGCCAGATGGAAGGCTGCATACTTTTTGCGGGCCAATTCCCGGTACCTGGTTTCACATGGGGGTCATGTTGAGCGCGGCGGGCGGTTTGCGCTGGCTGCATGACGCTTTCTGCCCGACCATCAGCTATGATGAAATCAACCAGCAGGCAGCATCAGTCCCCCGCGGGGCGTTGGGATTGCTGTTTGCCCCTTATTTGACTGGTGAACGCAATCCGCACCCCGACCCGTTGGCACGTGGAGCCTTCGTCGGGCTGACGCTGCGACACGGTCTGCCACATTTCGCTCGCTCGGTGATGGAGGGCGTAGCCTTCGGAATGCGCGACCAGCTTGAACTGCTGCGCGGGTTGGGTGTGAATCCGGCGGAGGCGGTGGTAAGCGGTGGCGCGGCCAACAGCCCGGTATGGCGGCAGTTGATAACCGACATCATGGGTATTCCACTCTATACAGTTAATACGACCGAAGGTGCGGCTTTCGGCGCGGCCATTCTGGCGGCAGTAGGGGCAGGTGCCTGGCCGGATGTGCCGTCGGCCTGTGCGCGGATGGTGCGGAAAGTGGATACTATTTACCCCGATGCGTCAGGGGTGGCCGATTATGAACGTTTGTATCCCGCTTTTCAGGCGGTCTACCCGGCGTTGAAGGAAACTTTTGCAGCCCTGGCTCAATTTGAACGGTGATGAAGCGGCTTGCGCTGGCGCTGCTGGCTGGGCTGACAGGGTTATGCTGTGCGGCGATGGGCTATGGACGTGGCGTGCTTTTGCCTGCTGACATGCGGGTAGCAGGGTTTGCCGCCTGTGAGGGCAAGCCCTGTCTGTTAGGTATCATCCCCGGCGAAACGGAGTGGATACAGGCGCACACCGTGTTTAAGGGTTCAGCCGCTTCAGCATCCGATAAGCAGATCATTGTGCCATTGTACCCGGATGGCGAGGCCGAATTTTATGTCTCGGTCAACACTCACACAGTCGGGCGAATTTATGTCCGTTTTGACCGGCCTGTCAGCGTCGCCTGGATCATTCAGCGCTTTGGCAGGCCCTGCGGGGTGAGTATCTATGCTGCTGCTGGTATGCTCACGGTGCGCTATCCGAATTTGCTGGCGAATGTTGAATTCACTGAGGATCGCTTTGATCCTGATCTGCCAGTGACAAGGGTTGAGTTCAGCGACCCCGCTTTCCGCCTGAAAGTGCAGCCGGATTTATGCGTGGACAGCGTCACCAGCCGCCAGGCGGTTAATTCGCCCTGGCGGGGCTTTGCGCCGCTGCGACAGTATACGGCGTCATAGCTGCTTTACTTCCCCGATTCGTCCAGAACAGCCTGAGCAGTGAGGCTGTCAGTAGCCAGCACTTTGACATAACCGCCGCGCAGGGCACCGAGGATGGAGCGGCTCTTTGGCAGGCCGCAGGCGACAGCCACAACATGGGGGATTTTTTTGACATCAGCCAGGCTCAGGGCGATGACCCGATGATTGAGATCAAATCCGGCGCTGCCTTCTATGTTAAAATGTTTGCCTGATGTTTCGCCAACTGCCCCCTGCTGCCGCAGTTCTGCAAGTTGGCTCTCGGTCAGATGACCGGCGCGCAGGAAGCTGGATGCCCCGGATTCTGTTGTGCCAATCCCTACCAGCGCAATCTGAGCCTTACGTGCGCGTTCAAGCGTTTCGGAAATTGTCGGTTGTTCCAGGAAAATATCGCGCACCTGTTGATTATCGACGAACAGAGGGGCGTGCAGATAATAATACTGGCCGCCAAGCTTACTGGCGAGCAACCGCGCTAGTTCTGGGCCGTCGATAGCAGAGGCAATGCTGCCAACACTGCCGATCATCTGCACCACATCAGTACGCAGCGCTGGATTCGAGCTAAGCGCGTTTACGGCGGCGCTGACACCCGTTCCCCATGAGATTGCCAGTACGTTTTTCGGGCGGAGTGTTTCTTCCAGATACCAGGCGGCAAGCTGTCCCGCTGCTTCCAGCCGTGTGTCATACTCTGCTTCTTTCAGATCGACGATCATGGCACGCTGAAGGCCAAACCGTTCCTGAAACTCCCGCTCCAGCGCCGAGTCCGTCATGATGCGTTTGTGAATGCGGATTTCCACCAGCCCTTTTTGCTTGGCTTCCTTCAGCAGGCGGGAAATGTTTGACCGGGAACTGCCAACCATCTCAGCAATTTGCTGTTGGCTGTAATCATGCTCATAGTAGAGTGAGGCAACACGGGTTAGCAGATCATCGCGGTTTTCTGACACCATTTCCCATCCGTATGCAGATATTGATGATTACGCCAGACAAATCATTATACTCTTTTCCTCAAGCCTTGCCTGTGTCGAAGCTGGACAAAAGCGAGACGAATTTTAGCGGTCAGCTCGGTAACGCTCGTCAACCGCATTCATCTTTTCCACCTTTGCTGTGGAGCGGCCACCGTCAAAGTCGGATTCCAACCACACCTCGATAATTTTTTTCGCCAGTTCCGAACCAATGACCCGCGCTCCCATCGTGATGACCTGGGCATCATTGCTTTTGCGTGCCCGTTCGGCGGAATAGGTGTCATGGCACAGCGCGGCCCGTACCCCCGGCACTTTGTTGGCGGTGATGCTCATGCCGATGCCAGTGCCGCAGATCAGGATGGCGCGGTCACACTCTCCGGCGGCTACCGCTTCGGACGCTTGAGCAGCGATGTCCGGGTAGTCAACCGGATCCGTTGAATGCACGCCGTAATCAGCTACGGCGATCTGTTTTTCGTTGAGATAATCGCGGATGACATCCATCAGTGGCAGTCCCGCTTCATCACAGCCCAGGGCTATTTTCATGGCAAAAAGCTCCTTCTGAAAACATTCTCTCCCTCAAAATCGAAACAAATGTCATGACAAATGTTTCACCCATCCCCGCTTTTCTCTTGTAAAATGAACCTGACGCTGCGTACAAATGCCACGCCCCCTATGTCGCCAGCGCCAGCAGGTAGCGATAGCACCGCGAAAATGGTATCAGGTCAAGGATGAGAAGGTTCGGCAAAAATTTACCATGTGCAGTTGTCGCAATTGTCGCAAATTCAGACGGATGGAAATGAGATTTTTGCAGATTATTCTCATTTCCATCTCTGCCACCGCCGCAATCCCTGATCTTTTATGCTGTTCTCTGTGCTTACCGCGGGTGGCAGCATCTGACAGTTTATCATTCAACCGTCATAGGTTAGCTCAGTCAGCCGGTCAATGTAGGGCTGCACTGCCGGGAAAAGATTGCAGTAGACCTCGCGATAAAGACGGTCATAAACGGCATGGGTTTTAGGGGTTGGCTCGAAACTGCGTTCGGTAGAGGTCATGGCGGCGGCAGCAGAACCAACGCTGCTGTACCATCCTGCCGCCGCCGCCGCCAGAATAGCCGCACCGAGGTTGGTGGCCTCGGCTGTGCTGGCGCGTGTGACGCGGATACCGCTCACATCGGCGACGATCTGGCACCACAGGGCGCTGCGCGAGCCGCCGCCCATCAGGATGAACTCATCAAGCGGCTGTCCGGTGGCGCGGGCGACACCATCCATTGCCAGCCGGTGTTCGTAGGCGATGCCTTCCAGAATGGCGCGATAGAAATGCTCACGGCGGTGTGCGCCTGTCCAGCCGATGGTGATACCCGTCGCCGCTGCGTCCCAATAGGGCGGCATGACGGCATTCCAGTAAGGCACGACCATCAAACCGAGCGAACCCGGTGGCAGCTTGCTCGCCGCGACTTCCAGCACCTCTTCAGCCGACAGCGGCAGATTTACGCCCCGCACATCCGGGCCAAAATTTTCAACAAACCAGCTTATGGTAAATGTCCCACCGCCGAGAACTTCCTCCGGCACAAACGCCCCCGCGATAGGCGAACAGAGGGTGCGGAAGGCTTTATCAGCTACATACGAGTCAGCGTGCGCGCCGGATACCATCGCTGTGCCGAGATTGAGATAGGCTTTCCCAGGACGGGTGATATTTGCCCCTAACCCTGCCGATTGACCATCACCCGCCCCCGCGACGACAGGTGTTCCAACGGGAAGTCCTGTCAATTCAGCCGCCCGGTCTGAAATTTCGCCGAGAA
Source organism: uncultured Anaerolineaceae bacterium (assembly GCA_964447795.1). Lineage (GTDB taxonomy): Bacteria > Chloroflexota > Anaerolineae > Aggregatilineales > Phototrophicaceae > CFX2. The sequence goes on from CAYUTY010000069.1 coordinate 23,518, forward strand.
TTGAACCGGCCTCCCGGATTTCAACAAATTGATCAGGGTCAAGGTCAAGCTGGCGCATCAGATCGGCTGCCCAATCACCCCGCCGCATATCAACCAGCCCCATAGGATCGGCAGAAGGCAAACTGGTAGCCCAGATACCAGTCAGCCGGTAGATCAGAAAAGCATGAACATCCACAATCTTGTGGGCGCGTCGCATAACTTCCGGCTCATGCGTTTGCAGCCAGATTAACTTGGGCAGTGATTGTTTCGTGGAAGGCCCTTTGCCAGTAATGTCCTGAATGATGTCGCTGCCGACGCGGCGGTTGAGTTCATCGACCTGTAAACGGGAGCGGTCATCCAGCCAGAGGATGGCATTGCGAATGGACTGGCCGTTTTCATCAACCGGGACAAAGGTTTCGCGCTGGTGAGTGATGCAGAGTGCCGCGATGCGGTCAATGCCAACCTGTGCTGACACATTTCGCAGGACATGGCACAGCGCATCCCACCAGTCTTCAGCGCGTTGTTCATACCAGTTGGGGTGGGGTGAAATGAGGTCGAAACTGGCGCGACTTTCGGCGATGGCTTTGCCGTCCCTGTCCCAGGCAATTGCTTTACAGGCGGTGGTGCTGCTATCGACGCCGATCACAAGGTCTTGCGGCATGGCTGAAACTTCTTTGTAATGAGCATTCAATCACGAGTGGTTTTTCTGGTAGGGGAGGGTTTTAAACCCTCCCCTACGGTAAATCTTACCTGAATCCTTATTCCGAATTCAGATTATAACCTGATAGATGCTGGCAATATTAGCCTTCTGCGATACCGTCAGCAATCGCGGCGGCGATGTTATCGAGGGTGGTTTTCACATCCTGTGCGCCGGTGGTCATCAGTCCCAGTTCAGTGGGGATGACTGCGCCGGTGCTGGAGATGTCCGCCCAGGCGGGGAAGTGCGGTTCTGTACCCATGCGTTCCTTGATGGCCGTCAGGATGGCCGGGAAGTGGCGGGTAGTGCCTGCCGTGACAATCGCTTTTTCCAGCGTGCGCGGGTCATCGAAGGTGGACTGGCGCACCGGGGTGTTGCTCTGGGCGGCGGCCAGCGCCATTGTCTCTTTGCTGGTGGCCCACTGGAGGAAGACCCAGGCGGCGTCCTGTACCTGGCTGTATTTCGAAAGTGCGAGGCAGCTTCCACCCTGATGTCCGATGCCGGGGGTTTCGTCAAAGCTGCACTCGTCCTTGCTGCGGAGGGCAACTTCTAGCGGCAGCGGGGCGGTTTCCATCAGCCCGGCGACTTTAGAAGTAGCGGGGTCGTCCCAGCCGGGGAAGAATTCGCCCCAGTTGATGACGACGCCAGCCAGACCCTGACCAACCGCGTCGCCCTGACCGCTCCAGTCCCAGGTGGTCGCGCCGGAGGGCATGGTCTTGCCAAGTTCCAGCATGTACTCCGCCCCGGCGATGCCATTTTCGTCGTTGATGACGACTGAGCCATCCGGGCCGGTGTGCGAGCCGCCGTGTCCCCAGAGCCAGGCTGTCCAGTCACACTGGAGAGCATAGTGGCCCGAACGCCACTGACCGGCAGTGCCATAAATCTGTGAGCCGTCTTCGTTGGTCAGTCCGGCTTCAAAGATGGCCTGGGCAACCGACAGATACTCAGCCATTGTGGTTGGGACAGAGAGGCCAAGCTGCTCAAGGACATCCTTGCGATAGCTCATGATGAAGATCGGGATGTCAAATGGCACACCAATCAATGTTCCCTGGTATTCAGCGATTGCCGGGACGAGTTCGGGAATGAAATCGTCAAAATCGTATCCAGGCATATTCAGGTCATTTCCAGGATCAGAAAGATATTGTTCGCGCACATCTACAATATCGAGTTCAAAGCGACCCAGCCAGGACTGGTCAAGGTAATAAATATCGTTTGAAGCGGATGAACTGGCCGTATCCTGGGTGATCTTCGATAACACCTGATCGAGCGGGGTTTGTTCCCAGACGACTTCGATACCGGTGACAGCGGTGAAGTTATCGGCAATCAGGCCGCTGGTGATCTGACTGGGCGCTGTCGATTCGGAGGATAGCCGCACAGTGGTGCCGCTGAAGCGACCGCCGACATCGCGCAGCCAGGCATTCATGTCATCAGCCTGAGCGTAAACCGAACGCGCCAGTCCCGGTGCGAGCGGGCGGGCAGCGCGGGCGGTTTCCATTTTCATCAACCCGGCGGCGCTGACGCCAAAACCGGCGACAGCAGCGCGGCGTAAAAATTCACGGCGGCTGATTTTGCCTTTGCGGAGTTTTTCACCCTGCTGGGCAACAAAAAGCCTCTGCTTGCGATCTTTTTCATTCATTATAATCTTCCTCTCCTAACAGTCTAAATTGTACTTCTTGTGTGTCTTACTATAGGTATCCGGTATGCCATGATGGGCGATAAAGGGCAATTTTTCGATACAATCACCTCCCTGAAAATGTATGAGCCGCCGGGCATTTTCGTCAGCCGCGAACTGCGCCCATCGTCAGGCCGCGCACCAGATGGCGCTGCACGAACAGAATAAAGATGAACACCGGAATCATCGCCGCTGAACCTGCTGCCGCGAGGAAACCCCATTCCGTACCACCAGAAGATGAGTCGAAACCAGCCATCGCTACGGGCAGTGTGCGGACAGTGGGGGTGCGGGTCAGGTAAAGCGTGAAGAGAAATTCATTCCAGGAAAAAATGAGTGAGAGTACGGCGGCGGCGGCAATGCCGGGCGCGATGTAACGAACGAGAATACGCCAGAATGCCCCCCAGCGGGTGCAGCCATCAACCATTGCTGCATCATCCAGGTCTTGTGGTACATCATCAAAGAAGCTCTTGAGGAGCAGGATCGTAATAGGAAGGTTGATGACGACATGGGCCAGCACCAGGCCGTGAAGGGTATCGTTCAGGCCGAGTTCCCTGTACATCAGATAAAGCGGTAATATGACCGTAAATGCAGGCATGAAGCGGGTAGATAGAATGAAAAAGACAAGGTTTTGTTTACCGCGCATATCAAAACGCGACAAAGCATAGGCAGTTGGGGTGGCAATCAGCAGGACTACAGCGGTACTGAGGCTGGCGACAAGAATACTGTTGGTCAGGAATGGCACCATGTAATAGCCGACTGTCCCTGCACCACCTGTGCCGCGATTACCACCGATTTCCTGCTGTACCTGAATATAATCGCGCCCACCGATGACCACGCTCCACCAGACGCCGGTTGGTTCGGTTATGCCGACAGGTGGGGGGAGGGTGAAAATTTCCCTGAAAGGTCTGAAAGAAGCCGTAATCCAGAAATAAATTGGATAGATGAATACCATCACAATCATGGCAGTGGCGATTGTGAGCAGAATTTTGTTGATGAACTGGCGACGGTGCTGTCCGCGCTGAATTTCTTTCCAGTTTTTGAGGGATTCTGTTGAGGTTGCTGTTTGTGTCAGGTCTGTCATTATAGCCCTGCCTCACCACTTAATCTTGAATATTCTGATGTAGGTGAAGGCTGTCACCCACACCAGCAGCATAATGACGAGACCGATAGCGGCACCATAACCCCAGTTTACCTGCTGGAAAGTGTGGACATAGCCATAAAAACTCAGTGTTTCGGTGCGTGATGCCGGGCCGCCGGAGGTCATAATAACCACATAGTCAAAAACTTTGAACAGGTCAACCAGGCGGAAGAGAAAAGCAACTGTCAGCACGGTTCGCAACAGGGGAAGGCGAATGCGGGTGAGTCGCTGCCACCAGTTCGCCCCATCCACCTCGGCAGCTTCCAGCACTTCGGTGGAAATACCTTTTAGTCCTGCAAGGATGATGAGGACAAAAAAGGGCGTCCACTGCCAGATTTCAACCATGAGGATGCCAAGTAACGCATAACGGCCTGTCCCGCCGATGAGTGGCTCATTTTTTGTCACAATGCCAACGGATTCGAATACCCAGTCAATGAAGCCAAATTCCGAGTGAGTAAGGAGGCGGAAGAGCATTCCGGCGACGGCGGGCGCTGTCACCATTGGCAGGATAATGAGCGCCTGCATCAGGCCAGCGGCGAAGGGACGCGCGTCGAGGAGCAGGGCAATGATGAGGCCGAGAATGAATTCGATGATGATAGCTGCCACAACATATTGAAGTGTTATGGAAAAAGCATTGGTAAAACGGCTGTCAGCAGTGAGCAGTTCAACCCAGTTCTGGGTGCCGACAAACTCAAAAACCTTCTGGCGGGGCTTGAATTCGTTGAAACTGAGGAAGATATTGTAAATAAGCGGAAAGATGCTGTAAACAAGCAAAAAAATGATGGCCGGGGTTAGCCAAAACCAGGGATTACTGGCTGAGAAAAAAGGACGGCGCTGGCCGGTGCGTGCCAGAGAGTGGGGGGCTGCGCCCACCAGTACACTGTCGGTTTGGGCCATAAGGCCGAGCCTCCATATTTTACGAATAAGATCGCGATAAGCGATGTTTGGCATTATTTTCACAAATGTGCAATGTCTGCACTTATGTGATTACGACTATATTGTTTTTTATTTCGCCTGTCAAGTTTTCAGAGAATTTTTCAGGAGACTTGCTTGACAAGGTTTGGGCAGTCTACTACAATCCGATTAGAAAATGTGAAATGGTTTCACATTTGTGCAGATTAATATTGTGTAGAGATTTGTTTCGGAAAAGGGTGGTGGGGTATGGCTGTGATAGCAGTGGTAGGCGCTGGTGTAATGGGGTCTGCGCTGACGTACCCGGCCTCCGATAATAATCATGAAGTCCGACTTGTTGGGACGCATCTGGATGATGAGATCATTCAAAGCTGTCGCAGTCAGCATTTTCACCCCCGTCTGAAACGCCAACTCCCTGATAATGTAAATCCTTTTTTTTACACTGAAATGGCGCAGGCTTTAGACGGTGCCGAATTGGTCGTTTTGGGGGTCAATTCGCGCGGTGTCCATTGGGCTGCTGATGCGATTGGGCCTCACTTGCAGCCAGGTCAGATCATTCTGATGGTGACAAAAGGCATGGAAAGCACAGCGGACGGCAGCCTGCAAATTTTACCAGATGTCTTGCACGACCATCTGCCGATTAGTATCCGCGATCATGTCAAATATGCAGCAATTGGTGGCCCATCAATTGCTGGAGAACTGGCGGCGCGGCGTGAAACCAGTGTAGTTTTTACCTCGCGTAATGGCGATATTCTGCCACGTTTGCGAGCCTTCTTCAGCACACCGTATTATCACATCTGGACATCAACTGATCTGATTGGCGTGGAAGTTTGCGTCGCGCTGAAAAATCCTTACGCGCTGGCAGTCGGGCTAGCGGCGGGCTTGCTGGAAAAACCGGGTGCGGTGGACAATGCCGGGGCGAAAATGCATAATTACGCGGCGGCTGTTTTTGCACAAGGGCTGGCGGAGACTGCCTATCTGGTGCAGAAACTCGGCGGCGGTCTGGAGACTGTTTTCAGCCTGCCGGGGGCAGGGGATTTGTATGTGACGACGCAAGGTGGGCGAAACTCCCGTATGGGGCGTTTACTTGGCATGGGTATGGCTTATAGTGATGCAGTGGAAGAAATGCCGGGCGAAACTATCGAAGGGGTAGATGCGGTTATTTCGATTATGCCGGGCATCGAACGGATGATAAACGCCGGAAAACTGGAAGCGGATTCGCTGCCGCTGCTGCGGGCGCTGTATCAGATTGTCACGCGGAATAAACCGGTAGAAATGGCTTTTAATCAATTCTTCAGTAAATTACCTTTCAATCCACCAGAAGAACAAACTGAAATACAGAAATAGGATAGAAACGAATGGTTTCATCATCATTGGTGCCGGATGTCATCCGGCGGTATCACGATGTTATTGAATCGGTTGGTCCGGAATTTCTGAAGCAGCTGCTTCAGGACATGCACACCATCCGTGCGTTTGAAGAACGTGCAGAACAGCTTTACTCTCTGGGCAAAGTGCATGGAACGATGCACCTGTCCATCGGGCAGGAAGCAACGGCTGTTGGGGCGAGCAATGCCCTCCAGGATGGTGATTACCTGTTAAATCATCATCGTGGTCATGGTCATTGTCTGGCGTGGGGCAGTGACCCCAGCCGAATGATGGCTGAATTTTTAGGTAAAGAGACAGGTTACTGCCGGGGACGCGGCGGGAGTATGCATATCGCTGATGTGGAGGCAAATAACCTGGGCGCGAATGGTATCGTGGCTGGAGGGGTGCCTCTGGCAGTAGGCGTTGGCCTGAGCATCAAGATGCGAAAGACGCAGCAGGTATGCCTGGTAATTTTCGGCGATGGGGCGGCGAACGAAGGGGCGTTTCATGAGTCGCTGAATATGGCATCAATCTGGAATTTGCCAGTGATTTATCTCTGCGAAAACAACCAGTATGCCATGTCGATGCCGGTAGAAAAGGCCTTCAATATCGAGAATATCAGCGAGCGGGCGCAGGCCTATGGTATTCCTGGTGTGACAGTGGATGGCAACGACCCACTTGCGGTTTATGTGTCTGTGAGTGAGGCAGCGGAAAGGGCGCGTAAAGGCGAAGGGCCAACGCTGATTGAGGCAAAAACCTACCGTTACAAAGGCCATTCCAAGAGCGACCGGCAGGCATACCGGACGCGCGATGAAGTCAACGAGTGGATGGATGAGCGCGACGCAATCAAACGCTTTTCAGAGCTGCTAGTGACAGCGGGGGTGGTGACGGAAATCGAAGCCGCTGCTATGCGTGACACAGCCATCGGCATCATTGATGGAGCGGTTGAGTTCAGCGAGGCCAGCCCTGCGCCAGAGATCAGCAGCATTCTTGAGGGCGTATATGCGTGAACTAACCTATGCGGAAGCGCTGCGGGAAGGTTTGCGACAGGCGATGCAGGCCGATCCTGGTGTATTTTTAATTGGCGAAGATATTGGCGTTTACGGTGGCGCATTCGGCGTGAGCGCGGGATTGTTGCAGGAATTCGGCGAGGAGCGTGTGATTGATACGCCGATTTCTGAGGCTGGAATCGCGGGGGCATGTATCGGCGCTGCCCTGACCGGTATGCGTCCGGTAGGTGAAATTCAGTTTATGGATTTTGTGACCCTGAGCATGGAGCTGGTGGTGCTTCAAGCGGCAAAGGTGCGCTTTATGTTTGGCTTCAAAGGCAGTGTGCGAATGGTGCTTCGGATG
>CAYUTY010000070.1:0-30548 GCA_964447795.1 uncultured Anaerolineaceae bacterium
ACCGACTCGATACCGCCCACCAGATCGGAAAGCGTCGGGTTCAGCATCAGATTAACCAGTGAATAACCGTGCGCTGTACCGATCAACTGCACGCCGCGCTCGGCAATCGTGCGGGCGGCCTGGGCTTCCAACTCACGCCCGATTTCGTCAATCACGATCACTTCCGGGTTGTGGTTTTCCACCGCCTCGATCATGACTTCATGCTGGCGTTCCGGCTGCGAAACCTGCATCCGCCGCGCCTTACCAATGGCGGGATGCGGCACATCGCCGTCGCCGCCAATTTCATTTGATGTATCGACAATCACGACTCGTTTGGTTTCCGCCAGCACCCGTGCCGCTTCACGCAGCATGGTCGTCTTGCCGACTCCCGGTGGCCCCATCATCAGCACACTCTGCCCGGACTCAATCAAGTCCTGGATGATGTCAATCGTGCCATAAACAGCCCGGCCAACACGGCAGGTGAGGCCGACTACATCGCCGCGCCGGTTACGGATAGCCGAGATACGGTGCAGCGTGCGTTCCATGCCAGCCCGGTTGTCGGTGTCGAATGCCCCAATCCGCGAGACAATTGCGTCAATGTCCTCGCGTGTCACCTCGCGGTCGAGCAGCGTGATTTCGCCCTCGACATAGCGTGCGGTTGGCATTCGCCCCAGGTCAACCACAATTTCCAGCAGGTCATCGGTGTTACCGATGGTGTCTATCGCCTCACTTAGCGGAGGCGGGAGTACCCTTTTAAGTTCGTGAATATCGTCTGTGATGCGTCGTTCCATATAGAGCAAACGATCTCCTTTAGTAAACGATTCCTGCATAGACGGCGGTCATTCCGCGCCTAGCGGCAGGTTCTTACCGATCCATGATGCCGTTATGCGGCGGTTTTGCCGGGCTTGGCACGGCTTCCAGCCGGTGTGCCAGCGGTGTGAAAGCCGCCGAGCGCACCCCTGCCGCGATGTGCTTAACCATCACCGCCTGCTGTGCAACCATATCAAAACCCAGCTCATTCAGTGCACCATCCAGCCAGTCCTGATAGCGGCGGACACGCACATAAACCGGCACTTTCGCGCTTCGTTCCGCCCGTGTAATGGCCGCCGCGATAATCGAAGCCGCCTCGCTGAAGACATCCGGGTGCAGGTGCGGCATCAGATAAACACCTGCTTTCCCCTGGGTAATGCCGATATAGCCTTCTACCCGGTCATCCTTGCGGTACACCAGGCCTTCGCCCGCCCCCGGCAGATCCGTAATCTGCTGCACCAGGCGCGGCACAATGTTGGTGTACAGGGTATGAATACCCGGTAGATCGGCTTCAGCAATCTCACTCAGTTCCACCGCCTGTCCCACAGTGGTGAACTCACCCGGCAGCCGCCGCCAGATTTCCTGACGAGCATAGATGGAGTAGCTAGCGATACGCATGGTCTTGAAAAGGGGTGACAGTTCATCTACCTCCGCGACCAGCACATGTGCGCCACGTTTGCCCGCTTCGGCGGCCATCGCGTCGAGGATGTGCAGCCAGAGCGTATCATCCGCATCTGCTTCAAGCACCGGGGCGATATAGGCGATGTGAGCGTAGGGAGCGTCCTGCCGGAGGCGAAACTGGCCGACAATCTGCTGTTTATCGCTTCGCGTGACCAGGGTATGTACACCGCGATAGGGCAGCAGCAGGGTGAAGAAACGCGCGCTCTGGGGGCCGTTAGCATCCCGCGTGAAACACAGTTCGCTGTCCAGCACCGTGCCGCGCTCGCTGAGGCGGCGCACCAGCGGAATATCCACCAGAGTCACGGAGCGGGTTTCACTCGTCTCTCGCAGCGACACGCTATTGCCTCATCTCGCTGGGCCGCAGCCCGGATGCACCAATTGCTCGTAAGATAGCAGAGCGCACCTTGCGCCAGCCTTATGCTGGTAGGGGTCTGTCGCTGTGGAGCAAAACTGGTAACGTGCCTGTCGAACGATAACGTTTCTCATCACGACCTATTGTAGCACCCATTTTGGACGCCTGACAACCAACGCCTTACCGCTGTATCACCATCGAATATCACCACCTTTACATCGGATAAATTCCATTATACGCTTCCATTACGGTTTTTAAAGGGTCAAAAAGGATCATTTTGTGAACCGCATTTCAGCTCAGTCTCAAGTGGTTATTCACGATTAGCCTAGCATAGGTTACGTTAGAGTTTGGCTAGAACAACAGACGAGGTTGGTTAAGATGCAATATTTTCCCTACCCAAGCCTGCTGCGCCAGCAGGGTGAGTCCAGCCAGCGCTATCTGGAATTTCTGCGCGTCCCCAGCCTGAGCATGGGGTTGTATGTTTTGCCCGTCGGGGCCGTCGATGGTCAGTCGCCGCATAGTGAGGACGAAGTGTATTACATCGTCAGCGGCAAAGGGCGCTTCACCTGCGAAGATACAGACCGCGCCGTCGCCCCCGGCGACCTGCTCTATGTGGAAGCGCACGCCAATCACCGCTTCCACACCATCGAGGAAACGCTGCAAATTCTGGTTTTCTTCGCCCCGGCGGAATACTCGCTTAAAGAAGACTGATTGCCGCTTCCAGAATATTCCGTGTAAACTGATGATAATATGAGCCACGTTTTCATCAGCTACAACCGCGAAGATGTGCAGTTCGCGCTGCGCCTGCGTGATTATGTCCGTGCGCTTGGATTCCAGACGTGGCTCGATGTGGACGACATCCCCAAAGGCGTCTACTGGCCGGATGCGGTAGATGCCGGTCTGCGCGGTGCCGATGTGATTGTCGGCGTCGTCACGCCGGAGAGCATCGCCTCGCGCAACGTCAAAAACGAGTGGGATTGGGCGCTGGATAACGACAGGCCGCTGCTGCTGCTCCGTCTGCGCCAGACCACCATGCCCCACCGCTACGTCAGCCTCAATTACATCGATGTGGCGAAAGACGAAACAATGGCGCTGGCGTCGCTCGGTTCAGCGCTGGTTGACCCTTCACGCCCACTTTATCGTGAAGATCGCAGCGATGGTTTGCGTGAACAGGCGAAATTCAAATCTGCCGATGCCCGCAACCGGACGCGGATGCTGGAAAAAGTCTATAACTTCTGGGTGCGCGGCGTGCTGGAACGCTCTCTGCATGGCGCGGCGCTGCTCGAACTCGGCATGGCGAGCCAGCCCGAAGCCGTCGAACATCCCTGGGGTATGGAACTGCGCCACCCGCATCACGATACCACCGCGCTCCCCGCTGGGACGCGCATCATCGACGCTTACGACGACCTCGGCGGCGAACTCCTCATTCTCGGTGCGCCCGGCGCTGGCAAAACCACCACACTGCTGGAACTCACCCGCGACCTGATCGCCCGTGCCGAGGCCGATCCCGGCCATCCGATTCCAGTGGTTTTCAATCTCTCGTCCTGGGCCGATGCCCGCAGGCCGCTGGCGGCGTGGATGGCGGACGAACTCAACACTCGCTACCAGGTTCCGCGAAACATCGGCAAAATGTGGCTGGAACAGGATATGGTGCTGCCGCTGCTCGACGGGCTGGACGAGGTGAGCCTGCTTCAGCGTGATGCCTGTGTTGAGGCCATCAACACCTTTCGGGGCGATCACGGCTTTTTACCACTGATTGTGTGCAGCCGTTCCGCCGATTATGAAGCACTGCGGGCGCGGCTCCATCTTCAGAGCGCCATCCTGCTGCAACCGCTGACGCTGGAGCAGATCGACGCTTATTTCGCCAGCCTCGGCCCGGAAATGACCGCTGCTCGTCAGGCTGTCCGCAGCGATTCTACCCTGCGCGAACTGGCTGAAACTCCGCTGATGTTGAGCATCCTGTCGCTGGCCTATCGCGGGCTGGAAAGTGATGCACTCGACTCCGCCGCCACCCTCGACGAACGCCGGGAGCGCCTGTTCGCCGCCTATGTCGATACCATGCTGACGCGGCGTGCTGGCGAAAGCGCTTTTCTGCCGCAGCAGACTCGCCGCTGGCTGGCATGGCTGGCGCGTGGCATGGTCAGGCAGGGGCAGACCATCTTTTTCATCGAAAATTTGCAGCGTGAATGGTTCACACTCAGTGAACGCCGCATCTATATTATCCTCTCGCGTCTACTGCTCAGCCTCATCATGGGGTTGACAATTGGTTTAGCGGGCGGTCTGGGCGCGGGTATCCCCATCGGCCTCAGCGGCGGCGCGGTTGCCGGTTTGGGTGCGGGCATCGGTGCACTGGTGAGTCTGGTGATTCTTGGCCTCAGCCTGGGACTGGTCGGCGGGTTAGTTGGCGGTCTGTTTATCGGGCTGATCGCTGCCTTCATGCCGCCCACTGTCGGTGGGCGTATCCGCTGGGAAATCTGGGGTGAGCCGGGGATTGACCGCATCACCGTTGTTGAAACTCTGCGCTGGTCATCCTCCAAAGCGCTGATCGGACTGGGTATCGGCGCGGTTGGTGGTTTCATCAGCGGTGTCATCGGCGCGGCTATCAGCAGCAGTTTGAATAACGGCGCATCCGTTTTTCCGGCCTATCTGGTGCTGCCCATCGGCGCGGGCCTGGGCATGGCGGGCGGTTTGGTTGGTGGCCTGAGCGGGCGCGAAGTCGGGATGCGGACGCTGCCCAATCAGGGGATTCGCCGTTCAGCCCGCAACGGCCTGCGCGTCGGCGCGGTCGGCGGTTTGATCGGGTTAGTGATCATCGCGCTTCTGCTCGGTCTGGAGGCCTCGCGTAATGCACCGCAAAACCTCCAACTCCTAACTGGCGTCGCCATCGGTGGTGGAATCGGCGCGGCCTTTGGCGTCGTCTTCGCGGTGGCTGGCGGCTTATTCTTCGGCGGGTTGGCCTGTTTGCAGCATCTTGTCCTCCGCGCGGTGTTGACATGGGCGCAGCACGCTCCCTGGAAATACGCCCGCTTCCTCGACTACGCCGCCGGGCGTGTGTTTCTCCGTAAAGTTGGCGGCGGCTACATTTTCGTCCACCGTCTGCTGCTGGAATATTTCGCAGAACTGGCTGAGTGACGACAATTACGGCAGCGAATTGACCCCCTGTCTTGGCCGCTCCATCGCCCCGCTGGTATCGTTTCTGGATAACTGAACGATACTGCTATCTGCGGTTTCAGGCTGCGCTTCGGCGAGAATGCCGCGCCCGACATGCAGAAACGCGGCTGCCAGCAGGATCAGCCCCAGCATTTCTGTCATTTCCTGGATCAGGATAAACACATTGCCCCATGTCGTTACAAACGGATACTGTTCAATCAATTCAGCTTTGGTCGTTACGCTGGGATCATTGATAACCTTGCTCGGTAAGTCCTCCAGCACCTCGGTGATGGGATTGCTGGCGAGCAGTATAAAACCCGCAATGATGAGATGCCGCGCCGTCGTAAAGCGCCAGGCGTGTTTATACAGGAAGCGCAGCATTATGATTGCCGCTATTCCCGCCGGAATTGCCAGCACCACATACCAGGCATAAAACCCAATCTGATCTGGGAAATTTTCAATGTTGCTGTTCAGAAATCGCCGCAGGATGGGGCGGAATTTGTCATGCAGGGCAATCTGGTCGTCCAAACCGATGAAAGTCAGAACGCCCCCAATGAACAGCCAGCCCGCAACTGTCCAGCGCGAGATGAAAAAGCGCTCATGGGTCATGAGCAGGCCAACCAGGACAGCGGCTATCCCCGCGATCAAAGCCAGTGTGCCATTGAACCAGGTTGCCCAGTTGCCTTCCATATCGAGGTTGAATTGTTCCTGGAGAAATTCTGGACTGTTGGGAAACAAAATCACCAGGATAAAGTCCATCACCAGCGTAAAGACCATCAACCCAACCAGAAAAAAGGTGATGGTTCGAATGGTTTTCTGGTTGAAAAGACTACTTTCAAAAGGGCCCATATCCGCTCCGCCGTAACATTAAATTTTCATTAAATAATGTTAAGAAACGACTGTCAAGCGTGGACGAGCCTTTCCAATGAATTACTTATGAAAAAGCGCTCACATTCAGAAAACTGGTGAATATTGAGGAGGTGTAGGAGTTAAATCGGTTTGCGCTATCTATCACAAATAACCCTGCATAATTCCCACTAACTGCCGCGCCCGGTGCTGGAAAGTGTGTTCCTTCAACACCCGCGCCCGCGCCGCCGCTCCTACCGCCAGCCGCTCTGACTCATGCGTCAGCAGGTAGCGGTAGCGCTCAACCGCTTCTTCCGCCGAGTTCACCACGAACAGTTCTTTTCCCGGCTCGAACCATTCCTCGATGCCCAGGTACGGATTCGCCACGATGCAGCAGCCCATCGCGCTCAATTCAAACGGGCGCGACGATGACGACGCATACACACTGGCGTGTGCCCGCCGCGTGATGCACAGGTTGATCTTGCTACGGCAGGCATATTCCCGCAGCTTGCTGAAGCTGAGATATGGCAGTAGTTCCGTCGGCCCCAGGTCGCCCAATTTTGTCCCGCGCACCGCGAACCGTTTATCGGTCAGCGCCTTCGCCGGGGCGCTAATCATGTCATCCACCCACTGCGCCCGGTACTCCCGCCCATGCCCATAAAACATCACATCAATGTCCTGCGCTAGCACATCCACCGGGCTGAAGACATCCGGGTCAGCGCCGTAATAAACTGTGTGAACCGCCCGCGCCCCCAGCGCCCTGAGTTCAGCCTCGCCGCCCTTGCTGTTGCTGATGATCGCCGTATACTCCGCCGGGTCTGCCCCCTGATAAATACGGAAGCCGCTGGCGAAGCCGCTCATGCTGGGCAGGCTGGCAGGCATATCACCATCGTAGTAAAAAACTGGCTTACTGTGTTTGCGCTGAATTTCCGCCGCCACCCCCACCAGATGATTGAGCGGCGCGGTCAGCACCAGTACGGCGTCCACATCCGGGTTTTTCGTCAGAATCCGGTCAATGTGTCGCGCCCACAGCGGCGTGATGAAGGTCTGTACCGCCCGCCGTATCAGCTTATCGGAAGCAGATTCACTTTCTCTGCTGCTGGTTGCTGGTAGCTGTACCTGCGGTTTCTCGCCAGTTATTTTACGCACCGCATCACGCGCCACTTTGAAGGAATCGCCCTGGGTTTTGGCCGGGTTCGGCTCGGCCCGCCACCACAGCGACTCAATAGCTGGCCCCTGATAGGGCGTGGCAATCACATCAACGCCGATTTCGTAGAGCGCCTTGAGGAGCTGCCACCAGGCCGGTGTTGCACTGAACGGCTGTGTCAGATCAAGCGAGGCGGGAATCACAAGTAATTTCATGGGTAGGTAATGGCCGCTGCATAACGAATAATGCGGGGTATAGTACCGACTGCGGTTTGCAAAGTACAGACTAAGGCGGAAAACAACATGGACACAGCCCGCTTAGCATGGCCTTTCCCGGTGTTTCCCAATCGCCGAATCATTCAGGTCTTTAAGCGCTCATGAACGAGATCGGTCACAGCATTCAATGTGTCATCGCCAAATCGTTTGATAAACCGCTTTTGATGCCTGAAAAAGAGCGCGGATGTTCCCAGGGTGACTGCTGCCAGTCCCCCAATCAACAGAGTCTTGAGACTTTCGTTGGCTGGTGACACTGGCATCCAGCTTACCTGTACCACTATGAAAGTAACTGCTGCGCCCCATAGAATCGAATTGAGGTAAGGAAGCAACCGCATCGAAGTCTGTTTGCTGGTAGGGATAAACGAGTGAGCCGGGCCTTCAGACGATGCGATCTGGAGGATTAAGTAACGCCGAAGCAATCCATCATGATCCACAAAATAGCGTCGAATCAGCGCCGCCTGCGATTCATAAAAGCTGATCGTGCCGGATAAAACCACCACACGCCGCAGCAGGCGATACCCTGCCATCAAAACCACCAGCGTAAAGGTGAGGATAGCAGCCGTCGTGATCATCAGACTCGTACCGGTCTGCACCACGATACCACCAACCGCTGCCGAAGCGCCCAGCAGAGTCAGATAGTACTGCACCTCGCGGTCAATGAGAGATTCCATATGGATACGGCTGTTCAGAACCAGTTGCAGTTCCGCTAAAAGATAATCGGCACTTTTTTCTGGCGATGATTCAATCAAAGATAGCCTCTGTGCGCTGAAAAATGAGAACTCTGTACCTCATCCATTATACCGAAAAATTACCCGCCCTCCCCTGCCTGCTTCTGCCATTTTTCTCAAATTGCCATACAAACTGTCCAATATCACAGCCTTATTTTTGGACACTATGCAGCAAAAAACGCCCTGCCCTGCTAAGCAGCAGGGCGAGCATTCGTAGTTTGAGAATGTTGAAATCGAGCGGGTTGGATTAACCGGCGCGGCGCTGGCGGCGCAGGAGCGACACGATTGCCAGCTCCACAATATCACCCCGGCGGTAGCCCTGCCGGTAAAGTTCGGCTTTAATTTGCCGCGCCCGATCGCTCTCATTCAAGGGGTTAGCGGCGCTGCTGTACGCTTCGATAAGCTGCTGTTCCAGCGACTGATTACGTTCCTGCTGCATGACTGCTGAATCCACTCCATTTGTACTTCATTTCACAATTCAGCATATAACACAATCTCTTGCAGGTCTATAACCATAAACTTGAGATCGCGCACACTTGCGAAAGGTTCAGGGCGCGTGTACAGTGTGGGGCGGAATAGTTGCGCTCGTAAAGAGTGATTTGCCATGTATCGAAGTTTTACGGATCGCATTCTCGGTGGGGTATGCGGTGGGCTTGGGGCGCTGCTGCCTTTCAACGCCTGGGTCTTTCGCGCTGCCTTCGTCCTGCTGTCCATCATCACGCTGGGGGCTTTTGCCGCCCTCTATCTGCTGCTCTGGTGGCTGCTCCCGCAGGAGTCTCCGCTGGAACGGCGGCGCGGTGGGGCCGGTTTGCTCCTGCTGACGATCCTGCTGACCCTTGCTGCGCTCGCTGCCTGGATGCTGCATATCACCGGGCAGTTGCAGGGGCCGTCCGGCCAAAGTTTATTCTGGCCGGGGATGCTGGTCGCCCTCAGCCTCGTCTTTTTGCTGAAGCAGGTGCGCCCATGAAACGAACCAATCTGCTCTGGGGACTGGTTTTTGTAGGTGTGGCAGCCGTCATCATGCTCGGTGCGCTTGATCTGCTGCCCCCTGGAATGCATGATCTGGCCGCGCGTGCCTGGCCGGTCTTGCTGGTTTTTTGCGGGCTGTCGATTTTTCTGCGGGATCGGGTGCGTTTCGGCAGCATGATCGCGCTGGTCGTCAGTGCCGGGTTGTTAGCTGGCATTACCGTGACGGCCTATTCCACTCGCATCACCCAGCAGCGTGACGATAATCAGCAGACTATCGCCCAGGAAATCGGCGCGGGAGTCAGCCTGCTCCGGGTGCGCGTCAACACGCTGGCGACTCAGGTCGAACTGCTCCCCTCACTGGATCAGCGCCAGGTCAGCGGCACATTCACCGGCAGCAGCGAAAGTCAGGTGACAGTCACCTACAATGAGCTGGGCGACAGTACCGCTACCCTTACGGTCAGCGAAACCCAGTCCAGCCAGTTCCCTTTGCTGGAGCGGGTCGGGCGTGGTTCACTGACGCTCGAACTGCCGCCCAATGTGCCACTTGATGTCGAATTCATCGGTGCGGACGGTGGCGCGGCCCTCAACCTGGGCGGGCTGGCGCTGGAACGCCTCAACATCGACCTGCTCAAAGGGGATGCCATCGTGACGCTGCCAGAATACGACCCTCAGGGATCGCCGGAGGATGCTACCCTCGGCGCACTCGCGGCACGTGATGGCGCTTTGACAGTGCGCGTCCCGGCAGGCGTCGGGGCGCGTTTTGAACTTAACCGAGGCGCGAGCGGCCTGCAACCCCTCTATGATGCCACCCTCTACAATCTGCTGGTGGGCGACATCATGGAAGCCCGCAACATCGACACTGCGCCCATCAAAGTGCGTTACACCATTATTGCCCCGCGCGGCGTTATCACCATCGAGGATGTGGCTTCCTAGCGTTTAAAACCCTGGTTTGATGGTAGAGGCTTTGAAGCGCTGGCGTGGCGGCCACGCCAGTGGAAATTGTCGTAACCGGTGCGTGCTGCTTGCCGTACCTGCCCTCCTTCATCACACCAGCCCCTTAAAATGAAAGCATAAGCGGTGCAGCATTTGACTTTCATCCTGAGGAGGCTTCCAGTCATGAAACTTAATCACATTAACCTCACCGTCAGCGACACTGAGGCAGCCAGCACTTTTCTCGAAACTTATTTTGGCCTGCGAAACATGGGCGGTAGCGCCGGGATGCGTTTCCTGACCGATCATGATAGGGAGTGGGGACTGGTCTTGACGCTGATGAAAGCCAGTAAGGGGACACAAGTCAGCTATCCCACCACCTTCCATATCGGCTTTTTTGTGGAAAGCGAAGAGACGGTCAACGACATCAACCGCCGCCTCAAGGCTGATGGTTTTAAGGTACCAGCGCCGGAGCGAAACAACCATGCCTATGGCTTCTATGTCGAAGCGCCCGGCGGATTCACCATTGAACTGGGTGCCTGACAGCAGATCGCCTTCCGCAGTTTCGCCGGGGCGGAGGCACTGCTCCGCCCCTCGTTTCTACTCTGGTATGTAAGGTGCTTCCTGGTCAATTGCCCCCACAAAATTGCCGACGTTCTGGTGTCCCATCAACTGCCGCACCGCCTGCGATTCGCCAATGTGGTAGAAATAATGATAGGCGACCCGCCGCATCATCGAGCCATAACTTGCCCAGTGCGGCTGGCCGTTAACGACCGGATGAACGCTCAGATCGTCTGTCGTCAGCGTGTCAAGCCAGGGTTGGGCCGCATCGATGACTTTCTGCCACGCCTCCCACATCTCCCCCAGCGGCGGCGTGCTGGGTGGCCCGCCATAAGCTGCCAGTTCGTTCAGTTCCGGCAGCAGAATTTGCCCCTGCGCCCGCGTCAGCCAGTAAAGCTGCTCCTGCCATGCCAGATGCGCCACCATCCAGCCCAGGCTGTTGATCGGCTCGATGCGCCGCTGGGCCTCTTCCTCCGTCACGCCCTCCATCGCCCGTTTGAATTCACTCCGGCAAAAATGCAGTTGCAGCACCAGTGGATGTGCCATTTTTCCGTCCCCCTGCTATAATCCGATAGAACAGATAGTCTACTGCGCGAGGGTGAAATGGGCAACTATGATGAAGCAGTGAAAACGATGATCGATTCGCTGGTGCTGGGGATGCCCGGCGTCAAAATCGGCAAGGCGTTTGGTTATCCGGCCTACAAGATCAATGGCAAAATTTTTGCCTTTGTTGGGTCACGGGCACTCTCTCTCAAGCTGCCGGCGGCACGTGTCAAAACGCTGATCGCTCAGGACGCGGCGATTCAGCATTTCCAGCCAGCAGAAGGCATCATCTGGCGCGAGTGGATCGCCATTGAACGCGACTCGCCCCCTGCATACGAGCAGGATGTCGAACTGCTGGAAGAAGCGATGCTCTTTGTGGCAAATGCCTGAGCCACAACCCCGCCGCTAATCCCGCGTATAGATAAACAGCGTTATACTGCTGCTGTGTTATCTGTAAGGGAGGCTTTGATTTCCTCCCGTCTTGAGAGAGGACTCGCCCTTGCGCCGCTTCATTCCCATCCTGACTCTGCTTGCTCTTGTGCTGGCCGCCTGCTCCGGCAGAGGAACCGCTGGCGAACCCACGCCAGAACCCGCCGTGCTGCTCGAAGAGGCCGTTAGCGCCATCCGCCAGAAAGAAACCTTCCGCCTCTCCGTCGAACACACCGGCGCGAAATATTTTTTCGGCACCGATTTCGGCAGCCTGGAATTTCGTCGCGCTGAAGGCCAGTTCGTTATGCCCGACAAAATTCAGGCCAAAGTGCGCGTCGTCTTCGGCGGTCTCCCGGTGGACGCGGACATTTACGCGCGTGGGGAAGATCAATGGCTGCGTGGTATCTGGACGAATCAGCAGTGGCAGAACATGATTATTGTGCAGGGTTTCAACCCGGAAGCGCTCATCAGCCGTGAGGATACTGGCATCGGTGCCGCCATTCGCGCCTTGAAGGATGTGCAGCTTGTCGGCGAAGAAACGCTGATTGATGGCACGCCCGTGTATCACCTGACTGCCACCGCCGACGGCGCGGAAATGTCATGGCTGGTCGTCTATCTGATCGAGATGACCGGGCAGGTCAACGCCGATTTGTATATCCACCGCGATAGCAAACTGCCGGTAAAATTTGTCATCGTGCAGACCGAAAGCGTCGCCGCTGACCAGCCTGACCCGACCACCTGGACGATTGAACTCTACGATTTTGACGAGCCAGCCGCGCTCGACGAACCCAGCGCCGAGTCCACCGCTGAAGCAACTGCCGAATCAACGGCGGCGGTGGCGACTGCTGAAGCCACCAGCGACGGCTAATACCCCGCTTATCCTGTCTTTCGAAGGGGCGGAGCAGTAGTTTCCGCCCTGTCCGTTGACATAAGGCTGAAATCTCAGGAATGACCTTTTCTGACAACATCACGTTGATGCCGTTGGATGTGTTCGATTACAATCTCCAGATGTTCCTCAGGCGTGTAATCTCTTGACCCTTTCCGGTAAGGAATCAGCCCAAGGGCGGGATTTAAAATGTGTGCCTGAATCGTCCTGTGCGCCTTGTCCAGCCGTTCCATGACCACTTCCAATGAACAGGATTTCATGGCATCCACCCCGGCCTGATTGAGATCGCCGAGTTTTCCCTTGAGCGGGCCTGGCTTCACACCCTCCGCCAGATCACGCACATTGCGCGCAAAACTCTCATGCCAGAATGTCAGATGAGCCAAAATATCTTTGGCCGTCCAGACGTCATAAATCATCACATCTGGATTGGGGATATGCTGGTAACTCTCCCGTAAATCTGCCACCACTCGATTCAATTCTTCCAGTAGAACCCGTCTTTTCTCAGTCAACTCGGACATGATAATCCTCGCAGGTCATACAGGCTCCGAGACGAAGGTATAGGCTGATTGAGATCAATTGACCTCAACCCCACTATACTTTGCTGACATACTTATAACGCGCTCCACCCTATAGTGAAAACACACCGCTCAGGGTGTTGTTTTACTGGAAGGAGCGCATCATGGATACCTATGGAAAAACGCCATCTGTCTGGCTGGATACTGTACAGCAAACAGACTATCCCCCATTGGCTGACGACATAAGCGTCAATGTCGTCATCATCGGGGCGGGCATTACTGGCATTACAGCGGCCACCTGGTTAAAAGAAGCCGGGCGCACCGTCGCCGTCATCGATATGGCGCGGGTTGGCGGCGGAGTCACCGGGCGCACCACTGCCCATATCACCGAAATGGTTGATGGCCGCTACAAAAAAATCATCCAGAATTTTGGCGAAGAAGATGCCCGCCTCGTGGCCCAGTCTTCACGCCATGCCATTGAACTGATCGCCGAAATGATCAAGCGCCGGGAGATTGACTGCGATTTTCAGCGAGTCGATGGCTACCTCTACACCGAGGATACGCGCAAGACAGGTGACATTAAACAGGAAGCTGACGCGGCGCAAATGCTCGGAATATCCTGCGAACTGACCGACGAAATTCCGCTGCCCTTCACCATACAGCGGGCGCTGCGAGTCCATAATCAGGCGCAGTTTCATCCACTGAAGTACCTCTATGCTCTGGCACAGACCATCCCCGGCAACGGCAGCTATCTGTTCGAGCAAACCCATGTGCAGCAGTTTGAAGACGGCACACCCTGCCGCATCCTGACCGATAAAGGTACAATCACCGCCCAGGATGTTATTCTCGCCACCCATACACCCATCGGCCTCAATCTCTCGCTGCAAACGCGGGTTGCGCCTTACCGATCTTATGTAATTGGCGCTCATCTGGCGAATGAGCCGCTGCCGGTTGGCCTGTTCTGGGATACAGAAACCCCCTACAACTACATCCGCAGTTATGGTGATCTGCTTATCATCGGCGGGCGCGATCATAAAACCGGACAGGATGATGATGCCGAAGGCCGCTACGCTGAGCTGGAATTGTACGCGCACGAGCGCTTTAAGCTGCGCGACATTCCTTACCGCTGGTCGGCGCAGGTCTATGAACCAGCCGACAATCTACCTTATATCGGCAGGAATCCCGGTAATGAACATATCTATGTTGCTACCGGATACGGGGGTAATGGCATGACCTATGGCACAATTGCCGCCCGCCTGCTCACCGATTTGCTGTTAGAGCGCGAAAACCCCTGGGCTGATGTTTACAATCCTGCTCGCCTAAAACCGCTGGCCTCGGCGGGCGAATTCATCCGTGAAAATGTCAACGTCGCCGGACGCTTACTCCTGGATCGCTTCAGCCCGCCTGATGTTGAAAGTCTGGTCGATGTCGCCGCCGGGCAGGGGCAGATTGTCGAGTTTGAAGGTCAGAAAATCGCCGCCTATCGCAATGCCGATGGCGACATTTATCTGCTTGCGCCCGAATGTACGCACATGGGCTGTCTGGTGCAGTGGAATAACGCTGAAAGTACCTGGGACTGCCCCTGTCATGGTGGCCGTTACAGCGCTACCGGCCAGGTTATCGAAGGCCCACCCACCAAAAATCTGGAGATGAAACCCATCGGCGAGAAAAATTATATGTGACCTGAGTTTTGGAAAAGCGCCACATGGTAGGGGTATGACATATCATGCCCCTGCAAAATCTGCTCTATTGCTTACGCTCCCATTCCGCGCCGCGCACCTTTTTAAGGGTATGCCATTCCGCAGAGACCGGAATAGTGCCGACCTCGCGTAAAAGCTGCCGCGCCGCCAGCCCAATGATGGCAGAGAAGGTCGGATAGGCGAATTCCAGATCAGCGAAGTGTTCGGCCTGCATCCCACCGGCGATACCCGCCGCCACAATCTGCACCACTTCGACAGCCTGCTCACCGACGACGTGCGCCCCCAGCAGCCGGTGGGAGGCGCGGTCAATAATCAGCTTGCAAAAGCCGACAGGATGCCCGTCAATGACGGCCCGATCCATATCCGCATAAGGCACGACGGCGACCACCGCGTTGCCCTTTTCTGCCGCCTGTTTTTCCGTCATGCCTACACCGCCGTATTCCGGGTCAGTGAACCCGCCATGCGGCACCAGCCGGTGTTCGGCTCGGCGGGTTGGCCCCAGCAGCGCATTTTCGACGGCGACCAGTGCCTGATGATTGGCACTCTGTACCAGCATCATTTTCCCGGTGATATCGCCAGCGGCATAAATATGCGCGGCGCTGGTCTGCATGAAGTCATCGACCTGAATATAACCCCGTTCCGCTTTCACCCCGGCGGCAGCTAAATTGAGCGCGTCGATATTCCCCGGCCAGCCGACAGCCATCACTACCGCTTCCGCCCCTGAAACCGCTGCCTGCCCCTGATGGCGATAATGAAGGTAGCGTATGTCGCCTTCCTGCTCAATCCGGTCAATCCCATCAATCCCGGTGATAATCTTCAGCCCATGCGCGATGAACTGCTCCGCCACTGTCTGCGCCACCAGCTCATCTTCGGTCAGCAGAATGCGCGGTGCGATGTCAATCAGCGTGACCTCTGCCCCGAAAGCTTCGAAAACAGACGCGATCTGGCAGCCTGTTGCCCCGCCCCCTACGACGATCAGCGACTTCGGCAGATACTTCATCGTCCAGACATCGCTGTGGGTCAGTGTGTGTTGAATGCCGGGGATGGGCAGCCGCCGCGCCGACCCGCCGACACATAATACAAATTTTTCACCATGCACCTGCTGCACACCAAATCCAATGGTAGTGGCATCGATAAAACGGGCATTACCCACTTCACTGAACACTTCCACCTGTACATCGTTCAGATGGTCAATGAGCTGTTTTTTCTCCTGTAATTGGTAGACAACCTGCTGGGTGCGGCTCATCATAGCCGGAAAATCCAGCAGCGGGGGCGACTCCAGCAGTAAGCCATAGTCAGCAAACTGCCGCGACTCACGCAGCAGCCGCGCCGCTTTCGCCAGCACTCGCGTTGGCGCACAGCCGTCGTTGGTGCAGGTTCCGCCCAGCCTGCCGCGCTCCACCAGAGCCACCGACGCGCCCATCTCCCGCGCCCGCAGCGCAGCCGTCACCCCCGCCGGGCCGCCGCCCACGATTACTACATCGTACATAACCATCCCGCTCCTGTGTTTTAAATCGCTCCACGTACCAATGTACCACGTCTATCGCGGCGATAACGCCTGCACACAGTACCACTCTCTTATGTAAACCATATTTACGAAGTTCATAATTGCTGCAACGAGAACGATTATGGGAGTGCATCTACTGTGAAAAAGGTCTTATTATGCCTGGCGGTTTGCCTGCTGGCATCCGGCCTGAATGCGGTGGCATCGCCATCCGCCGCGCCTGATCCGGCGGCTGTCCGGTTTACCGAGGTCGCCCGTGGTTTCAGCCAGCCGCTTGGCCTGGTCTACCCACCTGGTGATTCAGAGCGGCTGTTCATCATCGAACAGAGCGGCAAAATCAGAATTCTGCAAAACGGCGCGGTCAATACCACCGCTTTTCTGGATGTGGGCAGCCTCATCAGCCGGAGCGGTTCGGAGCAGGGCTTGCTTGGAATGGCTTTCCATCCCGACTATGCCCAGAACGGCTGGTTTTTCATCAACTACACCGATCGTGCCGGTGATACGGTTATCGCCCGCTACAGCGTCTCGCCATCGGATGCCAATCAGGCGAATCCAGCCAGCGCCGAAACAGTGCTGACGGTTGACCAGCCCTACAGCAATCATAACGGCGGGCATCTCGCCTTTGGGCCGGATGGCTACCTGTATATCGGCCTGGGTGATGGTGGCAGCGGCGGCGACCCGCAGAATCGCGCCCAGAATCCGCAAAATCTGCTTGGCAAGATGCTCCGCATTGATGTTAATCAACTACCCTATAGCATTCCACCGACCAACCCCTTTGCGACCAGCACCAGCACCCGTCCGGAAATCTGGGCACTCGGCCTTCGCAACCCCTGGCGCTACAGCTTTGACCGGGGAACTGGCGATCTGTATATCGCCGATGTTGGGCAGAACACCTATGAAGAAGTCAATTTTCAGCCAGCCGCCAGCACCGGTGGCGAGAATTACGGCTGGAACATCTACGAAGGCAAACACAATTTCAAGTCAGGCAGCATCGCTGGGGCGGTCATGCCCTTTGCCGAATACGATCACGGCGCGGGCTGCTCCGTCAGCGGTGGCAATGTCTATCGCGGCGCGGCCATTCCCTCACTGGCCGGAATCTATCTCTATGGCGATTTCTGCACTGGCACGATCTGGTCGGCTTATCGAGACGCGGCAGGCGCGTGGCAGACGCCGATTTTCCTCGACACCAACTATCAGATCAGCGCTTTTGGCGAGGATGCAGCGGGCGAACTCTACATCCTGAATTACGGTGGCACCCTGGTGAAAATTGAGCCAACCGTCACGCCAGCCACAGCCACGCCTATCGCGCCGACTGCGACACCGCTTGAACCAACAGCGGTTTCACCAACCGCAACCGAGAGTCCGACTACACTGCCCCCGACAGCAACACCGCCTGTCACCACGCCAACACTGAGCGCAATTTTTACGCCAGCCGCCGCCGCGCCTGGTGAAAGCGTCGCCGTCAATCTGGCACTTTACAGCGTCAGCGATGTCTATGGTCTGGAAGTCACCTGCCGCGTCAACCCGGCAGTGCTGACCGGCAGTATGTACAGCGATGGCGACGGTTTCAACAGCGGTAACAGCTATATCGTGGACACCAATTTCCAGCCGGATGGCACCTGGACAATCGCCGCCAGCCTGCTCGAACCCGCCGCGCCGATCATGGGGGATGTCATCGCGTTCAGCCTGGTCTATACGGTCACAGGCGCTGGCGACAGCGAAGCCAACTGCACCGCGCTGGCGGTTGACCGCGATGGCCGCGAGCTGCCGCTGGCGGTTCAGAAGGGCATATTCGATGGAATCGACGAACCGGTTACAACGGAAGAACCCGCCCCGACCGACGCGCCCACGGTAGAAGCGCCGACGCCGACAGCGATACCGCCGACGGAGATTCCTACTGTTGTCCCGCCAACACCACAGCCGGGCGCGATCAGCGGCGCGGTGGCCTACCAGAACCGCCCGGACAATGCCGGGATTTCACTCAGACTGCTGGATGTAAACAACACGGTACTGGCGGAGACGACAACCGCCGCTGACGGTGCCTTTGTCTTCGCTGATGTGCCGCTGGGTGTCTACATACTGGAGGCTGCCGCGCCGGGTCATCTCGGCCTGCTGTATACGGTGGTGGTCGAAACCGATGGTCAGGCGCTTGACCTGGGCATTGGGACGCTGCGGGCCGGTGATGCCGACGACAGTCGTCTGATTGATCTGGTTGATGCCGCTTTCGTCGGCGCGAACTTCGGCGTCAGCGTGCCGCCCGCGCCCGGTGGCGCAGACCTGAACGCCGACGGGCTGGTGAACATCAGCGATCTGGTGCTGATAGGCGGCAACTTCGGCCTCGCCGGGCCGCTTGTGGTTGAGTAATCAATCAGGGTATTTTGCGGGGGAGAATTTGAAACCGCCCCCTGTCATTGCTGGCAGGCCGCCAGCGTAACCTGTAAGCCTTTGATGCCGACGCCGGGGCCAAAATCCCGGCGCGGGTCAAAGTGCCAGCGCCCGGTCGCCATATTGCTCACGATACAGAGTGAGGCATAGGGAAGGCCGAGTTCCGCCGCCAGCCATACTTCCGGTGCCAGCGTCATGCCCACCACCGCCGCCCCACCCCAGCCGTACATGGCGATTTCAGCAGCCGTTTCCAGGCGCGGCCCTTCCGTACAGACATAGACGCCATGTGTCGCATAGGGTGTGGCGGATGCGCTGCAAGCGGTGATTAATTTGTCCCGCAGTCCAGCCTCAAACGGAGTTGTCGGCTGCCCCGACATGAGGGCTGTAACTCCGGCGGCATGAGTGGACATGTCGCCAAAGCTCCCCAGCCGTGCCCGCGTCATATCCAGCATATCATCCGGCACAACCAACTGCCCCACCGCCAGCCCTGGCGCAATCGCCCCAACGCCGTTCCACGACAGAATCCCTTCCGCCCCCAGTTCCCGTGCCGCCCAGATATTGGCGCGGTGGTTCACGAAAGCCGCCGAACGCTGCAAGCCATCCTCGCCATGCCGTGAACTGAACCACACCGTTGTCCTGTCCGCTGTGAGCTGCACAAACGGCGCGGATAGGCCGAAAGGCGTGTCGATGATGCGCCGTTCGCCAACGACGGCGTGTTCCGCCAGCTTCAGATGGTAAGCTGCCGTGCCGCCAAAAATGACCATCGTCATGGTGTTTCCCTCAAACAAAAAGGACACGAGGGATCGTGTCCTGATAAAGATCATGTCTGATAGCGGGATTTTACTCGCTGCTGTGCGGCCTGACCAGCAGGCTGTAAGCGCCGCTTGTATAACCGTCCTGCTCGCCATCGCGGAACACCACCACCCGGTATTGACCGCTGCTCGGCACGATGTAATTTTGCAGCAGGGCGCTGTCGCGACTGTCGCCGTAATAGGCGGTGCGGATGGTCTGATTATTGGCATCGCGCAGTTCGACAATCGGGACGAGCGTGCCATCCGTCCGGCGAACGAGGATATCAATCGCCTCCCCTGCTGTCCCCTGCACTGTCCAGGCCTGTGACCAGTTCAGGTTTGTCACCGTGCCAGTCACTTCCTCTCCAATTTCCAGTGCGCCCATCGGCTCGTTCAGCATGGGGTTGTCCCGCCCTGTGCCGTCCAGCGTCACTGTTAAGCTGTAGGGGCCAACTGTCAGCCCACTTTGTCCCTGCGCCCGCGACACGCGAACAGTATAAGTGCCGGGGACATCGAGCTTATAGCGGTCAATTCGCGCTGTTATGCCGTCGCGCTCGGTGTAACCCCGCCGCAGTTCCTGACCACTGCCGCCCAGCAAAATTACTTCCGGTTGCAGGTTGCCGCCTGCTTCGGATAAATCGGCATCACTGGTGACAAGCAGCGAAATGGTGTCGCCGGCCTGGGCCGTCAGCGTCCAGTCCTCATACCAGCGTGCATTAATTGTCCCGTTCAGCGCCGTGTCATAAACCACTTCGCCCGCCGCGCCATCCAGCAGTGAATTGCCCGTGCCCGCGCCCAGCAGCGTCACCAGCAGTTCGTACTGGCCGACGGTATCGCCGCTGAAGCGACTCTGCCGCGTCACCACTACGGTGTAAACGCCTGCGCTCGGCAGTGCCGCTTTGGTGATGACCGCCGTATCTCCGGTTGATTCGGTATAACCGTTGCTCAGGGTGGTGCCATTCTGATCGAGGATTTCAATTTCCGGGAACAATCCGCCGCTTACTCGCCGCGCTTCAATGCGGATAATATCGGCTCCGGCGGCATCCAGCGTGTAGCGGTGATACCATTGGGCTGCCGTGATCTCGCCCGATACCGCTGTATCCACTGTCAGCGGGCCAACGGGCAGCATATTATTGGAATTTTCCGGGGCAGTCGCCTTGGGTGTCACGGCGATGGTATAAGCGCCGCTCGTTACCCCGGCCTCGCCGCCTTCACGCTGCACCCGAATCTGATAATCGCCCGCCGAAGGCAGCGTATAATCGGCAATTTCAGCGACAGCGCTGCTGCGGTCTGCGCCATAGCTGGTCTGAAGTTCCTGCCCGTTCGCGTCCAGAATGGCAACATCCGGTATCAGGTTGCCGTCTACCCGCGCTACCCTTACCTGAATCCGGTCGGCAGTGACATTCGCCAGTGTCCAGGTCTGCGCCGGTGTGCTGTCGCTGATTTCGCCTGTGGCTCTGCCTGCATAGGTCAGGCTCATATCAGACGATGCGATGCTTTCCGGCGTAGCCTCCTGAGCCAGCGCTGGCAGCCCACACAGCAGCAGCGCCCCCAGCAGTATAGTTAATCTCATCAGTCGCATATCATTCCTCCAACAGCAATGTTTCTGGACAGTCCATTCTCGTGGAATCTCCAGACAGGCGCAAACCCAATCTATAGGGGGTTTCACGGCACGGTGACTCATTCTATCGCCATATGATAGGGAGAAATTGTTTTATTTCTGCAAGAGTCTTATAGATGCAAAAAGAATAGACCTCGATATTCAGTTCAGACATGTGAATGATTTCAGAGCCTGTGATTACCAACCTGCTGCACGGGAAGTTAAGAGCAGCTTTTGACGAGGGTGGATGGCAGTTGGGACTTGAGGACAGGTCGCACACTGGAACATAAAGCGGATATGGGGAATGCCACATCCGCCTCAAAAGAGACTTTAAAACTGAGGTGGTTCGATTTCGCTGAACAAAACACACATCTTTACAAATCAGCCTGTTATCTCGGTTTACGGGGTAGGAACATCGAAGTCGTGCGTTTATATTGCAGGTACTGTTCACCGAAGAATCGCTTGAGATCGCGCTCCTCTAATTGAACGGCAATCAGGATATAGACGGTTGTTGCTACAGAGAACAACAGATGTCCAGCCGTCATCACAGGGGTTGCCCAGAAAGCGATCAGAAAGCCCAGCATAATCGGATGGCGCAGGAATTTATAAAGCATCGGCGTCCTGAAGCCAAGCTCCCTGTATTCATGATTGCGTAGATTCATATATACCTGTCGCAGCCCAAACAGATCGAAGTGGTTAATCATGAATGTACTCAAAAGGACGAGTAGCCAGCCCAATCCAAAGAGTCCATAAAGCACTGCGCGACCAAGCGGAGCTTGCACAGACCAGACAGGGGTTGTAATAGGACGCCACTGCCAGAAGAGTAGCACCAGCGCAAGGCTTGCCAGGAGAACATAGGTGCTTCGCTCGATCTGCTTAGGTACGATCGTCGTCCACCATTTCTTGAATTCCGGGCGTGCCATCAGGCTGTGCTGAACAGCGAACACACCTAACAACAGCACATTGACGATGAGTGCCTCCTGAACTGGCACTTCTGAACCAGAATCGATCGACTTGGGAACGACAAGATTACCGACAAAGCCAATGGCGTAGAGAAAAGTCACGAAAAAGATCAGGTAGCACACCATGCCATAAACCGCAGCCAGAGTCCGTCCGACGATACCGCTTGTTGTGGCAATGTTCATGGTGGAAGACTGCGAGACATTTTCTGAAGACATTTGCATTCTCCTTAAACTGGTATTTTCGCGGAGATTATGTGGAAGATAAGGAACGGTTCAGGTCACACAACTTCTCCACATACGTAAATCCTAAATCTCAGATTAGACAAGAAACGTTGGCCTGTCTCCATTCATTTGAATGGGAAATGAATGGAAAAACGCCAACAGATGGAGTAGGATGACGATGATAGGGCTTAAAAGTAGTTCATCATGGGGAAATAAAATCATGAAGAACAACGCAGCGGCACCGAACCGATTGACAGAACGTGAAAAAGAGATTCTGGCTCACCTGTCAGCCGGGCTTTCAGACCAGGAAATCGCTGCCGCCCTTTTCCTTAGCCCTAATACCGTCCGCTGGTACAACCGTCAGATTTACGCCAAACTGGGTGTCACCAATCGGTCACAGGCTATTGTTCAAGCTAGAAATTTAGGTCTTTTATCAACTGAAGATACCTCTGCTACTCAACCTGTCCAGACTGGTCATCAACCACCCACCGTAGAACGCCGGAAACTGGAACCGCGTGTTTATTTCACGAACAGTTTTGATGGAACAGGAATTGCTTATGCGATTGCAGGAAACGGCCCACCACTGGTCAAGGTCGCCAATTTTGTAACCCATCAGGAGTACGATTGGGATAGCCCGATATGGCTGCACTGGCTGGAAGAACTAACTCATAATCACACGCTGATTATTCCCGACGAACGTGGCTCTGGGCTATCGGATTGGGATGTCGAGGATATATCATTCGAAGCGTGGATACACGATCTCGAAGCAGTGGTGGACGCAGTTGGGCTGCAACAGTTTCCACTCTTTGCGATGTCGCAGGGAGGTGCAGTTGCCGTCGCTTATGCTGCGCGGCATCCTGAAAAGGTGAGTCACCTGATTATTCATGGCGGTTATGCGCGGGGCTGGCTGAATCGGGACTTAACAGAAGCGCAGATTGAAGAAGAAAAACTGATGATTAGCCTGATGCGTGTTGGGTGGGGACGGGACAATCCCGCTTTTCGGCAGGTTTTCGCCATGCAGCTTTTCCCCCAGGCATCCCCCGAAGAAATCCATGCTCTGGAGGAACAAATGCGTATTTCGGTTTCACCCGAAAATGCCGTTCGTCTGGAAAGCGAAATGCATCGAATTGATGTTCGCCATCTTGCGCCGCAAATCAAGACTCCCACACTGATTTTGCACTCCCGTGGGGATGAAGCGGTTCCCTTCAACGAGGGCCGCCTGCTTGCCTCGCTTATTCCTAATGCACAGTTTGTTGCTTTGGAAAGCAGAAACCACCTGCTCACACAACATGAACCCGCCTGGCAAAAGTTTGTAACCGCCTTCCGCAGTTTCCTTAGCGATGACAGGTGAAATAGGCGTGGGAACAGCTATGCACGCCCTCGATTCACTGTGGTTGCCTTCCTGGTTCTATACCTGCTGGGAATCCAAAGTAATTTCTTGATTTGCTGCGTATGCGTCGGAGTATTTATGGCATTTCACAAGCACATCATCGACGTGTATATCCACCGGCACTACGCCCTTACAAATCTCCATGACATCGGGGCACCGTCCCGCAAATCTACAGCCCTGCCGCAGGTACTCTTGTTGTTCTAATTCAGTCAGTGTGACCGTTGTTGTCCAGCGCTTCGAAGGATCCGCCTGGGGAATGGAATCGCGTAAAAGCCTTGAGTAGGGATGCTTAGGATTCATCAACACCTGCTCCACAGTCCCCATTTCAATAAGGTTGCCACGAAACATGATGGCAATACGGTCACTGACGTAATAAGCCGTCGCCAGGTCGTGGGTGATATAGAGGATGCTCACCCCCAGTTCATCCCTGAGCTGTTTGAACAAGTTGACAATCGACATACGCAGAGAGGCATCAACCATCGAAACTGGCTCATCAGCAATAATCAGTTTCGGATTAGTGAGCAAAGCCCGGGCGATTGAGATACGCTGGAGTTGTCCACCAGAATATTCATTTGGGTATTTACCGGCAAATTCCTGATAGTTCAGCCCCACCAGTCGCAATACACGATCAATCCGATCAATGGCTTCTTCTTTTGAACTGGCAAGCCGGAAATTCTGCACAGTTTCGTGAAAGTAGGAATCAACTGTACGCAGAGGATTGAATGTGCTGAATGGATCCTGAAAGATTGCTTGCACACCCTCAGTGATCCAGGTTTTCTCCTTACGCGCACGCAGTCTTCCGTTGTGATGTATCGTCCCAGAGGTGGCTTCTTCAAACCCAAGAACTATCTTCGCTGTAGTCGTTTTGCCACACCCGCTTTCGCCTGCCAGGGTGAAAATTTCGGCTGGTTTGATATAAAAGCTGATATGATCGACCGCTGTTAGTGTGACCCTGGCAAGAATATTGCCTTGAGAGTATCTTTTGGTCAGGTCATTTACCTCAAGTAGCTTATTCATGTTGTCCCTCTCCTACTAACCAGCAGGCGACTTTATGGTCTTCATCCAGTTGAGTAAAATCTGGCATTTGCTGGCGGCAAATATCTTTGACATGTGGGCAGCGCGGGTGGAAGGGACACCCAGTGGGCAAGTCTGCCAGGGACGGCGGGCTGCCGGGAACACTATCGCGCATACTCTTATCGCCAAACCTGGGCAGCGAATTGATCAGGAACTGGGTATAGGGATGCACCGGATTGGCAAAGATTTTCTCTGTGGTTGCCTCTTCAACGATTTTGCCAGCATACATGATACCAATCCGATCCGCGACGTTGGCATGTACTCCCATATCGTGCGTGACCAGGATAATCGTGTTTTTTAGATTCTTCTGAATATCCTTCAACATCTGGATTACACCGCGCTGCACCACCACATCCAGCGCTGTAGTAGGTTCATCGCCGATCATGATGCGCGGGTTTAACGAAGTTGCCAGGGCAATGGTCACGCGCTGACGCATGCCACCTGATAACTGGTGTGGATAAACATCGAGTACATTTTTTGGTAAACCGAGTTCCGAAATTCGCTTGCGCGACAATTCGAAAATTTCTTCGCGGCTTTGCCCGTTGATGTGGCTACCGATAAAATCCTCAAAAGCTTCTTTTATCTTCAGCACCGGGTTAAACACACTCATCGAACCCTGCGGAATGTAGGAGATGTACTCCATGCGTAGTTTTCGCTTTTCTTCCGCACTCAGATTCGTGACATCCACATCATCAGCATTGATCCGATAATAAATGTTGCCTGCAACCAGGCGCAGCGGGGGAACGACCTCGTTGAAAAGAGTCTTCAACAGGGTGGTTTTGCCACAACCGCTTTCGCCCGCGATGCCGTAAATTTCGTTTTCGTAAATCTCTATATTGACGCCGTTAACAGCCTGGACAATCTTCTTTTCGCCTTGCACCTCCAGCGTGTAGAAGGCTTGCAGGTTTTCGGTTCGTAAGATAACTGTTTTCTTTTCCGCCATGGGTGTCTCCATTCCTACGCTCCCACCCGCTGGATACGTGTGCGGGGATCAAGGTACTCGCTGATGCTGACCGAAAGCCAGTAGAGCGCAATAAACATGAAGAGCGATAGAGTCACCGGGGTTAAAATCCACCACCAGCGTCCTAATAAAATAGCGTGGGAGAAGTACGCCCAGTTGAGCATTGTACCCAGCGTAGGAATGTTGAGATTGACCAACCCAAGGAGGGCGAGTGTGATCTCCAACCCAATCGCAAATGATATATTGTTGATTAAGGTCGAGAAGATCAATGGCGTGGTAAAGGGAATATATTCCTTCAATACCAGCTTAATTGTCCCAGTGCCTGAAAGGATGGATGTCATGGTGAACTCTCGCTCACGCAAGCTTAAAATCATGGAGCGAATCAGGCGCGCATCCCATGCCCAACCGAAGACCGCCAGCATCAATCCCAGAACCACCAGGTTCATATGCTGCCGCACCATCATGGCAATCATGACGAAGATCAGAAAAAGTGGAATAACCAGCAAACTGTCCCCTAAAAACATCAGCACCCGATCGATTGCGCCTCCCTTATAGCCGGCAACCATGCCAACCAGAATGGCGATTATCCTTGAAACGAATGCGGAGATGAGAGAGATGATCAATGAATTGCGTACCGCAAAAGTAGCTTGCCAGAAGATATCCTGGCCGTTCACATCGGTGCCAAGGATGTGTTCACCCGACGGCTGCAAATTCCTCGGAACAACATTCCATAAACTGGGGTCATACGGCGAGAACCAGGACAGCAAAGCCAGGATCGCAATGATCACAAGTACGATGAAGCTGAAGGTGAAGCGATAATCTTTAAATAAATCTCTAAGCGTTTTCATGGAGTAATGATTCCTTATGTATACCTTACTCGTGGATCTAATAAAGGATATGCCAGGTCGAGAATCAGCATCGCCGTTGTGATACCTACAATAGAAAGAACGGTGATCCCCATAATCAGATTGTAATCGCCATTAACGATAGCTCTATAAAGGAGATTTCCCAATCCGGGGTAGCCAAAAACGATCTCTGTAATCAATGCGCCACTGAAAATTTGCCCAAGCGAAAGCGCCAGCCCGGTGATTTGCGGCAGGATGGCGTTGCGAATGACGTACTTGCCCACGATGCGGCTTTCGGTAACGCCGCCCATCTTGGCGTACTGGACAAAGTTTTCGGCATTGACGTTTTGTACGAGCAGTTTCATGATCTGGAAGTTGACTGCCCCGCCCAGAATGCTCAGCGAGAAGGCTGGTAAAATCGAATGCCAGATGACATCTTTGATATAATCCCAGGTGAAAGAGGGTAAAGCGCCCAACGATGATCCGCCTGTAATGGGGAACCAACGCACGATGTAAGCAAAAGTCAGGAGCAGCATGAAGGCGAAGATGTAATAAGGCAGGGGGCGAATCACCATAGCGATGGCATCCAATACCCGTGACCAACGTTTACGTGTGTAGTAACCCGCGATCCCGCCAATGATATTGCCCAGTGTCCACGAGATGGCTGTCGTCATCAGCAAGAGTCCCAGTGTCCAGGGCAGCGCGGTTGCAATGAGCTGGTTAACAGGTGTCGGAAACTGGAAGAACGAAACGCCAAAATCACCATTCATCAACCTGCCCCACATAGCACTGTACTGTTCAAGCCATGATCCCCCCAGGCCATACATCTCAGTCAGGTCGCGGATGATGCCATCCATCGTGCCAGGTTCCAACGTTGAGCCACGCGCTCTCATCTGATCGATCATTCTCATTACCGGGTCGTTCGGAATGAGTCTTGGAATGAGAAAAACAACGGTGATGCCTAACCAGATAACTAA
Organism: uncultured Anaerolineaceae bacterium; assembly: GCA_964447795.1. GTDB lineage: Bacteria > Chloroflexota > Anaerolineae > Aggregatilineales > Phototrophicaceae > CFX2. Next base: position 27,213 of record CAYUTY010000070.1, read on the forward strand.
GAAGTAGGAAATCAGACGGGGGATGAGATAACGTTTTACGAAATTCACGGTTTTACCCTCATCAATCGATACCTCTTCTAAGAAAAAACTCCAGCGAAGTGAGAAATGCCCCTCTGGGCAGGAAAACCCGCCCAGAGAGACTTATAACGTGGTCGAAGTAGACCTTAGATACTTTATGTTGCGCCAGTGGATTTCAGGAATGGTGTCATGTACTTGAAGTTGGGCCAGTGGGTATAAGGCGCACAGTAAGCGTTTTCGCTGCCGGGCCAGTTGGTCCAATACGTCTCGTCCCAGCCGATAAAGCCGATGTAGCCGTAGGTTGGGGTGCCGGGCATATTCCTGACAGCTTCCTGCAAACCTTCAATGCCGATGGCAATGACCTGTTCGGTATTAAAGGGATCCGTCTCACGCAGCCGTTTGATGATGTCATCCATCGCCGGGCTTGACCAGCGCGAGGCATAAGATGCTTGGTTACGCTCTCCGACAGGTTTTATGTAGGCGGAATTCCAATCGTCCAGTGTACGATACAAATCGGGACCCGCCCCCCATGGCTCCCGCCCCGGCCAGACAGTTTGCACATCAAAATCGCCAACGGCTCCCAGATCAGCACCGTTTTCCGTGTTAAATACGGAAGCATCAATACCGAACTTTCTCCACTGCTGCACGGCAGCCAGAGCATTGCGGGCATCATGGTTAGTCAGGACAGTGCCAGTCATATAGGAAATTGCCCAGCGAGAGCCATCCGGCAGCAGCCAGTTTCCTTCCCCATCCCGTGAGAAGCCATTCTTCACCAGCAGTTTTTCGGCAATATCGGGCGCATACTTGTACCAGCCAAACCCGAATGTCTTTCCGATAAATTCTTCATCATCCGGGAAGTCATTCCCAAGACTTCTGGCGTAGTCCGCCACGCGCTGCGATGCGGTGGGATCATAGGGTGCGAAGGTTTCGCCATCACCTACATCGATGGTAAATTCAGTCAGCCATTCCTGCATTGGGCCGATGTAAAGTTCAGGATACGGTCCCAGGTGTGGAATATGCACCGGACTTAAGGTGCCTGTGGAATTGACGGCGATGCTCGTGTACTCGACAATATCTATTGCCAGCGTTAATGCCCAGCGGACATCAACGTTGTCGAATGGAGCACGGGCTGTGTTGTATACGATGCCGGTGATGGCAGGGTCGTTGTTGACCACATAGGGGAAGGTTGGTTGGTAGGCACGAGAAGTCTCTGACTGTGCCAACAACGCCTGGAGACCATCGGCAGAAAGTTCCACCACATCCAGTTGATGTGTCAACTGAGCCAGAATTTGTGCGCCTTCATCGGCAAAATACTGGAAAATGATGAAGCGCGGCTGAGGCTCACCATACAGTATGCCAGTTGGCGTTTTGTCCCAGTCTTCACGTTTTTCCCAGGCCGTCCAGCTTCCTTGAGGATCGAAGCTGTGCAACTTGTATGGGCCGCAGCCTACATACGGATTGAAGGTGAAGAGTACCGGATCTTCCTGCTGCTCAAAGATATGCTTGGGGAAGATGCGGGTGCAGCCCCAGCGGTCGAGGAAGGTGGTGTGGAAGCGGGAGTTGGGCTGCTTCAGCACAAATTCAACAGTGTAATCATCCAGGGCAGTCACAGTTTCGACGTTATCAACAAAAAAGCTATGCGCGTTGAATCCGTCATGTGCGATCAGGGTTTCGACTGTATAAACAATATCCGCCGCTGTAAACGGCTGACCATCTGACCATGCGACACCCTCGCGCAGCGGGATTGTGAGGCTCGTAAAATCCTCGCTGTATGTCGGATCGCCAGACGCAACGCCATTGACGATTTCGCCGGTGGCGAAGTCAACCGACCACAACGGTTCATCAGCCAGATTTTGTATACCTCGGTCTTGCCATTTCCAGCCAACCCACTGGTTGAAGTTATCGGGTGTGCCGACACGCCCGGTGAGCTGCCTGGCAATCAGAGTTTCGGCGCGTGGGAAAGTACCCGGCAGTGCCGCATCCTGTGCTGCGACATGATCTGCAGGAATAAGAAATCCCCATGATCCGAGCGCGACACTGCCTGTTCCGGCAGCAAGTAGTTTCATAAAATCGCGGCGACTAAGTTCACTTGACATTTTTTTCTCCAAAACTTTACAAACAATTGCGGAACGCTTTAATCCGTCAAACTCAGGGTGACAAGGGTGTTAATTATTTATTCGCAATAGGCTCCCTCCTCTCCCTTTTCATATTTGTTTCGGGCGCTTCCTGGGTCTCTTTGGTAGGCCCGCATGAATCACGAATGACCAGTTGGGTTGCCAGTGCAACCTGCTGTGGCGGAAGACTTTTATCCTCGATCCGCTCCAGTAATATCTTGACAGCAGTCTGTCCCATTTGTTCGAGCGGTTGGCGGACTGTCGTTAGCCTGGGATAGACAAAAGATGACTGAGGAACATCATCAAATCCAACAATGGAGATGTCGTCGGGAATATGGAGTCCGTGTTCACGTGCAGCGTCCATCGCGCCAAAAGCAGTCAGATCATTGGCCGCGAAAATAGCTGTTGGCAGAGGCTGTCTGCTCCGCAACAGCCTTTTGGCGCTCTGATAACCAGTTTGCTGCTGGTAATCACCATGAATGATTAGTTCTTCCATGACGGGAATGCCAGAGTCAGCCAGGGCTGCCCGGTAGCCTTGTAATCGGTCGGCGGCGCTTTGGACAGCAGCCTCGCCTTTTATGAACGCAATTCGCGTATGACCTAACGAGATCAGGTATCGGGTGGCATCATATGCGCCCTGCCAGTTGGTTGCCTGAACGCTGCTGCTTGTTGCAGCATCCGCCTGATCAATCAGAACATAGGGGAAATCCTGGTCATGCAGTGCCTCCAGGTAGGTCGCTGGAACGAGAGGCGCGACCAGCAGAAGTCCATCGGTCAGTCCATTGCTGATCGCGTTCACATAGAATGATTCTTTGCCGGGGTGCCGGTGGCTTGTATACAATATTAGATCATAATTAGCCTGAGCTAACGCTTTATCTATACCTTGCATGATAGTGCCGACATAGCCGTTATCCAGATTAGGCACAAGCAGACCAATAATCTGAGAATGCCCGCCTACCAAACTACGCGCGTGTAGATTGGCGACATAACCCGATTTTTCCACCGCTTCCATGACACGCTGGCGGGTGGTTTCCTTGACAAACTCGAACCCGGTCAGGACACGCGATACCGTAGCGTAGGACACGCCTGATGCTTGCGCCACATCTTTGATGGTGACGCTGCGTTTCTTTCTAGGAGGATTGTTATTTTTAGTCATCAAATTGTAAACGTTTGCAAAAATCTATCGAAAAAAGGACGCAGCATT
>CAYUTY010000071.1:0-30281 GCA_964447795.1 uncultured Anaerolineaceae bacterium
CAACGGCGTGGTTAAGCGGTGAGTCGCTGGCCCGACCAGGATTTCGCCCGACTCTGAAGCATCTTCAAGCCGCGCCGCTAAGTTGACCGTATCGCCCATGACGGAATACTGCTGCTGCCGCTGTGAACCGATTCCCCCTGCCACCACCAGCCCACTATTGATGCCGAGATGTAATCCCAGTTCCGTTTTATGCGCCAGGTTGAAGGCTGCCAGCGCTTCCATCATATCCAGCGCCGCCCGCAGCGCCCGTTCAGCGTGATTTTCATAGGCAACCGGCGCGCCAAACAGCGCCATGATGGCATCACCAATGAATTTATCCACATGACCTTTATAGCGTTCTAAGCAGGTTTCGAGGTTATCGAAGCAGGCATTCATCAATCCGCGTACCTGCTCTGGGTCGAGGTTTTCGCTCATTGCCGTGAAGCCGGAGATGTCAGCAAACATCACCGTAATGAGTTTGCGTTCGCCTTCCAGTAGAGGTGGCTGTGAAGTCATCATGATTCCCCGCACCATTCCGACTTCTGAATTTTAATATTTTATGAATTATGAAGCAAGTATTTTAAAGAGTATTTTATGTTGCCCTCTTTCAATATGCGTTCCGATTCCGCCGCCAGAGGGTGTTCCAGACGGTGCGGATGATGATTTTGATGTCCAGCCACAGCGACCAGTTTTCGATGTACCACAGATCATACTGCGTCCGTTCAGAGATTGATGTATCCCCGCGCAAACCGTTCACCTGCGCCCAGCCGGTCATCCCGGCTTTCTCGCGGTGGCGCTCCATGTAGCGCGGAATCTGGTCGCGGAATTCCAGCACATACACCGGGCGTTCCGGGCGCGGCCCAACCAGGCTCATCTCGCCCATCAGGACGTTGATAAGCTGCGGAATTTCGTCCCAGTTCGTCTTTCGCATGAACCGTCCCAGCCGGGTCACGCGCGGGTCGTCCTTCACCGTCCAGCCAGGGCCATTGACTTCCGCGTCCGGGCGCATCGTGCGGAACTTAATCATGTGGAAGGGACGCCCGTCCAGTCCCATGCGTTCCTGCGTATAAAACACCGGCCCTTTCGATTCCATCCGAATCAGGATAGCCGTCGTCAGCATAAATGGGGAGAGGAAAATAAGGCCGAAAAATGAACCGACGAAATCCAGACCGCGTTTCAGGCTCAGCCGCCAGCCGCGCAGGGCGATGTCCCGCACGGTCAGCAGCGGCGTCCCGCCTAGCTCATCCACGTTCATTTCGCCCGCCATATAGGCGAACATATCCGGAAAAATCTTGATGTCCACCCGCCCGCGCTGGCACAGGGTAATCAGCTCCACCAGTTCACCGCGCTGGGCATCCGGCAGGGCGATAATCACCTGCTCGATGCTGTTGCGGTCAATCAGGTAGGGCAAGTCCTGATAGATGCCGAGGATTGGCGCACCGGCCACGCTGCCTCGCGTTTTGGTCTTGCCGTTAACCACCACGCCAACAATGTTATAACCCAGCGCCGGAACAGCCTTGATTTTGCGGGCAATTTCACGCGCAATTTTGCCGTTGCCCACCAGCAGTAAATTATCGCTTTCCAGCCCGTGCGCCCGCAGTCGCATCCGCCCGCGCTGGTGCATTTCCCGGCCCAGTATCACCAGCAGGGTGCTGAAAATCAGGACATAAAAGAACATGCTGCGCGGGTAATCCACTTCAAAAATAGTGCTTTTAAAAATGAAATCCTGCAACGCCCAGGTCAGCATCGACCCGACGGTGATGATGCCAAAAATTTTCCGCGCCATGTCAATCCGGCTCATGGCACGCGGCAGGTGATACAGGCGCGACAGATAAAAGATGGAGATGATCGTCAGAATGTGCAGAATCATCGTCGGAACATACAGCACGAAGTCCGGCTGGCGTGGCGGCACATCGAAGAAGGGCAGCGTCTCACGCGCCCAATAGCCCAGCATGAAGGCCGCCGCCAGCAGGCTGATATCCATCACCAGCAGCAGCCCATTCATAAATGTCCGAACGCGGTTGCCCCGCGCAGCGCTGACGGCTAGGAATTCGCCAGTTGTGGTTGCTGCACTTCCGGCCACAGCGCCAGTCCGCCCTTTGCCAGCAGTCCCAGCATCACCAGCCCGTGCATCCACAGGGGAGTCGTCGCCCGGTAATGCTTGCGGTAGAAGATCAGCATCGCCCGCTGGAATTCGAACTGCGCCTTTTTGCTGCGGCGGCTGGCTGCCCGCTTGATGTGTCTCACCATTACCTGGGGGTGGTAAAACACTTTCCAACCGGCTTTTTTGATTCGGTAAGCCCAATCGAGGTCCTCCCCGTACATAAAAAACGCCTCGTCCAGCAAACCCACCGCTTTGATGGCTTCCCGCCGGATCTGCATGTACGCTCCCACAACCGAGTCGACTTCGATTTCCTCATCAGGATCAACGAATGTCATATTATAGCGCCCAAAGCGCGGATGTTTCGGGAATAGCCTGGATAAACCGGAAAAGCGGTAAAAGGAAACTTCCGGGGTGGGGAAGCTGCGTCGGCACGCCAGATCAAGGCTGCCGTCCTCCAGCACCAGTTTTGGCCCCGCCACACCAATGTCCGGGCGTGAGTCCATAAACTGTACCATGTCGTAAAGCGAGTTGGCTGGTACTTCGGTATCCGGGTTGAGCAGCAGGGCGTAACGCGGCGCGGCATCATCCACATCGCCCACGCCCCGTTAGCCCAGCTTTCGCAGGCCGAGGTTGTTGCCGTAGGAGAAGCCGCCGTTGACTTCACTGGCGATGACTTCTACCGCTGGGAAACCACTACGCACCATATCGGCGCTGCCATCTGTCGAACCATTGTCAACCACAATCACCCGATAACTAAACTCGCCTTTGCTTGCCAGCACGGTTTCCAGGCAGCGGTTCAGGTAATCGCGCGTATTCCAGTTGACGATCACAATACCTAAGTCGTGCATCATCACTCCTCAAACCGGAGCGATTGTACCACAACAATCTGGCAGGGGGTAAAAATCAGCGGCTTGATCCTGCCTGTGAGAGGCAATAGTTAAAGCAGGCTGTCCATTAGCGCCTGAATCCGCTGGTGGTGCGAGCCTTTCCAGTACACCTGTTCACACGAGTCACAGCGGTGAAATTCATCATAGAATTGCGCCGTGCCGCTTGGCAGTTGATCCGCTATTGTTGCTTTTGGGACAGGGTGCAGCAGACCATTACAGATGGTGCAGTGTTTGAAAGGGATGGCTTTTGTCGCCAGCCGGTAGCGCCGTGTGATTTCGGCAATCTGGCGTTCCGGGTTAGTTTCCCGCACGAAATAGCCGTAGATGACGGCGCTGCGTTTCAGCAGACCAATATCGCGGGTCAGCAGCACCCGGCCTTCGTCATGCGATACCTGCGCCAGTTCTTCGTCGTGGTAATCATTGCGGTACAGCGTATCGAAGCCCATCATCCGCAGGTAAGCCGCTAACCTGCCCAGGTGTTGGTCGAGTATAAAAGTCGGGCGTTCCGGCAGGGGCGGGCGCAGTGCCGCTTTGGGGTTGATGTCACTGTCCTCTGTCTCGGCATAGACATCAATCTGGTCGTCGGGCATCACAATATAGCTGAAATCGACAGCCGCGCCATTGACCACGATCAGACCGATTTCCGGATGCGGCACACCCAGCGATTCAATCATATCCTTGACTGAACCGCGCCAGTTGAAAGCATAGGCGAAGCGCTTTTCTCGTCTGTCGCTTGGTAGAAAAAAGTTGATGTCGCCGTGAAAGTAGAAATGAGCCTGATTCATAGGGCTAGGCTTTGTTGTAAAAGTGGGGGTCATTTTTTTGCTTCAACGAACTTTGCCAGCGCTTTGAACCCGTCCATTCTGATGATCGTGAAGGGGGAGGCTAATGCTAAAGGTGCTGCCAGTCCCAGGCTGGCTCGTTATATCCAGGCGGCCATGATGCAGTTCTACCGCCTGTCGCGTAATCGCCAGTCCAAGACCGGTTCCGGGAATAGTTCCGACGTTGGAGGCGCGGAAAAATGCGTCGGCCAGTTTTTTGAGATCATGCTCCGGTATACCGATACCCTGATCGACAATCTGAATGGTTACATCCTCTACCGTGCATTCGATGCTCACATCAATGCTTTTACCTTCAGGTGAATATTTGATGGCATTTGAAAGCAGGTTGGTTACAGCGTGGCGCAGCAGCTTTTCATCTCCTTCAATGATCGCGCTGTGGCAATCACTAGTGAAGCTGATATTGTGATTTTCACCATCGTTCATTCGGGCTTCGTCTACCAGCCCCTGCACAAATCCGCTGATTGCGACTGGTACAGGCTTGAATTGCAGCCCGATTGACTCAGACCGCATCACCGTCAGAATATCGTCCAGCATCTCGACCAGTCGGCGGATCTGTCCCCGGATGTCATTGAATTTCTGACGCCGTGCCTCTGGGTTCATGCGGTCATGATAATGGTCAAGCATATCGGTTGAAGTGAAAATCGTCGTCAGTGGATTGCGAAATTCGTGCGACATCATCGAGGTAAAACGCTCTCGTAACTGCCGCAGTTCGATCTCTTTATTCAGCGCCAGCCGCAGTTGTTCTTTTTCAATCACTTCACGCTGGAGCTGCTTGCGCTCGGAAATGTCGGCAAATAAAGAGATTGTCCCGGTGATAATGCCTTCCGTATTGTAAAGCGGCGCCACTGAAAGGCTCAAATCGATTAGCTCACCACTTTTGTGCAGGCGGCGAATTTCCAGGTCAGTGAAGGTTTCGCCTTCCAGTACACTGCGGCGTATCTGCTGCGCGAACATGCGTTTATCAACCTGTACAAACGGTGCGGGTTGCCCGATGGTTTCATCCGCGCTCCAGCCAAATATCCGCTCCGCCGCCGGACTCCACATCGTTACACGTCCCTCACTGTCGCCGACGATGACGCCCAGCGGTGAAGCGGCGATCAGTGTTTTTAGAGTCTCGTTGGTCTGTTTTAATTCGCGTTCGATCCGGTTGCGCTCGGTGATGTCCTGTATCACCACCAGCGACGCGCGCCGCCCTTTGAAAGTCAGCAAATGGGAGCTGATGTCAACTTCAATGATTGTCCCGTCTTTATGCTGGTGTCGCCATTGACCGGCCCGCTGAAGCGCCGGGCGATCTGATGCTATATCCGCCAGCAGGCGCGGCACATCTTCCGGGGGGCGAATATCCTTGATCGTCATCGAGAGAAATTCATCGCGGGAATAGCCATACTGGGCCTCCGCGACTTCATTAACATCCAGAAACGCCAGCGTCTCCAGGTCATAAATCCACATCGGACGCGGGTTATTCAGGAATACATAGCGGAAACTTTCATCCCGGTTGTGGGCTTCTGTTTCGATCTCCTGCCGCTGCCGGGACTCGCGCCGCAGCAGGGTATACAACAGAATGGTCGTCATGGCGACAAAAAGCTGGCCCTTGTAGAGTTGGACAAGGTTCAGAAGTTCCTGGTTCTTTGCCAGCAGCAGGTTGAATGCAGTATCTGAAAGCGCAATCCAGGCTGCGCCCGTGACGAAATATATGATCGGCAGACGGATATATGAACGCATTTTTCTGCTACAACAGTCTTCATCTCTCCATGCTCAGACATTGTAGCATGTTTATCAGTATTGCATGTATTAAGCTGGTCGCCGTGCCTCGATCAGCACCCAGTCACCCTCCTGCCGCCGCCCATAAGGCTCAAGCCCGGTCGAACGCAGTGCCGCTTCTACCTCATCGGCCTGCTCGGCAATAATGCCGCTGAACATTGCAGTTCCCCCAGGACGCACCACCTCGCCCAGATGTTGCCCGCACATGGCGATAATGATCCGCGCCAGAATGTTGACGACGATCAGATCAAAGCGCCGGGGTGAACCAATCAGGTTTTCCAGACTGCCTTCCTGCGCTGTGATTTTATCAGCCACCCCGTTTTGAGCCGCGTTTTCCTTCGTCACCCGCACCGCCATCGGGTCAATATCCAGCGCCAGCACATTCACAGCGCCCAGCTTTGCCGCTGCAATCGCCAGTACGCCAGAGCCGCAGCCCAGGTCGAGCGCTTTCACGCCCGGCTGCATCAGGTCTTCCAGCGCCTGTAAACACAGTTGTGTCGTCGGGTGTGTGCCGGTTCCGAATGCCATGCCGGGGTCAAGTGCGATCACCACATCGTCCGGCTGCATTTCGGCTTCCACCCACAGTGGGCGGATGAACAGCTTGCGCCCAATCCGTACTGGGTGGTAATGCGTTTTCCACGCTTCAGCCCAGTCTTCCTCTTTGACGATGCTGTAAACGGGTGTCGGCATCGGGTACATCAGACTCATATGGCCCAGCGCTGTTTCCAGCCGCAGTTTGGCATCTTCAGCCCGTTCATCCGCCTGAATATAAGCCCGCACCGTCAGCCGTTGAGAGGGCGGCGTCTCCCCATCGTCCCAGGTTTCCGGCGCGATATCTTCCTGCTCAATAGCGACGCCCTGATGCCCATAACGCTGCAACAATTCTGCTACTGCTTCTGCCGCTTCGCCATCCACGCTCAGGGCAATCTCAATCCAGTCCATCTTTCCCTCTCCTTAAAACGGCAGAGGAGGGCTTCAACCCTCCCCTGCGTCTGTTGCTGTTTTACCTGCACTATATGACTTGAAACTGCCTACTGCTGTTCTCCGGCGAAGAAGTCCATCACCTTCTCGAAAAACCCGCGTCCACCGTTCTGCTGCGGTTGTACCTCGTTGCCCATAGTCTCCGCCAGTTTCTCAAACAGGTCACGCTGCTCTGCGGTGAGCTGCGTCGGGATTTCCACCTGAACATACACAAGCTGGTCGCCCCGTCCCGAATTGGTGCCATCGCTGCGGAGGCGGGGGAGTCCCTTACCCCGCAGTCGGAAAACCTTGCCTGTCTGGGTTCCCGCTGGAATAGCTACATCAACATCACCGTCCACTGTTGGCACGATGATTTTGTCGCCCAGCGCAGCCTGTGCCACATTGATATTCACATCAAGGATGATGTCGTTATCCTTACGCTTGAAATATTTGTGTTCCTTCACTTGCAGGATCACGTACAGGTTGCCATTCGGAGCGTTCTTTTCGCCTGCGTCACCCTCGCCCTTGATCTGAATTTGCAGACCTTCGCGCACCCCCGGCGGAATCTGCACATTCAAAACAGCGTGCTTGCGGAGCAGGCCGCTCCCGGTGCAGGTTTTGCAGGGTGAAGGGTTAATTTCGCCGCGCCCGCCGCAGTGTGGGCAGGTGCTGGCGCGTACCATCGCCCCCAGGAAGGTCTGCTGTACCTGCCGGATTTCGCCCGAACCCTTGCATTCCGGGCAGCGGGTTGGCGTAGTGCCGGGTTCCGCGCCGCTGCCTGCACAGGTTTCGCAGGCTTCCAATCGGTCAAATTCGACCTCTTTTTCAATGCCGAAGACCGACTCTTCAAATGTCACCGTTACATTGACGCGCCGGTCATCGCCGGGACGTGGCCCCCGTCGCCGCCCGCCTGCTCGTCCGCCGCCGAAGCTGGTGAAAAATTCCTCGAAGATTTCCTCAAAGCCGACTGATCCGGCACCGTTGCCGAAGCCGTTGCCCTGTACCCCCGCTTCGCCAAAACGGTCATAGCGTGAGCGCTTGTCATCATCAGAGAGGACTTCATACGCGGCATTAATTTCCTTGAATTTGGCTTCCGCGTCTGCGTGCTGGCTTACATCCGGGTGATATTCCCGCGCCAGTTTGCGGAAGGCTTTTTTGATGTCTTCTTTACCAGCGCTCCGCGAGACGCCCAGTATCTCATAAAAATCTCGTGCCATACGTCCTCAGCGACCTGTTTTCTCTACCTAGTATATCACTATGATTTACGTAACCCTGCTTAAGAATTATATATCCTTCACTCAAAAATGGGCAGAGACATCCACCGCCTCTGCCCATTCTGAAGTTTTGTCTTTTCCGTTCCTTACCCGAATCTCACCCATCCTATAAGGGATAAGGTGCGTTTACGACTCGGTGAACTCGGCTTCTACCACGTCCTCATCCGGGCCTTTTTGTGTCCCGCCGCTGGCCGCCCCATCACTTTCTGGCGTACCCGCCGGGGCAGCGCCGGGCTGCTGGTACATGCTGCCGCCCAGCGTTTGCAATTGCATTGTGAGTGCTTCAGTGGTGGCCTTGATCTTCTCCAGATCGCCGCCTTCCTGCGCTTTCTTCAGCTCGTCGATTTTTTCCTGAGTCTGCTTCTTGGCATCTTCAGGCAGTTTGTCACTGTATTCGCGGATGAACTTCTCGGCGCTGAAGATCGCGCTTTCCGCCTGGTTTTTGACCTCGGCTTCTTCCTTGCGCTTGGCATCTTCGCCAGCGTGTTTCTCGGCATCCTTCACCATACGCTCGATTTCCGCGTCAGAGAGGCCGCTGCTGGCCGTAATGGTGATGCGCTGTTCGCGTCCGGTTGCCTTATCCTGTGCGCTCACATTGATGATACCGTTGGCATCAATGTCGAACGTCACCTCAATCTGCGGCACGCCGCGCGGCGCGGGTGGAATGCCGTCCAGGATGAATTTGCCCAGCGATTTATTGTCGGCGGCCATCGGGCGTTCGCCCTGCACGACATGAATTTCGACCTGCTGCTGGCTGTCAGCCGCCGTCGAAAAGACCTGACTTTTCTTGGTCGGGATCGTGGTGTTGCGTTCAATCAGAGGTGTCGCCACGCCGCCCAGCGTTTCCACGCTCAATGACAGCGGCGTTACGTCCAGCAGTAGGATGTCTTTCACCTCGCCGCCCAGCACGCCCGCCTGAATCGCCGCGCCCAGCGCCACGACTTCATCCGGGTTAACGCCTTTGCTTGGCTCTTTTCCGAAGAAGCTCTTCACCGCTTCGACAATCGCTGGCATACGGGTCATACCGCCGACCAGAATGACGGTGTTGATTTCATTCTTCGACAATCCCGCGTCTTTCAGCGCTGCCTCGCATGGTGCGACAGAGCGCTTAATCAGGCTGTCGGTCAGGCTTTCCAGTTTGGCGCGGCTCAGCGACATGTTCAGGTGCTTCGGCCCACTGGCATCCGCCGTGATGAAAGGCAGGTTGATTTCGGTCGTCAGCACGGTGGACAATTCGATTTTGGCTTTTTCAGCGGCTTCTTTCAACCGCTGGAGCGCCTGCCGGTCGCCACGCAGGTCAATGCCATTTTCTTTCTTGAATTCGCTGGCAACCCAGTCAATGATCACTTCATCGAAGTTGTCGCCGCCCAGGTAGGTATCACCGTTGGTGCTGCGAACCTCAAACACGCCGTCGCCCACTTCCAGAATCGAAATGTCGAACGTGCCGCCGCCCAGGTCATACACGGCGATGATTTCATTTTTGCGTTCGCCCAGCCCATAAGCCAGGCTCGACGCCGTTGGTTCGTTGATGATACGCATCACTTCCAGACCGGCGATTATGCCCGCGGCCTTGGTGGCGTTGCGCTGTGCGTCATTAAAATAGGCCGGGACGGTGATGACGGCTTTATCAACGGTCTCGCCCAGATAGGCTTCCGCGTCTGCTTTCAGCTTCTGCAAAATCATGGCGGAAATTTCTGGCGGGCTGTATTCCTTGCCCCCCATGTGGACGCGCGCATCGCCATTGGGTGCGGCGCTCACCTTGTAGGGCAGGCGCTTGATTGTATCCTGCACCTGTGGGTCGGTGAATTTACGGCCCATGAAACGCTTGACGGAGAAAATGGTGTTCTCCGGGTTGATGACCGCCTGGTTGCGGGCCACTTTCCCTACCAGTCGCTCGCCCGTCTTGGGGTTGATCGCCACCACCGACGGAATCAGGTTGCCACCTTCTGCCGATGCAATGACAACTGGTTGGCCGCCTTCCATGACCGCCACCACCGAGTTGGTAGTACCCAGGTCAATGCCGATAATTCTACCCATGATAAGTCCTAAACTCCTGTTCTATCGTTGTATATCCGCAAGGGCGGGTTTACATGGCCCGCCCCTGCACAAATGATTTAACTGGCTACCTTGACCATCGCCGGGCGCAGTACCCGTTCCCCTCGCGCATAGCCTTTTTGCAGCGTGGTTGTCACATGGCCGCTCTCTATATCGTCGCTGGCTTCCATGCCCACTGCTTCATGCTGTGTCGGGTCAAATGGCTGACCGGTTGGGTCAATCACAGTAATACCCTGTTCATCAATTAGTTTTTGGAATTTGCGCTGAATGCCGGACACCCCGCTCACCCAGGGATTGTCCTGAAGTTCTGCCGGGACACTGGAGAAAGCCCGGTCGAAGTCGTCAATAATCGGTAGCAGCGCCAGCAGCGCTTCAACAGCCGCATTATGGGCGCTGTCGCGGAGCTGTTGCTCGGCGCGTTTTTTGTAATTGGCAAAGTCAGCCCGTTCCCGCATCCATCCCTCGCGGAAATCATTGACCTGTTTTTCGAGTTCAGCCAGCCGGGACGTTAGCTCGCTTGCCTCAGCCTGTGCAGGTGCATTCTGCGTTTCAGCAGTCGCGTCGTCAGGAACGACGTTGGTGGTTTCCTCGTGCGTCACGTTCTCTCTCTCTTGTGTTAGCGAATGGTGCTTGGGCTGGTCGGCTATAATAGAATAATCAACATTTTATCAGAATCGCGTTAACAATTCTATTTGCAGTATAATCATTTGGTGAGAACCCGCCGCTGGATGACTTGAAGTTCCCCTCAAAATCGAAACAAATGGCATGACAAATGTTTCACCCCTCCCCTCATTTTCATGTTAAACTGCTTGTATGATGCACTCATTCGGTATTTCACAGACAACTAACTGTGTTCTGCAATACCCTGCCGAATTTGCGGCAGTACCTCCCTCAATGGTGGTTTTTCTGCCATAAGGCCGCCTCGGTGTTGGCAGAGCAAACCAGAGGAACTGCTAAACCATTCATGGATGAGCAGTGCTTGAAGACGGTTTTTGCAGCAAAATAAACTTCGCGGTTGTCGCAATTGTCGCAAAAGGCGCGGTATGAGAAAAAATTATCGCAAAATTCTCATTCTCATTCTCATTATTATCATCATCATCTTTGTGATAATCCGTAAATTTGCGCTTTGCTTTCGTCTTTTAACTTACGATTCGTCGGCTGTGTTTGGCTCATCATCGCTTTCGTACAGGTTCACCAGCGCATCCGTCATCAGGCCGGATACGTAGCGCACGGTGCTGATCGCCCGCCCATAATTCAGGTGTGTCGGGCCAACCAGCCCAACCGTCCCGCTGATCTGGCCGGGGATGCCGTAGCGGCTTAACACCATGCTCAGGTGCTTTAGTTCTTCCCAGCGCCCGTCACCGCCGATCACGACCTGAACATGGTTGATAATCGGCGTCAGCATTTCATCCAGAATCATGTTCAGGAAAGCCCGTTCTTCCAGTACGCGGATGGCCTGCTGTGCGCCTTCGGTATTGGGAAAAGTGCTGATGACCTCACTCAAACCTTCGCGATATACCAGTCGCACCTGGTTGGAATCCGCCCGTTCCATCAGGTCGGCGGCCAGGTCAGCCACCTCGCGCTCTAATAGCTGAAGCTGCACACCCTTCATGCGGACTTCGTTAGCGTTCAGATCGAGGCACAGGCCATTAATCCGCGAGGCGACCTCGCTCAATTTGGGCTGCGAAACCGGTTCATGAAGATTGAGCATTTGCTGGTGAACGGCTCCGCCATGCAGTACCAGCACCATCAGCACCAGCCGCCCCTGAATAGCGATCAGTTCCAGATGCTTGAAACGGTTGGTTTCGGCAATCGGCGGTGTCACCAGCGCCGCGATATTCGCTGTCCGCGCCAGAATGCTGGCTGCCAGCCGCATCCATTGTTCGGTTGCCTGTGGGGTACCCTGGAATTTTTCGGCGATGCGTGACTGTTCGGTGGTGCTAAGGTCGCGGTCATGCAGCAGCCGTTTGACGAAGTAGCGGTAGCCGCTCTCCGTAGGGACACGCCCGGCGGAGGTATGCGGCGCGGCGATGTAACCCAGCTTTTCCAGCACCAGCATTTCATTGCGGATGGTCGCTGAACTCACGCCAAGATTCCAGTTTTCCATCAGGGATTTGGAACTGACCGGCTCCGGCGTTTGGGTATAGGCGCGGATGATGAGCGACAGGATTTCTTCCTGACGGCGCGTAAGTTCTGGTAACTGTGCCTCGTCTGTACTCATGTGGGTGATTGAATTACGTCAGAAATAGTTTTACATGCTTGCAAATTCGTTCCCTTATATGATACTCTGCCAGCAACCTGGCGTCAAAGGTAACACGAGGAGTTTCCACGATGGGCAGCAAGACATTTGAAGTGACCGAATCCAACTTCCAGAGCGAAGTGCTGGACTCGAATGAGCCGGTTCTGGTTGATTTCTGGGCGGAGTGGTGCGGCCCCTGCAAAATGATCGCGCCATTGGTTGACCAGATTGCTGACGAATATCAGGGCAAAATCAAGGTTGGCAAACTCGATGCCGATGCTCATCCTGATGTGCTGATGCGTTATGGCATCATGGGCATCCCGACGTTGATTCTGTTCAAGGGTGGCGAAGCGGTGGAACGTGTCACTGGCTACCAGCCGAAGGACAAAATCACCAATAAGCTCGTCCCCCATCTGGGCTAAACATCTCACAGGGGCGGAAGCATTATTCCGCCCCTGATTACTTCACGAACTAACCGCAGACCTTCCAGCCATTTTCATTCTTCAGTGGAATGGTCGCTGCCGGATAATCCTGCTCCTGAGATGTACCCGCCACTGTCAGCTTAACCTTACCAGCAACTTCAACCTCGGCGCTGTCACCACTTTCGCTCTTGACCGTGTAGGTCAGACCGCTCGTGTCTATTTCTGCGCCGCTTGCCGTCAGCGTATCCTTCATTGCTTCCATACCCTGGGCGATGCCTTCGGCTGCTGCCGCGTTCGAGCTGCAAATCATGCCTGTAATGTCATTCCCGGCAAAAGCAGCATCAAAAAAGGCTTTGGCCGCGTCCGCAGGGCCGCCACCAGTCGTGGTTGTTCCACCGCCACCGCCGCCACCGCCACAGGCAGCCAGCAGTAGCGCCAGAATGAGGGGCAGTGTCACCATATACAAACTGGACTTGCGCTTCATTTTTACTTCTCCTTTTTGACGAAGGCTCAACAGCCTTCACACAAATCTTAATTATAGTGAGAAGTGAAATTCGCGCTGGCTCATTCGCAAAGCAGGCGAGGATTTCCGCGCACGCACTTCAATGTCAGATCGACCATCGCCCCGGCGTGAATGAGCCGGACAAGCGCATTCCCGATTTGCCCGGTTTTTTGAATCCGCCGTTCAATGAATAATGGTTCCATCACGCTGAAATTACGCGGATTGCCGTAAGCGTGCAGCAGGATGTGCCGCTCAACCGGCCCATTCGCTGTAATGATCGTCGCCTTCGCAAAATCCGGTTGCAGGTGATAGTCCAGCCCGGCTACTTCTTCTATATGATGAAAGGTTGTGTTGTTCTGATGGTTGACGCCAATCAGCAGAATATAACCGTCTGTCATCCCTGCCAGCAGACCATAAGGCGAGTCTTCGTCGCAGGGCGCAACCGACTCCAGGTGCCGCCGGGCGAGCGCCTCGGCGTCCGCGCCAATGGCCGCGACGGAGTGTGTGGCGTGCAGGCTGCGGATAGCATCCGGGCGGGCGCGTAAGGTTTCCGGGATGCGGCCTGTCCAGCAGGGGGTATTGGCCGGGTCGAAAATCGGCGGGTTCGCCGGGGAAAGTTCCTCACTCCCGGTCAGCGTCGGGACGAGCAGCGTTCCGTTGTCGCCGACGGTTTGAAGCAGCGCATCAATGATGGTATCCGCGCCGCCTTCGACATGACCGAAGCTGCTCATGGCGCTGTGAACCAGCACTTTGCTGTCTTTACGCAGGCCCAGATCGCGCAGACCAGCCGTGATATGTTCTTGTGTGATTATCATACAGAAAAACTACTGCCCTGAAAGATAGTGGTAACTCATCCAACTGAGCGTTTCAATCCCTAACTGCTGTTTGAAGTATTGAACCTGTTCGAGCATCCCACTGCGGTTATGCAGGATATCTTCAGCCGAGATGGTTTTTTCCAGGCTGTCAATCACTGAAGCTGAAATATCGAAAACGGCCAGGGCGCCAAAATTCCGATTTTGATACTGCTGTCTGATAGCTTTCGCATAGCTGGCAGACTGGTACACCGCTTCATATAACTCATCCCAGATTTCATGGGACAAGGCGTGAACATCAAACGAGGCGGGATAGCGTGTTTCGGCCAGTTCTCGTGCCAGATGATAAGCTGTCTCATATGAAACATGGAGTGAAGCTGTTTGTTTTCCACCATTAAATACCTGGTAGCCCCAGCCGTGATCTTCTGGATGTTCAAAAAAAAGCAGGGGGAGACGTTCGGAAGCCTTCATCAGCCAGCTTCGAAACTCCTCCCGCAGCATATTGTCCATGTTGGGGAAGATGACACCCCACTTGTCGGTGAGTGATCGCAGTATATAAGGCTGCCCGATGGTTGATACCACCTCTTCAGCCTGGGGCAGATGACGCGCTAAAAATAAAATCCCATCAGTAAATTCGCTCATATTCCTCCTACGCAACAGGGCGAACCCGCTGGCTCGCCCTTCCCGATAACTGGCAACTGAGGACTGAAAATGGTCAGCTATTTGATCGGCTGCGTTTCTTCTTCAATCGATTCCGGTTGGCTCTGCTCGATAACCACTGGCACAGTGAAATGGAAGGTTGTACCTTTGTTCAGTTCGCTTTCCACCCAGATGTTGCCTCCGTGCTGCTGGATGATACCGCGTGTGATTGTCAGGCCGAGGCCAGTGCCGGGCTGTTCGCGCGTCAATGGGTTCTCGCTGCGAAAATAGGGTGTGAACAGGCGTGACAGGTCTTCTTCACTCATGCCGATTCCGTTATCCTTCACACTGATATGCAGTGCCGGGCCGCGGTCACGTCCTTTCGCGTCCAGATTATGTTCCAGCTTCTTGGCCGTCATCAGGATGTCGCCATCCTGGGGGGTGTATTTGTGCGCGTTGCTCACCAGATTGGTCATGACCTGAATCAGCCGGTTCTGATCTGCCAGAATATGGGGCATATCATCCGGCATTTGCATGATGAGGGTTTGTCCCTTGTCCTCGATTTGCCGGGTCAGCGGGCGCAGCGTTTCCGTTAGCACATTGCGGAAATCAACTGCTGACAATTCCATCCGCATATTCTTGGTTTCAAGCTGCGTCACATCGCGCAGATCGCTCACCAGCGTATTCATGCGGTCAATATTGGAGCGGATGGTCTTGAGGAAGTTCATCTGGTTGTCGTTCATCTCACCAGCCACGCCGCTCATGAGCAGTTCGGTAAAGCCTTTCATCGAAGTCATCGGCGTTTTTAGCTCATGAGCGACAAAACCGACAAATTCGCTTTTGGACTCATTGGCTCGTGTGAGTTCTTCCTCGAACTGATCATTGCTGATGGCGATGCTGGCATGTTCGGCAAGACGAGTAGCAAAGGCCATATCGAGCAGGTTCAGGCGCGGGTCTTTATCCTTTTCCAGAATCAGGATGGCATTGATTTCGCCGCCGGATAACATGGGAATAGTTAGCTGGCTGGTTGAACCGCGCAGGCTGGGAATGTAGCTGGGGTCAATCTGTACATTTGTCACCAGATCGGGCTGCTTGGTACGCATCACACGGCTGACGATCCCTTTGTCCACCGGCCAGAGCGGGCCTTCCGCACCCTCCGGTTCATCTTCCGCGTCGTAACCATAGCGGGCAATGATGTGCAAGGCCTGATCGGGCGCTTCACCCACTACCAGCCCCAACGCTCCGGCGGAGGCACTGCTGTTGGCGATGGCCCAGCGCATGGTGATGTCGGCCACTTTTTTCAGGTCGAGCGAGCGGTTAAGTTCAACGTCGATTTTTTCCAGCGTTTCCAGCTCTGCGACACGCTGATTCAATTGCAGGTCAGTCATTTCAAACAGGCGGGCATTTTCGATGGCGATAGCGCCCTGACCGGCGAAGGTCGTCAGCAGGTCTGCATCTTCCTTGATATAGATGCCGCCGCTCTTTTTATTCAGCACTTCCAGGACGCCGATTACCCGGTTCTGAGCGATGAGCGGCGCGGCCAGCACTGCCGTTGTGCTGAATTTGCCTTTGGCAACCTCGCCACCCCAGCGTGGGTCGTTGGCAGCGTCATTGACGATAACACTCTGGGCAGTGGAGACGACTTCACCCACCAGTCCTTTGTTAGCGGGGAAGCGGCGGCCAATCAAATCCTGACCGGATTCGCCAACCGCAACGGTGAAGATCAGTTCCTTGCCATCTTCGGCCATCAGCAGCAGTGATCCTGCTTCGGCCTCCAGAATCTCGACAGCACTGCGAGTGAGCAGTTCCAGCAGATTTTCGACATTCAATTCGGAGGCGAGTTTCTGGCTGATGTCGTTCAGCGCGGAAAGCTGCCGCGCACGGAGGTTCGTCTCCGCAAACAGGCGTGCCTTATCCAGCGAGGTAGCCGCCAGTGAGGCAATGTCGGTGAAGATTTTTAGCTGGTCATCGCTGAATATGCGTCCCTGTTCGGTAGTGGCAATCGCCAGCACACCCAGCGTGTTATTGGCGGCAATCAGCGGTACACCCATCCAGCCTTTGAGTTCGGTGTCCTCGTAAATAATCGGGCTGTGGCGCTGTGCCATTGCTGCGGCAAAATCTTCTACCCGCAGCGGTATTTCTTCACGGATGATTTCGCTGTAGAGGTCGCGCCCCTGCGCCCAGCGGCGATTTTCTTTCTCACGATAGCGTTCGTAATCCTCAAGGAAAAAGGCAAAATACAGCCGCTCGGTAGCGCGTTCCCGCAGCACGATATACAGATGCGAGGCTTCCAGCAGCTTATCCGTCTGTGCGTTGATGAGTTCCAGCAGGTCGTCAAACTCAATGGTGAAGTTGACCGCCTGGCTAACCTGGCTCAGCACATCCAGTTCGCGCACGCGTCGTTCCAGTGATTCGACCACCTGCGCGCGCTCGACTGCAATCGCCATCTGACTGCTTAAATTCTGAATAAAGCGCAGTTCTTCGTACTGGTAAGTACCTTTATTCGACAGCGGTGCGCCAATGGAGACGAAACCGACAAGCTGCTCTCGCCCGCGCAGCCGGGCTATCACCATCGATTTCAGAATACCCAGTCGTGAGCGTTCTGTCACCAGTTCCGGCGGCCAGGGGCGGCCCGGCTCCAGGTAAATAAAATCGGTAGTTTCAAGCCGCTGGAGCAGATCGATCAGCGTACTGTCAGCATCAAAACGCACATCAGTTTCGGGTCTGGGTTTGCCGTAAGCGCTGTAATCGCCCGTCTGCCGATTGGGCAGGAAGATGAAGGCGCTGGTAGGGTTCAGCGTTTCACCGAGTTGTTTCTGAAAGGCAGTGACAATCTGATCGAAATCACGCAGGTTGGTCAGAACATGGGCGAACGATTCGACACGTTCCTGATAATCGCTGCGGGCGCGGAAATAAATCTGGTCTATGCGCCGCTGCAAAAAAGTTCGCACGGGCAGGAACAGGACAGCGATGATGAAAATGGTCATCGCGATCAGGAAAGGGTTGTCTGCTCGCAGTCGCAGCGCTTCCTGGGTAAACAGGCTCGCGCCGAACACCAGCAGGAAATAACCCAGCACCAGACCAATCAGCAGGATGCTGTAGGTGATGCCCTGGCTGATGATTTTGTCGGTATCAAGTGTGCGATACTGCAATACCGCATAGGCTAAAGTCAGCGGCGGCATCAGGAAGAAAGGCATGATGGCCGATGTATTGAAAACCAGCGGGGTTTGTCCAAACAGCGATTCTGCCAGTGTGTTCACCAGCCACAGCAGCAGCGGCGCGGCGGTGAGGGCGATGCCAATCAGTATAGTGTTGCACTGATCGCGTACCATCGGCGATGTTGCTACTGCCCGGCGGCGCAGCAGGTTCAGCGTCATCAGGATAGCTGCCAGCAGTACCAGGAAGGGTCCCATCTGCCAGATGCTTGGGAAAATCAGCGGATTGGGCGGATTGAAGTACAGGTAAAAGGCCACTATCGCCGCGCCGATGTGCAGCAGTGCCGGAACGAAAATCAGCGCCGGGAAGCGATAGAGCAGGCTGGTTCGTATCGGGAAGATCAGCGCCAGCGTTGATAAGGCCCAGCCCATAAACAGGTTTGCCAGCAGCCACACCGGGATGAGGGCATAGGTATTGTTCACATCATACGAACCTGCCATGAACAGGGCCAGTGTCAGGCAGAAGATAGTTACAAGCCGTCCGGCAGGCTGGTCGCGCCGCAAATAAAAAACTGCCAGCCCAACTCCCAGTGTGATTAAACCCAGCACATAGGGAATAGCGAAAATCACCAGAAAGTCATTGTCGGGCAGGGTTCCAATGGAATACGACACGCGACAGTCTGCAAAGCCTTCTACAATCGTGCCGCAGGTTTCATTGGCGCGGATAGGCACAGCGCCGTCAACAGCCGGGCGCATGAACGCGACTTCAATCTTTTCATCAGGCTGCAACGCGCGCACAATGGACATAAAGTTGGCGCGTGCGCTCGCATAATCGCCATCTGCTTCCATCAACTGCTGATTGTTGATCGCTGTGATGTGATCCTGCCGCATGAGGCCATTTTCCAGCCCCGGCCAGTTGGTCTCAGTGATGGTGACAGTGCCATCTACAGTCAAAAAGGGATTCAGCATCGCGCCGAAGAAGGCATAGCGCCGCGAGTCCAGCGCTGAAATCAGAAATACAATAAACGCGAATACGGCTATTGCAGCGAGAATGAGCGTGACAGCATAACGCACACGCTGATAGGGCAGCGGGGCTTGCGATACCCGGATGGACTGCTGTGTTGTCGCTGCCGGGTTGGGCGTATTACTGCTGTTGGATGCCGCGCTCATCAAAACTCCTCTGCCGCAATTTGTCTTAAATTGCATCAACCCATTTTAGCATTGTTTGTTACAAAGCGGTATTTAGCTTACTTGGGAATCGGTTTGATTAAGGTTTCAGGATATGCCAGCGGTTGCTGCCTTCTGGTATAATTCAGTCAGACGCATTGAATGTTCGTTTTAGTGCGTGACAGGTGACTAAATTACTATCCATTTTGTTTAAAGGCTGAAGCTGATGGACGCGCAAAAAACCATTCGTGTGCTGGTTGCCAAACCGGGTCTGGATGGTCATGACCGGGGCGCAAAGGTGATCGCTCGCGCTTTACGAGATGCTGGCATGGAAGTCATCTATACGGGCCTGCGCCAGACGCCGGAGATGATTGCTGAGGCCGCATTACAGGAAGATGTCGATGTTGTCGGGTTGAGTATCCTCAGTGGGGCGCACATGGCGCTGGTACCGCGTATCCGCGAGGTGCTGGACGAGAACGGCCTGAATGATGTCATCCTGCTGGTCGGCGGCATCATCCCGGATGAGGATATTACGGCGCTCAAGGCGCTGGGTGTTTCCGGCGTGTTTGGGCCGGGGACAAACACCGAAGCGATTGTCAGCCATATTCGGGAATCGGTATCATCGCGGGATGGACGCGGCGCTTCATGATTGAACTGGTGGATGCTGTTTTAAGCGGGGAGCGGCGGGCGCTGGCACGCTTGCTGACTGCTGTTGAGAATGGCTATAAGGGGGCAGAGCAGGCGTTGGCGGCTTTGTTCCCACATAGCGGGCGTGCCTGGATTATCGGTGTGACTGGTGCGCCGGGAACGGGTAAAAGTTCGCTGGTGAACGCCCTGGCGAAAGCTTACCGGGCAGGCGGTAAAACCGTTGCAGTGCTGGCTGTTGACCCGACCAGCCCGTTTTCTGGCGGGGCTATACTCGGTGACCGGATTCGGATGCGTGATCTGTCCGGCGATAAGGGTGTTTTTATCCGCAGCATGGCGACACGTGGGAGTCTGGGCGGGCTGGCGCGGGCCGCGCGGGATGTCATTCGCGTGATGGATGCCGCTGGATTCGATGTTGTGCTGGTGGAAACGGTAGGTGCCGGGCAAAGTGAGGTTGAGATTGCCCGCGCAGCCCAAACGACCATTGTGGTGGAAGCGCCCGGTATGGGCGATGATGTGCAGGCTATCAAAGCGGGCATTCTGGAAATCGCTGATGTGCTGGTGGTCAACAAGGCGGATCGTCCCGGCGCGGACAACACGGTGCGGGGTCTGAAAGCCATGCTGGAATTGGGCCACCCGGCTTCGCGTGAACAGATGATGAACCATCATGGGCGATTGCTTCCTGTTGTTCATCAGAACCCAGGGGAAGACGCATTCTGGATTCCGCCAATTGTGCGAACAGTGGCGACGGATGAGCAGGGCATTGACGAACTGATTGAAGCAATTGCAAATCACCGATTATATCTGACGAAACATCTGCATAAGCTGGAGCGTGGACAGGTGGAGACTGAATTGGTTGATCGCCTGCGCGAGGCGCTGATGACGCGCCTGCTGGATTGTATTCCTTCCGAAGCGTTCACGGAAGTGATTGAGCGGGTGCTTTCCCGGCAGATCAACCCGGCGGGCGCAGTAACGGAAATTCTGGCACTCCAGGACACACGTCTGGGAAAAACTGATTAAAGGCCATAACGGTAAGGGCGAGCCAACGGTTCGCCCTTATACATTCAAAAAGTAGTTGTGCGAGGGCGAGGTGCAAAGCAAGGTGATGGAAAAGATGATGGAACGGGTGCCTGGAACAAAGCTGATGCGGGATACCGAGACACACGAGCAGGTGGCGCGGATGCCGGGTCAGTATGGGAACATCATGTTGTTCTCTGGGCTGGCATCACAGAGCCTGAGTGCGGAAATAGCGGCTTATCTCAAGCAGCCAGTGGGCGAGTCCGAGCGAATTGTGTTCCCGAATGAGAACATCTTTATCCGGCTTAAAGAGAGTGTGCGCGGTCAGGATGTGTATCTGATTCAGACAATGTGTACGCCGCTGCACGACAATATCATGGAAATGCTCATCATGATCGACGCCCTCAAGCGGGATTCTGCCGGGCGCATTAATGTGGTCATCCCCTATCTGGCCTACACCCGTTCCGATAAGAAAGATCAACCGCGTGTACCGATCACAGCGCGTTTGATGGCGAACATGATTGAGGTGGCGGGTGCTGACCGCTATATTACCGTTGACCTGCACGCCGGGCAGATTCAGGGCTTTTTCAATATTCCTGGCGATGTGCTGACCGCTTTTCACCTGATGAGTGATTACATCGCTGAAAAGAACATTCCCAATCTGGTTGTTTGTTCTGCCGATCTGGGCTTCGCCAAAAAAGCGCGTAACTGGGCAGAGAAGCTCGCTACACCGCTGGTGGTGGTCTAGAAACGGCGTCTGTTCAACACGGGCCAGTCGGAAGCGCTGACGGTGATCGGCGATGTAGCCGGACAGAACGTGCTGCTGGTCGATGACGAGGTGCTGACAGGTGGCACGATTGTCAATGCAGTCAAGGCGCTGCGTGAGGCGGGTGCGCTGGACATTTACCTGGTTTTCTCACATGCCCTGTTGAAAGACAAGGCTTTTGAAAAATTGGCGGAAATCGGGCTGAAAGAGATTATCACGACCAATACACTGCCCCTTCCGCCGGAAAAATGTCCGCCGAATATGAAAATCCTCTCGATTGCGCCGCTGCTGGGCGAGGTAATTTTGCGGGCGCACCAGGGGCGCAGCGTCGGCGAACTGTTCAACGAGTAGGGATAATCTCATCGTCGAACCCCTCCCCACAAACGAGGAGGGGCATAAAAAGGCTGTGAAGCGTTTACCAGAGCGGCGGAGCGGCCTTATAAAACGACGGGATATAGCGTTCATCAATATCTGTCAGGCCGTATTCTGCCGCCAGATCACCAGAGACGAACAAACCACCCGATTTTGCCATGATGTTTTCGTCAGCCGCCAGCGCGGCGATAACACGCCCGATGTAGTAGGGCGACTCGCTATGCTGAAGCTGCGGCGCGGTTTGCCAGGTTGTTTCATTAACGCCAAAGGCATCCAGTATGGCTTCTGTACGCATGAAACCGGGTGACAGCGCCAGTGCGGCGACGTTATACGGACGCAGATTGATCGCCATGCCCGCCGCCATACGGTTGATGGCGTTTTTGGTGGTATCGTAAAAGACGCTGCCAAACCAGGCCGGGTCAACTGCTTCCGGTTTCATATAGGTCGTAGTGTTGACGATCAGGCCGCTTTGCTGCGCGATCATGATTGGCGCGGCGTGCCAGCTTCCGACCATGTGGGAACGCAAACCAATCGTCAGCATTTTGTCCCAGCGGGAGAGCGGCTGTTCCCAGAAGGGCGCGGCGAAGGTCGTGTCATAATTTTCATAACCGCCCCAGGCATTGTTGACGAGCAAATCCAGCCGACCCTGTTCCCGCATAATCTGAGTGAACAGTCCTTCAACATCCTTGTCACGGCTGTGATCGACGCGGACGGCGATGCCTTTGCCACCGCGTTCCGTGATGCCGGAAGCGACACTTTCAAGCTGGTCGCCGCGCCCGGTGATGTAAACCGTCGCGCCCGCTTCACCCAGCGAGAGGGCGATACCCTTGCCGCCGCCCCTGCTGGCCCCGGTGACGATGGCGATTTTTCCGTTCAGCTTACCCATGTTTCCTCCATCTTCGCATAGACAGACTGAGTATAATGAGCCATTCCTGACACCCTCTGTCATATTTGGGAGGTCAATATGCGGGCTGATCGACTGCTTTCAATTTTGCTGCTGCTCCAGGTGAACCGGCGGATGACAGCGGGCGAACTGGCGAAGCGGCTGGAAGTGTCCGAACGGACGATTCACCGCGATATGGAAGCCCTGAGCGCGGCGGGCGTCCCGGTAACGGCGGAACGGGGCGCGGGCGGCGGTTGGGCTTTGCTGGAACGTTACCGCACTGATCTGACCGGCCTGAACGACGCCGAAATTCAAGCGCTGTTTTTGTCCCGTCCACCGCGCCTGCTGGCTGACCTGGGGCTGGACAGGGCAGAGGAAGGGGCGCTCATCAAGCTGTTGGCGGCGCTGCCTTCGGGCGGGCGGCGGGATGCCGACCTGCTGCGTGGGCGTATCCATATCGACCCTGGCGGCTGGAACCGCTCGGAAGAAGCAGTGCCGTTCCTGCCGGTTTTGCAGGATGCCATCTGGCAGGAGCGGCGTTTGCAGATGAGTTACCAGCGCGGCGATGGCAAGGTGGTTGAGCGGCTGGTTGACCCGCTGGGATTGGTGGCGAAAGGCAGCGCGTGGTATTTCGTGGCGTCGGTTGAAGGCAACATACGCACTTACCGGGCTTCCCGTGTGACTGGCGCGGCGCTGACCGATGAGCCGATTGAGCGCCCGGCGGGGTTCGATCTGGCGCAGTTCTGGGAGGATTCATCGGTTGAATTTGTCGCCAAACTGCCGCGCTATCCGGTGCTGCTGCGGGCTGACCCGGCGATCATCTGGCGGATGCGCTATGCTGGACGATTCTCTCGGATTGAGTCAGTCAGTGAGCCGGAATCCGATGGCTGGGTGACGGTTCACATCCATATCGAGACACTGGAAGATGCACGCGAGTTTGTCCTGAGTTTTGGCGCACAGGTCGAGGTGATCGAACCGGCAGCGCTGCGGGCAGAGGTGATTGAAACGCTGGCGGCGGCGGCGGCAGTGTACAGCAAAGTTACGAGTCAATAGCCGCCAGTTAAGCGCCTGAAACTGGTGGGCAGCAGCCTGTTTTGGCGGCGGTGCTGGCATGATGAAAATGATGAAAATGAGAATCAGTTTTTTTATCACCAATGTCGTGCATTTTCTTCCGCCGCCACCGGAGAAAAATATTTTTTGGCGATTCTACGGGAGCGATCCGCGCGGACGTGGCGGAAAGCCTTTACCCCTATCCCCCCAGCCCCCTTTCCCCGTACACGGAGAAAGGGGGAGAAAATACGATACGAGAGCACCAGCCATTGCAAAATCACGCCTCTATTCTGCCATCCGCAAGGCGCGTTTATGGCGGCAAAAATGCGCTGGAGGGGGTGTTACCGCAAACACGGGAGCAAGTGGCAGACAAGTTGCCCGTTGACAGCGGCCAGAAATACCTTTCACCACAGAGAACACAGAGGACACAGAGCCATACAAATAGGATAGCATGGAAGCACGCTGGCAGGTGAAACATTTGTCATGACATTTGTTTCGATTTTGAGGGGGAAAGTGCTAGGAAAAAGGAAAAAGCCGGGTATACTGACGGCTTCTCAGGTTTTAGTATAAGGAACAGGGAATGATTCGGACGGAAGCACTGGTCGTGACATGCCTGGATTATCGTTTACAGGAAATGCTGGATGGGTGGATCAGGGAGCATGTGGGTTATGGCAATTACAACCGGGTAGCACTGGGCGGCTGCGTTAAAAACTGGGAGGTGATTTTCAGCCAGGTGGAGATGTCGCGGCGTGTTCACAGCATCAACCGCGTGGTGCTGATTAATCATGAGGACTGCCGGGCATACGGCGATGACAGCCATTATGAGCGCCACTGCCACGATTTACGGGCGGCGCGGGCGCATATTCTGGAAGTTTTCCCTGATATGAAAGTGGAAATCTATCATCTGTGGCTGGACGGGCGCTTCGAGGCGGTGGAGTAATCAGGCCTTTTCGCATATGAAGATGGTCGGTTTTTGCCCAAAGAGGCTGATTTCAATTGAATCGCGCAAGCGGAGTTGAGTCAATTGCAGTAGTTCGGGCGTGCTGGTGAGGATAACGAGCCGCCCGCCAGAGTCGAGGACACGGGAAAATTCAGCACAAACCGCGCTATAAAATGCGGCCAGTTCGTCGTCAACCGCGATCTGGCGTCCCCAGGGCAGGTTGGTGACGATATACGGAATTGAGCTGGAGGCCACGGGCAGGGCGCGGGCGTCCCAGCCTTGTATATCGACTGTGACTCCAGCTTCAGCCGCATTGATTTGTGCTGCTGTCACCGCTTCCCTATCTATGTCGCCGCCGGAGGGAGTCGCGCCCAGCAAGGCCGCTTCAATGAGAATGGTTCCCGCGCCGCAGCAGGGGTCGAGGACAGGCGCACCGGGCTGCACACCGGCCAGCATCAGCATGGCAGCGGCGACGGGTGGCTTGAGCGAACCGGGGCGTTCAATGGTTTTATAGGCGCGCTCATGGAGCGGCGACCGGCTCAGACGCAGGCCGACATAGGCCGTTTCGCCTTCGATGAACACACGAATATTCAGGTCAGCAGCGCGGTCATCGGCTGTGTAGTGCCAGGGATGGCCGGATTCGATTCCGGCGGCGACAGCCTGTTTGATTTCGTCGCTGCTGTAATTGCGTTTGCCAATGAAACTGGCGGTCACTGAAAAAAGCGGTTTAGCAGAAACAGAACGCACCTCAGCGCAGCGGCGAGCGGCAGGGCGCAGGTCAAGCTGCTGGCTGAGTCTGCGAAGTTTCGCCAGGATGTCGCGGGTGTGGGCGATGTCGTGCCATGCCGCGCAGTCGATATACAAATCATCGACGGTTCTTATCGTGAGCAAGCGCACGGGCGAAGCGGCGTAGTCAAAGGTGACACGGCGGTAGGCGGTCTGGCGCAGGGTCAGGCCGGGGATGGCGCTGAGTTCACGGGCGCTGACGGCTTCAAGACCACGCGCAGTGAGGGCGAAAAATGGCGGCATTGAGCTGTTTCCTGGGGCGCACACTGGCACGCCCCACACAGAGAAACAGCGGTGATTATACCACAGCCATCAGGACGGCACGGCATCGAATTCCGGCAGGATATGCTTCTGATAAAACTGGAAAAAGGTATCCTGATCGGGGCCGATCTGATGGAAGTAGATATGGTCGTAGCCCGCATCCATGTATTCCCGAATGGCGTCCAGGTGGCGCTGGGGGTCACTGCCGCAAATGACGGCTTCGGCAATATCTTCCTCGCGGACATTTTTGGCAGCGGCTTCAAAGGTGGCCGGGGTGGGCAAATCCTGATTGAGCGTGCCGCTGAAAGCAGCAGTGGGCCAGTATTTGTGAGCGGTTTTGACAGCGGATTTTTCATCCTTCGCCACGCACACGCTGATCTGCCCGTATTTCGGCGTGCCTTTGCCACCGGCTTTTTCAAAGGCTTTGACCACTTCCGCATCAGGCGAGGTGTTAATCAGCCCATCGCCGATGCGCCCGGCAATTTCCGCCGACTCCGGCCCACCTGCCGCAATCATGATGGGGGGCAGCTCATCGGGCAGGGTGTAAATGCGGGCATTTTCCACCGTGTAATAAGTGCCATAGTGCGACTGCACGCCACCCTGCCAGAGCAGCCGAATCACCTCGACAGCTTCCTCGAACATTTCAGCGCGAACTTCGTAAGCAGGCCAGCCTTCGCCGATGATATGCTCGTTCAGATTTTCGCCCGTACCAATGCCGAAGAAGAAACGCCCCGGCATCATGGCGGCGACAGTGGCGGCCGCCTGCGCCAGAATCGCCGGATGAATGCGGATGATGGGCGCGGTGACGCCCGTGCCAATGGGCAGGGTGGTGGTGGCATGGGCAATAGCACCGAGGACAGACCAGACAAAGGGGCTGTGTCCCTGCTGGTCGATCCAGGGGTGAAAATGATCGGAAATCAAGGCGAACTCAAAACCCAATTTTTCCGCCTGCTGGGCGTTTTCCACCAGCCGGTTGGGGGTGTGTTCTTCAGAAGAAAGCGCGTATCCTAACTTTGCCATCTATGAATTCCCTTTCTAACTATACATCAGGGATAGTGTAATAAAGGGCTGTTTGATCTGTGTTAACGCGCTGGACAGGTAAGGTCGAGTGTGTTCAAGCCCTCGTAATAAAGTTAGAATAGATCACCCGAAAAAAATACACATTTTTAACCAGTCATTCAGGTGTATATGATATAATCGGTTTCCAAAATTCGGCAGGATAGTCTTTCTGTCGAAATGCACTGTGAATCGAGGCTTCTACAAAACATGCTGCGGAATATCGTGAAAAAGGTCGTTGGCGATCCGAACGAGCGGGCGCTGGCGCGTTATCGTGAAGCGGTAGAGCAGATTAACGCGCTCGAACCGGCCATGCAAAAGCTGACGGACGCGGAACTCCGCGCGAAGACTGACGAGTTTCGGAAGCGGCTGGCGGACGGCGCGACGCTGGATGAATTGTTGATTGAGGCCTTCGCCGCTGTGCGCGAGGCCGCCAAGCGGACGATTGGGCTGCGTCATTATGACGAGCAGATGATCGGCGGGATCGTGCTGCATTCCGGGCGAATCGCCGAGATGAAAACGGGCGAAGGCAAGACGCTGGACGCCACGCTGCCGCTGTACCTGAACGCGCTGGCTGGGAAGGGCGCACACCTGGTCACGCCGAACGATTATCTGAGCAAGGTTGGTGCGCAGCAGATGGGGGCGGTGTATCATGCACTCGGCCTGACAGTCGGCGTGATTCAGAGCAAAGGGGACAGCCCCAGCCCGGATGCCGGTTCATTCATCTATGACCCGGATTTTCAGTCGGCTGACATACGCTATCAGCACCTGCGCCCATGCAAACGGCAGGAGTGTTATCAGGCGGACATCAGCTACGGGACGAACAATGAGTTCGGCTTCGACTACCTGCGCGACAACATGGTGTATGAGAAAAACCAGATGGCGCAGCCGGACGAACTGGCCTTCGCCATCGTCGATGAGGTAGACAGCATTCTGATCGACGAAGCCCGCACCCCGCTCATCATTTCCGGTCCCGCAGAAGAACCCTCCCCCCTGTACAAACAATTCGCTGAAGTCGTCAAGCGGCTGAAAGTCAGCAGCCCGGAGAGCGTGGACAACGAAGAACCAGATGGCGATTATGTGCTGGACATCAAAGACCGAATCGCTTTCCTGACCGAGCAGGGCGTGGAAAAAATCGAGCGAATCCTGGGCATCGACCAGCTTTATCATCCGAATAACTCGGAAATGATCCCGTATCTGGACAATTCGCTGCGGGCGCTGGCGCTGTATCACCGTGACAAGGAATACATCGTCCAGAACGGACGCGAGGGAATGGAAGTCATCATCATCGACGAATTCACAGGTCGCCCGATGTATGGCCGCCGTTTCTCCGAGGGTCTGCACCAGGCGATTGAGGCAAAGGAAGGCGTGCGAATCCGGCGGGAAAACCTGACGCTGGCGACCATCACGTTCCAGAACTTCTTCCGCATGTACAAGAAGCTGGCCGGTATGACCGGTACGGCCATGACCGAGTCGGAAGAATTCGAGAAGATTTATAACCTGGAAGTGGTGCCGATTCCGACGCATGTTCCGGTCATCCGCAAGGATTATGAAGATATGATCTTCATGAACGAGGCGGCCAAGTTCAAGGCGGTTGTGGCGGAGATTAAAGAGCGCCAGAGCCGCGGTCAGCCGGTGCTGGTCGGCACGGTGGCTATTGAAACGTCGGAACGCCTGAGCAAGATGCTGGAACGGGCGGGCGTAAAACATGAGGTGCTGAACGCCAAGCAGCACGAAAAGGAAGCGGGTATCATCGCGCAGGCGGGGCGGCTGGGCATGGTGACGATTGCCACCAATATGGCGGGTCGTGGCGTTGATATTCTGCTGGGCGGCAACCCGGAAGGGCAGGCACGCGACATCCTGCGCAAACAGGGCGTTGAGGTGACGACGGCGACGCCGGAACAGTGGAAATCCGCGCTGGCTGAGGCGATGGTTCAAATTCAGGAAGACCGCAAGAAAGTGCTGGAACAGGGCGGCTTATTCGTCCTCGGTACGGAGCGGCATGAAGCGCGGCGCATCGACAACCAGCTTCGCGGGCGCTGCGGACGGCAGGGCGACCCCGGCGAATCACGGTTTTATCTGAGCCTGGAAGATGACCTGATGAAGCGCTTTGGCGGCGACCGGGTAAAGGGCTTTATGTCCTGGGCCAACCTGCCGGAAGATGAACCGATTGAACACGGCATGATCAGCCGCACGATTGCCCAGGCTCAGGTGCGGGTGGAAGGCCATAACTTCGACATCCGCAAGCGCGTTCTGGAATATGACGATGTGGTGAATAAGCAGCGTGAGGTGATTTACGGGCAGCGGCGCGACATCCTCAACCGCGATGACCTGCGCGACGAGTACATCAAAATCCTGGAAGAAGCGGTGGTGGACACGCTGGATGAAACCGCGCCAGAAGATACCAACGCTGACCGGTGGGATTATGAAAATATGTACCGGCGGCTGCTGATGGTGTTCCCTGTGCCGGAAACCATCACGGCGGAAACGCTGAAAGAGAAGGATGTCGAGGAACTGGAAGACCTGCTGGTTCAGTCCGTTCACGATGTCTATGACCGCAAGAGCGAGGAAAATAACGCCAAAGAGCCGGGGTTGATGCAGCGTCTGGAACGCTGGTTCATGCTGCGCTCGGTTGATTATCACTGGCAGCGCCACCTGACTGATCTTGATGTGCTGCGCGAAGGTATTGGTTTGATGTCGGTGGCACAGCGCGACCCGCTGGTGGAGTATAAACGGCAGTCGTTCACGATGTGGCAGGGAATGCTGGAGCAGATTCGGGCACAGGCGGCCTATCAACTGCTGACAACGCAGGTGAATGTGCAGCAGCCGATACCGGTGCGCCGCCAGCAGATGCAGACGGTACGAGCCGGGGGCGCGGGGGAGTCCAAACCGGAACCGGTGCGGGTGGCAAATAAACTGGGGCGTAATGACCCCTGCTGGTGCGGCAGCGGCAAGAAGTACAAAAACTGCCACATGCGCGCTGACCAGTCAAAAGGGTAATATTGGAGAGTTTCAATAAAGGGGCTGCACAAGCCCCTTATTGTGAGTGAAAGCATCTGTAAGCAGGTGAAATGGCAAATCTGAGGGATGCGTTATGATGCACGGTAAATCTGCCTCGCGGCTGATGGACGATATGGATCCGGTGATGCTGGATTTCCTGCAAGAGAAGGTCAATTCGTTTATCAAGTGGGACATGGTGCGCTTTTTCCATGATAACCCCCATGCCGCCGACACGGTGGAAAATATTGCGCGCTATACCGGACGCGATGTTCGCACCATCACGGGCGAACTGGCCGGTCTGGTGGAAACCGGCGTGCTGGAGCAAACCGAACTGTCGGGGCAGACGATTTATATGCTGGCGGCGGATGCGCGGATGCGCGATCTGGTCAATACCTTCGTGCGTGCGTGCGATGACCGCATCTTCCGCGTGAAGGCCATTTACCACGTCATTCGTAGTATGCGATAAGCAGGCAAAACGGGTGACAGCCGAATCTCTGAGCCGGTTCCTGATGCTGTATGGCTGGTTTGCGCTGGCGGCGCTGCTGATGTTTCTGCTGCTGATTGCGCGGTTTTACCAGCGGGTTTCCAATGAGCCGACTTATTATCGTTTCTTCGGCCTGCCAGTGGTGCTGGTTGGCGTGGCGACGGGGCGTTATGCCAGCATCAACCAGATTGCCGGGGATAGTCTGGCTGACCTGCTGCGGTTA
>CAYUTY010000072.1:0-30246 GCA_964447795.1 uncultured Anaerolineaceae bacterium
GGAAATATCATCCCGAACGGCGGTGTGCGGGCAGCCGCCGGTTTCCACGCCATAAATACGTTCTGGCTCTAATGCGCTCAGGCGGGTCAGGATAGCGGCATCTTCCTTGGTGTAGATGTCGTTGGTGATGACCGCGATCTGGTGCGTCCCGGACATAACCTTGCATAACTTCTCAATCAGCGTCGTTTTGCCCGAACCCACCGGCCCGCCCACCCCAATCACCAGCGGCCCATCCGCCGGTGTATCGCCAGTAGCTGCCGCTTCCTTATAGCTCATCACGGTCATGGTCTTATGCCTCACGAAATAAACAAACGCCGGAATAAATATTCGTGCTGCATGGCGCGAATATCCAATCCCGGTGTGAAACTACCAAAATCATCCAGTGTTCGGGCCAGCGCTGCATCAACCGCTGTGGCTATGGCGGCTCCAGCTTCGCTCAAAACATGCTGCGCCTGCGTTTGCCCGATTCGCATCAGCTTCAGCGAAGCGGCGGTCTGGTTAGCGGCCAGTCCATAGCCAAAGGCCAGCATAGCCGCACGTGCTTCCACCCCTGTCGCGGCGAAAGCCAGCCCGTGTACCAGCGGGTGATGCCCGGCGCAGCGCCCGGCCTCAATTTCCGTCCGATAAAACAGCAGCGTTTCATCGTTCAGGAGATTGAGAATACTGTTAAGCATTCGCCAGCCGATTTTTTCGCTGGCTTCGCGGGACTCACGCGCTATTTTTGAGGCAGAACACAATTCATCGAGCCGCAAAATTTGCGAGCGATCCGCTGCTGCATAAGCGGACATGGCCGTGTGAATGATAATCAGATCGGTAGTGGCAGCCGCATCCAGTCTGGTCGCAATAAGCTGGGCCAGATCGCCCGGCGCATGAACGATGTCCGCCTGGGTATAGGTTTCCAGGCCGCCGGAATGGGCAAAAGCGCCCGTGGGAAATGCGGAATCCATCCACTGAAGCGTCAGCAGCAGTTGAGCATGGTCGAAGTGCATGGCTAAAACAGGAAATAGCGCTGCGCCATCGGCAGAACGGAGGCCGGTTCACAGGTGATGATGTCCCCGTTTACCCGCACCTCATACGTTTCCGGGTCTACCGCAATATCGGGCAGAAAATCATTGTGAATCATATCGGCTTTGGTCAATCCCCGGCAGTTGGCGACTGGCGCGACCAGCTTGTTTAAGCCCAGGTCTTTGTGAACGCCGCGCTCGTAGGCAGCCCTGGAGACAAAAGTATAGGTGGTGCTGGCGGTGGCACGCCCGAAACCGCCAAACATATAGCGGCTGTGAACCGGCTGCGGCGTGGGAATCGAGGCATTGGCATCGCCCATCTGGGCATAGGCGATGAAACCGCCCTTGATAATCATCTCCGGTTTGACGCCAAAAAATGCGGGCTTCCATAACACCATATCCGCCAGTTTGCCCGGTTCAATCGAGCCAACATACTGCGCGATGCCGTGCGTGATGGCCGGGTTGATGGTGTACTTGGCAATATAGCGTTTGACGCGAAAATTGTCGTTTCGCTCGCTGTCGCCCGGCAGTTGACCGCGCTGAACTTTCATCTTATGCGCCGTCTGCCAGGTTCGCAGGATGACCTCACCAACACGCCCCATTGCCTGTGAATCAGATGACATCATGCTCAACGCGCCCATATCGTGCAAAATATCCTCGGCGGCGATGGTTTCCGGGCGAATGCGCGACTCGGCGAAAGCTAAATCTTCAGGGATAGCGGCGTTGAGATGGTGGCAGACCATCAGCATATCGAGATGCTCATCCAGCGTATTGATAGTGAAGGGCCGGGTCGGGTTGGTGGATGACGGCAGGACATTCGCCTCGCCGCACACTTTTATGATGTCCGGCGCATGTCCGCCGCCCGCCCCTTCAGTGTGGAAACTGTGAATGGTGCGCCCTTTAAACGCCGCTATCGAGTCATCGACAAAGCCGGACTCGTTGAGCGTATCAGTATGAATTGCCACCTGTATGTCGTATGCTTCAGCGACGGACAGGCAGTTGTCGATGGCGGCGGGGGTCGTCCCCCAATCCTCATGCAGCTTCAGGCCAATCGCCCCGGCCTCAACCTGCTCCCGCAGTGGGTCAGGCATGGAGGCATTGCCTTTGCCCATAAAGCCGAGATTCATCGGCCAGGATTCTGCCGCTTCCAGCATCCGGTGCAGATTCCATGCGCCGGGGGTGCAGGTGGTGGCATTGGTGCCGGTCGCCGGGCCAGTGCCGCCGCCAAACATGGTGGTAATGCCGGACGACAGTGCTTCCTCAATCTGCTGTGGAGCGATGAAGTGAATGTGGGTATCAATACCGCCGGGAGTCAGAATCATCCCCTCCCCGGCGATGACTTCTGTCGAAGCGCCAACCGTCAGACCAGGGGTGACGCCATCCATCACGCCAGGATTGCCAGCCTTGCCAATGGCGACAATTTTGCCATCACGCACACCCACATCAGCTTTGACGATACCCCAGTGGTCGATGATGAGTGCGTTGGTGATGACCAGATCAAGCGCCCCATCAGCGCGGGTCGTCACCGCATCCTGACCCATGCCATCGCGCAGGGTTTTTCCGCCGCCGAACTTGGCTTCATCGCCATAGTAAGTGTAATCGGCTTCGACCTCGATAATCAGTTCGGTATCGGACAACCGCACCCGATCACCTCTGGTTGGCCCATATAAATCAGCATAGACTCGTCGAGGAATACGTAAAGGCATGTTACGATGGCTCCAGTTTGCCGTTCACGCGCCCATTCAGCCCATAAACCGTTCGCGTTCCGCCAATAGGGGTGAGTTCAACCGTTTTCTGATCGCCCGGTTCAAAGCGAACCGTCAGCCCGGAAGGGATATTGAGGCGCATCCCATAGGCCTGGTCGCGGTCAAAGGAAAGCGCGGTGTTCACCTCGTAGAAATGGAAGTGCGAGCCAACCTGAATGGGACGATCTCCACTGTTGGCGACCAGCAGACTTATCACCGGACGATCTTCATTAGCGATGATGTCCCCGTCTTCGAGAAAGTATTCACCGGGAATCATAATGTCCTCTCAGGGTATAGGCTGGTGAATCGTGACCAGTTTGGTGCCATCGGGAAAGGTGCCTTCGACCTGAATTTCGTGAATCATCTCCGGCACGCCGCTCATGACATCACCGCGAGTGAGGATGGTTCTGCCGAACTGCATCAATTCCGCCACGCTGCGCCCATCGCGGATACCTTCCAGCACTTCCGCTGTGATGAGGGCGATGGCTTCCGGGTGATTGAGTTTGAGTCCGCGCGCTTTACGATCACGCGCGACCATTGCTGCCACAAAAATCAATAATTTATCTTTTTCTCTTGGCGTAAGGTTCATGCTCGCCCCTTTGTAGGTAGGAACTTATTTTCGCAGCGGCGCATCCGGCAAACCCAGGCTTTGTGTCCGAATAATGGATTGCAGTTCATAAAAAGCTTTGTAAATGCTTTCCAGGCGTTCACTCAACATACGAGCGCACAACCCATCCCGATAGAGAGGTGTTATGCTGCCGATTGCCCCTTCACGTTCCAGAACATGCCGGTGCGTTTCGCAGAAAGCAGCGGTGTTAACGTTGTGTTTCTTCAGATCGCCGACCAGATAAGCGCTCCCCCAGCAGGTATAGCCTTCCAGCTTACCGACAGTCGTCAGATCGGAATGTACCGGTTGAATATCTGCATTGTCGAAAAGCAGTAATCCCGCCGCGTCATGCACGACAACCCGGTTGCTGTAACGCCGGAAACGCAGATGTTCACCATGCGCGGTTCGGCCCG
The DNA here is from genome assembly GCA_964447795.1 of uncultured Anaerolineaceae bacterium. GTDB lineage: Bacteria > Chloroflexota > Anaerolineae > Aggregatilineales > Phototrophicaceae > CFX2. The sequence goes on from CAYUTY010000072.1 coordinate 3,770, forward strand.
GCATCACAATTTCAAATAGCAGCGCTACAGCGCCCGGATGCAGCCTCACGGAAAGATGCTGTCGCAGTTCGGCATCGCCAAACAAAATGACCGCATCAGGCAGGAATTCAAAGATCGCATCGCGCCCGACTTCGATATTTACAGTTTGTTCCGCATAGCCCTGCGGCATCCGGTAAACTTTTGTTGCCGACTGGGTGGTGAACAGCGCATGTGTCCCCTCACCGGCGCAAATGTCAATCCGGTAGCGATCCCCCTGTACTACGCCGCCTGTTGGGCTGAGCAGATAAACACACAAGCAGCCCGCCGCATCTGGAATGGGGTGCATCACCTGCAAAGGTGGGCGCGAATAATTCTCCGCCAGCGCGGTTGTTGCATCGGCCCGCTGCTCAAACGTCAGGTGCAGCACCCCCTCTCTCCCAACACCTGCTAACGACATGATCGGTCAGGGGAGGGAAAGGCAGCACATAAAAATGGAGCTACTGTGTCTGATACTTCAGCCGTCATGGTCAGGTTCTTACAAAGAGGAGGCGAAAAATCCACAATATCTATAAGCTTATAGAAGCCACTTTGAACTGACGTTGTGACATAGTGACAAAATCCAACTACCGATTTTGTCCAGGAATGACAACTGATGTGCTGAAGCCCAACCCTATGCCCCTGCGATGCTGCACTTTAGACGATTAAACCGACAGGTGTTCCCGCACAATTTCAGGATCAAGTTCGCGAGCATTCCCGCGCGAAACGATATGCCCCTTTTCCATCACATAACAGTAATCAGCAACGCCAAGCGCGAAATCGAGGAACTGCTCAATCAGCAGGATGGCGATATTTTTATGCTCCCGCAGTGAGTGAATCACCCCTTCAATTTCCTGTACGATGTTGGGCTGAATCCCCTCGGTTGGTTCATCCAAAAGCAGCAGTTTGGGCTGACGCACCAGCACACGACCAATCGCAAGCTGCTGCTGCTGGCCGCCGCTGAGTGTCCCGGCAACTCGTTTGCCCATTTTCTGCAATACAGGAAAGATGCTGTATACCTCGTCAATGGCGGCCTGATCGTTTTTTCGTGTATGCCTGTCCAGCGCTTCAAACCCCATCAGCAGATTTTCATAAACCGTCAGATGGGGGAAAATGCCGCGCCCCTGCGGCACATAACCAATCCCGGAATAGGCGCGTTTGTGCGATGGAAGCTGGGTGATGTCTTTGCCGTTATACATAATCTGTCCGCCGCGAACTTTTAATAAGCCCATGATGGCTTTCAGCAGTGTGGTTTTACCAACACCATTGCGCCCCATCAGGCAGACAATTTGCCCCACCGGGACTTCAATCGCAACATCGTTCAGGATGAGACTCTGGCCGTAATACACCTGCAAATTAGTCGTTGATAACATCGTATTGGTCTCCCCGGCATTACGCCGCCTGGTGTCCCCGTCCCAGATACACTTCAATCACCTGTGGGTCATTCTGCACTTTCTCGACAGGGCCTTCACACAGCAATTTACCCATGTGCAAAACCGTAACGGTCGTCGCGAACTGCCGCACAAACACCATATCATGCTCCACCACCAGGATGGAGCGATTTTTAGCGATGCGATGGAGCAGCTCGCCCGTATGATCGCGTTCGCGCCGCGTCATCCCGGCGACAGGCTCATCAAGCAGAACCAGTTTAGGCTCCTGCACCAGCAGCATCCCGATTTCAAGCCACTGTTTTTGCCCGTGAGAGAGGATGCCCGCCAGTGAGTGCTGATGGGGTTTCAGATAAGTGATCTCCAGAGTTTCCTCAATTTTGTCTCGCTGCTCGCCGGAAAGGCGTTTGCCCAGTTGGAACACATTGGTTTTGAAGCCAATCGCCGCTTCCAGATTTTCATAAACTGTCAGGCTCCCAAAAATGGTGGGGGTCTGAAATTTGCGCCCAATGCCATGCCGCACCAGTTGATGTTCGGTGACACGGGTTACATGGGTGTGTTCATCAAAAATGACCTTGCCTTTGTCAGGGCGCGTTTTCGCCGTCATGATGTCGAGCAGTGTCGATTTCCCTGCCCCGTTCGGCCCGATGAGAAAGCGCAGCTCGTCATAGGCGATGGAAAAATTCAGATCATCCAGCACCTTGAACCCGTCAAAACTGACGGTCACGCCCTGCATATCCATAATATTGCTCATGGTGACTTTGCCTTTCGCTTATGAAGCTGTTTCAATTTCGATGTTGACCGGTTCAAGGGCCGCAGATGGATAAGTGCGTTTTCCCCACATTGTCTGTAGGCGAACCAACAGATCGCGGATTGAACCCACCAGACCTTTGGGGAACAGCAGCACCACACCGATGAACAGGCCGCCCATGATGAGCTGCCAGATGTCGGGGTTCGATGTGCTGATGGAACTCTTGCCGCTGTTGACTAAAATCGCGCCCAGTATCGCACCGACCAGCGTGCCGCGCCCCCCCACTGCCACCCAGATCACAATCTCGATGGAAGCGGTAATGTCAAGCTGCTTGGGGGAGATAATGCCAACCTGCGGCACAAACAGCGCACCCGCCAAACCGGCGATCCCAGCAGACAGGGCGAAAACGATTGTCTTCACCACAACGGTGTTATAGCCCATAAAGCGGACTCGATTTTCATCGTCACGCACGGCCACCAGCAGCCGCCCAAAGCGGGATCGAATCATGGCTCGGCAGCCGAGGTAAACCACACCCAGAACGATCACCGTCACAATATACATGGCAACATGCGTGCTGGGCGCGGCCAGCGTTGCGCCGAAAATCGTTCGCATTTCAGTGATGCCGTTGGTTCCGTTGATAACCTTCTGTTGACCAACCAGCAGCAGGGCGATGATGGCTGTAAGCGCCTGGGTGATGATGGAGAAGTACACCCCCTGAATCCGGCTGCGAAAGATCATAAACCCGACCAGCGTGGCGATGAGCGCGGGAAACGCGATTGCCATCACAATAGCAAATATCGGGGAATGAAACGGCTGCCAGAAAAAAGGCAGTTCGGTCACGCCGTACAATCCCATGAATTCCGGCATTCGCGTACCCGCCGTTTCCAAATTCAGGTACATGGCGAAACAGTAAGCGCCCAGGCCAAAGAATAATCCCTGGCCGAGACTGAGCATCCCGGTATATCCCCAGATCAGGTCAAGCCCAACCGCGACAATCGCATAAGTCAGAAATCGCCCTAACAGGTTGATCTGAAAGCCCGACAATGTCATGGGCAGGACGACCAGCATCAGCACGGCGCAGGCTGTGAAGATAACATTGTGCCAGTTGATGCCAATCGTTTTCATCGATTGTTTTAACATAAGCTGCTCTCCTTGCCGTTATCAATACACGGGGTAATTCGTCGCTATGTTCGCGTGCGAAGCGCAAGCAGACCGTTCGGCCTGAACTGCAAGAAGACGATAATCACGACAAAAACCAGCACTTTCCCCAGTGAGGCGGCTGAGTCCGCACCAGCCGAGGAGATTGCCATCTCGAATACTGGGTTGAGTGTGCCGATAAGAAATGCGGCCAGAATTGTTCCGGGCAGACTGCCAACACCGCCCAGCACCACCACCATAAAAGCATCCACAATGTAGGCTGTGCCAAGCTGCGGCCCGATCTGGCCGATGAGCGTCAGCGCTGAACCGGCCACACCGGCCAGCCCTGTCCCCAGGGCAAAGGTGAAGGCATCCACCCGCCGGGTTGCCACGCCCAGCGCTGAAGCCATCTCGCGGTTTTGCATCACCGCACGGGTACGACGGCCATTAGCGGTGTGATAGAGGTAAAGATACACACCCACGACGCTGACCAGCGCCAATCCAATAATGAACAAACGCGCATAAGGAAAGCCGATACCTTCCGCCACAATCAGCCGCCCATTGAGCCAACTGGGTGAGGTAACGGGGACGTTGCGCGGGTCATAACTGCGTACCAATTGCTGCAAGACCAGCCCAATACCCCAGGTCGCCAGCAGTGTATCGGTTGGCCGCCCGTAGAGTCGCCTGATGATAAAATGCTCCAGTAGTAACCCCAACGCTCCGGCGACCAGAAATGCGGCGAAAATCGACGCCACGAAAATGAGACCTTCTTTCGGCCCGTTTTCACCCCGTAAAGGTACTGCCAGAAATGTCTGGAAAATATAAGTCACATAAGCGCCGATCATGATGAATTCGCCGTGCGCCATGTTGATGACTTTCATCAGGCCAAATGAAAATGCCAATCCCAATGCTGCCAGCAGCAGGATTGACCCAATACTCAGGCCATTAAACAACTGAATGACATAGATTTGCATTTTTCCGGTGTCCTTCTCACTTTCTGGCTCAATCGTTTGGAAAACGAAAGGTGCTTCTGCCCAATGTCAGGCAGAAGCACAGGTTTTCATGCTGGAATAATCTGCCCTGGCGCGTCTATGACGCGGGGGTTGCCTCTGGTGCAGCTTCTACGTCTGCACAAACCCCTTCAGGCCGGGACAGAACACTTGCCCACTCATAACCGCACAGATACGGATCGGGAACAACCGGTTCGGTTTCAAACAGGGTGTCGATCAGCCCGTCTTCGCGGATGACGCCGATACGAACCGGCTTAACCGTGTGGTGAGTTGGCCCGTCAAGTGACACCGTGCCTTCAGGTGCTTCAGTGGTGATGCCACCGGCTTCAATCGCCGCAACGACGGGATCAACTTCGGTGCTACCTGCTGCTTCAACGGCGGCTGCCCACAGGTATACACCGAAATAACCGGCTTCCATCGGATCGCTGGTGACGCGGTTTTCACCATATTTCGCCTTGAAAGCTGCTACGAATTCAGCATTCTTGGGGGTGTCAACCGTCTGGTAGTAATTCCAGGAAACAAGCTGGCCGATGATGTTTTCCACGCCGATGCCGGTCACTTCTTCTTCAGCGATGCTGACGGACAAAACCGGAAGTGTTTCAGCGGTGTAGCCAAGATCACTGAACTGCTTGAAGAAAGCCACATTGCTGTCGCCATTCAGCGTGTTGAAGATCACATCCGGCGCGGCCTGCTGAATCTGGAGCAGGATCGAGCTGAATTCGGTGCCACCCAGGGGCAGGTATTCTTCACCAACAACTTCAGCGCCAGCGGCGGCAAGCTGTGCAGCGATGATGGTATTGGAAGTGCGTGGGAATACATAGTCAGAACCGAGCAGGAAGAACTTGGTCTTACCTTCGGCCAGCAGATACTCAACAGCCGGAACAATCTGCTGGTTGGTGGTCGCGCCGGTATAGACGATATTCGGCGATTGTTCCAGGCCTTCGTATTGTACCGGGTAGAACAGCAGACCGTTATTTTCTTCAACGACGGGCAGCATCGCCTTACGGCTGGCGCTCGTCCAACCGCCGAAGATTACCGAAACACCGTCTTCCAGCAGCAGCTTACGGGCTTTTTCAGCGAAAGTCGGCCAGTCACTTGCGCCATCTTCCACAATCGGCTCAATCTGCCGCCCCAGCACACCGCCCGCAGCGTTGATTTCGTCAATTGCCATCAATGTCGAATCCCGAACAGTGGTTTCACTGATCGACATCGTGCCGCTTAGGGAATGGAGAATTCCAACCTTGATTGGCTCGCTATCCTGGGCACTGACGAATGGAACAACCCCGGCGATCACAACAAACAGCAGACATAAAAGGATTGTCCGTTTTGCTAGCTTGCGTGAAACCATAAACATGCTCACTCCCCCATGTAGGTAGATAAGATTACCAATCTGAGGATAGCGATCATGAAGGTTTCAAATAATGCAGCAGAACACAAGTTGTTCAGATGAATTTTGTCGTTATGATCTTAATTCAAATAACCAAGAGAAGTCGCTGATCCTGAACGGATAACGATAAACCACATCACAGAACCCGTTGTGGTTAGCCCCATTTGTGCAGAATGTTGAACATTAATCCGCTTGATTTAGCTGAAATAGTGAGCTTCAACGATCAGGCTTTAATGATGATGGTGCTGTCCTTTGATGAGAAAATTTTAAACAAGCTCGCCGTTGAATAAGCAGTGGTCAATCTATACACTGCTGCTCAACAAGCTGTAGTATTTTTTGCCAGATGTGTTGTGAGAACAATCAATGACTCATACTCGCCCTGCCCCTGCATTACGTTTCTTGCTTGCCCTTTTCACCCTCCTCATTCTGACTATGAACGGTAGGGTTGCCTCACAGGAAACCACGCCAGAAGCCACCGAAACGCCTTTTGCTGTCGCCAATGACCTGACCATCGCTGCCTTACGAGAGCTGTCGATAGAAGGCAGTGACATCCTCATTGAGCAAACGCTGGAGGACGGCGCAAACTACAGCCGTTACATCGCCAGCTATATCTCCGAAGGCAATAAAATTTATGGCCTGCTGACCATCCCTTTTGGCGATGTGCCTGAAGGGGGTTTCAAGGCCATTGTCTTCAATCATGGCTATATCCCGCCGGACACCTATCAGACAACCGAACGTTATGTCGCCTACGTCGATGCGCTGGCGCGCAGCGGTTTCGTCGTGTTCAAAATCGACCTGCGGGGACATGGCGACTCTGAAGGCGAGCCAATCGGTTCCTATTTTTCACCGGCCTATACCATTGATGCCATTTCAGCCCTCCGCAGCCTGCAAGGAATGGACATCATTGATCCGCAGGGCATCGGGATGTGGGGACACAGCATGGCGGGCAATCTGGTGCTGCGGGCAATGCTGGTCGAGCCGGATATTCAGGCTGGCGTCATCTGGGCCGGGGCGGTTTACAGCTATGATGACTTTTCTGCCTATGCCATCAGTGACACATCCTTTGTGCGTTCGGAGGATTCGCCCGGTTCCAGGCGAAGTCGCGCCATCTTCGACACCTATGGGCGGCCCAATACTGCCGAACCCTTCTGGCAGGCCGTCTCATTAACCCACAATATCGACTACCTGGAAAACCCGCTGCAACTCCACCACACCACCGACGACGATGTGGTCAATATCGGCTACTCACGCGATCTCAGCGCCGTTCTGGAGGCCAGCGAGAAAACATACGAGTTCTATGAATATGACGGTGGTGGTCATAATATCGCCTCGCCATCCTTTGAGGTGGCGATGATGCGAACCATCGCCTTTTTCCGGGAGCATTTATGATCTTCAAAAAACTGTGCTGGCTGCAATCAGCATACTGCCTGGACGAAAACCGGTTGGGCTTTGTTCAACCTGCCTGCGCTCACATTTTTATTGGATATGACTGTTTACGGGCAGGGACTTAATCCATCATTTGCCCACAGGTCACGTTGATAACGGCTCCTGTCAGGGCGCTGGCATAATCAGACACTGCGAAGACCGCTGTATTGGCGACTTCCGCAAGTGAGGGAAGATGTTTCAGGGGAATGCTGCTAGCGGCTTGTGCAGTGAATTCATCAAGTGTCATGCCCTGTTCCTGAGCGTGCATGGTGAACACTTCACGAAGTCCACGTGCGTCTGGTGAGCCAGCCGAACGTAAGCACACCACGCGCACACCTTGTGGGCCGACTTCAACGGCAAGCTGCCGGCATAGTGCTTCAATAGCCGCGCAGGCAGCTCCAAATCCCCCTATGTTTGGGTACGCCATGCGGGCTGCATTCGCCGAGATCGCAAGGATAACGCCGGATCCCTGATTGACCATGCGGCGGGCTGATGCGGTAGACGTATTGAAATAAGTAATCATGGCATTTGTGATAGGCTGTGCGAACAGGGCCTGCGACATATCTAACATGGATTGCCCTTGTACATCGTCATGACCAACTGCGTTGAACGAAATATCAATAAGTCCTGCTCTCGCGATGACATCATCAAGCGACTGCTCAACGGATTGAAGATTATACGCATCGACCTGCGTCGTTTCTGCCAATCCGCCCGCCGCACGGATCTCGCTTGCCGCCGTTTCCAGGGTGGCAGCGGTACGCCCTGCCAGAAATACCCGTGCGCCTTCGCGGGCAAAAGCACGCGCAACCGCACCACCAACATCTCCTGCGCCACCATAAATAATCGCATTCTTGTTCGCTAAAAGCATGTTCTTACTCCTGAAGATAATTAGGCATCGATCCGAAAAGCAAAAAAGGATTGTAGCAGCAGCGAAGTCAGGTTCAGATGTAAGTGACCAAACCCACATCTCAGCCGATCCCTTATGCTGTACAATCCTACCGAAAAACCTAAAACTGACGATTGCTTTTGTATCCCACGGCTTTTGTAGCGATGGGTTTCCTGTATGTTGTGGGATGAAGTAAAGTTAACCGGTAATGAGGTTGCACTTCATCCCATCACACAATCCGAAAGCTGTCCTTCAGTGTGCAGCGGCGCAGGCGGCTGAAACTGCGGCAGGTGAGGATGCAGGAGTAACTTCATATATTTTGGAAATGCTACTGTTCGCATCGGCATCATCATCTCTACCTACAACAATCACCTCTGTTCCATCAGGGCTTAAGGCAGCATCGTATAAAGAAGACAGGGGAGGAGTAGATGCAATAGATGAACCCGCTGCCACATCGATTAACTGAACAGAGGAATCAGTTACAAGCGCAATTCTACTATCATCCAAACTCTATAAAACCTGTTTTATGCCGATATAGGTTAGGTCATTTGGAAAAGTAAAACATAATGTCAATTGACTTCCATCCCACTTCCATAATTGGATATTTCCTATGTAAGAAGCCGTAATCAGTCGGTCACCAGCAAAATTCCACGATAAATCAACCAATAAATCAAAATCATTTGAAAGAGATGCTGACATAGATTGTGTTAAGGCATTTTCCTGAATATCCCAAATCGAAACAGCGCCATTTTTATCTCCTAATGCAATATATCTTTCATTTGCTGGATTCCAATCTACTATCGAAAATAGCTGATTATCCAATAGTTGATCACTTTGAATTGAACCTGAAGTGATTTGCCAAACACGGGAAACGTTTTGGGCGTCAATGATCGTCAACTCGATGCTTGCCAATTTGTCGCCAGTAACATTCCAATCAAAATCGCTAATTCCGAAACTTTCGGCAATAACGGTTGTGAAAATCCCTGTGGATGTATCCAATATCCACAACGATCCGCCTATGTCCTGAGAGTAAGAAGCACCCAATAACTGTTCATCGGATGATCCCCATTTGAGCTGTTTTACCCAGCCCTCAGCCTTAAAAGTCTGAAGCACGCGACTTGCAGAGCCATCCACAATTTCTATCTGACCGGAGTCATAGCCGATGGCTATTTTGCTTCCACTTGGATGCCAATCGACTGTTGTTGAAATGGCGGATTCTGCTATCGTTACGTATCCTGAAAGTACAATGAAAAATGCGCTTAAGAGGATAGACCCATGCGATTTGATAATTTTCATGGGCTACTACACAATCCGAAAGCTGTCCTTCAGCGTGCAGCGGCGCAGGCGGCTGAAGCTGCGGCAGGTCGTCATCCCCTCGCCCGTCGGGCTGGCGATGGTGAACGAGGTATACCCCTCCCCACCCCAGCCCAGCCCGGCCAGATTGGGCGCGTTCTTGACGAAGATCGAGCAGTCCATCGCCCGCGCCATCCGGCTCAGGTGGTCGATGTTCTTGCTGTGCATCACTGCCGTATGCCGGAAGCCGTGTTCCGACTCGACGGCCAGATCAATCGCGCTGTAGACATCCGGCATCGGCACGACGGGCATGATCGGCATCATCTGTTCCGACCACACCAGTTGGTGATCGGGTTCGACCACCGCCACCACCTGCCGCACTTCCGCGCCGACGTTGATGCCGATCTCTTTCAGCAGCACGCTGGCGTTCTGCCCGATGAATTCCTTGTTCATCACGCCCGGTTTGCCGGGGCCTCGGTCTTCCTCAAAGATCGACTTCATCAGCCGCTTGAGCTGCCACGAGGTCAGCAGGTAGCCGCCGTGCCGTGTCATCGCGTCCACCAGATCGTTGAGGACGGACTCGACCACGATGCAGGTTTTCTCGGTGGTGCAAACCAGATTGTTGTCAAAGCTGCCGCCGCGCACCACGTCGCGCCCGGCCTGCTCAATGTCGGCGCTGTCATCAACCACGACAGGCGGGTTGCCCGGCCCGGCGCAGCCCGCCCGTTTGCCGCTTTTCATCGCCTGCCGCCCCACGCCGATTCCGCCCGTCACCGCCAGCAAACGCACCCGCTTGTGCGTCATGAGTGCCTGCGCTGAGTCGATGGTCGGTTCAGCGATACACGCCAGCAGGTTGGCCGGGCCGCCCGCGTTCTGAATTGCCTGATTGAGCAGTTGAATCGTGTAAGCGCTGCATCCCTTCGCGCTGGGATGGGCATTGAAAACGACGGCGTTCCCCGCGCTGATCATGCTGATGCTGTTGTTGATGATCGTGCTGGTGGGGTTGGTGCTGGGCGTGATGCTGGCGATGACTCCGTAAGGGGCGTATTCGGTCAGCGTCAGGCCGTCGTCCCCCGTCCAGACATGCGGTTCTAGCCATTCCGGGCCGGGCGTCTTGGCTGCGGTCAGAAGGTTTTTTTGCAGCTTATCCTCGGCGCGGCCCATGCCCGTTTCGTCGTGGGCGAACTGTGCCAGCGGCAGTGCATATTCCCGCGCCACCGCCCGCATCGACTCAACCATCTTCTTCCGCAGGTCGAGCGGCATCTCTGCAAGCTGCTCATGCGCCGCCGCTGCCGCCGCAACCGCGCTGTCCGGGTCATGGAACAGGCCATCGCCTTTGCCCGCCACTGGCGGAGTCGGGCGCGGCGCGGGACGGCGTGCATCCGGCACAGCGGGCGCATCGCCCAGTTCGCGCATCACATTTCCGATGATGCGGTCAATCTGTGAATCGTCAAGGGGTCGGTTGTCCGCCATGGTTCGTATCGCTTTCACCAGCTTGATAGGCCGGGAGGGTGATCGTAAAAGTGGTTTTGCCTGTCGTGGAATCACTTTTGGCCGTCATTGTGCCGCCATGCGCCCGAACAACCGCGCTGGCATAAGGAAGTCCCGCGCCGACACTGGTGCGGCTCCCCGCGAAACGTGTATTCCAGCTCGAAAGGCGGCTCAGAATATCCACCTCAAAATTGGGTGAAATGATGCGTCCATTGTCCGTCAATGTCAGGGTGATGGTATCGCCCGCCTGCTGCGCGTCAATATCAATCCGCGCGTCATTCAGGGTGAATTTGGCCGTATTATCAAATATCGCAAAAAAGATACGTCTTAAAAGTTCTTCTTCGCCGTTCACCATCAGAGTCAAATCTGCCGGGATATGGCTGACAATCGTCACCCGTTTGCTCAGTTTGACCTTCTGCTCAAATTCCAGCACATCCCGTATGAGCGCGGCCAGATCAAGCGGCAGCCGCTCCAGATCAGTTTGTCCCAGCTCAAGGCGCGGCAGATCAAGCAGGTCGCTCACCATATTATGCTGACGATAAGCAGCCGCCAGCGCCCCGCGCAGCAGCGACAAAACCGGGGCCAACGCCTCATTATCTTCATTAAGGTCGATCACACCTTCGAGCGTGCTGATGATGGTCGCGCTGGGGCTTCGCAGATCGTGAGCCAGCAGTGCAATGACGCCTGCTACATCTTCCGACGAGGGAGCAATAACCAGGTGGGACGTTTTCGGTGGTTCACTCGTCATCCCGGTAAACCCAGCACTTCGTAAATCATCACCGCTCCCCGCCGCCCCTTCACAGACTGGCTGCCAACCGGGCGCACCCGCACATAATCCTGAATCTGTTCGTAGGTGGCCTGGCTGATGAGAATCTGCCCACCTTCACCCAGCCCCTGCAAGCGAGAAGCCAGATTGACTGTGTCGCCAACGGCAGTAAATTCCATAATTTTGTCCGTACCAACGTTACCGACAACCGCCACCCCGGTATGGATGCCAAAATTTAACTTCATGTGGTAATCAGGCGGAAACTGATAATAGAGATCAGCTAGTGACGCTTGAATATCCAGCGCCGACTGTACCGCCCGTAACGCATGGTCGGGCTGCGGCAGCGGCGTATTATAAAGCGACATCACGCCGTCGCCGATGAACTTATCAACCGTCCCACCGCAGCTCTGTACCTTCTCCACTACCAGTGCATGATACTGGTTGAGGATGGAGAGCAGCACTTCCGGCGGCGTATGTTCCGACAGGCTGGTGAAGCTTTCAATGTCGCTGAACATGACCGTGATTTCCTGCAACTGTCCGCCCAGCTTGATCTGCGAGGGATTTTGCAGCAGCCGCTCTACCACAGAAGGCGCAACAAAGCGCTCAAACGTCTGGCGTACCAATTCCTGTGTCTGGCGCAGATTGTCTGTTTCGGCTTTTGCTCGCAGCCGGGCATCAATACGCGCAGCCAGTTCACGCGGGCTAAAGGGCTTGGCGAGGTAATCATCTGCGCCCAGTCCCAGGCCAGTCACCCGGCTTTCAACATCGGTCTGCGCGGTAAGCATCATCACCGGGATGTGCGCCAGCTTAGGGTCGCCCTTAATGATGGCGCACACCTCAAAGCCGCTCATGCCGGGCATGTTCACGTCGAGGATGATGAGATCAGGGGACTGGGTTTGCGCCGCTGCCAGCGCCGCCGGGCCATCTATTGCCAGCAGCGCTTCATAGCCGACGCTCTCCAGAATATCCTTCAATAACTGGCGGCTGTTGGGATTATCTTCCGCGACCAGGACTTTCACGGGTTTTTCCTTCAGGCCATCAATTTGGCGAGTTTGACCGTTAACAGGCTGATGTCAATCGGCTTGGTGATGTAATCGTCACATCCCGCCGCTAATGCCCGTTCACGGTCTCCCACCATCGCGTGAGCAGTCAGGGCAATGACGGGAATATGACTGATGTCCGGGTTAGACTTGATGCGTTTTGCCGCTGTCCATCCATCCATCACCGGCAGCGATAAATCCATCAGGATCACATCAGGTTTTTGTGCCGACGCAATTTCAATACCGCGCTGACCATCCCCCGCCTGAATAACAGTGTAATCCAGCGCTTGCAGCATATCGACAATCAGTGTCATATTATCGTGGTTGTCTTCTACAACAAGAATACGGCCCGATTTCATAGGCAGCCGCGGCCTCCCCCTCATGAACCCTGCCGGTATGATAACATGGCTTAAAGTTTAAGCCTGTCTGGGCAATTATAACACCGAATAGATTTGCCAGCGATGGGCTTGCCGTCCTGCTAACAACTAATATACGATAATATGATTTACCCCTCAGGCAGGGGGGTTTTCATATTTGACAGAGTCATGAATGTGCCATGTATCAACAATCGCCATGATGACCGCATCCACCGGGCGATTATCCGTGCTGGCGGTCTGGCGGGCGGCGCTTCCCGCCGTTATCAGCACATATTCTCCCGCGTCAGCGCCAACCACATCCACAGCAACAGTGTAGGTTTCGCTAACCTCTCCTTCGGGCGTAATCTTGCGGACAAGGCGCAGGGACAACCCTTCCATGTTATCGGTTTTGTGGGCAGTCACAACCGCGCCAATAACCTCGGCGATGAACACCCGCCCTACTCCTTGCGGCTGCCCGGCATTTCGCGCCCGGTCACGCCTTCAATAGAGGCGAGTGCCGCGCCATAACCGGCCATAATGTCCTGCTCCTCGCCACCCAGGTACACACGCCCGAAACTGCCAAAAGCCTGCACTTCGAGGATATTCACATTAGCAGCTTTTTCGGCTTCGTTAGCGGCCAGCGCGGCATAACCAGCGGGTTCCACTTCCAGCACATACATCGTTTGCCCGGCCAGAATCATCTGCCCATGTCGCAGCCGGTTGATAAGCTGCGTCTGATGAGCATCAATGTTGCGAATAATCTGGCTGGAAATGACACGCGGCTTCAGACGATCATCTTCACGCACACCCAGCGCTTCCAGGATGGCCTCCCCAGCAGCTCGTGTCTCTGCCTGGCTGCCAGAATGAACTTCAAGCAGGCCGTACAGCCGCTCAACGATTTGCATACCGGGACGAACATCCGTCGCTTTCAGAGCCACATCGGTAATGCGGTTGATCTCAATGCCGGGGGAAATTTCAATCCAGAGTGAGGCGTCGCCCGGCACAGGTAAAAAGCCACGCGCCACCGTTCCGAGGAAAGCGGCGTGCTGTGGCTGTAAGGTATCAAGGAAAACATAACTGCGGAGGTCGGCGGTCACGGTTTTGCTCTCCGGGGTGCAGGCGCGTCCGGCGCTTCGGGAGACTGAATTTTCGGGCTGGTGCGGCCTGTTCCGCTGGAATGATCGGGCTGGCCCAGCAGCGCTTCCACCCGCAGGACAGCGTCCCGGTCAAATTCCTGATAGTCGCACACGTCGCATATCCACAATGGCATATCCGGGGCGCTCACCAGCGTGCCATTAACCAGGCGGAGGTAGGTTCCCTTACCCGGTTGGCAGTACCCAATCTGGCAGGCCGGGCAGGGAAAAGCGTCAAAATCAGACATATAACACCTCCATGTTAACAGTGCGCTGCGGGCAATCTGCCCGTCAGTACTCGTAAGATAGTATGCCCCATTTCGGAGGCGGCCACCAGCGCAAAATTGCCCGCCCGATAATCTGTTGCCGTTGAATGGGCCCAAAACTGCGCGAATCCAGACTGTGATTGCGGTTATCGCCCATGAAGAAATATTCACCCGCCCCCAGCGTCCACGACTGATCTTCACAGTTACGCGGCGTGCAGGGTTCGTTCAGATACGGTTCTTCCAGGCGCGTGCCGTTGATGTATACATACGTATCGCGGAACTCAATTGTTTCACCCGGCAGCCCAATCAGCCGTTTGATGAGCGGCGGCTGGTCGCCGGGTTGGTTGGGCCGGCTGAAAACCACAATCTCGCCGCGCGACGGATCGCCCAGCAGATAATTGACACGGCTGATGAGCAGTCGCTGGTTTTCGATCAGATTCGGTTCCATGCTGATCGACAGCACCACCGAACGCGGGATAGCCAGTTCCAGCAGCGTATACACCGCCGCCAGAAAGACCAGTGTTTGCACCAGTTCTCGCACCAGGCCCTGCCGGTGGAGGCGGGGGCGGCGGCGTTCTGGCGGATGGTTATTAAGGATTTCCATTGGGGTAGTTGATATGACTGACCAGCCCCCAGGCGGGCGGCGGCCAGTAGCGCACCAGCGCTTCTCCAATAATGCGTTCGCGTGTCACCATAGTGGAAAATACGCGCGAGTCGCTGCTGTGGTTGCGGTTGTCGCCCATCATAAAATATTCATTCGCGCCCAGCGTCCACGACTTATCCGGGCAGCGGTCAGCGCGACACGGTTCGTTGATGTAGGGTTCGTTGAGTTCCACGCCGTTGATATACACCCTGGTATCACGGATTTCAACCATCTCCCCCGGCAGGCCGATCACCCGCTTGATGTACGGCGGCTCATCCGGCGATTGTCCCGGCGGGTTGAAAACCACAATTTCTCCGCGCTGCGGCTCGGTCAGTAGGTAATTCACCCGGCTGATAATCAGCACTTCACCGGTATGAAAATTGGGCTGCATACTCGGCCCTTCCACGATGAAGCGCACACTCGCCAGATTGACCAGCGCATAAATCGCGCCGATCAGGATGATGGTTTCCAGCGTTTCACGGACGAAACTCCGGCGGCGGAGGCTTGGGCGGGGAACGAATGTTTCAGTTGTTGAAAGTTGCAACGCTTCGACTCGGCTTGTGCGTATCCCAATGTTGATTGGTTTATTATAATGCCGGGCCGATATGATGAGCAATCCCGGTTAGTGTTTTCTAATCCAAATGTACATGCGTACTCTAACGCAAATGCCAAGTTAGATTTATACTGTTTGATATGAAGCAATCACGTATGAGGCAAACGCTTGGCTGGCGAACGCATCCTGGTCGTTGACGATGGGCGCGAAAACCGCGAATTTCTGATTGAGTACGTACTTCAGCCGAATGGCTACGAGGCTATGGAAGCGCGTGATGGCAAGGAAGGGTACGAGATGGCGATGGATCATCACCCCGACCTGATCTTGCTCGATCTGCAAATGCCGCGTATGAATGGCATCGAAGTTCTCAAAGCCCTGTCTGCCGTCCAGTCCGATATTCCCATCATCCTGATGACGTTTCATGGCTCTGAAGAAATTGCCATCGAAGTATACCGGTTGGGCGTGCGCGACTATGTAAAGAAACCCTATACGCCGGAAGAAATGATTGACGCCATTGAGCGCAGCCTGTCTGAAGTACGTCTTCGCAAGGAAAAGGAAGCCCTGACTGAGCGCGTTATCCAGGCGAACCGTGACCTGCAAAAACGCTTGCAGGAGATGAATGTTATGTACGGCATCGGTCGCAGCGTGACCGAGCTGATGAACATGAACGAGCTGCTCCCCCGTATTGCCGATGCCGCCTCGCAGGTCACACAGGCTGAGGAATGTTTCATTTATCTGGTGCAGCATGATCGACTGCTGTGCCGCGCCCACAAACGCCTCAATAACGGACGCGCCCGCCCTGCCGACTTCGAGGCCAATGATCCTTATGCTGTCGAAGTCGCCCGCAGCGGCAAGCCGCTGGTGATGAAACCAGAACAGATCAAGGGCGATAAGGTCAATTCGCTGGCCTATGTCCCGATGAGCCTGCGCGGGCAAATCATGGGGATTCTGGGCGTCTCTAACCTGACGCCGGAGTCGCACGTTTTCACCAAACACGACAGCGCCCTGCTCGCTACCCTGACCGATTATGCAGCCATCGCTATCGAAAATGCCCGCAACTATGAAGCGCTGCAAGCGTCAAAAGACGACGAGCGCGCCCAACTGCGCGGCACATTCGAGAAGTTTGTGCCGCCCTCGGTGGTGAACCGCGTCCTCTCAAACCCCCAGGACCTGAAATTGGGCGGGACGCGCCAGGAAATCAGCGTCCTGTTTGCGGACATTCGCGGCTACACCGCCTGGAGCGAAAACGCCCCACCGGAAAAAGTCGTCGAAATGCTCAATGATTATCTCAGCCTGGCCGCCGAAATTATTCTTGCCTGGGATGGCACACTCGATAAATTTTTCGGTGATGGCCTGATGGCGATTTTCAACGCCCCCGTCCACCAGGACGACCATGTTCACCGCGCCGCCGACGCTGCCCTCGCGCTGATGAAAGCCGGGGAAGAAATGCGCGCCCGTCGGGGTGACGACCTCTCCTACAGCATCGGTGTCCACGTAGGCGAAGCCGGCGTCGGCTACATCGGCACAGACCGCGCCATGAACTACACGGCCATTGGCGATGTCGTCAACACCGCTAAACGCTTACAGGAACTCGCGCCCGCCGGGAAAATCTGGGTGGAGGAAATCGTCGTCCGCCGCCTCGGTGAGATGGTACAGGCCAACCCGCTGGGCGAAATTAAAATTCGCGGGCGTAAACAGGCGGCCTACGCCTACGACCTGCTGGGACTGAAGCCGCGCTAATCCCGCCCGCCGTCCAGCATCCCATCACGCGGACGGAAGCTGAGGCGAATCGGCGTCCCCTCGAAGGGAAACTCCGCCCGAATCTGATTCTCCAGAAAGCGCTTGTAGGTGAAATGCACCAGCCGGGTATCGTTCACATGGAACAGGAACACCGGTGGATTCACCGCGACCTGAGTGGCAAAATAAATTTTCAGCCGCTTGGTGCCTTTGACTGGCGCGGGATGCTTCTGCACCGCCGCCCGCAGCAGCCGGTTCATATCCGCCGTTGAAATGCGCTGAAAACGCGCCTGCCATACCCGGTGAGCTGTCTCCAGCACCGTATGAATGCGCTGGCCGGTCAGCGCGCTGATGAAAACCACAGCCGGTTCTGGCAAAAAATTGAACTTCTCGCGGATTTGTTCCAGCCAGCGGTTCATGGTGTGTTCGTCTTTTTCGATAGCGTCCCACTTGTTGACGATCAACACCACGCTCTTGAAGGCTTCCATGATATAACCGGCAATGTGTTGATCCTGATCGGTGATGCCGTCCTCGGCGTCGATCAGCAGCAGCGCCACATCCGAACGTTCCAGCGCCCGCATCGAACGCAGCACGCTGTACTTCTCCACACCCGGCTCAATCTTGCCACGCCGCCGGATGCCCGCCGTATCCACCAGTCGAATCGTTTCGCCGTGCCAGGAAATCTCAGTATCAATCGCGTCGCGTGTGGTACCAGCTACCGGGCTGACAATCACTCGATCTTCGCCGATCAGCAGGTTGAGCAGGCTGCTCTTGCCGACATTGGGACGGCCCACGATGGCAATCTTGAGGATGTCCTCATCTTCCGGTCGGTCTTCCAGATCAGGAATCTGGGCGAAGGCATCCACGATTCCGTCCAGCAGCTCGGCCACGCCATAGCCATGATAAGCGCTGGTCGGGTACACCTCGCCCAGACCAAACGTATAAAATTCCACCGCGTCGCCTTCTTTGTTGCGGTTATCGACCTTGTTAGCGGCGATCAGAATCGGCTTATTCTCGCTGCGGCGCAGAATCTGGGCGATTTCTTCATCGGCAGCCGTGATGCCGTGTACCGCGTCCACCATGAACACGATTACATCGGCCTGCTCCATCGCCAGCATCGCCTGCGCCTTGATCTGCGGCACAAAATCGATGCTGCCTTCGGCCAGCGGCGACACATCACGGCCACCTTTCGGCTGGTAAACCTCGATGCCGCCGGTATCAACGACGTGAAAATCAATGCCGCGCCAGTCGGCCTCGGCCTGAAGCCGGTCACGGGTGGTGCCGGGGATCGGGTCGGTCACGGCCATGCGTTCGCCGACCAGACGATTAAACAATGTGCTTTTGCCGACGTTAGGGCGTCCGACAAGCGCGACCAGGGGTTTACGCGCCATCATTTTTACTTTCTACCAGACTACATGACGCTGCATTTTAGCAGAAAGTGATAAAAATTCTATCCCCGGCCTAATCCCCCGCACCAGCGACTTGGGCGTCGGGCGCGAGTCGCCACAAGGATACCTCGTCATCTGCGGCGCGATCCAGGGGCTGCGGGTGGGAGGAACTATGCGTTGAGCGAGCCGGGTAAAACTGGCTGCATATCACGTAGCGATGGGGGATGTCCGGGTGATCTACGCTCACAAGCCAGACATTGCGGCGCTGGTTATAGCCAATCAGCCTGCCGCTGATACGACCAGCGGCATCCACATAAACTGTTTGGCCCTGGCAGATAGTAGTACGCTCAAAGCGAAGGCCATCAAAAAGAACAGGCGAAGTCATGATGACCGCCTTTCTGTTGGGGAGATTAGATGGGGTGAGGGGTGTGATGCAGGGCTGCAACGAATACTGTAATAGATACATCAAATTTAACACATTAAAAATTTTATGTCAAATAAATCGCCGAATCAGGACTCCAGTACCTGTGGTACAAATGATGGGATGAAAAACCTTATCCTCGCTCGGTTCCAGATACAGATTCGTCAGCGTCCCTTAGCGCCTTCTCGGATACCTCACCCCTGCCTACCCCGCCGCAGGGGCGCACCTGTGTGTGCGCCCACATCCCTGGGGATGAGATTCAACCACACCGCCCATTCCTGGTGTAACTGCCTCGCCGCCGCGCTGTCCCCCGCCGCTGCCCCGGGTTCCACGCTGAGGGGGTTGGGGTATCTTCTCCTACTGCCGTTCCGCCATGATGCGTGTCATCTGCTCGATGTGATTGGCATCGTGCCAGCCGACCAGCGTCAGTTGGTCATGCAGCGACATCACCCCCCGGCGCGGGTGTGTCGCCGTCCGTTCCCAGGCCGACTCGTCCAGCCCTTCCAGATAAGCAAGGAAGGCTTCCCGCCTGGCGGCCCAATCGGCCACTACCGCCGCCAGCGATTGCCCGTTGTAGTCGCCCTCTCGTGCCAGCGCGTCCGGGTCAGGGTTGGGCAGTGTTGCCCCCTCTGTCTCCGCCGTCAGCCGCGCCCGTTCGAAGAAGATCGTCTCGTATTCGCGCAGGTGGCCCAGCACTTCCAGCGCCGTCCAGCCCACCCCGCCATCGCGGTAGGTGGCGGCATCTTCCGGGGAAACCCCCGCCAGCCACTTCTCTACACTTTTCAAACCCTTGCGAAGCTGGTCAATCTGCCAGCCGCGCACTGTTGCTTTCGGGAGCATATAAACCTCTTTCTAACGCCCCGCCCCTGCGGTAGGCGTTGTCGTCACCCTGCTGATTTCCACATCAAGCTCCGCCGGTAAGACCGAAACACTGATCGCCCCCATCTGCCCCTGGTTGACCAGGATGCTCGGCGTCAGCGTATAGTTACCCACTGGCAAACCATTCAGGTCAATCACTGCCCGAATGTCCCCGGTGTCCAACCGCTCCACCTCCGGCTGTGGGCCGGTAATCAGCACCGTCACACTGTCCGGGGCCGTGTCTGCCACGAAGCCCGCTGTCAGACCCAGTATCTCAACCGGCACACTGTCGAACTGCCTGCTGGCCGTCAGTGTGCTGATCTCGACCGTAACGGTGATATTCTGCCCGGACAGCAGCAGCAGGTCTTCGTCCGGCAGTTCCACCGGAACCGAAACCTCGAAACTGGCCGTCCGGTTGGTCAGGTCAATCGACGCTGTTGAAAGCGTATCCGGCAGGGCCGTCAACTGCGCCGCTGACCCGCTGAGCAGGACAATCTGCGGGTCATAGGTCAGCGCATTAAGGACATACCCCTCCGGTAGCTGCCCGTCGATGTTCGGGCGCACCGCGACCTCGCGCACATCGTCGCGCCGCCGGATGGTCACGATCACGCGGACATTCTGCGGTTCCAGCGTCACATCCATCACGGTTCCGCCGTCGGCGTTCACTGGCGTCAGCCGTAGGTCGGTCTGAAGTGGATTGCGCTGCTGTGACAGGTCGAGTTCCACCTGCGCTGCGACCACCTCGTCCACCCGGCTGGCTGGCCCGCTCAGCAGCACCTGATTCAGGTTGACATCGAAGACTGGTTCTTCGTAGGCATACCCGGCAGGTGGAGGCACCGTGACAATGGCTCGTAAAGGTATCTGCCGCTCCGAGGCTTCTTCCAGCGTCACCCGCACCTGGCTCGGCACAATATCCACGACGGTTGTCTGCTGGCGGGCGAGGCGTGCCTGCAACTCAACCGCGTGTTCGCCCGGCCCTAATCCTCTCAAATCCGCCCACACCTCCACCTCTTCCGAACGCAGCAAATCCAGCACGGAACGCGGCGCCCGAATGATAGGGGTTGCGCCGCGTGTGCCGCCTGCCGGGCTGGTGATGAGCAGTCCCGTATCGGGCGTGAGACGGATGGGAACACTCTCGCGGAAGCGCTGCTGCACAATCGGGTCAGACTGGAAAGTGGCTAAAATCCAAACAAAAAACGCCAGCAGCAGCGACCCAGCGAACCATACCAGATTATTGAGCAAAGGACGGGTGGTACGCTGCATCAGGCCTGCTTTCGTCCCTGGCGCAGCGCAGTCAGGGCGCGGCTCAGGCGTTCTGCTACCTGCCCCAGCGGGCTGCCGGGCTGCCGTTCTGCACCATAAAACGCCTGTAAAATCGTCCGCAGACGTTTCGAATCGAGCCGGGGAATCATGCGCCCGCCATTGGTAATGGCAATTCTGCCGGTTTCCTCCGACACCACCACGCAAACGGCGTCACTCACCTCGCTGATACCGAGGGCAGCGCGGTGGCGCGTGCCAAGCTTGGGGTCAGGCAGATTGCGGCTGGCTGTCAGCGGCAGCACCGAAGCCGCAGATGCCAGTTTACCTTCACTATCGACAATGGCCGCGCCGTCATGAAGTTCAGTCTTGGGCCAGAAGATGGTGAGCAATAACTGAGCGCTCACATCACTATTGAGAGGGATGCCGGTACGGATATATTCCTGCAAGCTGGTATGACGCTGAAGCACAATGAGCGCACCATGCCGCCGCTCCGAGAGCTTTTCCACCGCCCCGCATACCTCATCAATCACGCGGTCACGCGGGCTGTCCACCCTGGTGCCCCGGTTGAAGAAAGACCCGGCACGACCAAGCTGTTCCAGAGCGCGGCGAATCTCCGGCTGGAAAATGATGGGAATAGCGATACCCAACACCAGCAGCATATTTTCCAGCAGCCAGCGCAGCGCCAGCAGATCAAGTAGACTGGAAAAGACCAGCATCCCTACGAGGAGAAGGACTATCCCACGCAGGAGCGCAACAGCCTGTGTCCCACGAAAGAAAAAACTCGCGCCAAAGAATACCAGCCCCACCAGCAGAATATCCAGCAGCGCCTTCAGCGTCAGGTTATCCAGCGCCCAAAGCAGTTCCAAGCGTCACCCGCCTAACTGTGACAGCAGTTTGCGGTAATCGTCCAGACCGGGCGGATTGAGTGAAATGATCTGCCGAATGGTGCTAACCGCGTCCTGGTGCTGCCCGGCTTCAAGCTGAAGTTCGCCAAGCGCGTCCAACTGCTTGATGGCATCTTCCTTACGGTTCAACTGTCGGTAGATGGCCGCTAAGCGAGAGCGAAGCCCGGTATCATTCGGGTACATGGTCACGAGTTCTTCCAAAAGCTGGGTAATGCGATTGATCTGTTTGCTTTTGGCATAGATACCCAACAGCGAATCCAGCTTTTTGGTGGCCTCCACAGTGTTATTCTGACGATAGTGAATGTCAATCAACATCCGATGGGAGCGTTCATCGCCGGGCGCGATGCTGATGATTTCCTCGTAAATTTTCTGCGCCTTCCGCATATCGAGGCGCATCTGATCAATATCGGCGACACGGTGTTTGATGCGAACGATTTTCTCCGATGAAGCGTTAACACGGTTTGCCAGCTTTTCGGCTGAATTGAAGATGTCCCGCGAAACATCAAAGCTGCCAAGCTGGTGATGGGTGTCGGCCAGATCAATATACTGGTCGAGCGCTTCATCCCAGCGCTGTTCGCTCTCCAGCAGGTCGATCAGGCTTTCACGGACGGAAATATCGAGCGGAGCCATCTCCAGCACTTCACTGAGGATGGAGGCCGCACGGTCATTTTCGCCGCGCACCATATAAGTTCTGGCAATCGTGTTGTATTTGGTGATCGCCTGTCTCACTCGTCCTTCGCGCATCATGACTTCAGCCATGCGGACGTGTACTGGCAGATAAAAAGGTGAAAACTCCACAGCGCGGTGGGCCTCATCCATCGCCAGAACGAGTAAGCCCTGGCGCATATATTTGTCAATGCGGCCTACGGCATCAGTCAGCTCATCACCCCGGCTGGCGACGAGAATATCGACCACCCCCTGCTCGCCCTGATCGCGCAGGGTATCTTCAAGCTGGCGTCGCGTCTCACCAATACGCTGTTTCCAATCCTTGCCTTCGAGCAGATTAATGAAGCGGGTATTGGTAGCGGCCAGTGCTTCATTCGAGCGACCTTCAAGGGCCGTCAAGAGTTGTTCGTAAAGTGTCCCAAGCTGGTCGATTTCATCATCGTCAGCCAGAGCGGTATCAACCGTCTGCAAACTCTGGATGAGGTAACGCGAAGCCTGTTTATGTTTGCCCATATTGAAATAGGCTTTGCCCAGCGCATGGAATGCCCCGGCAGCAAGCTGAGGATGCATCCCGGCCTCGCCAAGATGCTTGACTGATTCATCGGAGCGATTGGCCTGCACCAGCAGCGCACCGAGATTGAGCTTCAGGGCCGGATGGTTAAGGCGGGGTTCGGCACGCAGGTAGGCGGCAATCGCCTGATCGTTCAAACTCTGCCGCTGAAATTCCATCGCCTGAAGCGCATCGCCGCCTGCCGCATCGAGGTTGCCACCTTCGATGACGTAACTCGCCAGCAGACCGAGCGCATCAGTCATCGCTTCACCCATTGGCCCCAGCGGATCAGCATCGCCGATGGGTGCTTTCTTCAGCAGCGAACCAGCTTTTGCCGGGCCGCTCTGGGCAGCCGCCACCCCGGAAGCGCCCGATGTCCGGCCACTGTTGGTCTGAAGTGTGATTTCCTGACCCGTTTCAACCGCGCGCAGGGCGTTAAGCGCAGTCGGATTTTTGGGGTCGATTTTCAGCGCGCGCTGAGCAGCCTTGACCGCTTTGCCTTTATCACCCTGCTTCTGAAAATTGTAAGCCAGCATGAGATACTCACGCAGGGCATTGGGTTTATCCCCCAGGCGCTCATAAGCCTGTGCCAGTTTGGCATGGATACCGACCAGACCGGGGGTCAGTTTCGTGGCGCGATCCCAGTTGTCGATAGCTTTATCCAGATCGCGCTGGGCAAGATAGACCTCCGCCACATTGATATACTGCTGGGCTGCATCGCGCAGACGCCCGATTTTTTCCAGAATGTCGGCGCTTTTTTCCAGTGGAATGGGGTCTTCACGGCTGATCTGGTGGGCGCGGGTATAGACTTTGAGCGCGTCATCCAGCCGCCCAACTTCCAGCAGCGCTCCACCGAGATAAATATGGGCCTCGGCATCATCCGGGAACTGCTGGACAGCCTGCCCATAGGCGGCGACAGCCCCAACCCATTCCTGATCCCAGGCGGCATTATGACCGGCGTTCATCGCCTGTTCGTATGCTGCGCGATCTCCTGGCATATCATCACACCTATTTTCAACTAAGCCATCAGCCGAACCAGAATCGCCTTCTGCATGTGCAGGCGGTTTTCCGCCTGCGGAAAGATGACGGACTGCGGCCCATCGGCCACATCGTCGGTAATCTCCTGCCCCCGATGCGCGGGAAGGCAGTGCATGACTATCGCATATTTGTTGGCGCGGGCGAGCAATTTCTGATTGACCTGATAGGGTTCCATAAACTGCAAGCGCTGGTCAGTTTCGCCTTCCTGCCCCATGCTCACCCAGGTATCGGTATAAACAATATCCGCGCCGGAAACGGCTTCAGCCGGATCGTAGAACTGCTCAATGGTGCCGCCATTACGTTCGGCAATCGGGGCGGCTTCATCCAGCACATGTTCTGGCAGACCGTATCCCTGTGGAGTAGCAATACGGAACTGCTGACCAAAGTGGGCTGCACCCAATGCCAGCGAGGCAGCAACGTTATTTCCATCGCCGACATAAGCCAGCTTGAGACGTTCAAGATGGCCGAAGTGTTCGTAAATCGTCAGAAAATCGCCCATCGCCTGACAGGGATGATGGGCATCGCTCAGACCATTGATGACCGGAACAGTCGCCCACTTCGCCAGACCTTCAATGTGAGCATGATCGAAAACCCGCGCCATAATGCCCTGGGTATAGACCGACATGACACGGGCGATGTCCGCAATGCTTTCGCGCTTACCGAGGCCAATTTCGTCCGGCCCCATGCGAATGGAGTCACCACCCAGATGTTTCATCGCCACCTCGAACGACATGCGCGTGCGGAGGGACGGTTTTTCAAAAATCAGTGCCAGCATTTTCCCGCTCAACACGGGACGGTTGCCACCGGAACTCCATTCAAATTTCAGATGTTTTGCCAGGTCGATGAGATACCACAACTCTTTGGTTGACCAGTCGGACAGCGAGATAAAGTCTTTCATGATGCCTTGCGGTTGAGTAGCACGAAGTAATGATCTATCCCGGAGTATAGCATAGATGCAAAGCTGGTGGAAATAAGGACATCAGGCACTCATATCGCGCCAGTTATCACCGATCTGGGCGTTGGCTTTCAGCGGCGCATCCAGTTTGCAGGCGTTTTCCATGATCTCGACAACCAGCGCACGCGCTTCCGGGATTTCGTCCTCTGGCACTTCAAACACCAGCTCATCATGCACCTGTAAAATCATGCGGGCGCGGAGGCTGCGTCGTTCGATCTCCGCGTATACATCAATCATGGCGCGTTTCATGATGTCTGCCGCTGTGCCCTGAATAGGCATATTGATGGCGACCCGTTCCTCAGCCTGCACCGCGACCTGATTACTGCCTGCTCCGGCGTTCCGCAGCACGGCAAACTCACGCCGCCTGCCGAACAGCGTCCTGATTGGCCCCTGCCGAGCGGCCTGTTTTGTGCCTTCAAGGTAAGCCTTCACCTGCGGCAAACGGGCGAAGTAGGTGTCAATGAACTGGCGGGCTTCCGTCAGCGTCAGGTTGCTGTCACGTGCCAGGCGGAAGGCACCCATCCCGTAAATCAGCCCGAAGTTGACACGCTTGGCAAAACCACGCTGATCCTTGGTGACCTGGTCGAGCGGGATACCATAGACAGCGGCAGCAGTAGCAGCATGAATATCCTGCCCCTGCGCGAAGGCTTCAAGCAGCGTTTTGTCCTGGCTGATGTGTGCCAGAATTCGCAGTTCTACCTGGCTGTAGTCGCAGGAAAGCAGTTTCATGCCATCGGGCGCGACAAACGAACGACGCACTTCCCGCCCCAGCTCGGTACGAATCGGGATATTTTGCAGATTGGGTGTGTTGCTGCTGATGCGACCTGTCGTAGTGCCAGTCTGATTATAACTGGTGTGAACCCGTCCGGTCTGTGGGTTAATCAGCGCGGGCAGCGCATCGACATAGGTGCCTTTCAGTTTACTGATTTCGCGGTATTCGAGGATATGATCGATGACAGGATGCTGGCCGCGCAGCCCCTCCAGGACGGCAGCGTCAGTCGAATAGCCATGCGTTGTCTTTCGCAGGCCTTCCACCGAAAGCCCCAGTTTGCCGAACAGCACATCATTCAACTGCTTGGGACTATTGATATTGAAACGGCCATAACCGCTGGAAGCGTAAATTTCTTCTTCCAGCTTGAAGAGCAACCCCGCCATACGT
>CAYUTY010000073.1:0-30128 GCA_964447795.1 uncultured Anaerolineaceae bacterium
ATTGTAGGGGAGGCCCAGTTCTTCGCAGGCCTGAATGATGGCGGCTGTCGCTCGCTCCCAAAGCTGATCGTCGCCAACGTATTTGTCGCTATTAGGGTCGCGTGTGCCGACGCGGGCCCGAAAATCTGTCAGGCCGAGCGATGTGAAAATCTGCTGAATCAGGCTGACAGCTTTCTTGAATTCTTCAAGAATCTGATCCGGTGTGACGAAGAGATGGGCATCGTCCACCGTGAAGCCGCGCACACGTGTCAGACCGTTGAGTTCGCCGGACTGCTCGTAACGATAAACTGTACCAAACTCGGCGAGGCGCAGCGGCAGATCGCGGTAAGAATGCATCTCGCTTTTGTAGATCATAATGTGATGAGGGCAGTTCATCGGCTTGAGCAGGAATTCTTCGTCATCGACCTGGATGGGCGCGTACTGACTATCACTGTAATAGGGATAATGACCGGACGTGCGATAGAGATCAAGGTTGCCGATGTGCGGCGTTACAACTGGCAGGTAACCATTTTCAAGCTGTGTTTCCCGCAGCCAGCGTTCAAGCGAGTCGCGCAGCGTCGCACCATAGGGTTTCCACAATGGTAAACCTTTACCAACCAGTGGGCTGATCGTGAACAGGCCGAGTTTTTCGCCGATGACGCGGTGGTCACGCTTTTTGGCCTCTTCGAGCAGATGCAGATATTCAATTAACTGTTCTGGCGTTTCCCAGGCTGTGCCATAAATGCGTGTGAGCTGGTCGCGCGTTTCGTCGCCACGCCAGTAAGCACCAGCAGGCGCTTTGTAGGTAATGCTGATCGCGTCCGGGTTGATTTCGTGCGTATTTTTGACGTGTGGCCCTCGACACAAATCCGTGAATGTGTCCTGCGTCCAGAAGGTGAGTTTGTCAGCGGGGGCAGCGACTTCATTACCGTTTTCATCGACACGACCCGCTACCAGATCGTTGATAAGTTCGACCTTATACGGCTGGTCTTTGAAAAAGTCTAGCGCTTCCGCTGGCGACACTTCACGCTCCTGAAAGTCATGGCCCTCACGAACAATGGCTTTCATACGTTCTTCGACCCATTTCAGGTCTTCCTCTGTCGGCGGGCGGGGAAGACCAAAATCGTAGTAGAAGCCATCTTCAATGGGTGGGCCAATGGCTATTCGCGCTTCAGGGAAGCGTTCGAGCATGGCTTCGGCCATGATGTGTGCCGTCGAGTGACGGATGCGGTAAAGCTGACTTCCCAGATAGTTCTCGTTAGACATGGTGTTCTCCAGATGATTGTCAGACAGGACAGGCAAAATAAAAACGCCAGGTCTCCTCGCGGAACCCTGGCGTTGGTTTACGTGTTTTGAGGTCGTATCAGCGCGACTTCATCCCTCAATAACCAGGACATCCGAAAGGACAACCGCTGCGACTTCAGTGGTCGCGCGCTTGCCAGTAGTCGGCGTAGTGGGTGTCGTTTCGGTTTCGTCTTCGTTAACCAGCGTGAACAGACCCTCGAAAACATCGAGCGCGATCAGGTTATCGACTGTATCTTCAATCGTGTCGCGGCTCAAATTATCCACCACAATATGCGGCGTTTCCAGCACAGCATACCGCACGGCAGGGGTATCCGGCAACTGTTTACTGACCATGTGGCTTAACTGCATCTGCCGCTGTATGTAAGGGATGGTGACAAAAAGGGCGGTATAAAGTTTGCCGCTTTCCATCTCCACAATAACATCGGAAGAGTCCCGTTCCGGTACGTCATTGTGAGCTTCGATCCATACATGGCTGGGTGTTTCAATCATGACTTTATTCCCGCTGATTTTAAAGTTTCACAATAAATTTCGTGATTTGTGCGATTTGGAACAGTAATCGTTGAAAGCATAAGCCTAAAAAGGGTGCGCTGTCAAGCGCCCCCAAAATGCCGGATTATCCTGGTATTACTCAGTCGCCAGCGGCACATCGGCTGGCATCGCCAGGATATTTACGGCAGCAGCAGACACCCAACCGGTCTGTTCACCGTAAAAAACTTTAAACCATTGGCCGTCAACAGTGCGGGCGGAAACCGCCAGCGTATCCTCAACGGAGAATTCGACGCGGCTGTTCGCGCTGGGCAGGTGGCGAATGTTGACCGGGCTGGATGCCAGTACAAGGCCAGAGCGATACGGCCAAACCTGATCGGGCAGGCCATAGATCAAGCAGTAGGCGCTGGTTCTGATGCTGATGAGGGTTGAATTCGGGCTAAAGGCCGGAAAGCCGGTATGGGCGAGGAGGCGACTGCTGCCATGAGACAGGTTATAAAGTCGATCCCCAAGTTCATCATCGCCAGTGAGGAGCAGATCACCAGCGGCGTTGAAGTTTGGAAATATACCAAAAATTTCGAACTGGATCGCTCCGGTTGCCGCATCATAGAGGCCATTGCCATCAATCGCCAGATGTTGACTGTCCGGGCTGAAGTGGACATGTTCGCCACTAATTGAGTATAAGCGTTCGCCAGTTTCGGCATCGTAAACACTGTCATTTCCACGGGCAAGCAGGCGATTGTCCGGGCTGAAGGCGAGGCGGCCAAAGATGGCATCCGGGTCGAGATCGAAACGGCTTATACCTTCTGGTAGTTCGTAGACGCCATCATTGTTTACAGCGAGCAGTGCTGAGTCAGGGCTAAAAACGGGATTAATGCCATTGATGGTGAAGTGCTGCTCCAGGGTTTGAAGATCGTATACTGCATCTCTGCTGACAGCGAGCCAGCGCCCATCCGGGCTGAACGCGCCAAAACCAATCCCTGGCAGATGGCGCTTCAGGGTTTTCAGTTCATAAAGACCGTCATCTTCAACCAACAGGAAGCGGTTATCGGGGCTGAAAGCGGCGAAGCTGGAAAACTGGAGTAGCTGTTCACCTGTCTTCAGATTGTAGAGGGCGCGGCGGTCAACTGACAGATAGTGATTGTCGGAGGTGAAGTTCATGCGGGCGTTAGGATGTTCAAAAATTAAGGATGCTGTGTCAATGTCATAAACCCCTTTACCACCCACCGCAATCAGGCTGGAATCCGGACTAAAAGGGCCACAACCACCCGGCAGCGCATAACCCAATTGCAGCAGATTGACATTGTCAGCAGTGATCGGTTGAGGGATGTTAGCACGGACACCCCCAGCGAAAAGCACAATACTGACAAATCCGCATAAAAATCGCAGCATAATTCCCCCGGAAAATACTTACTGTCAGTATAGGCGGATGCTGCTCTATATGCATCGGCCTTCAGACGGAGGGGGTGAGTGCCTGAAGGATGAGCGAAAGTGCGAACAACACCATCACCGCCAGCGTGATTACAAAAATAGCACGGGTGACGCGCTCGTCCAGGCGGCGCAGACGGTCGAAGATGAAGACATAGAGAGCGAGAATGCCCAAAAATGTGCCATAGAACCCCAGGACAAATGCCAGCCCGTGCCAGACAGTTTCGTTCAATCCCTTCACCAGCAGCGGGCCGTTGATGGTTGCCCAGAAGATATAAGGGCCGGGACTGAGCCAAATCAGAAAAACGGCTTGCAGCA
Source organism: uncultured Anaerolineaceae bacterium (assembly GCA_964447795.1). GTDB lineage: Bacteria > Chloroflexota > Anaerolineae > Aggregatilineales > Phototrophicaceae > CFX2. The sequence goes on from CAYUTY010000073.1 coordinate 3,517, forward strand.
GCGTTTGTCTCTGTTGTTGTGGGGCAGTATTGGTATCGACATTCCCCAGAGCCACGCCCGCTCGCAGTCTTTTCCAGGCACCATAAGCTGTCCAGAGCAGGTAGAGACCACCCGCCAGTTGAATGATGCGGATCACTTCCGGTGGGAGCTGACCGAGGAGGATAACTGTTAAAAATATGATGGGAATATCTGCCAGAAGGGGCGTGAATATGGCAATTGCACTGCGCCGCCAGCCGAGGGAAAGGGTGGTGTTAATCAGATAACTCTGGAAAGCGCCGGGCATCGCGCCGGCTGAGAAACCGATACTGATGCCCTGAGAGAGAAAACTGAGCATAATCGCAAGTAACCTTTTTTATAGAAAGAGGCGAACCTATAGGTCGCCTCCACAAGTATTATGCGGCTTTAATACTGGTTCGGCCTATGCCCAACCATCAAAGCTTTGGATGGTCTTAATCACATGGGATTGGTCGGACTCGGACAGGTCGTTGAATAAGGGAAGACGCAGCAGACAATCTCCGAGGCGTTCGGTCACGGGGCAGTCACCGGGCTGCCCGCCATATTTTTGCCCCATATCAGAGAGGTGAAGCGGCAGATAGTGGAAGACGCTCAGAATATCATGTGCTTTTAAATGGGCGATTAGATTTTGACGGGATGCCAGATTGGGCATGACGATGTAGAAGACATGGTAGGCCTGGTCGCAATAGTCGGGGATGGTAGGCAACTGAACATCGTAGGTGTCCGCCCAGGTTTTCAGTTCGACGTTATAGGTGTCCCAGACGCGCTGCCGTTTGGCCTGAATGGATTCGCGCGCTTCAAGCTGGGCATAGAGAAAAGCCGCCAGCATATCTGAAGGCAGGTAACTGGAACCGACATCTACCCAGGTGTATTTATCCACCTGTCCCCGGAAGAAACGGCTGCGGTTGGTGCCTTTTTCACGGATGATTTCGGCGCGTTCGACATAGTTTGTGTCATTGATAAGCAGCGCACCACCTTCGCCGCACTGGAAATTTTTGGTCTCGTGAAAACTTTGGGTCGCCATGACGCCGAAACTGCCGAGATTTTTACCCTTATAGCGGGAAAAAAGGCCATGCGCGTTGTCTTCAACGACGGGGATACCGCGTCGATTGGCAATCGCCATGATTTTATCCATCTCACAACCGACGCCACCATAGTGAACAACGAGAATGGCGCGGGTGCGGGGTGTAATAGCCGCCTCAAGCAGATTTTCATCCAGATTAAGTGTGTCAGGACGAACATCGACAAATACAGGCTTTGCGCCACGCAGCACAAAGGCGTTAATGCTGGAAACAAAGGTAAAGGATGGCACAATTACTTCGTCGCCCGGCTGAATATCGAGCAGGATGGCACTCATCTCCAGCGCGTGGGTGCAGGAGGTGGTGAGCAGTGCCTTTTGGACGCCCATCGCTTCTTCCAGGTAGGTGTGGCACTTTTTAGTGAATGGCCCGTCCCCGGAAAGTTGCCCCCCCTCGACTGCTTCGGCAATATAGCGCAGTTCATTACCGGTTAAACCGGGACGATTGAAAGGAATATACATGCAAAAATCCTCTATAAAGCTGACTACTCATCGCCAGACAGTTTTATGCACTATAGGCCGCCTTTAACCATTCGTACAAGGCCATTATAGTCCAGCGTGTCAGTTTTGCAGGTAGCGAGCGCAAAGGGCCTCGTGCATATCATTAACAATTTTCAACACAATGTCGGGTTGGTGCGCGCCGGGTGTGCCGCCAGCTTCGATAAAAGCATTCCGAAGAATCTGCCCCCAATTGCCGGTACTTTTCAGGCGCGGGTCGGTGATAAACTGACGGATGGTCTGGGCGGCATGACCGCTGGGCGGGGCGAGCATCCGCGACAGGCTGACGTAGACATCATCAATGTCACGCGGGTAAATTTCAACCGATTCAACATTGTGAAGCGCCTTATGCATGAAGATACGCTTCATCTCGTAGAATTCGGCCAGTGACATCTCGCGTCCATCAGGGGTGATGATGGTGGTGTCGGTGCAGTAACGGTCGGATTTATCCTGAAGCTGGATGAAGGTTTCTGTCGGGAGCGGCCCCAGTACAGCCCACATCATTTTGTCGTTATACATGGGTTCGAGGTCGCAGCCGTACTTGCGGAAGTAATCCTCGATCAGTACATGGCTGTACTCAAAATCACAGAGAATGGCGGCCATGCGGGAGGCACTGATCGAAGTGGGCATTCCAGTGCTTTCGAGGGTGCAGATGCGACGGCTGGAAGCGAGGTCGGGGCGGATACGGCCAATCGGATTGTGCATAACCGAAACCATCTCACCCATACCCTCGTCATAAAGCATCGCACGCGCCGGAGCGTTCACCCGTTCGGAATACAGGAGGCCAGCAAAATGTTCCAGACCATCTCCACTCAGGTGCGGGCTGGTGGGCAGTTCGAGATAACGTCCGGTGACAGTGACACTGCGGAGATATTCGCGGGTGCAGAGCAGTTCGGGGTCGCAGGTGCCGTTAACGAAGGGCGACCCTTTAAGCACGGCGGCGTTAGCAGCGGCTGATGCACTGCGAAGCATGGTGTAAAAGGCGAACAACCCAAGCGCTTCCGAGCGCCCCGCCAGGTCAAGATGGATGTGGCAGCCCTGATTGCGAAACATCTGGACATAATTTTCAGTCGGCGGGTCAACATGGTAACGGGCATGAGCATCGTGCAGCCGGCGCTGGTATTCCGGGAAGCGGCCATTGATTTCCTGCATTAAATCAACGGCTGTCTGCACTTTGGTATCGGCAGTAAGTTGAAAATCCGACTCAACCGGATAGGAGGCAAGAATGGTAGTGCGGAGGCTGGTATCCTGGCTGGTGAGGGCAAGCGCGGTGAGAATTCCACCTAATGCCGCGCGGGTTTTGTGATAGCCTAATACAGGGGCGACATGGGCTTCAACCTGATATTGGGCAGCTTCACGGTCGATCTGGGGGGTGATGCCGAGGCGCTGGGCGTGGCCTTTGTAAACCTCGATGAATTCCTGCATCTTTTCTTCGCTGGGATAAGCACCATCAGCATGAACCAGGCCAAGTTCAATTTCTGCGCCAAGCGAACGCATTCGCGTGATTGGGTCGTCAGTTTCGGGCAGATTGGTGTGGTTGACACTGGGGTTGAAGTTGTAAGGAACGATAGATTTTGCAAGCGATTTGCCCCCTCGGTAGCGAGTGCTGACCGCCGCGCCCAGGACATGATGATGCCCATTGACATGGGCCAGGAGGACATTAGCACTGAGAGGATCAGCGGCATTATACCGGGTGGTGATTGGCGCACCAATGGCATCGGAAAGTTGTTCCAGCGGAAGCGGCCCGTCGTGACCAGCATCAACCAGTGCTTTAATTGCCAGATTAAATTTGCGTTTCTGATTTTCAATATCCTGCCACGGGACAGCCTGGCTGTGCTGAAGCAGATCGTCATTAGATGGTAGTGGGCTGTCCATGAAACTGCGTCTCCCCCGGCGGGTGAAGGTATTTTGTGACCGGTAAATAATGATTGTCGCTTATCTAGTGATTTCCTTCAAGTCGAAATGCGGCTAAAATCGCTAGATGCTTGGTTGGAAAATTCTTGCATTTCGCACTATAGTTAATCTGTTTACGCCTGTTTCGCTTTTATGATACTGGAGCGCCGTATGACGACGATCTGGCCTTTGCCCCGGATTGAAATCCGTGAACTGAGCAATGTCACTGAGACGCGCCCAACTGCCCTGCTGACTGGTGGCCCGGCCTGGGCTGCGGCGGGACAATTTTTAAACCTACCGCTTGTCATCCAGGCAGAGCCGCATAAGGCCGATCATGAATTTTTCAAAATGCTGGCTGGCGATCTGCCGCCACAGGTTGAAGTGATTTATGCCGTAGGCGGTGGGCTGGCTTCGGATGCGGCAAAATATATTGGCTGGGTGAACCAACTCCCGGTTGTTACCGTGCCGACAGCTCTGAGTGTGGATGGCTTTTTTACCTCACTGGTGGCAGTGCGGGAAGAAGGCACCGTTCATTACATTGCTACCGGCCCGGCAGAGACAGTCATCATTGACTGGGAAATCATACGCAACGCGCCGCCGCATATTCGAGGTACGGGCATTTGCGAGATTCTGAGCATCGTCACCGGGCTGCTGGATTGGCAGTATGCAGCAAAAAATAACCGCAATACCCCGGATACGCGCTTTTTGCCCTGGGCAGCAGGACTGGCGGCGGGTATTGCTCAGCAGGCCTTCAAGATCGCGCAGGGGGTCGGTCAGGGGAGAGTGGATGCGCTCAAAAATTTACTCGACCTGATGTGCCAGGAAGTCCAGTTGACTAACCAGCTAGGTCACAACCGACCGCAGGAAGGCAGTGAACAATTCTTTGCCTATGCGATTGAACCACGCACCAGTAGTGGTTATGGTGTGCCATATGCCGACCTGATTGGGCCGGGCATTCTGGTTTCTGCGGCATTACATGGACAGGATGTGTCGCAGCTACGGGATACGATTGAGTCAACTGGAACCCGGCTTGATCAGCTTCGCCCCGGCGATGTGATTGATACCCTGCGGTTGCTGCCGGAATACGTCCGTCGCCATAATCTGCCCTACAGCATTCTCAATGATTTTGACCCGACGACGGAAAAAATCACGAATGTGCTGGCGCAGACGGGATTAGACGCGCCGGGCAGACGGTCACTGTAGCCCAACAACCATCCCTTATAAGGAGTTCATGCTTATGATTCGTTTTGGCACAGACGGCTGGCGTGCTGTCATTGCCGATACGTTTACGTTTGAAAATGTCCGACTGCTGGCGCAGGCAGTGGCCGATTTTGTGACCAACCAGCACAGTGGCCCTGCTGATCCACAAGTTGTCATCGGTTACGATACGCGCTTTCTGTCTGATCGTTTTGCGGTGGAAGTGGCGCGGGTGATGGCGGGAAATGGCATTGTTGCCTGGTTGACTCGTACTGATTCTCCGACACCCGCCGTATCGTATAACGTTAAGGAAAAAGGGGCGAATGCGGGTATTGTCATCACTGCCAGCCACAATCCGCCGCGTTACAATGGCTTTAAGCTGAAAGCCAGCTACGGCGGGAGCGCGACGGCTGAAGATTGCGCTCAGGTGGAACAGGAACTGGCCCTGATGGAGCGCGAGGCACGCGGGCCGAATATGATGGATTATCAGGTGGCGCTTGACCGTGAACTCATTCGCCGCTTTGACCCGTCCTGGACGTATTATCAGCATCTCAGTACGCTGGTGAATCTGGACAAGATTTCAGAACGAGAACTTTACATTGTGGCGGATGCAATGTGGGGAGCAGGGCGAGGTGCTTTTACCAGCATCCTTTCGCGCACGCGCAGTCATGTGACCGAGATTCGTGGGCAGCTCAATCCCGGATTTGGTGGCATTCACCCGGAACCCATCACACGCTATCTGAATGATCTCATCACCGCAGTGCAGCGTTCCGGGGCGCATGTTGGGCTGGCGACCGATGGGGATGCTGACCGGATTGGCGCAGTGGATGCACAGGGTAATTTTATCGACCCGCATACGGTGTTTGCTTTAACGCTGCGTCACCTGATTGAAGTCAAAGGGCAGCGCGGCGATGTCGTTAAAACGGTTTCGACCACCCTGATGATCGATAGTATTTGCGAAAAGTACGGTCTGAAACTGCATGAAACACCAGTTGGTTTTAACCACATCGCTGACCTGATGATGCGGAATGACATTCTGATGGGCGGTGAGGAAAGCGGCGGGATCAGCATCAAGGGGCATATCCCGGAAGGGGATGGCATTCTGATGGGGTTAATGCTGCTGGAGGTGATGGCAGAACATCAAGTGCCGCTCCATGAAATTGTGACTAATTTACAGGCAGAATTTGGCCCGGCACTGTATGACCGAATCGATGTACGTCTGAGTCACCAACTGCCCAAAAAGCAGATGGTGGATCGGCTGATTAATGCCGCACCGAACAGTGTCAACGGTGAAACAATTGCGCGGGTTGATAATATGGATGGGGCAAAGTTTTATCTTGCCGACCATAGCTGGTTACTGATTCGTCCCAGCGGCACCGAACCGATGCTGCGGATTTATGCTGAGGCGCGTAATCTTGAAACCCGTGATGCCCTGCTGAAAATGGGCAGTGAACTGGGCAACAAGGTTATTGCATGATTAGCCATAGCCTCCACCTGTGTTATCCCGGTTAATATTTACATTGACACTCGGTGCTGGAGCGGAGGCTGGTGGCGTATTCGCCCCTGAAAGACGACGTAGCAGGTCGAACCAGAAAGGCGCTCCCTGAGCGATGGCGACCATCGTAATGACGATGCCAACCAGTTTGCGTACCAGGTTAGCGAGCCAGTTAGGGTTATTACCGGGCAGCAGATTCCACAGGTTACGGGAATTTCGGCTGGGATCGGGCAAACCAGCAGCCTGACTGGTGGTTATCATTTCCTGTGTAATGGGTGTATATTCCCATCCAATGGGCAGTTGTAAGTCAATCAACTGTTGCACGGTGTTGCTGACTTCCCCCGCCGACTGCTGCACAGCTAGCTGTGCAGCAGCATTGATGGCATCTTTGTTTTCCTGCGATGTCTGGGAAAATTCAGGCAGGGTTTCAGGCTGCGGCGGAATGCTGCCGTCATCAATGGGGGGCAACGGCGTGGGTTGTACACTCTGGATGCCTGCCGGAGCTGTAGGTGTTAAGTTAATCTGGCGTTCAATTCTATTCAGGTTTTGCTGAGCAGTGCTTGAGATTGCCTGACGCATCTCTGGATTTTCCCAGAAGGCACTGGCAAGCTGGAGTGTATCAGCATTCATGATTATGGAGAGGAAAAAGCCAACGATGAGTGAGATATACTGAATGCGCTGTTTATAAAGATCGGAAATTCGATCCATACCATCGTTGAACCAGTCCTGTAGTTTAGAACGGGCTTCTTCCAGATTACGGGCTGTTGCCAGTACGGTATTAATTGCTTCCTGAAAGGCGGGGTTTTCAATCTTGCGGATGCCTTCCAGCAGCGGAATTAACTGACCGGATTTGATTGGGACACGGCCCAGGGCATTTTCCACTTCTTCCAGTGCATACGAGAGTAATTGTTTGTGAGTTTCATTTGGTAGTTCGAGGATGACCTGCCGAATTTCGCGCGTATCGGTATCGGCAAAACTGCGGAGGTCACGCAGCATTTCACGTAAGCGCACCTTCTGATCAGAATTCGGAAGCGCGTTGATGCCATCTTCAAGTGGTTTGAACATGGCTGAGTCGGCTTCAGCAGTAAGCAGACTCAACATGGCTTCGACAAAGGTGCTGGGTGCGATGTAACCAACTTTAGTTGGGTTGCCCGCGAGAATATTTTTCACGCTTTGCCAGCTCAGACGAACTTTCGGGTTTACAGTATCATCCACCAGACGGATGAGGGGATGTGCCAGAATACGCGCCTGCAATTCCTGGTCATTGACTAGGTTCATCAGCCCTTCTTTAAGCTGCTTTGGACGCAGGTTCAGCACGTTGATGATAAAAGTATTGATCTGTGTTACGAGGATGCTCAAGAGGCTAAAGATAAAAATCATGCCGATGGCAACTTCGATAATCGGTGAAAAGGACATCCCGTTTTCTCCGCGTCGCGTGGGAAAGGCAAACCTGATTATAAGTTTAGCACCGCCAGATGGGTTCACACAACTTTTGGGGCGGAATCAAGATAGATATAGCGTCGTTCGCAGCGTATAATTGCAGCAGCAATGGTATTAAGCGCAAGGAGAACAGTTTTTCATGGGCTTCGAGAAAGTTGTTGTCCCCTCAGAAGGGCAGAAAATCACAGCCGACAACGGCAAGCTGAATGTGCCGGACAATCCCATTTTGTGTTTCATTGAAGGCGATGGCATTGGTTACGATATCATGACCGCCAGCAAACGCATCTGGGATGCTGCGGTTGAAAAGGCATACAGTGGCCGCCGTAAGATTGCCTGGATGGAGATTTATGCAGGTGAAAAAGCGGCTGGCGTTTATGATGGCGATTACATGCCGGAAGAAACCTTTGAGGTGCTGCGCGAATATCTGATCGGCATCAAGGGGCCGCTGACGACACCGGTAGGTGGTGGTTTCCGCAGCCTAAATGTCACGCTTCGACAGGTGCTTGATCTATATAGCTGCGTGCGACCGGTGCGTTGGTATCGTGGTGTTCCCAGCCCGCTGCGCCACCCGGAAGATGTGGATGTGGTAATTTTCCGCGAGAACACGGAAGATGTCTATGCAGGTATTGAATATGAATCAGGCTCGCCGGAGAACGAAAAACTGGCGCGCTTCCTGCGGGAAGAACTGGGCGCAGAATTTTTTGAAGGCGCTGGACTGGGTATCAAGCCGATCAGTGCTTTTGGTAGTAAGCGGTTGGTGCGGGCGGCGATCCAATATGCCGTTGACCACAAGCGTAAAAGCGTAACGTTGGTTCATAAGGGAAATATCCAGAAATTCACAGAAGGGGCTTTTCAGAAGTGGGGTTATGAAGTCGCTGCCGAGGAATTCCCGAATGAAACGATTTCCTGGACAGATGTGGAAGCTAAACATGGCGGCAAAGTGCCGGAAGGCAAAATTCTGATTCAGGATACAATTGCCGACATCATGTTCCAGAAGATGCTGCTTCGTCCAGCTGAAAATGATGTGATTGCCACGCCAAATTTGAATGGCGATTACCTGAGCGATGCGATTGCGGCGGAAGTTGGCGGTGTGGGTATTGCCCCCGGTGCGAACATCGGCGACGCTATTGCACTATTCGAGGCGACACACGGCACGGCCCCGAAATACACCAATCTGGACAAGGTAAACCCCGGTTCGCTGCTGTTCAGCGGTGTGATGATGTTGGAACATATTGGCTGGCAGGAAGCCGCCGATCTCATCACCAGCGCTTATGAGAAGACCTTGGATGAGAAGATTGTGACTTATGATTTTGCCCGGCAGATGCAGGGCGCGATGGAAGTCAAGACCAGCGAATTTGCGACTGCTGTCATCCGCAACATGGGCTAGGTGCCTGCGTTAAATGTTCTCTGTAACAGGGCGAGTTCTACTCGCTCTGTTGTTTTGTACGATATTTTGGGATTGCGAGGATGAAAACGGCATTATAATGATTTTGCGCCATTGACAAAAGCGGAATAGAGAAACGCATGTTGACTAGCAATGCACAAAAGCGAAAAGTCCTGATTGTTGATGATGAGGATATGACCCAGGAACTGCTGAAGCATGTCATTGAGCGGATGAACATGAAAAATCTGCAAGTGCTAACAGCAGGAAATGGTGAAACCGCCTTGGAAATTATTGACGATGAGCGACCGGATTTGATCCTGCTGGATGTGGTACTGCCGACGATCAGCGGTTATGATGTATGCCGGCAGGTGCGCCAGATTTCAGACTACGACCCCTATATCATTATCCTGACAGCGCGGGGCAACAGTAACGACCGGCAGCGAGCCGAGACGATTGGTGCAAACGATTTTATGACCAAGCCGTTTAATCCATCACGTTTGCTGAGTCAGTTAGGACAAGTCTGGTCTGTATGAATAAAATCTGAATTGTGTCGCCGGAGCGTAGTCATTAAACGGAAATTATCGTAACATGAGTATTGAAGCCGCTGAAGTGAGAGGCTGAAACAGCCGGTGACAAAACCAAATTTAAACGTCCTTCTGCCAGGCGATGTTCTGGATAACCTGATTCCCTCTTTTGACGCTATCTTTGGCCTGCATGAATCAGTAGGCATTTATGATAGCGAGGGTATTTTATATTACGGTGCTGTGTCACAAAATCGTTCCTGCGATGTATGGGCGACTATCTGGATTGAGCATGAGGGGGTTGGTCGTGTCGGTGTTTATCTGGATGCTGATAACCCGGTCATTGCGAGAGCTGTCGATCACCTGGGGATAACACTGTCTCAGGTTGCGACGGAACACTGGCGGCGTTTCCAGCTTTCGGAAGAGGTGCTGGAACGTTATGACGAATTAAATTTGATTTACGGCCTTGGCACGAATTTTGTGCAGGGATTGTCGATCAATGCCATTGTGCAGAATGTGCTTGAGGACACAAATGCAATTCTTCAGGCAGAGGCGGGTGCGATTTATCTTTGGGATAAAGGGAAATCCACTATCCAGCCTGTGAGCTTTTTTGGCGCTAAATCGACATCCGACTTCTGGGATGGTCGGATGCGGGAACAGGCGCTCAGCACATTGTATGCCTATGAACAGGCGCAGCTTTTTGAGAGCGACAAGATTATCTGTGCGCCGCTGCGCTATAACGATCAACTGCTGGGAGCATTGGTACTGCTGTACGAACGGGATGGACGCAGTTTCAAAGCTAATGATGTCAACCTGCTCACAACGATGATGCAGAATACGGCATTGTTCATCTATGCAGCACAACTACTGGAAAGTCTGACTCAGCGAAAAGTTGAACTGGAGACGCCTCTGAACGAACTTCAAGCCATGAAGGACAAATTGAGTCAGGCAGAGCGGTTAAGCATCGTGGGGCAAACGGTTGCTACACTGGTTCACGATATGCGGAAGCCACTCAATAATGTGATGGGTTATGCTGGTCTACTTCAGGAGCCGGATTTAACTCCACAGGAACGGCATGATTTTGCCGGAGGCATCGTCAAGTATGTCGAAGCATTCTCGTCAATGATGCAGGAAATTTTGGATTATGTTGCCGGTGATATGGCACTGGTCAAACGTCCGGTAATCGTTGGAGATTATATGGTGCAGGTTGGTGAGCATCTGTCCCCACCGGGTTTGGAACGTCCAGTTAAAATACATGTTGATTGTGACGCGGCGAAAGATTACACCATCGAAATTGATGCACATCGAATGCTGCGCGTGTTCCAGAATCTGGTCAATAATGCCAGTGATGCGATTGAAGCATCAGGTGTGGGTTCAAAAATTGAGATCACCGCCGAGCCAGATGGCAAAATGATCCAGTTTATGATAACAGATGATGGCCCTGGCGTACCGCCAGAAATCGTTGATACTTTATTTGACCCCTTCGTGACGATGGGAAAATCGCACGGGACAGGTTTGGGACTGGCAATTGTGAGCCGCATGATGGAAATGCATGGCGGCAAAATTCATTATGAAAATGCGCCGGATGGCAGAGGGGCTCGCTTTGTGTTTACTATCCCCATTTATCGACCATCAGGTCGTTAACTACAGAGTGTTGGTAATCAAAAAGAGGCCGAAGTTTTCTCCGACCTCTTTCGTTTGATAGGCTAATTTGTCCTATCTGCGGCTTTTTCAAGCGTTTTGGGGTTCTTTGAGTTGCTGGTATCGCGCTGCATGAGCAGACGCGGCAGCACTAGCCCGATGAACAGCACAACTACCAGCAGTGGGATGAGGCTCATCAACCCTGGCAGGTCGAGCAGGATAATGGCGTAATTACGGGCTATGCTGCCTTCCAGAAACAGCGGCAGCGAATATTCAAACAGCGGGTTGCGGATCGCTTCTGGGGGGAAGGCCTGTCCGCCGATGGTTTGAACCCATATATTGGCGAATGACAGCACTAGCAGGATGGCGATAATCACACGCCCGGCGAGATTGCTGAACCAGCGATTGAAGGTGAAAATCATTGGCAGGGCAAGGAATGGAATCATCGGGACAAGGTAACGTGGGCCGACACCGTTGCCACCCCACCACATCACACTGGATGAACTGTAAAGCAGGAAGAAACCAACCACCAGGGCCAGCAGAATATTCAGCCCTCGATCTTCCCTGCGGTCATTCCGCATGAACCAGAGACCCACTGCGCCCAGCAGCAAAATGGGGGATAGGAAAAATAACCCGCGAAAAATGCCAAATGTCAGATTGAGGAATGTTACAGGATTAGGCAGCGTCAGACTGAGGAATCCCTCGTCATGAACATCCTGCCAGAGCGTAGAATATTCGTAACCGACAGGCATAGGGGTCTGAAAAGCAGCGTAATTATAAGCGGCAAAGATCAGACCCAACGGAATTGCGCCGAGGATAACACGATAGAGCGCAAGGCGGTTGGGCAATTTTATAGCTGCCCAGATAAAAATCATCGCGATAGCGGGAACGACCGGGTATTCAGTGATGACGACGAGGCTAAACAAAACCCCAACCAGCCAGAGCCAGTTGAGACTTGATCCTTCTTTGACGACACGATAGAGCAGAAAAAACCCGACAAATGCGCCGAAGGCAGCCAGTTGATGCTGATAGAGAGCATTGCTATAGGCGAATGCAGGGGTAGCGAGTCCATAGATAAGGGCCAAAAGAAAGGCATAACTATCCCGTTTAGCGAAGCGCGCGGCCATCAAAAAGACCACTACACCAAGTAATGCTGAGGGAACAGCGGTAGCAAAGAAGGTCATAAAAGTGAGCGCCATGCCCTGATATACCGCATCAGGACGAATACCTTCTCCATCAGGGTTGAGCGTGTCCTCGAAACCACCAAGTCCGCCGCCGCTTTGGATAAAGCGTTCAATTGGTGGCAAGGAGGCGACAGCTTTGAAAACCATGTAAAACGGCAGTGCGATCAGGGATGGGCCGATGGATTTATCAGTGTAATAATGACCATTACACACATCCGTTTCGGCTACGTAGGGGCCAGGGTAACAGGCTTTATCGCCGGTATTTTCGTGATAATCGTCAATGTAGAGTACGCCCTTATCGCCGACCGCATAGGTCAGGTTGGCACGTGAGTTTGCGCCCCAGTCTGCCCAGCGGGGCATGAAGTAGCCGTAACAAACCAACAAAATCATAAAGAGCGTAATTGCATATATGCGTCTGGATGGCGCGGCCATAAACCCTCACTTCGCTTAGTTGTGCCATTGTTGACAATACCTTGCAAGCCTTTCGCAAACATAAAGGCTGAAATGTTGCGATTTTGTTGCTCAATCTTTACTGGCGCTGGTGCATAGGCAATCGTACAATGAAAATAACAGGCGAATATAACCAAATGCAGGCACATCGATGAACAGTAAGCTGCCACTCATTCTGATCGTTGATGACGATTGGATGAACCGGGATTTATTGCAGGCATACTTGGAAGGCTATCAGGTTCAGATGGCTTCCAATGGAGAGAATGCTCTGCAACTCTCTGCGGCGCATCCGCCTGATCTGGTGCTGCTCGATTTGCGACTGCCAGGCATGAGCGGCTACGAGGTGTGTCTGCGGTTAAAAGCGGATGAAGTGACCCGCTACACACCAGTACTGATTATAAGCGCGATGGAAGGTGATGAAGCCCGCCAGAAAGCGCTGGAAGCTGGTGCAGATGATTTTTTGCTGAAACCCTTTGACTCGCTTCTTCTGCTGGCGCGAATCCGCAATCTGCTGCATCTCAAGAGTCTGCATGATGAGATGGAACGGCGCGAACGAGCGCTTTGGAGCATCCTCAATTCACACCTCAATGACCAGACAGCCCGGCGCATTATGGATGATTGGTTAAGAGCTGACGTTTAAACGACGAAAACCCAATCAGACTAGCGTGACGTATTGATTTCCGGTACAACAGTGGCCGAAGTGGTTTGAGGTTTACCGGAATGACATTTGGAAGACGTCCATCCCGTTCACTCCGCCGGGGGAACTCCGGCCCGCCTGCATGGCTGGTTTTTCTGGTAGGTGTCGCCCTGGTTTTCGGCGTATATTATGTCTTCATCGGTGTGCAAAATTTCCTGCGAACCGGTGGTCGGGGTGTTCTAGAGGCTACAGAGCAGGCTGTGATTATTGCTACTGCGACAGCGGAAAGTTTCATCCCGACGCGCAACCCAACGCCAATTGCTTCGGCTACACCGGTGCCGGAATGTATCGACTTTGTGGTTTCTGTGCCTAGTGCGATTGTGCGAGAATCTCCTAGCCCTAATGGGGCTATCGTAACTTCACTTTCACAGAATGAGCCGGTTTGCGTGCTGGGCAGACCAAACGCGGATAGCGAATGGTACACCATTGATCAGAACCCGGCTACACGGCGTCTGGAGCTTGTTTACATGCATGAAAGCGTTCTCGAAGCGCTGTCACCCACAGCGACACCCAGCCGAACACCCACGCCCCTACCGACGGTGACACCGACACTCACCTACACAGCTTCACCAACCGTATCAACCAATACCCCTGCGCCGACGGCGACCATTGACCCGGCTACCCCCGATACACCAACGCCAACACTTACGCCGTCGGTGACACAACCGCGTCAGAGCGCATAGTTGGTTTAAGCCTCAGCCCTACCCCTTCTCCTCTGAACCTGAGGAGAAGAGGGAAATCTATTTGTTTGTGTTCCTGATTTCGGTGGTTAAGGCCAAAGATTGGAGACAATTCTGAAGCTTTAGCGGCTAAAGGAAGCGATATTCAGCTTGCGCTCAAACCATTCGAGCGTGTGGAAATGGGTGAGGACAGCAGAGAGAAGGCGGAGCGCTCCACCAATCAGAATAATTGCCACCAGGCTGATTCCTAGCTTGCTAAGGCCGCTGCCAATCATTGGGCCAACGAATGTTGCTACCGAAATCACCTGCATGTAGGCGACTGTGTAGGGCGCTTTGTCTTCGTGCGGCGTACTTTCACTGAAATGGGCGAACATGCTGATCGTTGCGGTTGTCCACGCGGCCCATGCTAATGCCCCGGCAGGCAGCGCGAGTCCCAGGCTGGGGGTAAGCGCGAGAATGATGGAACCGATACCTGTCCCGGCCATAGCAAAGGCAATCATAGCGCGATGACCGAAACGACGGATGAGGTAGGCGGTAGCCAGGGTAATTCCTGCACCTGCCACTAATTCCGCCAGGGCGAACAATCCCATGAAAAATTCGTTGGCATCCAGGTTTTTAATGAGGTGGAGCGGTGTGAGCGGATAAATGGCGAAAAAGGCGATATGGGTAATGGATGTGATGAAGGCGACCTGTTGAAAACTCTGGGAACGCCAGGGATTAGCGATTGGTTTTGCCTGAGCGTTTGTTGAGGGCACTGGCACGGGCAGGATGTGAATTTTCATCACATGCCATAGACTGATCATCGCCAGCAGAAATGCTACTACAAACATTGCCTGATAATTGAAGGGGAAAGGCGCTTTTTCCAGCCAAAGGCCAAGTGCCAGACCACTTAGTGCAAGGGTTAGATTCATTGCCAGGGAACGGCGGCTCACAAGCGAGGCAATCTGCTCATCCGGGACAGCCTCACGCATCATAATGAGGAAGACAACAGATGCGATGCCTTGAGCAAGGGCGGGTAAAGCCAGCGAAAGCACCAGCCAGAGAGGCTGGAATGATACTGGCATAAATGGCGTCAGCGCGGGCAGTAAGAATTGCAGACGGAAGATAAGCGCGGGCCAGAAAACCGCCTTCATGCAGTCGTGATTGTGTTTAGCCATCCAGCGGCTGCCAAGTGAAGCGGAAATCAGCAAAATGATAGCCGGAAGCGAAGTCAGGATGCTGAGTTCATCAGCTTTCGCGCCCAGGCGAATGGCATAGACCTGCAAAAAGCGAGTAGTGGCGGGCAAGGCGAGGCCGAACCAGGCGATGTCCTGTACCAGATGATGGAAATTGGTTTGTTCGAGAGATTGAGGCGCGGCACTGAACAGACGCATAGCAAAAACGACATCCTGAATGAATTAGATGACCGATAACGAATGAATACGAATTGACTTGCTGGTAATCCTGCCGACAGCGAAGTTAGACATACATCAGGGGAGACACCCGTTTCAGGGTTGCGCCCTATTTATAGTACATCTATGATGATGGTACAGCGCTTGAGATTTTGTGAAAATAGCCACATAACTAAACTTGGTCTATCCAATTTTGGTTTGAGTTCCAGCCGAACTCGCTGTATAGTGAATTGATGAGCGAACATCCAGTCATTCAGGGAGAGGTTGCCATGTCTTTTTTTGGGAATCGCCGTCAGAGCGACCAGCCGATTACGCAGGAACCGTCGATTGAGAAACCCCAGCTCCCGAAACCGGTTGCTCCCCCGTCACCAGTGGGTTTTGAAACTGTACTGGGCGCAAACAGCACGCTTGAGGGCGTGTTACAGAGCAACGCTAATGTGCGGTTGGATGGTACATTCACTGGCACTCTGGAAATCAGTGGGAATGTGCTGGTAGGCGAAACGGCGCGGATCAACGCAGACATCAATGCCAAGAATATTTCGATTGCTGGCGCAGTACGGGGTAATATCTCTGGCAAGAAAGTTCAACTGCTTCGGACAGGGCGAATATGGGGTGACATTCGTGCGACGGCGCTGACAACTGAAGAAGGTGCCTTTATTGATGGCAAAATCACGATGGTTAGCCATGAAGCACCACCTGCTGAGGCGGTTGTGCCACCTGAGATCGATGAAGCCCCTGTAATCATCGAGATACCCGTTGAAGAGGATACTGCAATTGAGGAAACGGATAGCAGCAGTGAAGCAACTGATGTCGTTTCTGATACACCGCGCCCTGAATAAAGGCTGAAAGCAGGCAGGAGCGCTTGTATGCGCCGTTTCTTTTATTTTTTGTTCATCGTGATCGCATTGGCAGCACTAGCCCTGACACTGCTTGCAGCAGAGTCGGCGCTGGCGCGGATTTTGCAGGTTGGCGCGGCTGTGCTGGTGTTGGTGGTGATACTCGACCGGGTATTGGGTCTGTTTCACCAGCCAAACATGAAAATTCCCCCGTCGCAAATCGCCGAGATTGAGCGCTTATATTTTCGCAGTATGCGCGAGATGTTAAGCGACCAGCCAAATTTGATGCAAGTCGTGAATGATTTGCAGCGCATTCTCGCGCTTGACGCCAATTATAAAAATGCGCGTCACTATCTGAACCGCGCTCTGATTCTCCAAACTGAACAGGAGCATATTAGCGACTCGCCGAATGGGCAGGGTCCGAACCGCGCCGGAGTGGATTTTCAGCGTATTCAGGAACAGCTTATTGACCCTGATCCCATTATTCGCAAGTCGGTGGTAATGGAACTGATCCAGTTTGGCCCAAAAGCGGTTGATCCCCTGATCGCGCTGTTGATGGATGAAGATTCGGATGTGCGGGTTCATGCAGCTACGGCCCTGGGATGGGTGGGCGGCAAGGATGCAGTACAACCATTAATGGTGGCCTTGCAGGATTCCGTTCCCTATGTGCGCCGGTATGCCGCGCGGGCGATGTGCTGGGTGGTGGATGAGACGGCTATTGAAGGTTTGATTGAGGCACTGCACGATGGCGATAATTATGTGCGCCGGTATGCCGCGCGGGCGCTTGGCTGGAGTCAGGACAGGCGCTCGGTTCGCCCGTTGCTGGAACTGCTGGCTTACGAAGAAAATTCGGATGTGCGGGAATATGCAATGACGGCACTGGAAGATTTGGGCGAGAATCCTGCCCAGGTTGAGCGCCGGGTTGAGCTGACTGAGTAGACGATGCGGTTGAGACTGGATATTGTTGACCTGCTGCAATTGCAGGAAATATGGAGTCGCCGTCCGGTAGTGACGGCTTTCACCCGGCTGGAAGGGCGACCAGCAGCTATCCCATGCGGCGAAAATTTTAATGTTGATGGGCTGCTACCTCGTCTGGCGCGGTTGAAGGTTTCACCTCTATGGAGGGTGAAGCATCTGAATAATGATCCGGCGCGCGTCCCCTTACATGATTTTTCTAATACTCATTTACATGAATTGTATCCAGAAGCTGAGTCTGGCGCGTCAATACGCCAGATGTTGTTTGTCTCTGCTTATAGTCGTTTTGTTATGGCACATTTTCGGGGTGAAATAGAGCAGGTTTGTGCTGTCTTCCGCGCCTTGGCAGTTGTAAGACAAATTGATGTGGATGACTGTCTGGATACTGACATAATGCCTCGCAAGGGTTCGAGCGAGTGGATACCTGCTGACATCACGGATGAAATTCGCAGCCTGGATGTACGTTATAAGTCTGCTGAACCGGGGCTGCCTGCTGCTTATGTGGTGTCTGATTCGTTCTGGTCACTATTCGTCAAGGCTGAAAAAGAAGATTTTATCCGGGCTGCACGAAACGCCTGCGGCAGTTCAGAGGAAGCGAGTTGTATGGAAACCTTGATGGCAATGGCGCAGGTTGCTTATGCATGGAACAGATCGCCTTCAGTAGTGGGCTTGTGCTATCAGGTTGAATGACAGGGATTGACTGATGATTCAGGTGATGTTCGTCTGTACTGGGAATATTTGCCGTTCGCCGATGGCTGAGGCGGTTTTTCGCCAGCTAGTCGCTCAGGCTGGACTAGGGGATAAAATTTACTGCGACTCAGTGGGGACAAGTGATGAAGAAGTTGGGAACACGACGCATCGAGGGACGCTGAATGTGCTGACTAAACACAGTGTTCCCCATGAGCGACTGCGCCCGGCGCGGCAGATTGTCTCGCAGGATATTCGAGAAGCAGATTATATGCTGGCTATGGATAGAAGTCACCTGTCGCGGTTGCAGCGCATGACAGGCGATGTGAAAGGTGAAGTCGCGCTGTTTCTGAGTTATGCAAATCATGCCGGAACTGTAAAGGTTGAAGAAGTACCTGACCCCTGGTACACCGGTAAATTTGATGAGACTTATGAACTGGTCGAGAAGGGGTGTACGGCGCTGCTGCAACATATCCGCGCTCAACACGGATTGTAGCTGATGCGTGCTGCTTGGCTGAGCGATATTCATATCAATTTCCTTTCTCCAGTTGGAATAGAAAAATTTTTCACCCTGGTGCGTAGTTGTGAAGCTGAGGTGTTTTTTATCACCGGGGATATAGGTGAAGCCCCTCGTCTTAACTGGTATCTCAAACGCCTGGAAGACCAGCTTCAACGTCCAATTTACTTCGTACTAGGTAATCACGATTACTATCACAGTTCAATGGATGAAACCCGCGCTGCTGTGCGTAAGCTGGTGAACGGTTCGTCGCGGTTAATCTGGATGAACGAGGTAGAGGTGGTGCAGTTGACGCCGCACACAGCGCTCATCGGCCACGATTCGTGGGCAGATGGGCGCTGTGGAGATTATGCGCGTTCCGATGTAGCCCTTAATGATTATGTTTTGATTGCAGAATTGAGCAGTCTGAGCAAGAACGAACTGCTATTGCAGTTAAATCGCTTGGGTGATGAAGCGGCAGCCCATTTCAAGCGTGTCTTGCCTCAGGTAGCCGCACGCTTTCAGCAGATTTTTATGCTAACACATGTGCCACCGTTTCGTGAGGCGTGCTGGCACATGGGTAATCTTTCGGATGATAATTATTTGCCCCATTTTGCATGTCGGGCCGTTGGTGATGCTTTGCGGCAGATTATGCAAGCATGTCCCGCGTGCCAGCTAACCGTTTTGTGTGGTCATACGCACAGCAGCGCTATAGCGCATATCCTGCCAAATCTGACAGTTCTAACCGGACAGGCAGATTATGGTGTGCCACAGATTCAACGGGTTTTTGAGATTGATTAACTGCGTGACACCGGGCGCGAGGCAGATGTTGCAGTTGGTTTTTTAGCTGATGTTGCCGATTTTTTAGCTGTGGCTGGCTTTTGTGGTGAGGCGGACTTCTTGCTAACAAGAACTTTTTTGACGACGACGGGCGGCGTATTTTTGGCCTTGAGAGTGCGCTGAACTTCATGCATTAGCGTTTCGCTGTTCTGATAATCACCGGCCAGCGGGATATAAAGGATGAAGGCGGCAGCGATGGCAACAGCTCCTGGCAGCAGCATTCCCCCAGCGAAGGTAAGCAGCAGACCGGCCAGTACCAGTGCGCCAAAAATGATAGCCTGCTGGCGTGGGGCCACACCGTCAGAGACATAGCCCTTGATGATCGTTACACTCCCCTGACGCTCGACCTTCGCGGAGAGGCGGGTAGTACGCTTAAAGGAACGGGCAACCGTTGAAGTCGCTGTCAGCGAGAACGATCCGCTCTTTTCTACCCAGCCTGCTAACCCGGATCGTCCGCCACTGTGCAGGCGTTCGTTGAGCGCCAGCATACACTGGGAGATGGTTTTTTCAGTATATAAGGTGAACTGCATATTGTCCTCAGGTTGATCATTTTCAATTAACAACTTCAGCTTCTCAAAAAACTTTTCACTAACTTGTATTTGAGGACAAAACGAGCTGACTTAAATCATTGGGATAGTTACCCCACCATCAACCACAAAAATCTGACCAGTCGCAAAGCTGGATGCTGGAGAAGCGAGAAATAACGCCATTCCGGCAATATCGTCTGGCTCACCCAGTCTGTGGGCTGGGGTGCGGTTCATAACTTCATTCAGCAGCACATCATTTTCCCAAATGGCACGAGCGAATTTGGTTTTGACCAATCCGGGCGCGATGGCATTGACCTGGATGTTATCACTTGCCAGTTCCATCGCCAGCGTCTGAGTCAGACTGATGAGTCCGGCTTTAGTCATACTATAAATACCTTGCATCCGCCCCGGACGAATTCCATTGACTGAGGCAACATTGATAATTTTACCTCCGCCATTATGCCGCATAGACGGCACAACTGCCTGCGTCAGCCAGATATTCCCAAGGAGGTTGACCTCAATGGTTTTTTGCCACATGCTGTCTTCAGCTTCGAGAAGGGTGCCAAAGTGGGGGTTGGTGGCAGCATTGTTGATGAGTATATCAATGCGTCCGTAAGCATCAAGAGCTGCTGTTGCCAATCCCTTTAAAGCACTTTTATCGCCATTGTGCGCTACAACTGCTAGTGCTTCTCCACCTTTTGCCCGGATACCCTCAACAACGGTATCCAACCCCTCCTGCTTACGACTGCTGAGAACAACTTTTGCACCTGCTTCAGCTAACCGTTCGGCGATAGCCTGCCCAATGCCACGTGATGCTCCCGTAACAACGGCAATTTTGCCGTTCACGTCAAATAAATTTCCCATTCAAATTTAACTCCAGGAATTAGAACAATTGTACTGGTTTTCAGTCGAATTGTCAATTATTATTAGGCTGATTCGCGTTGCAAAATGACAAATCCCCATACCAGCTCTGCGCCCGTCCCACCGCCGGATGAGATGATAACCCACCCTTCGTTTACGAGGCGGGTCAGTTCTCGCTCAGCTTCTTCACGTCCCTCTCGGTCATTGATGAAAGAGATTATTTTTACTTGTTTTACCATGCGGTTATTCTCCTAAGTAAGGTGATTCATTCGAGATAGTGTTGTGTCTCTATTGTCCCCGGTTAGGCGAAAACTGGCAACTAGGAGTAGCATGGGAAGTAACAAGTACATGAGGTATGAGTCAAACACAATGATTTATGACATTACACGGACGGTGAGGCCTGAACTGGCGGTTTGGCCTGGAGACACAGGTTACAGTGCCAGCCCGGTCTTGAAGCGGCAGGAAGGTGCATCAGTCAATCTGATGACATTGACCATGAGTGCCCACGCTGGCACCCATGCCGATGCTTATTTTCACTATGAAGATGAAGGTGTGCATCCGGCGGAGATGCCGCTCGATGCTTATATTGGTTCAGCGCGAGTGGTGACAGTAGTGAAGCAGGACGGCCCATTGTTCCTAGCGGATTTTCCAGATGAGTCTCTAAAAGGCGTCGAAAGATTACTGATTCACAGCCATGTAAGCGATCTGCCAGATGGCCAGTGGCCGACAGTTTTTCCGTATTTGAGTTTGCCATTGATTGAATTTCTTGCTGCCCAGGGAACAAGGCTGATCGGTTTGGATTCGCCGTCAGTAGATGCGTTCGATAGTACAGAATTAATGTGCCATCATGCGCTAAGTCGTTATAGAATGGTGAATATTGAGACCTTATTCCTGCGTGATGTGCCAGACGGGGATTACGAGCTGGTGGCGCTGCCGCTTAAGCTTGACCTCGCCTGCGGGTCGCCAGTGCGGGCTGTTTTACGAACGGTTTAACAGGTTTGGAGGCAAATTATGGCTGGAGTTATCTTCGTCATCTTCGCGTTGTTATTGGCTGGTATTTATCTCTCCATTCGTCGTCAGTGGCTTGCGCCAGCGGTGACTGCCGGACTAGGGGTAGTCGCAAGCATGTTCACCATGACACTTTTTTCGCTGGCGCAAAACAATGTGCCAGTGCAGGCAATCATTGTCGGTATCCTGTTGGGTGGTTTGTTCAGCGGCGCGACACTGGCGATTGCCTGGTATTTCCACAACAATGAGATGCGCGAACGATATGCTGATGGTGCAGTTTATCCACAAGACGAAGTTGCGGCGGAAGTTGAGTCGTAGATCAGGAGGTCGCGACGATAATCAAGGTGTATACACCCTCGCCGCTGAAGCGCCCGGCTTCCAGGGTATAAGTTCCCGCAGTGGGCAGGCTAACCTGAACGATTTGAGCATTTTTGCCCAGTGCTGAGTCTGCGGCATCATCATTTTCGGCAACCATAGCCCCATCCTCGTCCCATAAGCGCAGCAGAGGGTCGAGTGTTCCAGTTTCAGCCTGCATGGTAATTGTGAAGACCTGTCCTGCCTGGCCTTCAAACAGCCAGCGCTGGGCAGGTAGAGCGGGCTGGATTTGTCCTTCTAGCTGAGTTGCTCCATCTAAACTCAGATTGAATAACCTGTCCTCCACCATGCCAAGTTGATATGTCCCACTCCCTGCGACCGTTTCGACACGCACTTTATAGGAACCGCTGGCAGCAAGAATATGATTAGTGATTTGCGCGTCCAGCGCGGCTATGGGGTCTTCACCACCCTGATCGTCATTGTAGATTTCTTCTATTTCATTAGGTGCCAGCAGGCGGATAGCAACATCAAGCGTTCCCTGCCCAGTTGCATCAATTGCTGTGAATGTCACAACCTGCCCAGCGATACCGTTGAATGTCCAATCCTGTGCCGGTGCGTCCTGTGATAGTATTCCGCCGACAATAACGCCGGGGATAAGTGTGCTTGAACCGATGCGTCCGGCATCCACACGAGTGCTGAGCGCTGTAACCGAACCAAAAATGCCATCGCTGTCCGCAACAAAGATTGTCCCTGTTGGCGCAACTGCCAGGCCACGTGGCTGTACGAATTCACCGGGCAGGGGAGATGTTGCTACTATCAAACCAATCGAATCGATGATTTCGCCATTGGAGTCTGCTAGGAGCACACCTTGTCCAGCAGTAGTCAGCAAAAAAGAGTTATCCGTTAACAGCGCGAAATCATTGACAATCATTGATCCGATATTAAGTGTATAAAGCGGGGCGAAATCACCAGTCTCAACCGGGAGCACTAACCCTTCGTCCGTCAATGCCAGCACACGGCCATCCGGGGCAGTTGTTAACATGGGTTGCGTTACAATTTCAGCTCCGAATGGAATGTTATCTTCTCCCGCTGCGCTGAAAATGCGCACCTGTACACTTGCATCGTTCAGATTAGTTGCGTACAGGCTGCCATCTTCAGCAAGTGCGATACTGGCAGGAGATTCCGGGCCAAAACCGGTTAGAGGTTCGCTCCAAGTGCCGTCAGTACCGAGGATATGCACACATTGGCACACGGTGTCCGCGATATATACAATACCGTCAGCAGCAGCAACTTTTACAGGCAGGGCGAAATCAGCATTAGGATAAACAGCACTGATTTCACCTGTTTCGATACTGAACTGAATGAGGCCCATGGCTGAATCAGCTGTGTAGAGACGGTCATTGGTATAAGCCAATCCGTTGAGATTGACGAAAGCATTTTCCCCATCAGCCAGTGTGCTGATAGTGTGCCATAGTGTGCCATAGGTCGGTGATTGTGGCTGAAAGATCGCGTCAGATGTCAGACTATTGGCAACAGCATCAAAGGTGGTGGTGAAAGTTTGGCGCTGCGCTTCAACAGCACGGCCAAGTACGATCAAAACGCGCCCATCCGGCAGCCTGGAGGCGCGGAGAAGGCCAAAGAGGAGACCGTCTGTGCTGCTTCCGGTTGTTGATGATGCTGGAGCATTGAGTAATTGTGTTTCAGTGGCGATGTCGTCAGATTGCAGGTCTAGCAGGGTGAATTGATCGTCAATCAGCGTCGTAAAATCAACATTTCCAGTCGCGTCGGATTGAATGGATTCGGCAGGATAAAGTGTGAAAATTATTACTGGTACACCAGGTGGGCGGGTTTCGGGTGAGGCAGACAGTGTTTGCGCCAGTTGTAGAGATAGTCGTCCGTCCTGTTCAGACGGCACTGGTTCATCCCAACCCGCTGGGTATCCCAGTGACAGACCAGCCTCATCCCAGTTGTAGGGTAGCAAATCAATAGTTTGTGCAGCAGCGCATACAACCCATGTCAGTAAAATTACTACTGATGACAAAAACCTGACATTGTTAGCCCGCATTTTTCTCTCCCGAAACCACAAATCCACCCACTCGCTGCTGATGACTGTTAAGACCTATACCGTTAATCGCGCGGAAGAGTTGCGATGACGGGCAAACCAAGTGCTTCGACCTGTTCACGGCGGCGCAGGGTGGGGTCAAAATATTCTGCCATAAAAGCCACTGCCATGCCCGCCAACAAGCCAATGCCGAGGCGGATGAGCGGTGCAAGGCGGTTGGTGATGGGTGGCGGGGCGGCGACGATTTGTGGCACATCGAGAATGGTGACCTGGGCGGGCTGCTGCCCCAACTGCGGAAAATAATACTGCGCGCGATTTTTCAGTACATTGATGGCCGCTTCCGACAGCGCCTTGAGCGTTTCCAGATCGGGATAGCTGATTTGAATCTGCCCGACACTGCGCCGGTTATCCGCCGCGATGCCAATGGCTGCCGCGCTGACAGAAGCGCCACTTTCGCGCGCAGTTTGTTCAACCTCGCCGAGAAAGCTGCTCGTCCGCACCCAATCGGTCAGGGCATTGACGGTGAGTTCGGAAGCCAGCCATACATCCTGATAGTCGCCGTCGCGGTTGGGGATGGCTTCCAAAACCTGCGAAGCACTGTAGCGAATGGTGGTGGTGTAGCCGCCAGATGCTGCACTGCCACCAAGAAAATCCGGCAGGATGAAGAAAGCAACAATCACGACAGGGATCAGCACCAGATACCAGCGGCGCATCAGAACACGCAGAATGAGTATTAGTTCCATGAAAACTCCATTTCCTTAGCGGAAATCAGACTTCAGCCGGGTATTATATACCAATGTTCGGTGAGGGAAGGAATTATAAGCATGGATGATCTCAATCCAATCCAGCAAGCCATTTACAATTTGATTCAACGATTTGTAGGGCGTCAGAAGATCGTCCTTGAAGCTATGCTCGATTACTATTATGAACCTGACATGTGGCGTGATGGTGCTCCGCGTGCTTGGAGCATAATACATAAGCAATATGGTCTTAAATCGCCTCTTGGAATATGGGAGAAAGACGGGGAAAAATGGGAGTATTTCCTGCATGGCGCTGGTTGTCGTTTGACGAACCTTCAAACTCATGAGTATCTCAATTGGGATGCTCCGAACCTTCAACGCTTTGATCGCTCATGGTTTCTTGATTGGATGCACTGGTACATTAATGATCCTGACCATGTAAAGGGAGGAGAAGATGTTTTTAATAACTTTCCTCCCGATAGAGAGGATTTGAGAAAGTTTGTCTATGAAATACTTTCTCAAATCGAGCAAGCTGGACTTATTATGCGCTCAGACCCATACCCAACAGGCTATGTCATCAATTCATAATCTGCCTTTTGAGAATTTGTCCCACGCTTGCTCGACATAGGCCGTGATTTGCTGGTTGAAAACGGCAGTATCGAATTGCAGGGCATGGGCGCGAATTTCTGATGAATTGTAACGCTTGACATCGAAATTACGCAGGATAGCGGCCAGGCTTTCGACGGTCATCTCATCAAAAAGTTCGCCAGTTTTACCGGGTATGACGGTATCAAGCGCACCACCGCCGCCATAAGCGATGACTGGGCGGCCAGCAGCCTGTGCCTGTACGGGAGTGATGCCAAAATCTTCCAGGCCAGGGAAGAGAAAAGCCTTACAGCGGGCCATCAAGTCCGGCAGTTGTTCGTCTGGTACATAGCCCAGGAATTCCACTGTCGGCCCGGCCATCGCTCGCAGTCGCTCCATATCGCGCCCTTTACCACCGATTTTGAGCGGAAGACCGAGTTTAGTAGCGGCTTGCACAGCGAGATCAATGCGTTTGTAGGGTATAAGGCGTGAGACAATCAGATAATAATCTTCAATAGTGGATGAAGGTTGAAAGCGGGCGGTATCTACGGGAGGATAAATGATGACAGACTCACGGTCATAGTAAGTTTTGATGCGTGCCTGAATTTCGGTTGAGATGGCGATGAAGTGATTGACACGCTGGGCGGCGGCGTAGTCCCATCGGCGAAGGGCAGCCGCCAGTGGACGGAGCGCCATTTGTGCAACCGTGCCGAGGCCTTCACGAGCAATATAAGCGTCGAGCTGCCAGATATAGCGCGTCGGCGCGAGGCAGTAGCAGATGTGCAGCGTTTCGGCGTCATGCTGGAGACCATGACAAAAGCCACTTTTGTTGCTCAAAACCACATCATAATCTGACAAATCCAATCCCCCCCATGCCAGCGGATACAGCGGCAGATAGGGTTGATGATGATTGTGGATGGCAGGCATCTGGTCAAGCCAAAGGGTGCGAATATCCCATTGTTGATAGTGGGCAGGCATGAGCTGAGGCGCGTAGATACTGGTGTAGAGCGGGCTGGTCGGGTAGAGCTTGACCAAAGTGTCCAGCACATCTTCCGCGCCGCCGACCTGATTCAGCCAGTCATGAACGAGCGCCAGTTTCAAACAGTTATCCCTCAA
>CAYUTY010000074.1:0-29702 GCA_964447795.1 uncultured Anaerolineaceae bacterium
GCCTTATATCCCCTAACCTAAAGGTTGGGGTTTTACGGCGTTTTTTCGATAAAAATCACACCATTGGCAGCAGATGAACCGCCTCCACCAGAAAATCAAGGCCAACCGTTTGCCCCTCTGCGAACAGCCGGTTAGCGCGTGGGTCGTTATCGATTACTGTCAGGTTATAACCGCCCACACTCACCAGATATTCCACTTCTGAACCGAGGAACATCGTCTGGTCAACCTGTGCCTGTGGCAGCGCTGGGTCATCCCGCAGCATGAGCGCTTCCGGGCGCAGCATGGCGATCACATAGGCTTCGCTTTTCATTTCAAAGCGAATCGGCAGCGTAACCGCCCGCCCAAAGATATGGGCTTCCACCTGTCCTGCTCCGGCTGGCTTCACCAGGGTTTCAATGAAGTTCGCCCGTCCGATGAAATCGGCCACAAACCGCGAAACTGGATAGCGGTAAATCTCCTGCGGCGTGCCCATCTGCTCGATCCGACCATTGTTCATCACCACGATTCGGTCAGAAAGCGCCATCGCTTCTACCTGATCGTGCGTGACATAAATGCTCGTAATCTGAAGGCTGCGCTGCAAACGATGAATTTCACTCCGCATCTGCACTCGCAGCTTGGCGTCCAGATTTGAAAGCGGCTCGTCAAACAGCAGAATGCGCGGCTCGCGCACCAGTGACCGCGCCAGCGCCACCCGCTGCTGCTGCCCGCCCGAAAGCTGATTCGGACGGCGGTTTTCCATCCCCACCAGACTCATGACGCTCAGCGATTCCTGTACTTTTTGCTTGATCTGGCTGCGTGATAGGCCGTTCGTTTGCAGCCCATAAGCGATATTGTCAAACACCGTCATGTGCGGAAAAAGCGCGTAATTCTGAAACACCAGCGCCATATCACGTTTGTTCGGCGGCTGGTAGGAAATATCCTGCCCATCCAGCAGAATTCGTCCCGAAGTCGGTGTTTCAAATCCCGCGATCAGGCGCAGGGTTGTCGTCTTGCCACACCCGGAAGGCCCCAGCAGTGTTGTGAACTCGCCGCTGGGAATATCTAGCGAAATATCGTCAACCGCTTTAACCGTTCCATCGCCGCCGCGCTGCGTGAATGCTTTTGAAATGTGATCCAGTTTCAGGCTGATAGTAGCCACTACAACCCTCCCTCTAAAGTACGTTCCGCCCCTGTTTTTGAGCCGACTAAAAAGTAAAAAACACTCGTCGCCAGCATGACAATGATGAACAGAATCACACAGTAAGCAAACGCATTGCCGTAACGCCCATTTTCAACCTCATTCAGAATTTGGGCGGTCATAATTTTGGTCTGCGGCGTCGTCAGAAAGATGATCGCTGAAATCGTGGTCATCGAACGGGCGAAAGCGTAAATCAGCCCCGCCAGAAACGCCGGACGCACCAGCGGCAGCGTAATCCGCCGGAAGGTGCGCGCGCTGTCTGCCCCTAAACTGATGGAGGCTTCCTCAATAGCCGGGTCAATCTGAGACAGCGCCGCCGTCCCGGAGCGCAGCGCCGCCGGTGTGCTGCGGATGATAAAAACCAGTACAATTGCCAGCGCCCCGCCGAACGCACCTTGCCCGCCCGTCAGCTTTGGAATCAGCGTGATCTCCCCCACGATGGGCAGGGTGGCGACAATCGGATTATTGAACATCAGCAGATAGCCGATGCCGATAATTGTGCCGGGAACGGCGATGCCCAGCATGATGCCAAAATCCAGCACGTTCCGGCCCGCAAAACCCTTACGCATCACCAGCACAGCGATGATGATGCCAATCGTTCCGGCAATCGGCGTCGTGATGGCCGAAAGCCGCGTCGTATCCTGCATCGCCTGTCGTCCAATGCCATTAATCACAAAGTCAAAATGACTGAGCGTAAAGGTGTTATTCACGCCCGGCACCTGGGTAAACGCGCCATAAAAAATCATCCCGTAAAGCAGGACGATCAACAGGCAGATGAACAGGGTCGCCCCAAACAGCGGCCACTTCACCAGCGGGTTAGTCACCATCTGCGGCTTGCCGGAAGGTTTCCCCGTGACCGAAACGACCGATGCCCGGCTGACCCAGTAGCGCTGCACCAGAAAGATGGTCAGCGATGGCACCAGCAGAATGACCGATAACACCGCCGCGCCCGTCGTATCGTATAAACCAATGACCGTGATATAAATGCGGGTTGCCAGCACCTCATAATTGCCACCCAGTACCAGCGGATTTCCCAGATCAGCAATCGCCTCCACGAACAGCAGCAGAAATGAACTGGCGATGCCGGGGACGAGCATCGGCAGCGTCACCGTGCGGAAAATACGCCATTTGCCCGCCCCCAGGTTGGTCGCGGCTTCGTCCAGTGCCGGATCAAGTGCCATCATCATGCCGCGCAAATTCAGGTAAGCGACCGTGAAAAATGAAAGCGCCATCACAATCGTCAGGCCGTCTAACCCGTAGATGTCATAACGCACGCCAAAAATGCCGCGCGAAATGATGCCGTTGCGCCCAAACAACACAATCAGCGCTGTAGCCACTGCGAACGGGGGCGACACAATCGGAATCAGCGCCGCGATGTGCATAAACCGCTTCAGCGGCACATCCACTTTGACCTGCACATACGCGAATAAAAAGCCAACCGCCGTGCCAACCGCCGCCACCAGCAAACCCATCACAATTGTGTTGACGATGATGTTCTGGTAAACCGGCTCGCTCAGATAGCGCTGAAATAAGGCGGCACCTTTTTCTGAAACACTCTCGCCCACCATCGCCAGCAGCGGCAGCACGATAGCGATCAGGATGAACAGGGTTGCCAGGGTTACAATGATCGTAAGGAGGGGGTCTTGAAAAATGACCCGAAATGGGCCAGTGAACTTTTTACGCACAAATCACCCCACTTAAAAATGTCCCCTCATCCACAGCGGATTGAGGGGACACACTTTACAAAAGAATTTTATTCGGTAGGTGCCGGTGCGACTTCTGCGTCGAACCGCTCCACCAGCGCGGTACGGTTCAGGCCAGCCGCCTGGAAATTGTAATCCAGCACATTGATCTCAGCCAGATTCACCGCCAGATCAGAGATGGCTGCATCCGGGTTAGTCGGCAGTTGCAGTGAATTGACCGTCGGGCCAATTTCCTGTGCCGCCGCCGTCAGCGCCCAGTCGTACCACATCCGCGCGGCTTCCGGTTCTGGCGCGTCGGCAATGATCGCCATGCCGCCGATTTCATAACCCGTGCCTTCTTCCGGGAATGTCGTCGTCAGGATGCCTTCAAAGCCTTCCTGTTGCAGCTTCACACAGTCGTGCGAGAAGATGATCGACACCGCTACTTCGCCCTGTCCCGCCAGCGTCCCCGGTGCAGAGCCAGAGCGTGTATATTGCAGGATGTTGCGATTCAACAGCAGGAAGTATTCAAACGCCGCATCCATCGCTGCCTGGGTTGGTGCGCCGGTTTCATCAAAACCTTCGCCTGTGCCTTCGACACTCTCACCTTCGGCGGGCATCCCGTCGGGATATTCCAGTTCATTCGCTTTCAGGGTAACAATCGACCAGAAAGCCGTGAAGGCCGTCCCCGATGTTGCCGGATGTGCCATCGCTACATTGCTCACCAGTTCGGGTGCCAGCAGGTCATCCCACGAAGTTGGGGCTTCCAGTCCCAGTTCTTCCAGAATTTGCAGGTTGGAGCAGAAGCCCAGCGCCCCGACATACACACCTGACCAGAAGCCATCGGCGTCCTTATACTGCGCCGGGATCACTTCTGCGCTCGGTGATGTATATGCTTCCAGCAAACCTTCCTCTTTACCGGCAATGAAGGCATCTGCCGGGCCGCCCCACCACACCGAAAATTCGGGATTTCCAACAGTCGCCCGGATGCGTGCCAGCGACTCGCCCGACGACATACGGACATAGTTGGTGTCGATGCCCGTCTCCGCCTCAAACGCCTCGGTCATGGCAACACACCAGTCTTCCTGCGGAGTGCAGAGGACGGTCAGTGTGTCCTCCTGAGCGGCAGCTACCGACACCACGAGCATTAGCGCGGCCAGGCAAATCAAGAGTAATAATTTTTGCTTCATACAACCTCCCAATTTTAAGAACGTTAAGAAATCATTATCTCCGTTAAGAGACTGTTAAATAGTAACATTAAACTGCACAAACCAAAAATGGCTGATCGCAGGCTTCTGTCCAAATTTACAGGAAATGAAAATTGACGGTTTCAGGCTAAAAGCAGGAGCAGCCTAACCGGATTTCGACAGCCGTCGCACCACCAATGCGCCTGCCCAGCCGAGCAGGTTGGCAATCACATCACGCAGGGTATCGTCCGCGCTCCACATCATATTGATTTTGCTGATGTCGCCCTGCTGGGCCATCTCATGGTGATGAACACGATACTCCGCAAATTCCCACAAAAAGGTCACTACTGCCAGCACGCCCAGGGAGGTCAGCGCTGGATTGCGATTGCACAGCCGCGCCAATCGTGCCAGCGGCCCGCGAGCTGATTTCACCTGACAGGCGCTCTCCAGCGTGTCGCATACCATCGCGGTCAGCGCAAAACCGGCTGCGCTGTGCGGAATAGCGTCCAGCCCCATGCCACCCAGTCGAATTTCGGCCATCTCGCCTTTAAAAATATTGAACTTGGGGTGTGAGAGTAAATACCCTGCCGCCAGCGGTGCGACATACACTACATAATTGTCATTGTCGCGCGCCATCGTCACCATCACCTGCCCGACCAGATCATCCGGTTCACGGCCTTTGGGGATGAGGACGCGCATCACATCCGGCAGCAGCAGCGTCAGCGTATTGACGCTGAAGTGCGGCAGCCACGTCGTCTGCATGTGATATTCGCGCCGATTGGCGTTCGCTGTCGCCGCGACTGCTGCCCAAATACCGTAACGCAGCAGGTCTGGAATTTTCGCCATGAAATTGCCTTTACGTGTTTATGATGCAGCCAGCCTATAATACGCGCTTCTGCCTATGATCGTTGTGACGCCCCATGACTCAATTTTCACTGCTCACCCTCAACTGCTACGGCGTGCCGACCCCCGGCACAAGCCGCCGCCTGTCACTGCTGGCGAACATCCTGAACGAAGAAGCCTTCTCCGTCGTTTGCTTGCAGGAAGTGCAGGCCAATAACCTGTGTGCGCAGCTTATTCGTACCTGTATGCGCTATCCGGTTCATGCCTTCAAGCCTTTTTTCCACGCGCCGAAGGGCGGTTTGCTGACGCTTTCGCAGCATCACATCGTCGAGACTGAGTTTGTGCTCTACGACGAACGCGGCTTGTGGTACACGCCCGCGCTGGCTGACTGGATTTTACATAAGGGTGTCTTGATTTCCCGTATGAATCTGGATGGGCTGCCAGTGGTCGTCATGAACACCCATCTGACCGCCAATTACACCGGGCGCTGGCACGAAACCAACCTCTACGCCCGCCACGAGCATAATCAGCTTCAACAGCTTGCCCGTTTGGTACAAGCACAGCCATTCGACGCGCTGGTGCTGGTGTGTGGAGATTTTAATGTGCCGCGCGGGAGTTGGTTGTATCAGGCGTTTTTGGATAACAGCGGCCTGACTGACCCGCTCACCGGGGAAGCCGCGCCGACGCTGCGCCCGCGCCGTTCGATGCCCGCGCGCTATTTCGCGGCGATTGATTACACCTTCATGCGTGCGCCGGATTTGCCGGGGTTACAGGTCGAAAGCCGCCTGCGTTTTCAGGACGCCGTGACCGATCAGGGGCGTTCGGTATATCTCTCCGACCATATCGGGATTGAGTTGTGTTTGGAGTGGGAATCAAATCTGGAATGAAAGCTGTAGCTTAAGCTTGTTAGTGATACAATAATTATTTAGACTTCAATTTAATAGTCGGGGGAATAGATGCGTCTCAAAAGCCTCACTATTCAAGGCTATGGCCCATTTGCATTATCTACAACTATAGATATCGATCCAAACGTTACTGTACTCACTGGTGCAAATGACGTTGGTAAATCCAGTGTTTTGCAAGTTATTGAACATTTTTGTAGTGGTGCTGCTATAGACGTAGATGCAGTTAATGTAGACCGAATATATGATTCAAAGTTGCCATGGAACAAAGACCCTGAGATTTATGCTATTGGTACGGTAATTGTGCCTTCAAATTCTGGATATTACTTTGTAGGTCAACATGTTCAGCCTAAAGATGAAGTAGAGATTGCTGTAATTTTATCGAGAGGATCGCATCACAGAGTAACAAGTATCAAAAGAAATAACCAAAGTGTCTCAATTGATAATGGAGCATTAAATAGGCTTCCCAAAGTTCTTAGATTATCTGATGAAGAGTTTTTATCATCAATACTCGACGTTGAAAATCTAAATCCTCTCGAAAATTCTTTGTTGATTTTAGCATTTGGTGAAAACCCAGTTGGCAAATTAAATGAATTACCTGAAGTGCTAAAAGTGAGGGAAATTCAAGCTGCCAATAGGCGGATTAATAAAAGACTACATAGACTTATACCAGAAGCTTTAGGAATTGAATTTATTTTAAGTTTGCTATCGGAAAATCCTCTTAAATTCAGTATTTCAATTCAAGATCGTTATGCTAGTCACACTCCTGTAACTTTTAGAGGAAAAGGCATCCGTAAGATAGCTTCTTTAATGTTAGCGCTATCAAGCATTGATCGTTTAGATGAGTATCTCTACATTTTAATTGATGAACCTGAAAACTCTCTTCATGCAGATGCGCAACATCTTTTTAGAACTTTACTAGAGGAAATCGCGCAATCTCCACAGATACAAGTGATTTATGCTACCCACTCTCCCTCTATGATCAATCCTGTTAAATGTGAAGGACTTAGATTGTTAGAGAGAAAGAATGTTGGTGGTAGAGCAACAACAGTAGTCAATAATAATCCCTTTGACGGAACTTTTTATCCTGTACGCATGAGTTTGGGTATCTCACCTGCTGATTCTTTGCTCTACGCTCCAATTACTATTATCACCGAGGGAGTCACTGAACTTCGTAGTATCCCACTTGTATTACAACGGCTATACCACGACGGTGGAAATAACTACGAAAGCCTAGGCAAAATTCTTCCGCTTATCCATTTTGTTGATGGACAAGGCGATAATTTTGAGCGTTGGTGCAGATTATCAATGTCACAAGGTGCAAAACCGATTATTTTTGTCGATGGTGACAAGATAAGACGTGTTCGCCAGCAAAAAGTTAAGGAAAAGCTTCAAGACGTTCCAATTATTCATCTCAAGGATGGCGAAGAATTTGAAAATCTAGTGCCTCAAGAGATCTATTTCAACGCCCTTTCTGAATGTATTGGTTTGGAGCTTTCACTAGACATGTATAACTCATGGCTACAGAATGCTAATTTGCCAAGTCACCTAATGTTTACAAAGTGCGTGGAACGTTGGTTACAAGATGCCTATCCTGAAGCAATCTATGAAAAACCCAGTGTTATGCGCCTTGCTTTGGAAAAGGCTGAGCTATCCCAAATCAATTTGGAGCCTTTTAAGAAGCTCATATTAGCTATTGAAGAATTGTTAGGGTTGGAATAAGGGGACTCAGCGAACTAAGTCCCGAAATTTTGTTACACAGCCAAGTTATACAACACGCTGGCGACATCGGTGTCGAAGTTGGCGAAGGCCAACCGCACCGTCGCGGTCAGTTGGTAGCTGTCGTGGTAGGGCAGGTAATCGACGCTCACGGCGATGCGGCGGCGGTAGCCCACGAACCAGCCGGGGCGATAGACACAGACCGCTGTCCCTCGGTTGTTCGTCCCGCTCCCCACTTTTCCGTCGGCTTCAGTCAGGGGCATTTCCGCGCTGACCAGCACCGGTGCGCCATCAGCAAAGCCGATTTGTCCAGTCTGCGCCGTCGCCATTGGCCCCGCTTTATCCATCGTCAGGAATTCGCTGGCGGCCAGCAGCTTAGCATACGAGCCGCCGTCCAAAATCCACGCCAGATCAGAGGGGCGGGCGCTGTATTTGGCGTCCATCGTGAAGCGGGTGCTGCGCAGCTTCGCCAGATCAACCGCCGCGTTCGCGCCATCGACGCGGTTGGCGGTGTTCGTCACCAAACCGAGTTTGCGCAGGCCGTTGAAGGCCATATAACGGGCGGTGGCGGCGGGTGCGCCGTTGTCGCTGTTGATGTTGCCCGTCGCGCCCGCTTCGGTGTCACCGTTGAGCAGCACATAGTCGATGCTGTCCATGATGGCGCGCATGGCCTGTTCGCGGTACAGGTTCAGCACCGGCACGATGGAGTCTTCCACCAGTTCCGCGCTGAAGCCGACGCGCAGCGCCAGCTTTTTCGCCGCAAGCTGCACCTTGCCTGAGCCGACCTTGCTGTCCGGGATGGGGTTGCCACTCCCGGCGATGGTCTGCTGCGCCTCGTCGGTGGTTTCCGGCACGAAATACACCGTCGGGTCAGCACCTTCGATGGGCAGTTCGAAGGGATTCGAGGGCATTTCGATGGAGCGGAACAGCGGCAGAATCACATTTTCCATCCGCGCCTTGTTCCAGATTTGGGCGCTCCACAAATCTGGCACCCATTCGTCGCCGAAACCCACCTGCGTGCTGTAGCTCAATTCGTCGGCTTTGGTCGCCGCCAAGCCCGCTTTGCTGACCTTATGTGCCAGCGCATTGGCGTAGCGTTCGCTCACGCCCTGAAAACTCTTGCCAGAGCGCAGCAGCACATAACCATAGAGCATATCCAGCGCGTTCAGGTTGTCATACGGGCTGCCCACCGACGTTTGAAATTTCAGCGCCTCTTCCCGGCTCGCAACCGGCAACCGCTTCCGCGCCGGGCGTTCATGTTCCTGCGTCATCGCGTCGTCGTGCATCGTGTCTCCTTTATATGTAGGGTTGGTTGTTTCATGGTCTCCATCACGTGGAGCGGGAGTCGGAGGGCTGGATATTATCTCCCCCTCTCTACGCAGTGGAGAGGGGGCTGGGGGGTGAGGATGATTGTGGGCCAGGGGTGAGAGGTTCTCATCCCCCTCATTACTCATCACGCGGAACGCATCACTCAGTCCCAGCGCCTCATACGCGCTCTTGAGCGTCCGCACATCCGTCCGGCGTGGCTCAGCCGGTGTTGGTGTCAGGCTGCCTTCGACAATCGGCCATCGTTTGATGCGTCCGTCCTCTGCAACCTCGACAAGATGCGGCAAACTGCCGGAAGACCAGCCCAGCACGCCCCGCTCGATCAGCTTGTGAATGGTGCGGACGTAGCGCTGCCGTAAATCAAGCTGCGCCTCCGCCCAAACGCCGGTTTCATCGGCCTTTAGCTGGTCAATCACGCCGATCACCGCC
This sequence comes from uncultured Anaerolineaceae bacterium, assembly GCA_964447795.1. Classification (GTDB taxonomy): domain Bacteria; phylum Chloroflexota; class Anaerolineae; order Aggregatilineales; family Phototrophicaceae; genus CFX2. The sequence continues at coordinate 9,266 of CAYUTY010000074.1, forward strand.
GCTTTCAGGCTGCCGTCCAGCCCGTGATGGTAAAGCGCCGGGCGCTGCTCGTACCATTCGAGGCCGAGTTCCGTCTCCGGCGTGAAGTATTCGCCCTGTAAGTCGCGCTGCTCTGGCCCACCCCATACAATCAGGTAGCCGCCCACGCGCCCTTCTGCGGCGTTCAGCATTTTCAAAGTTGTCTGCATAGCATCTCCTTCGCTGCCTGTCCAGACAGGGCTGAGTCTGCCTTACACCAGCACCCTCAGCCCCGTCACAGGCGCTTCCTTACGAGTCATGAGCGATAAGGCACGAGTCCCTCATTACTCATTACTCATCACTACTTTCCGCCCCCTCGCGTAACCATCCACACGCGGCTGTTTCTCATGGTGCAGATGCGGGGGACGATTCATGTCACTGGCCTCCCCAACCGTTCGCCCGTGAGCGCGGCGGCCTACTACCCCGTGACAATTGTTAAAGGGACGCTGGATGCAGGAGGGGTTTGAAAACCTCCCCTACAGCCTCGCCATGAATCACAATAGCACACTTGTTCGGTCTTGTGTGAAACATTTGTCATGACAAATGTTTCGATTTTTTTCGGCTGTTTTTTCTAATTTGGTGGGGGTTCAATTGATGCTACAATCTTTTTCATTAGCGATTGGACAGCACATGAAATCTCTACTTCGAGCTATTTTTCTCGCCTTCACCCTCGGTCTGGCCGTCGGCGTTTACCTCATGCGCCAACAGCAGCGCCACGAACGTGCCGTCGCAGAGGCAGCAGAAGAAAATTACTGGCAGCAGCAAAATGAACGGCTTGACCATGAATGGGGCCAGCCGGAAGCCGAGGCGCTAATCAATCAATTTTTGGAGGATTAAATGGGTCGCTTGAAGATTGAGTCCGTTATTCGTGAAATGTACATGCGGAAACTGCACGCCAAAACCAATCAGGAAGCTGCTTTCTGGCAGCGCCTCATTACGCGGCTCGAAGCTGGTATCGCTGACTATGAAGAGCAGTTGCAAATCGCCAAAATGATCGGTGACCGCAACCCGGAATTCGATGGTGACATGGTAGGTCGCCCAGATGATGACTTCGCGGACTAGCCCTTCAGTCCTGTAAAGTAAATATCCGCTCAAAATTGCGTTAGAATTATGATTGGTTGGTACACAAAAACGAAAAACGGTAGTAAGCTTTTAGTATTGACATCGACGGATGGCAGGGATACAATGCCTCTCACTCCGGGCCTATAGCTCAGTTGGGAGAGCGCTTCAATGGCATTGAAGAGGTCAAGGGTTCGAGTCCCTTTAGGTCCATCAAAGCCCGGTTTGTATCCAACATGACTGCCCCCCTTCTCCCCGATGTCACTGCTTTGGGGATTTTTTTATTCCCCACTGCACCACGTTCCATCGCCTTTTCCGGTGATGGGTAGGTCTGAAAAGAGGTTATACTCGTGGCGAATAAAAAGCGCGGCACACTGGAAGACCTGGGAAACCGCCTGCGCGGACTCCTTGAAGATGTCGAACGCCTCCTGAATCCGCAGCAGCCAAAACCGATCCGCGTACCCGTCCCGGTGCCAGTTCGCGCTCCGCGTACCAGCCGCCGCGACCCCTACGGGCGCTAGTTTCACGCTTTCATGCGGGGCGCTCGAACAGCGTCCCTGTTTACCCCTGCCAGAATCACAAATATCTCAATTGAGGTGGATTTTTCTGTATCGATTCGCCATCTTTTTGTGACGCTTGTCACAAAAAAAGCGGCTGCTGTCACATTTTTAAAGCCCAAAACCCGCGTAATTTCACGTAATATAACCGCTGACACATTTCACAAAGGCAGTATTGGCAGCATGATTTCACTTTTTGAAACCGAACGCCTCACCGTTCGCCAGTTTGTCACGGCTGATCTCGATGCATTTGCCGCCCTCTGCGCCGACGCGGACGTGATGCGTTTCATGGGCGATGGCAGCACCCTCACCCGCGAAGAAGTCGCCCACTGGATTGACATCTGCCAGGAAAAATATGCCGTGCGCGGTTATGGAACCTCGGCAGTCTTCGAGAAAAGCAGCGGCGCATTCATTGGCTTTTGCGGCGTGGTGCGCGCGCCGGATCGTGACTTCGACGAAATTATTTATGCTTATCACCGCGTGTCATGGGGCAAGGGTTATGCCACCGAAGCCGCCCGCGCCATGCTCGATTATGTGTTTCAGCGCTCCACACTCGACGCCATTTACGCCACCATTGACCCGGCCAACGTGAATTCGATCAAAATCGTGGAAAAACTTGGGTTTCGTTTTGAGCGAGAGGACATCGAGGCTGATGATACGCGGGTAGCCTATTACGTCTTACAGCGACCTGCTGACGCATAACCCTGCTGCAATGATTATTGAACTTATCACTTGAATTTTTGAAGTGATTCAGGTATCCTGTAGAACAAATGGTCAACAATCAGCAGGAATATCATGCGTAAACTGATTGTCAACAACATCATTTCGCCGGATGGCTATTACCATGAATCGCGTAAATCCTTCATGACCCTGTTCGACTATCGATGGGAAGTCTATCCAACCGACAACTGCTGCGAGGTTTATAACAGCCAGTGGTTGTGCGCGGCGGATACCCTGCTGCTGGGCAAGGTTTCATACGAGGACTTCAGAGCATTCTGGATGTTCATGGCAAACAATCCCCATGCCACACCCCTCCAGCGAGAAGCAGCGCGGCTCAAGGGTGCCATCAGCAAAGTCGTCATCTCAGACAGCCTGACCCCTGACCAGACAACGCCCTGGCACGACACCACCCACATTATTCGCCGCGCCGACGCTTACGAGCAGATTACCGCTCTCAAAGGCCAGAGCGGCAAAGACATCCTGATTCTAGGCAGCCACACCCTATGGAAAGACCTGCTGGCTCACGGGCTGGTCGATGAACTGCATCTGATGATTGACCCGCTGGCAGCGGGTGCTGGCAGGCCAATACTGGATGAGGAACTGCCCCTGTCACTGCGACTGATTAACACCCGCGCCTGTGATGGCTCAGATCACGTCCTCGCCCGCTACAGCGTCCGCCAGTGTGACTGAACAGGCGCGAGAATACAGCCATGCTGTTCATATTATGCAAAATCTTCTGTAACCAGCGCATGGTTGATCCCGGCGGCAGCGGTAGAGCCGCCCGCGCTGGCGACAGCAACGCTGCGGAACGGGTTGGCAATGTCCCCGGCGGCGTAGATGCCTGCTATGCTGGTTTGTCCCATCCTATCTATTTCGATGAACCCCGCCTCAGCAATCGTACAGCCTAAATCGTGGGCGAAAGGAGCGCTGTGACTGCTGTCCGGGCGTACAAAAATTGCCCGGCGCGGAAGTTCTGTGCCATCAGCAAAAACGATGCCTTCAAGCTGACTGCCGCTGCTTTTCACATGAGCAATTGGTGTCTCGATAATGGTGATGCCATGTTTTGCCAGCCGTTCGCGGGCGGCCTCCACCGCCGGGGCAGCAGCACCGCCGGTACACAGCACCAGGTCAGCGGTCAGGTTTCGCAGCAGCCAGGTCTGATGAAGGGTGGCATCGCTGTTGCCATAGATCGCGACCGGCTGGTCACGGATTTCCCAGCCATCGCAGTAAGGACAGTGGAAAACGCTTTTACCCCACAGCGCTTCAAGGCCATCAACCGCAGGCAGCACGTCGCGCAGGCCGTAAGCCAGCAGCACCTTGCGGGCAGTCAGCGCCTCGCCATCGGCCAGCCGCACTTCAAAGCCGCCGCTGATTGGCAGCACACCAACCGCTGCCGCCGCGCGCAGTTCAACTGACGGATAGGCCGTGAGCTGTTCACGCCCGACCGCGCCCAACTCCGAGGGAGCAATCCCGTCGCGGGTGAAAAAACCGTGCGAGGCGTGGGTAAAACGGTTACACGGTTTGCCCGTATCCAGCACCACCACTCGCCGCCGCGAACGCCCCAGCACCAGCGCCGCGCTCAACCCGGCGACGCTGCCCCCAATAATCACTGCATCCAGCATGAAACACCTCTATATTGATACCATGTCTCAAATAAAGAAGCAGTGCTGGTGACGTTTCTTACCTGCTGCTGTCAGGAGGCCGCCACACCCCACACCTCAACGCCATAGGTGGAACGCAGGTACAGGCGGTTTCCATCCGGGCTGAACGCGATTTCGCGCACATCCTCGTCAGAGAAGGTCGCCAACGGCTCGGCCTCGCCTTCGAGCAGCGCGGCAGTTTGCCACAACGCGAATCCATAGGAATTAAAGGTGACGACCAGCGCACCATCTGGCGAAAAAACGGCGCTGTGATAGCCTTCGATGGTCGTGATCGATTCGCCGCTTGTTTCGTCCCACAGGGCAAGATGGAAGGGAGACTCGTAAGTCGCGTCACCTGTCGTGAATAAAAGTGTTCCATCCGGGCTGAAGCGTGGGGCGTAAACGGCGGGCAAGGTCAAAGGATTGAGTTCTGTTTGGGTAATGGTGCTTCCCTGATTAAGCAGATCAGCCGTGTTGATAAGCAGAGTTCGGTAGTAATGACTGGCTGGGCCGTCGCCATATTCCGGGTCATCCAGCGCGATGGCAAGTTGTTCGCCGTCAGCGCTGAACATGATGTCCAGCAGCATTCCTGCATATAGTTCCAGTACACCAACCGGCTTAACCTCGCCGCGCTTCAGCGCTTCGACATCCCACAGGCGCAGCGTGCGGACGCCCCGCATGTAGTTTTCATCCTGACTCGCTGTGATGAGCAGTTTGCCATCCGGGCTGAATATGCTGATGCCGAGCGCTTTTTCGCCTTCGTGCTGCCATCTCATTAGCTCTTTACCGTCGGCAGTGTTGTAGAGCGCCCAGCGGTTGAATTCTGAGTTCTCTACGTCAGTGATGAGCAGATCGCCGGATGGGCTGTAAACTGCGCTGAGTAAACCAGGTGCTGATGGCGTCCCCAGACGCCTATAACCCGACGACCCGGTGAACTTCTGAAATGCCAGATTAGAGTTGGTTTCCGGCCACAGCAGGACTTCCATTCCATCAGGCTTGAATGCTGCATATCTGGTGCGCTCAGAAAAATCGACGATCATCTCACCGATGAGCAGATTGAGCGTACGGGTATTTGTGCCGGAAAAGGTGGCACGGCCATGCACGGCGTCCAGCGCACGTACCTCGCCGAGATAATCGGGGATGACGGGGAGGACGATTTCGATACCGCTGGTGAAGTCAGCAACATGCAGCCGTCCTAAATCCCAATAGGCGGACTGCATGGCGGTTAAATCAGCTATTTCGGTAATCGTCCCATCGACTTTCACTTCGCTGATGAGGGTTTCAGTGGCGACATCCCATAACTGCATGGGTGGAGAGCCATTAAGTGAGTAAGCCAGCAGTTGGGAGTTGCCGTTTTTGAAAGCAAGTTGCCAACCACTGTGGCCGGAAGGCAGCTCCGCAAGCTCGGTATTGGTCTGTACATCCCAGATGTGGATCAGATCATCTCGATTAAAAGCGATCAGCCGGTTATCCTCGCTCATGGCAAAGCTGTTCATATACGCATCGAGCGTGAGGGCAATCGGCGTCTGGGCGTAAAATTCCTCATCGAGTTGGGTCACATCCCACAGCGCGAGGTAATAAAGGGAGAGGTCATTTTGATCGACGAAAAATGCGCCAAAAAAGTGGCTGTCCGGGCTGAAAAACAGGCGCTCAATCTGATCGAAGTTAAAAGGAAAGCTGCTGATGCTATATTTGTCGCCGCTGCTGAGGTCGATGAGATCGAGTGTCGTATTATCCTGACGCAGCACTGCGAGGCGACCATCTGCGCTGAAAATGACTTCCGCATCAAACAACTCATATTGAATGATCGGGTCACCGGTAGGGACATCTACGATCACCAGTTTTGACGCAAATTCACCCCAACCTCTGCCAATGTTATGTCCTGCGAGGCGCTGGTCATCACGGGTGAAATGCACGTTAACCCATGCGCTATGGTCGCCACTGAAACGGCTGATGAGCGTTTGGGTGTGGAGGTTCAGGACAAAAATTGAGCTAGCTGCGATGAGCGCGACCTGATTTTCGCCGGTATCAAAAACGGCGTTGTTCATGTGCGCGGGGGATTGTGTTTCCAACGTGCCATGTGCCGCGCCGGTCACGCCGTCCCAGATGTAGAGAGTGGTCAGGCCATCTTCAAAGTGGGCGGTCAGCAGATAGTCGCCGCTGGGGCTGAACTGCCGCCAGTAGGAGTCGCCAGGCTCGGCGACTGCCCCACCAGTTTCGACATCCCATAATGTACCACCCGATACAAGCCGGTCACTGGCCGGGTTGAGCAGGACATCTTTTCCCCCGGCGAAGGTGCGCGGTGGCGCGGTCAGGTCAGCGGCGTCATAGAGTTTGACTCCAGCAGATGTGCCTGCCGCCAGCAGCGTCCCATCCGGCGACCAGGCGACCTCGCCCATGACGACGCTTTCGACGCCTGCCAGCCGTTCCAGTTGGGCGGCATTTTCCGGCGTGATGACGGCCAGTTCGTCCGGCAGCGGATAGCCATCCTGCGCGAAGGTGTCCCAACTGGTTAACGCCACTATCAGAATCACCGCCGCCCACCGTTTCATATCCAACCCCTTGGGTGACATGGTTGCGATAGCTGCATTGTACACTTATCGGCCAGCCTGATAGACGACGGTTTCCCTCCGTCCTACCTGCTGCGATTAGGGGGTGGCGGTTGGCGTATAGGTTGGAGTCGCCAGCAGCGGGACGGCTTCGGCAGCATCAGCGGCACAGCGGAAGCCAATCCAGGCCGCCCCTTCAGCAGGAGGGAAGCTCTGGCGGTGTACCGAACGGGCGAAAAACGGCTTGGCATCCCACGAGCCGCCGCGCACCACTTTCTGATCGCCTGCCGTCGGGCCTGCCGGGTCAATGCCGCTGGCCGCCGGGCTGGCGTAATAGCTGGGGCTGTACCAGTCGCTCACCCACTCCGCCACGTTTCCCGCCATATCCACCGCCCCGAAAGCGCTCGAACCTGCCGGGAAACTGCCCACCGGCAGCGCCCCCGGTGCGCCTTCCGGGATGCTGGTTTTCGCCAGCGATTCAATCCAGTCATTACCCCAGGGATAAATGCGCCCGTCATTCCCACGCGCCGCCAGCTCCCATTCGGCTTCCGTCGGCAGGCGGCGGCCAATGGCGCGGCAGTAAGCATTCGCCCCGTACCAGGTCACACCGCTGGCGGGCAGGTTGGTAACCTGCGGGTCAACGCTGTAGATACCGTCCTGAAAGCGAATATAGCTGTTTTCGTTCTCACCCTGCGTCTGGGCGCACAACTGCCCATCGCAGCCAGCAGAAAAGACATCATCACCCAGCCAGTTGAGGAAAGCGATGTATTGCCCGTAGGTCACTTCAGTCAGTTCGATCTCGAAGGGCGAGATGATGACGGTGTGAACCGGCGCGGAGTCCTCGCCATAAGCGATCTGGCAGTTGCCGCCCTGCTCGGTGACACATTCTTCAACCGCCAGCACCACTTCGCCCGGCGTCGTCCCCATCTGGAACGGGCCGCCTGTCACCGGGAGTAAGATGCTGCCGATGGCTTCCAGTGCGCCCGGTTCAGCCCGCGCCGTCAGCGTCAGTTCCAGTTCAGCAGCAGCCGTTGCCGTCAGCATGGCCGCCGTTGTCGGGGCGGGTGTCCGCTCCGCTGTCACCGCTGCTGCGGGTTCAGCCGCTTCTGCTGTCGCCGTTTGCGCGCGCGAAAATTCGACCTGCACCGTCGGCCACAATGTCCCATAAGCCTCAGCCTGGGCTGTCGCTGTGAATAACTGCTCGACTCCTGCTTCCACAGTTTGCATATCCGCCGTCAGTTCATTATCCTGCGCTGACAGGCTCATCAGGGGTAAAGCGGCCAGCCCCGCCAGCAAAAATCCACCTATAATCCGTCGGTTCATCATTAATCCTCCTCTGGATCAGCCCGCCGATTATACAGACTCCGCTCCAGACTGGCGCACAGCGTAGGGCAATCGTCAGCTTGCCCACGCCACCAGCCGCATCGTGAAAAATCCCAGAATTCTGGGATAGCTGACGGGCTTCCCTCATGTACAAAATAGAGTCAGCTAACAAATAAGGAGAGACAGCGATGATACTGCTTCATATTGAACATACAGTGGTGAACTTTGATAACTGGAAAGCCTCATTCGACGGCTACGAGGAATTCCGGCGGCAGTCCGGCGTGCGCCGCTATCGCATCTCCCGCCCGGTTGATAATCCAGACTATGCCATCATTGATCTGGAATTCGACAGCCTGAAGGAGGCGGAAGCGCTGCTGGCGGGCGTGCAGCAGGTGTGGGGGCGCGTGACCGGCACGCTCATCCACAACCCTCAATGGCAGTTCTTCGAGATTGTTGAAAAGAAGGAGTTACAATAGTTATCGTAAACAGGGTGTTTTCAGGGAGAGCGAGCGATGAAGCGCGAAATTTCAGCCGAGCGCAGCCGCCAGGACATTATCCGGCTCTGTCACAGCGCCCTCGCCTCTCGAACCCTTCGCGCCGAACTGCTCCGACGCCTGCGCGGCGTTATCCCTTTTGACTACGCCTATTTCTCGACCACCGACCCGGCGACACACCTGGGGACAAGTTCAGTGCTGGCTGAGGAACCGCCTTCCTGGTGTATGGCGGTGTTTCTTGAGAACGAGTTCCTACAGGAAGATTTTAACAAATTCAGCCAGATGGTCAGGAATCATGAACCGGTCAGCCTGCTCAGTGAGGCGACACACTATGACCTTCAGCGCAGTCAACGCTACCGCGACATGCTCCTGCCCCTGGCGATGGAAGATGAACTGCGGGCGGTTTTTGTCACCGATGACGCCTGTTGGGGAACGCTGTGCCTCCACCGCGAACGCGCCAGCTCGACCTACACCCCGGATGAGGCCGCCTGGCTCGCTCAACTGACACCCCACATTGCCGATGGCTTGCGTAAAGCCCTGCTGCTGAACAATGCCGCCCTGGCGACCACGCCCGATGGGCCGGGTGTGCTGATTCTCGCCGAAGACCTTTCCATCGTGGCGACGACTGCCGCCGCTGACTACTGGCTGGCGGAATTGACCGAAATGGAACGAGCCGATGGACACGCGCTGCCAGTCAATGTTCGCAGCGTCGTCGCTGGATTGAAAGCGCTGGAGGGCGGGCTGACGGCGCTCGACTATCGGCCCAAAGTCCGTCTGCGGATGCGCTCCGGCCATTGGCTGGTGCTGTCAGCCTCGCGCCTGCGTGGGTCGGGCGATCAGATGCAGATCAGTGTCGTTTTCGAAATCGCCCAGCCAGCCGAAATTGCCCCGCTGATTATGCAGGCCTATACCCTGACAAAACGCGAAGGCGACGTGACTCAATGCGTGCTGCGCGGCTGGTCAACCCATGAAATTGCGGCGCGGCTTCACATCTCGCAGCATACCGTGCAGGATCACTTAAAAGCGATTTTTGCCAAAGTCGATGTCAGCAGCCGGGGCGAACTGGCCGCCCGCCTCTTTATGCAGCAGCATCAGCGATTATAGCCATCTCGCGTTACAATTAAATTCGTCCTGTCACTTTTTTGAATAGATTTTTTCAGGAGAATTTGATGCAAGGCCTGATGATGGATTACGCGCTGACCCTGCGCCCGATACTGGAACGCGCCTACCGCCTGTACCCCCGGCGCGAACTGGCGACCAAGATCGGGCCAGAGATGCATCGCTGCACCTATGCTGACATATACCGGCGCGTCGGTAAACTGGCGAACGGGCTGGCGCGGTTGGGCGTCCGCCGGGGTGATCGGGTGGCGACGCTGGCCTGGAACACCTATCGCCATCTTGAACTCTATTTCGCCATCCCCTGCATGGGGGCGGTCTGCCACACCCTCAATTTACGGCTCCCGCCCGACCAACTGAGTTACATCATCAACCACGCCGAAGATAAGGTGATCTGCGTGGATGCCAGCCTGCTGCCGCTGCTGGAACGCATCGCTGACCAGCTCACCCCGGTGCAGCATATCGTCGTCATGGCCGACGCGCCCTTTCAGACCAGCCTGCCCAACGTCGTCAGCTATGAAGACCTGATTGCGCCGGAAAGCGAAGACTATGCATGGCCGGAACTGGACGAACGCGAAGCTGCCGCCATGTGTTACACCTCCGGCACGACAGGCAACCCGAAAGGCGTGGTCTACTCGCACCGCTCGATTTACCTGCACACAATGGGCGCGTCACAGACCGATGGACTCGGCCTGTCCGAGCGCGACACCATCATGCCGGTGGTTCCCATGTTTCATGTACTCGCCTGGGGGCTTCCCTACGCCGCCACCATGCTTGGCTGCCGCCAGATTTTCCCCGGCCCGCACCTCCAGCCGCGCGACCTGGCCGAACTGCTCCAGTTTGAGCGCGTGACCCTCACCGGCGGCGTGCCGACGCTCTGGCTCGGCCTGTTCAACCTGCTGGAAAACGAGCGTTACGACCTCTCCAGCCTGCGCGCCATGATCGTCGGTGGCTCTGCCGCGCCGCGCAGCATGATCGAAGCCTACCAGAAGAAACTCAACCTCCGCATCGTCCACGCCTGGGGCATGACCGAAACCAGCCCGCTCGGCACAGTCTGTAACCTCAAGGCGGAAATGCTCGCCTGGCCGGAAGACGAGCAGTACGCCGTCCGCGCCAAACAGGGCATCCCCATGCCCGGCGTCGAACTGCGGGCCGTCGATGAAAACGGCCAGGAAATCCCCTGGGATGGTAAAACGATGGGCGAGCTTCAGGTGCGCGGCCCCTGGATCATCAGCGGTTACTACAACGACGAGCGTTCGGCATCGGCCTTCATGGACGGCTGGTTCCGCACCGGCGATGTCATCACCATCGACCCCGAAGGTTACATGCAGATCGTTGACCGCACCAAAGACCTGGTAAAAAGCGGCGGCGAGTGGATTTCCACTGTCGAACTGGAAACCGCCATCATGGGGCATCCAAAGGTGCTGGAAGCCGCCGTCATCGCCGTTCCGCACGCCAAATGGCAGGAACGCCCGCTGGCGCTGGTGGTGGCGCGTGCAGGCGACACGCCCGACAAAGCCGAAATTTACGATCTGCTGAGCCGGGAATTCGCCAAATGGCAGCTTCCCGACGACATCCTGTTCGTCGAAGCCATCCCCAAGACCAGTGTCGGCAAATTCGATAAAAAGGTCATCCGCGACCACTACCGCGACTACCGCCTGCCGGAAGCATAAGCGACACATAACTAGGGGCAGACCTGTGTGTCTGCCCTGGTAGGTGAATTGCCGCTGTATCACATCTTCCCTGCGCGATCCTCCGCCTGATGTTACAATAGCCGTTTGTTTGTTGTTATGAATAAAGGAGTGTGTAGTGAAACAGACAATTATTATATTCGGTTTATTGCTGGTCTTGCTGATGGGCAGCGCCGCCGCCCAGGACACCGCCCCCACCCTGCGCGATCTGGCGCAGCGGCTGGATTTTCATGTTGGTGTGGCCGTCTCGTCATGGATGTTCGACGAGGACGAACGCTTTGAAGCCACTCTCGCCCGCGAATTTAACCTGCTCGTCACGGAAAACGACGCCAAATGGTGTTATACCCAGCCGGAAGAAGGCCGCTTCGATTTCACGGGTTTTGACCGGCTGATGGATTTCGCCGAAGCCAACGCCATGACCGTTCACGCCCATGTGCTGATCTGGCATCAGTGTTTCCCCGATTGGCTGGCGGAAAAAGAACTCTCGCGTGATGAGGCGCTGCAAATCCTGCGAAACCACATTTTCACCGTCGTTGGCCGTTACAAAGGCCGTATCCTTTACTGGGATGTCGTCAACGAAGCCTTTGACGAATTCGGCAACCTGCGTGACACCCACTGGCTGCGCTGGATCGGCGCGGATTACATCGACTATGCTTTCCAGTTCGCCCATGAGGCTGACCCGGATGCGCTGCTGTTTTACAACGACTTCGGCGCGGAAGCCATCAACCTCAAATCGAATGCCATTTACCGGCTGGTCAGCGGTATGGTGCAGAAAGGTATTCCCATTCACGGCGTTGGCCTGCAAACCCATCTCGGCGTTGGCGATGTCGGCGTCGGGAGGCCGATTGACCCGGCAAAGCTGGCTGAAAATATGACCCGGCTGGGCGAACTCGGCCTGGAGGTGCAGATCACCGAAATGGATGTGCGCCATGCAGGACTGCCAGAAGCGGAAGTCTTGCAGCAGCAGGCCGGTGTTTTTTATCAGGTGTTGCAAACCTGCCTCGAAACGCCAGTTTGTACCGCCTTCACCGTCTGGGGGCTGGCCGATCACTACTCCTGGCTGAAAATGCCGGATTATGGCGACAACCCCGATGTTGCGCCGCTGCTGTTCGATGCCGACTTTCAACCGAAACCGGCCTATACCGCTGTCCAGGACGCGCTGGCGCGAAAAGCGGGCGCAGAGCCGCTGCTGACCGATGACGCCATCGTTGCTATGCTGCCGCCGCGCCCGGCTATCCTCCAGACCGAACTGCCCGAACCCGCTAAATCCGACCCGGCGCAGCTTGCCCCCGACCCGGTGGCCGGTGTCGCTTATTACGCGCCCTTCCCGGTGGCGATCACGCTCGATGGCGACACCAGCGATTGGGCGGACATCCCGCGCAGTAAGGTCGAAAATGTCATTACCATGCCCGATGATATGCCCAGCGAGATGCAGTTCGCCGTCGCCGCAGATGCCGATAACCTTTACTTTCTGGCGGAAGTGCGCGACTCGGCGCTGGTCTACGGCCTCTACGATGTCGTCGCGGAATGGTACATGGAAGACTCGGTTGAATTTTATATCAACGCCACTGGAAACCTCGCGCCATCAGCCTATGAGAGCGGCATCGTCCAGCTTGGCATCGCCGCCGCCAACATCGCGAACAGTGGCGAACCTCTCATCGGCGGGGGGCTTTCCGGCGATGTTCCTATTCAGGTCGTCGTGACGCCAACCGAGGATGGTTACACGGTGGAGGCCGCCGTCCCCCTGCAAAGCGATGTCTGGACAATCGAACCTGCCCAGGGCGGCGTACTCGGTTTCCAGTCGCATCTCAACGGCGCTTCCGTCGATTCGCGTGATACCAAACTGATCTGGTCGAAGGCCGATACTGAGGATCAATCCTACCGTGATCCCAGCCTGTTTGGGCGGCTGATCTTCTGGGAAGCCGCCGTCGGCTAGTCTCCTTCATCACCTGTTGGGCGAGGGCCTGTGCCTTCGCCCGCTTTCCCCCTGCCGCCACAATCAGACATTCGCCCTTTCCAGCCAGCGGGCGCAGGCCTGAATGCTGGCCGCATCTGCCGGAATGTAATAAATCAGACGAAAGCGCCTGTCCTCGGCAAAAGGTTCAGCAGTCAGGCGGAAGCGCAGTAGTTCACCATCAGGCTGCCGGATTTCCAGCGGCACCAGTGGCCGCGCGGCGATTCCCTCATGAGCGGGCGTCAATGGCATGTCCAGCCAGTGCTGCCGAAACAGCGGCAGGCTCGCCAGCAGCTCATCAAGCAGCCTGCCATACCAGCTTTCACCCTGAAAGAGACGCATCTGGTAGCGCAGGGCGCGGATTTGTGCCGGGAAAAATTCATCCTGATTGTTGATGAATGGCAGGATGCCCACCGCCGGGGCAAACAGCGCCCGCAGCATGGACTCGCCTTCCAGCGCTGGAATATTCACCCCTTCAAACAACTTGGGCAGCAGCGAATTCCACGCCAGCAAACGGTGGGCGCAGTCCAGCAGATAAGCCGGAAAAACCACGCCTTCCAGTTCTGCCGCGCACAAATCAACCGCCCAGCCAATATCAGCCGCATCCGGCAGCGGTGTATCGACCACATAACCAAATAATTCCAGCAGATCACGCCGGTCACTGTACCGCGCCCCCAGCGCCGCCAGAATGCGCTCCAGTGTCTCGCGCTCCGGGTGGCGCACCTTGCCCGATTCCACCCGTCCCAGATAGCCAATGCCCAGGCTGGCATCCAGCTCGACTTCAAGCTGTGGTCTGCCTGCACGCTCCCGCAGCGCGCGCAGACGATTACCGCCGGGAGTGGCTGAAAATTTCGCCACGATTCGACTCCAGAGTCTATGACAGCCGCATCAGAGAATCCTACAATAACATACAGGGTAGTCAACGCGAGAGGACAGTGATCTCATGGATTCAGTGACAATAACCAGCGGTTATGTACCGGGTGCGATTGGCGCGCTGACACAGTTACACGCAGCCTATTATCACGAACACTGGCAGCTTGGCCTGTACTTCGAGGCGAAAGTGGCGACGGAACTGGCAGCCTTCCTCAACCGTTACAACCCGGCCCATGATGGCCTGTGGCTGGCGCACACGGACGGAAAAATAATCGGCGCGATTGTGATTGACGGCATTAATGCTGAGGCACAGGGGGCGCGGCTGCGCTGGTTCATCCTCGCACCGGGCTATCAGGGGCGCGGCATCGGCAGTCAGTTGATGAATGCGGCCATGCATTTTTGCCGGGAGTCTGGTTTCAGGCGCGTCTATCTGACGACCTTTGCCGGGTTAGCCGCCGCCCGCCACCTCTACGAAAAGCACGGCTTTCGTTTATATCATCAAGAAGATGGCAGCCACCTGACAGGCACTTCGGCGCTGGTCGAGCAGCAGTTTGAAATCCTGCTGTAAGCGCTCATCAATTCAGCAGTCAGACCCCTATAGACAGGCTAAAATTGATGTGATTATTTGATATATACACCATCTTATAACTGATATTAACGTATTTTTACTAAATACAGTTACCTGAGGGAGAAATTGCCGTTTTTATTATAGGAAGTTTATATCGAAAGTAATTGACTTTGCATCCCGACCATGCTATCAATAACTATAGTTTGTGCGGTTCCTGAATGCAGTGTGTTGAATTTCGGAATAATTTTTTACGCAGATGTTAGATAGGACTTACGCAGTTGGGCAGAAGAACAAGGGGTTTAAACCCCTTGTCCAAGCGAGAAATATTCTGAACTGCGTAACTTCTAGTTAGAAAGGTAATTTTTCATGAGGAAGAAAGCAATTTTACTGTTGTGCCTGGTCGTGCTGCTCGTATCAGGTGTATCCTCGGTTCTCGCTATCAAGTATGGTGACCCGGACGGAAACGGGCATCCTTTTGTGGGTTTGATGATCGCCAAGGATGCGGCAGGCGCTCCACTATGGCGTTGCAGCGGCACGCTGCTCTCTCCAACCGTTTTCCTGACCGCAGGCCACTGCACGGAGTCGCCTGCTGCTCAGGCTGAAATCTGGTTCGAGCCGGAAATCATTCGGGGCGATCCGGCTTTTGGTTATCCCTTCGGCGGGCCAACCAGCGTCAGTGGTACGACCTACACCCACCCGGATTATGTGACGGGCGCATTCTTCCTCTATGATCTCGGTGTTGTCGTGCTGGATGAGCCGGTGATTCGCAGCGAATATGGCGAACTGCCCACGCTGCGGGTGCTGGACGGTCTGGCGACCAGGCGCGGCAAAAAGGATACCACCATTACCGCAGTTGGCTATGGCTTGCAGCGCGTTCGCAGCAATCCGGCAGGCCCGGACTTCACCCTCCAGGATTTGCGCCGTGAAATCGCTGTCCTGAATCTGGTCAGCGTGCGTGGCACAGCCGGTATCCCGCGTGGCACATCTGTCACCCTCTCCGGCAATGCCCACACCGGCGGCACCTGCTTCGGCGACTCCGGCGGCCCGCTGTTCCTGAACGATACCAATATCATTGTGGCCGTTACATCCTTCGGCCTCAACAGCAACTGCGCTGGCATCGGCGGTGGCTACCGCGTGGATATGCCCGATGATCTGGAATGGGTGGCGAGCTTCCTGCCCTGATTCGTCTGAATCGTAGGATTTTGATCGGAGCGGACGGCCTGTTCGCTCCGGTTTTTTATCGGGAAAATGCCCGTTAGCCTTGCTCTGTCCGCGCCGCCTGTAACGCCTCCAGCAGCGCCGTGTGGATATGCCCGTTGCTGGCGATTACCTGTTTGCCCTGATACACCAGTTCGGAGTCATCCCCGTTATAGTCGGTGACAAGTCCACCTGCCTCCTGCACAAACAGGATACCGGCCATCACATCCCAGGCATTTACTCGCTGTTCCCATAACCCATCAAATCGTCCAGCGGCCACGAAACCCAGTTCCAGCGCCACCGACCCGAAACGCCGCAGCCCCCGCGCCTGTTTCGTCAGCGCTGCCCACTCACGCAGATTATTATCCGGGTTAACCGCGCTGTTATAAGGAAAGCCGGTGCAAAGCATCGCCTGTCCGATGTCGCCAATCTCCGAAACATGAATCGCCCTGCCGTTGAGCGTCACCCCATAACCCCGCGCTGCCGAGAACATCTGCCCCGTAAAAGGGTCAAAAACCACCCCCACCAGCGGGCGCAGGGCGCGGTCAGCCAGCGCGATGCTCACCGAGAAAAAGGGGATGTTGCTGGCATAGTTGCTCGTGCCATCCAGCGGGTCGATGTACCAGCAGAAGTCAGCAGCCTCAGCCGAAGTGCCGCCGCCTTCCTCGCTGATGATGGCGTGATCGGGAAAATGAGTCAGCAAGGCCGGTATGATGACCGCCTCCGACGCCGTATCGCCTTCGGTCACAATGTCGGTGAGCGTGCTTTTGGTGCGTTCCTGGTGCGGCTGGTCAAAAAAGGACATCAGCACCGCCCCGGCCTCGCGGGCGATGGTTTCAGCCGTGTCGCGGATGTGTGGGAGATTCATGAATTTGCCTTAAACAACAAGAAGGCCGATCCGGGGAGATCGGCCTGAAGCTTTCAGTTTTGGATAAGTGCTGGAAAAATTAGACTTTCAATACCGTGCTGGCTTGTTTCCCCTTCGGCCCTTCAACAACTTCAAACTCAACTTTGGTGCCCTCATCTAGCGCACGGTAGCCCGCCCCCTGGATGGCGCTGTAATGTACGAAAATATCGGAAGAACCGTTTTCCGGGGTGATGAACCCGTAGCCCTTCTCAGCGCTAAACCACTTTACCGTCCCCCTGATCCGTTCAGACATTGCTGCAAAACTCCTGAAATACTGCCAAATTGACGAACAAGCCCGGCGTACAAGTTGCTTACTTTTAATGAAAGACCAGCCTGTCGTTGAGCTACAGGCAGAAGTGTAGACGATATTTGTGAAAATTGTCAAGAAGCGCGCCATAGGAAAGAAATCCTATTTTTTCGGCCAAAATCACCAATCTTGTAAACCAACTTCTAATCCTGCATCAACGATTTATGTCATAGAAAAATTGTTCTAAATAGCATACGATAAAGACCGTTTGTTTTTTGTTACACCATCGGAGCGCCCGTGAACCAGCACGAAGTCGAAGCCGTCTTCCAGTTTATCTGCCAGCATGTCCAGGAATTCAGCAGGCCGCCCACGCTGCGCGAAATCGCCGCCGCCTGTTTTATGTCCACCACGCGGGCGATGCGCTGCCTTGACCGGCTGGACGCGAGCGGCTGGATTATCCGCGATCCGGGGGTGGCGCGCGGCATCACCCTGGTGCGGGATTGTGATGCCCCCGTGCTGAAGAAGCTGGGCAAATGACCTGTGTTTGTAAAGCGTTGATTTTTGGCAACAGGCAAATCACAACAATAACACTTTTGAGGCTGATAATCTCGATTTATCACCCATACCACATCAGCCATACTGCCCTGCAATGATCGGAATCATGCGGCTGTGACAGGCCGCCGAATCTGCTTTTCCTCATCCCCGCGCCATGTCCTTCTACACTACCACAACCCTCGCAGGCACCTGCATACTGAGAGTAGACCCCATGCAGCTTGTGGGAGGTGTGACCGTGCTGGCGCAAGACCTGCTCAGGAATGATGTGCTTGACTGGCTGCTGGACAAGCATGATGCGGGAGTACGCTATCTCGCCCTGCGCGACGTGCTGCATCTTCCGCCCGATGACAGCGACCTCAGCGCTGCCCGTGAGGATGCCCACAGACACGGCCCAATTGCCACTGTTCTGGCTGAGATGGCCGGCGAAGGCTACTGGGTTAAACCCGGTTCAGGTTATTCCCCCAAGTATCGCGGCACTGTCTGGTCCATCATATTGCTGGCGCAGCTTGGCGCATCCGCCTCACAGGATGAGCGCATTGGACGAGCCTGTAGCTATATTCTCGATCATGCCCTGACGGCGGCTGGACAGTTCACAGCCACCGGTTCCCCTTCTGGCACAGCCGATTGTATCCAGGGCAATTTATGTGCCGCCCTGCTCGATCTCGGCTGCGACGATCCTCGCCTTGAACAAGCCTTTGACTGGATGGCGCGCAGCCTGACGGGTGAAGGCGTCGCTCCAGCCGATGACCGCCATACTGCCCTGCGTTACTACGCAGCAGGCAAGTGCGGGCCGGGCTTCGCTTGCAGCGCCAACAATAAGCTGCCCTGTGCCTGGGGCGCGGTCAAAGTCATGCTGGCATTCAGCAAATGGCCGCGGGCGCGGCATACCCCGCAGATCACGCGGGCGATACAGGCAGGAATCGACTTTCTCTTCAGCACAGACCCGGCCTTAGCCACCTATCCGGCAGGATACAGCGACAAACCCAGCGGCAACTGGTGGAAATTTGGTTTTCCGGTGTTTTATGTCACCGACCTGCTGCAAAATGTCGAAGCGCTGGCTGCCCTGGGCTGTGGAGACGACCCTCGTCTGCGGGCGGCGCTGAAGCTGATCCATGACAAACAGGACGCTCAGGGCCGCTGGCCGCTGGAATACGATTACCGGGGGAAAACCTGGATCGAATTCGGCGCAAAAAAGCAGCCCAACAAATGGGTGACGCTGCGCGCCCTGCGTGCCTTGATGAAAGCGGCAGCATCGACACCCCATCTCGCGTAGGGGAGGGATTCAAGCCTCCCCACAATGCCCAAGTGGCTTCTCAGGCATAGCGCCCCATAATCGTCGGAATCAGATAATCATTGAAAGCACGGTGGATGTCATACTCCGGCTGCCAGCCCCAGTCGGCGCGGGCGGCGGAATCGTCAATCTCTGCCGGCCAGCTATCGACAATCGCCTGCCGTTTCTGGTGCGGCTGAAAGCTGATCTGTGCGCCGGAAAATGATGACAGTGTTAAATCGCGCACCTCGGCGGCGGATGGGCTGAAGCTGGTGACGTTGTAGACGCGGCGGGAGAGCGCTTCCGGCGGCGCGGCGGCCAGCATCAGCAGGGCGCGGATGGCGTCCGGCATCGCCATGAAGGGAATCCGCGTATCCTCGCGCACGAAAGCGGCATACGGCTCGCCCCGCGCGGCGGCGTGCAGCATCTCCGGCGCATAATCACTCGTCCCACCAGTGGGCATGGTCAGGGCGCTGATGAGGCCGGGGAAACGCACGCAGCGAAAATCGACGCCGCTGGCCTCGGCATGGGCGGCAAGCTGGCGGTAGTGAAAGGTATAATAGCGCCCCAGATGCTCGCAGTAGAGTTTGTTGCAGCCATACATCGTCGTCGGCTGGTTGAACTGGTCTTCGTGGACGCGCCCCGCCAGCGCTTTGGTTTGCAGATCGGGCAGCCCGTACACCGCAATCGAACTGGGGAAGATGAATTTGACCGGCTCACCCCGCAGCCGCGACTCCTCCGCCGCCAGATGCAGCAGGTTGAGCGTCCCCTGCACATTGACGCGGTGCGCCCCTTCCGGGTTGAACTCCGAGTGCGTCGAAAGCAGCGCCGCCAGGTGATAAATCGCCTCGATTTCGTACTCGTTCAGCAGCGTTTCCAGCAGCGCCGTATCGAGGATGTCCCCGATTTTTGTTTCCCACACCAGCGGTTGAATCGCCGGGTCAAGGCCGCGAATATCGAGGACAACCACCGGCGGCATCCCCGGCGTGCTGTGCAGCGCGTGAATCAAACCGTGACCGACTTCGCCATTCGCCCCGGTGATGAGGATGACTTTTTGACGCATCAAGTTACTCCTTCAATAAAGCCCTCCTCATTATATGCCGATTGGGGAAATGCATCCTGAGGATGCTGTTGGCGAACGCCTTTCGCTTTACCCATTGGGGAACATCATGGGTAGGGGCGGCCCTGTGTGGCCGCCCGTCTGTGGGGCCACACGCAGGTCGCCCCTACAATTCCGTGACGATCAGCCGGATGGCCTCGTATTTTTCGCCCCGGCGCAGGGCGGCGACGACGCTGTGTTCATGCTCAGTCAGGTTATTTTCAGACAGGGGTGATGGCGCGGGGTCTTCTGTCAAACCGAGCAGATAATCGGTGCTGACACTAAAAACCATTGCCAGACGCGCTAGCACATCAGCCGATGGATCTACTTTGCCAGCCTCATAACGCCAGATTTGCGGGGTGCTGATGTCGAGCAGTTCCGCTAATTCCTGGTGGGTATAACGCTTGCTTTCGCGCAGGTTCTTGAGGCGCTCATTTTGAAGCATTATTGACAGCACGCCTTCAGGTGGCCGCCAGATGTTAAAACATCCGGCTACCGTAAAATCAAGCGCACTAAAGGCGCTGAAAATAATCGCTTGTGACCGCTTTAGCCCCTTCAGATGTCATGTTAAAAGTCAAGTAGAAAGGCCGTAATGGGGGT
>CAYUTY010000075.1:0-29535 GCA_964447795.1 uncultured Anaerolineaceae bacterium
GGCTCACACTCTGCATGACTTTTGCAATTGTACTATGACAAATGTTTCACCCCTCGCCCCATTTCCCTGCTAAACTATCTCTATGACATCTGCATGTTGTATTGCACTCAGCACTCAGAACACGGAACCGGCCGCATCCGCCATGCCCGCGCAGATGGCTCCCGTGCAACCGCCAAAAAATGTTTTTTGATGGCGGTGGCGGCAAACGGAGCTGGGATAAAAGTGAAGCAGGAAAATATGCCGTTTGGTGATAAGAGGCTATCAACTGATGACCAGTGCCGCCAGCGCCGCCCGTATCCTGTCTGGAATTGGCGCGGGACGCCGCGACTCGCGCTCCACAAAGACATGGACGAAGTATCCAGCAGCGGCGGGGTCATCTTCGCCCGCTTTGAACAGCGCGATCTCGTAACGGGCGCTGCTGTTGCCCAGCTTGCCCACCCGCATCGCCGCCTCCACCACTTCCGGAAAGCTGATCGGCTTATAAAAGCGGCAGAATGTCTCCACCGCCAGCCCGATGACCTCCCCGCCTGCCGGGTCAAGGCCGCCTTCACGGATCAGGTATTCGTTGACGATCGTGTCAAAGAAGGTGTAATAGACCGCATTGTTGACATGGCTGTAATTGTCGTTATCAATCCAGCGCGTTGGAATCGGCAGAAAGTGGCGGTAGTCGGCGCGTTTTTCGCTCGGCTCAGGCATGGTTGGATTCGGCTCCCCCCGTGATGCGCGCTGCCGCTTCTATGGCGGCGGAAGCCACCATCCTGCCTTCAAAATCTTCGCCTTTATCATGCTGTACGGCATGTTCCAGCGCGGGAATGGCTCGTTCATCGCCCAGCTTGCCCAGGCTAAGAGCTGCCAGTTGGCGGTTTTCCGGCACAGGGTCACTTTGCAGCACCCGCATGAGCGGCTCAACGAGCTGTGCGTCTCCATAATCGCCCGCCAGCCCGGATAGGTGGTAACGCACCCCGGCATCTGCCGAGTCAAAGAAGGGCAGCAGCATCGCGCTTCCGGCGGCACTGTCCAGCCGCAGCAGCGCATAGGCCGCCCAGCGGAATGCAAAGGAATCATCACTGTTCAACAGCTTTTCCAGTCCTGCCAGTGTTTCAGCGCGGGGGAGGGTCGCCAGCTTTCGCATTTCCGCCTGACGCCGCGCTGTACTCTCGGTGAAGTGGTAAAAGCGGCTTTTGAGATCATCAGTTTGACCACTATCCGTATTCAGGATAAACCGAAACCGCCTGTCATCCTCAGACCACATGGAGAAGTTCGTCCCCCAGACGTTGTTATACAGGTTGACGTGCATCCCGCCGCGTACTTCCGGCTGCCGGTTGTTGAAGTCCAGCAGGGACGGCTGCCCTGGCGCGACCAGCGGCGCATCCAGCGTATCGATGCGGAGGCTGCCAGCCGCATCCGTATATTGAACACCGCTCTGGACAGCGTGCAGTTTGCGGTTGCCATTTTTCAGGACTTCCGTCGGCCTAATCCACTGGCCGAGCTTTTCCATAAGCCATCTTCCGCCAGGGCGGGCGCGCGGTATGAAGGAAAACCACAGCGCTTCCGGTATGCGGCAGGCTGCTTTATCGAACCACGATAAATCGTATTCAATGACCGGTGCGCTCTGATGCACCATCACGCGGATGAAAATCTGTGCCGGGCAGCCAAATTCCTTAACCGCTGCTTCCGGGCCGCTCAGTTCCAGCAGTATATTGGTTTCGTCCTGGTGTTCCCATAAGCTGATATTGGCGAGCGTTGGCTGCCACCACTGATGGGTGTTGCCCACAGTTTCCAGTCCCGGTTTGGTGTAATCGTCTATCGACCAGTGGCGGGTAGCGCGTTTGTTGATGATGTACTGGCGGTAAAAGCGTTCATAATCCGCCGCGCCGAAGGTCTCGTAGCGAAACAGGCCGAGCGGATGATCTTCATCGGCCCAGATGCGCTTGCTCACTTTGTCGCGCAGGTGGGTCATCGCGCCGGTGTGCGGGTCAAAACCGATCTCAAAACGTCTGGTTTCAATCGGGCTGGTAATCGGCAGGGAATCGCTCTGCCTCGGCTTGCGCGGGTTAAGCGCGTTCAGCCTGTTCTTTGCTTCATAGGACAGCGGGCTGTCAGCAAGCGCTGCTACCGCCGCGTCGATATAGCCGCGCTGCTCCGCCCATGATGCCTCAAAATCCTGGAACGTCTGCGTTTTGCGCGCCTTTTTGAAATCCTTAGCCCGGTAATGGTCATAGTCTTTCAGCCAGGTTTTTTCGTCAAGTCCCCAGGTATGTTCCGCCACCAGCAGCAGATTCCGGCTGATTATTCCCATCACCGGGTCATCCGGGGAGAGTTTGCCGTCTTCCATCCACTCCCGCCGCAGCCGCATCAGCTCGCGGAATCGCGCGATCTTGAGCGGGTCACTACCCACGCCGTGAATCCAGGTGTCGCCCATCTCGCCCGTTACAACCGGGAGGGTGTTTTCAACTGTCAGCAGCGCCTGAGCGAAGGCGTCCATCGTCGAGCCAACAACTGCCACACCGGGGAACTGCTGGCGCTTTTCATCAAACGCATTTCGGGCAGCGTCCGGCGTTTGCGGGCCAATGTTGTCGTTGGTGTGGGCGAAGGCTATCGCGTCCGCCAATCCGGGGATGATCGTCATTTTGCCGTAACCGCTTTTCTGGTAAATCACCAGCAGGCGAGTCGCGCTTGCTTCATCTTTCCAGACGAACACTGGCGGTAAATCCGGCGGTGTCGATGCTTCGTTCGCTCCCAGATGGAGAAACTGGACTCCCGCTTCTGCCAGCAGCGGCACGATGCCGCGTGTATGCCCCGGCACATCGGTCATTTTGGCGGCGATGGTGGTTTTGCCGAAGCGCTTATCCAGCGTTTGCGACAGACTTAGGCCGTAGCGAAATAACGACTCGTCCAGCAGCTCGGTATGGGTGGTGAAGGGCAGGGCGTGCCAAACAATGTCACCCGCCACAATCGCAGCTTCCAGCTTTTTGCGTTCTGCCGCGTCAGCCTGCTCCAGATATTCGTAAATCAGCCATGAGCCGGTTGTCCAGACGAAGCGGTCATCGCCGGATTGCCGCAGCGCCCGCGCTGTTTCCACCGCCTGCGGGATGAAATGCTCAACATACTGGCGTGTCACATTGCGCGCGTAATCGGTGAAGCCGATGTCCAGATGGGTTTTAAAAATCAGGTGAATGGTGCTGATGGTGGAGGTCATGAAATATTCCGAATAGTGCAAAAATAGAGTTGACTGGTAAGAAAATTTGTTCTATCATCAACCAGTGATTATCCTCTATTTAACACCACCCGCTGGATTCTCACCAGCGTCAGGTGTAGTAAAAAAACCGCTGCAACAGCCTTGCCTGTTTGCGGCAGTATCCCCTTATTTACGCTGTATCCTGCCATAAACAGGCGTAGATATGGCGGAGTTAAATTGGTTTTTTGCCAAAGGCGTGCTTATTTTCTCCGCAGCCAGCGATAACCGTAGGCGGGAAGTATCACACTTTCGCCAACCTCTGCCCCGCGATGGAGGACATCAGCCAGCGCGGAAAGCCCAACCAGCGGAATAGTCAGTGGTTCAGCGCCTAAATTGTGTAAAGCCAGCAGATTGCCGCGCCAGAAACACAATGCCGCCGGGGGTAAATCGTCCAGCCAGCGTAAATCGCTTGCCACCAGTTCCGATAATCCCTTACGGGCCTGAATCATGCGCCGGACAGTATGCAGGAGGGAATTTTCGTCTATCTGTTGGGCTGCCACATTTACCCCGTCCGCGATAACCGGCGCATACAGTTTGTCCGGCGCGGCGCTCGAAAATCCGGCATTCGGCCCGTCCGTCCACTGCATCGCGGTTCGCACACCATTGCGGTCAGGCAGGGCTACATTGTCGCCCATGCCGATCTCGTCACCATAATAGAGGACAGGCGCGCCGGGCAGGGCTAATAACAGCTACTGCAGCAGCTCTATTTTCCGTCGGTCATGATCCAGAACGGGCGCAAGCCGCCGCCGGATTCCGGTGAAGATGCGCTGCTCCGGCAGTGGTGCGTAAGTATCCCACAGGAATTCGCGTTCTTGCTCGTTCACCAGCCAGAGGTTGAGTTCGTCGTGGTTTCGCAGGAAGGTCGCCCATTGGCCGCCGGGCGGCAGAGAAGGCGTGTTCGTCAGCACATCAACCACGCTGCGGCGATCTGCCTGTGCAAGCGCCAGATACAGGCGTGGCATGACCGGGAAGTGAAAACACAGATGGAATTCGTCGCCATCACCGTAGTAGGGCAGCAGTTCATCCGGCGGCATACATGCTTCCGCCAGCATGATCGCATCCGGCGCGATTTCGTTAATCGTCCGGCGGATGGTTTTGAGGAAGGCATGTGTTTCCGGCAGGCTTTCGCAGAGTGTGCCTTCCCGCTCAAACAGGTATGGCACGGCGTCCATGCGGAAACCGTCCACACCCAGTTTGAGCCAGAATTTCACGGCATCCAGCATAGCCTGCTGCACTGCCGGGTTGTCGTAATTCAGATCGGGTTGGCTGCTGTAAAAGCGATGCCAGTAGTATTCGCCGCTGGTTTCGTCATAAACCCAGTTGGAGGTTTCCGCGCCGGGGAAAATCAGCCCGACATTGGCATATTTATCCGGCGTCGCGCTCCAGACATAGTAGTCACGCAGCGGCGAGTCTTTTGAACGCCGGGCTTCCTGAAACCAGGGATGCTGGTCGCTGGTGTGGTTCATCACCATATCGACGATCAACCGCATCCCACGCTGATGAACGGCCTCCAAAGTCATCTGGAAATCTTCAAGCTGGCCGTAGGTGGGGTGAATGCTGTAATAGCTGGCAACATCGTAGCCGTCATCTTTTAATGGAGAAGGGTAAATCGGCAGCAGCCAGATGCAGTCCACACCGAGCCATTGCAGATAATCGAGTTTGTCGCGCAGACCGGCGAGATCGCCGTGACCATCGCCATTGGAGTCGGCGAAGGCGCGCACATATAACTCATAAAAGACGGCATTGTGATACCAGCTCATTAGGCTAAACCTCTCAGAACTGCGGTGTTAACCGCCCTTGACCGACCCTGTCAGCAAACCGCGCACGAAATAGCGCTGCAAGGAGAAGAACACCACCAGCGGCACGATCATCGTGATGAAGGCGCTGCTCGTCAGAATTTCCCAGTTGTCTCCGCGCGATCCGAGCAATTCGCGCAGCCGCGAAGTCATGACGATCTGATTTTCGCCCTTGCCCAGGAAAACGAGCGCCACCAGCAGATCGTTCCATACCCAGAGGAACTGGAAGATGGCGAACGATGCCAGCGCTGGCACAGACAGCGGCAGAATCAGGCGTGTGAAAATCTGGAAGTGTGATGCACCGTCGATTTTGGCAGACTCAATCAGTTCGCGGGGCAGGCTGCCGATATAATTACGCAGCAGGTAAATTGCCAGTGGCAGCCCGAAGCCGGTATGCGCCAGCCAGATGCCGGGATACGATTTGGAATCAACATTGAAGGTTGTCCCTACGACATTATACAGCCGCAGCAAGGGAATCAGGGACATTTGCAGCGGCACGACCAGTAAGCCCACTACAATGATGAACAACCATTGGCGACCCGGAAATTCCATCCATGCAAAGGCATAGGAAGCAAAGGCTGCGATAGCGATGGGGATGACTGTCGCCGGAATGGTGACGGTCAGCGTGTTGATGAACGACTGCCCGATACCTTCAGAGTTCAGCACTTCGTTGTAATTGTCCAACGTGAGGGTCGGGGGAATATTGGCTGTGTAAAAGAAGCGCGGTGGCCGGTCACTTTCGGTCAGCGGCACTGCTGGGCTGTAGATATAGCTTCCATCGGCATTAAGCTGGAAAGTGCTGCCATCATCCAGTTGAACGACTGTACCAGGCTGGTGATCCGCGATATCGCCACGCAGGAAACCGCCGCCGAAATTTGTGACCGTCTTGTTGGTGCCGTCCGCGAAAATATTTCCTTCAATGTAATAACGGCCATCGCGCTGGAACTGCGCTTCAACACCAGCGGTACGGCTTTGCTGGTTCAACTGCGTGGTTTGCAGGGTTGTCCACCAGCCAGAGATCGCCAACTGGTCTTTGTCACGCAGGGAGCTGATTAACAGGCCGAAAGTGGGAATTGTCCAGATGATGACGATCAGAATTAACGCTACCCGCGCAGCGAATGCGCCAAGCGTCATGTTGAGGAAGGGAATTCGGATAGACATCAGCGGTAAGCCTCCTCACGACGGAAACGGCGAACGTTCCAGACCAGGATGGGAATGACGGCTATCATCAGGACAATGGCGAT
This sequence comes from uncultured Anaerolineaceae bacterium, assembly GCA_964447795.1. Taxonomy (GTDB): domain Bacteria; phylum Chloroflexota; class Anaerolineae; order Aggregatilineales; family Phototrophicaceae; genus CFX2. Next base: position 6,279 of record CAYUTY010000075.1, read on the forward strand.
GGTGCTGCCGCGCCCAAAGTCGCCACCGCCGCGAAACATCCAGTCATACATCAGGTTTGCCAGCACTTCGCTGTCCCACTGGCCGTTGGTCATGGCTAATACGATGTCGAAAACCTTCAGCACTGTGATGGTGATGGTCGTCCACACGACCAGGATGGTTCCGACAATCTGCGGCACGATGATCCGTAAGAACAATTGGATATCGTTAGCGCCGTCAATGCGTGCGGCTTCCAGGGTTTCATCAGGGACGCCGCGCAGCGCTGCCGACAGGATGACCATCGCAAAGCCTGTCTCAATCCAGATGAGGATCACCATCAGAAGGATGTTGTTCCAGAAGGGTACTGTAATCCAGGCTTGTGGTTCGCCGCCGAGGGCGACCACCAGCGCATTGAGGATACCGATCTGTGGGTTGCCTGGGCCACGAAAGTCGTACACAAATTTCCAGATCACGCTCGCGCCAATGAATGAAATCGCCATTGGCAGGAAAATGAGCGACTTGGCGATGTTGCCCCATTTGATACCATCTGCCAGCACTGCTACCAGCAAACCCACGACTGTGCTGACGGAGGGGACGATAATCAGCCAGAGGACATTGTTGGTAACGGCCTGGCGAAATTCGGCATCGTTGAAGGCCCACTGGTAATTACGCAGGCCGACGAATTCACGTCCGGTGTTATTGAAAAAACTGAAAATGAAAGTCTGAATGGCAGGATAAACGAGGTACAGGCCGAGTAATAACACTGCTGGCGCGATGAATAGCCAGGGGCGAATTTGCTCGCGGCGGCGTTCACGGCTCTGTAACACCCGCCCATCGGGCATGACAGGATCGGCAAGTACTCGATCGAGGATGAAATTAGTCCCGACGAAATAAATGCCCAACATGCCAATGCCCAACACAATCGCAAAAATTGCATTTAAAATCTGTTCCATAAGGGGTTTGAATAACCTGACCTTTCACGATGAGCGAGGCAGACCGCCTATTTCATTGTTCGAACAATTTTAAGATAAGCAAGGAGGTGACTAATTTGCCACCCCCTTGTCTCAAGTCTTATACCTGTTCAGTCGAGGTGAATTTCACTATTCCAGCGAATCCCACGCAGCCTGTATCGCGTCCGCTACATCCTGGGCGCTCGCGCCGCTGACGTAATTGACCATGCCCGTCCAGAATGCGCCAGCGCCAATCGCACCGGGCATCAGGTCGGAACCATCGAAGCGGAAGGTGGTGGCATTGAGCAGAATCTCACCCTGACCACGCAGCACATCGTTGGCATACAGTGACGGATCAACACCGTTGTGCGCCGTCAGCAGGCCACTCTGTGCCATCCAGATTTCGTGAGCCAATGGCAGCTTCAGGAATTCGATGAAGGCGCGTGCGGCTTCGCTGTCCTGGGTAATAGCAAACAGTGTGCCTGCGCCCAACACCGGATTACCGAGGTCTTCACTGGCGAACGGCGGGAAGTAGAAGAAGTCAGCATCGACACCCAGTTCGGTGCCTTCGGGGAAGAACGACGGAATGAAGCTGGCCTGATGGTGCAGGTAGCACTGGGGCGGTACCTGGAACAGACCAAGCGGCGAATCACGGAAATCAGTCGAGGCGACAGCCTGTGCGCCACCGTTGACATAGGCATCATTCTTGGCAAACAAGCCAAAGGTTTCGATGGCATTGACGATTTCGGGGGAGTTGAACGGCAGTTCGTTGGTCACCCATTGGTCATAAACTTCCGGCGATTCGGTGCGGAGCAGAATGTCTTCTACCCAGTCGGTCGCCGGCCAGCCGGTTGCGTCACCGCTGCCCAGGCCAATGCACCAGGGAGTGCCACCGTCGGCAACAATCTGGTCAGTCAGTGCGATCAGTTCTTCCATGGTGGTGGGGACTTCGTAACCGGCATCCTCAAAGTTTTCCGGCACGTACCAGACCAGACTTTTCACATCGGCTTTGTAGGGGAAGGCATACAGTCGGGTTTCGCCGTCTTCGCCTGGATAGCTGGAGAGGGCTGCCCATGAGTCGCCGGCTGAGTAGTTTTCACGCAGCCAGGCATCAGTTTCCTCACCCAACGGAGCCAGAAAGCCGCGCGCTGCCAGGTCTGCTGCCAGACCAGGCTGTGGGAAGACCGCAATATTGGGCGGGCTGCCTGCGTTAACATCAATCACGATTTGCTGTTCGAAGCTGTCCGAACCGGCATGATTGACGGTTGCGCCAGTGGCATGTTCAAAATAACGGAAGACACTGGTGAAGAGTTCTTCATCAACTGTCAGCCATGGACCCAGAATGCTGAGTTCCTGACCTTCGAGATTGTAGGCAGCATCAAATTCTTCGAGGCTTGCCCAATTGAAATCACCTTCTCCGATAGGGAACAGCAGGTCATCCTGCGCGAAGGAGGGCGCTGAAACCAGCAATCCCAATAAAACGACGACGAGGAGCGAATGTAAGACTTTCTTAGACATAAAGTGACTTCCTTTGACTACTTTTCCAGGATACGCTCTACAAACCGTAAGAGGATGTCACGATTTGCAAACTCCATGAGTGTGCCACTTTTGCTGATTATTTTCAAATAAAAGTACAGTCAAAGATACTAAAACTCATGTTTTTATTATGATCCATGGCAATCGATTCAGCAGATTATCTGACAAAACAAGTGTTCGTAAATTGCATATGCGCGTCATATGCTCTTGCCATTCTGTGACGAGTTTTTATGATTTTCCCAACAAATTCCGTACAACCTGCACAGAAGAACCCCCAAATTTGGGCTGAGTCAATGTCTTGTAAATTGAACTATAATGACAGGATAAGTTGGTGGAGGTGGTTTTATGAACACTCGTAAAAATTGGTTCATCACATGGGGAACGCTGCTGTTTTTACTCACAGCAGGGGTTGTTATTGCGGCGGCACAGACGGATACCTGCGATGTGCTGGTGCGTCAGGCTTTTGCCGCGCTTAATGAGTGCGCTGCCGCGCCTGGTGGGTCAGCCTGTTTCGGCGCAGATGCCGAAATGAGCGGTAGTGGCAGCTTTGCAGAAGCGGGGGATGTTATTTCTCTGGCTGATTTCACATCGATTCATACGATGCCGCTCGATCTGAATGCCGAACAGTGGGGTATTGCGGCGCTGAATGTTCCGGCCAATGTGCCGCTTTCCCTCTCAGAGCAGGGTGTTAAGTTCTTCCTGCTGGGGGATGTGGAAGTGGAAAATGCGGTAGACCCCGCTTCAGCATTTGTTCCCGCGCCGTCGATCAAGGTGACTGCGCTGGTGGCGGCCAATATTCGTAGTGCGCCCAGCACCGAGGCGCGAGTAGTGGCGAACGCGCCCACCGGCACTGAGCTAACTGCCGATGGTCTGAGTGCTGATAACGCATGGCTGCGCGTATTGATTGAGGATGGTGTCGCATGGATCAGCCGTCAGGTGGTTGCGCCGGCAGATGGCGCTGACATTGACAGCCTGCCGGTAATCGGGCCCAATACCTGGACGCTGATGCAATCCATTTTTCTTCGGACTGGCGAGTCTGCATCTGATTGCGCTGGTGCGCCGCCATCGGTGCTGCTGGCACAGGCGCCGGGCGGGCTTAATGCCGGTATTGCGGTGAATGGGGTTGATATTCGTTTCAACTCAGCGATTGCCTTACGAGTGCTGCCAGACAATATCATGCAGCTTTTTGTTCTGAGCGGCACAGCCAATATGTCGGGCGTTTCGGTTCCAACCGGATTCACGCTGAATATTCCGCTGGATGATGATGGTCAGCAGCCATCTGGCGCGGCTACCGGTTTGCGGCCAATCACGGATGAAGAGCGCACGCTCCTGACGCCGCTGACAGCGGGATTCTCCGGGGATCTGCTCTATGCCGAACTCTCGGTTCCCAGTCAGGAAGAAGTCTCAGCAATTCTCGCCAGCCTGAATGGGGCATCGGCTGCGGGTGGCACAGCCAGCAGCGGCCCGGCGGCAGGCCAGGCAGATTGTGCACGTTTCAAACCGACCTCACCGCTGGATGGTCTGGCTTTTGGACCGACTCCTTTTTACTGGGATGCTGCGCCGGGGGCGACCAGTTACCGCATCAATATTTTTGGTCAGGATGGTGGACTGCGGGCAGCCATTGACGCCACGACCACCAGCACCACCTATACCTTTGATACCGGCGGCAACATTGGCGGGGGCGATCTGTTCTCCTGGAATGTTGAAGCGCTGGTGAACGGAGAAGTGGCCTGCACAAGCGGGCGTGTCACTGTGCCGCGTCAGCTTCAGGGACAGGCCGTTGGTACCGGGAATAATAATGGTGGTCAGGCGCAGTGTTCATGGAATGATCCTGGCTGTACACCATAACTCTGACCCGTAAATTTGCTCTATAAGTAGCACAGGCGTAAGATTCTCTTGCGCCTGTGTTTTATTTTCCGGGAAGCTGCTCATGAGCATGGATACACTGACCGATCTGGCAGGCAAACAGATCAAAGGCTATGAATTGCGGGAACTGCTCGGCAAGGGTGGTTTTGGCGCGGTCTACCGGGCATCGCAACCCGCCGTGCGCCGGGAGGTGGCGGTAAAGGTTATCCTGCCGGAATATGTGAACCACCCGGAATTCATCCGTCGTTTTGAGGCGGAAGCGCAGATTATTGCCCATCTTGAACACATGAATATTGTTCCGCTGTATGACTTCTGGCGGGATAACGAGGGCGCGTTCCTGGTGATGCGCTATTTGCGTGGGGGCAGCCTGCGTTCGGCCCTGAAAAAAGGGCGCTGGCCGCTGGATGATGTGGGACGGCTGGTTGACCAGGTTGCCGCCGGGCTGGCGGCAGCACACCGTCAGGGCGTGGTTCACCGGGATTTAAAGCCAGATAACATTCTGCTGGATGAAGAAAAGAATGCTTATTTAGCAGATTTTGGGATTGCCCGCGATCTGCAAAACCGCGCCCAGCTTGATACTCTTTACAAGTCTGAAGAAGAACAGGGGCGCATGATGGGGTCGCCCTATTATCTCTCCCCGGAGCAGATCAAGGTTGCCCCGGTCAGCCCTCGCTCGGACATTTACAGCTTTGGCATCATGCTTTATGAGATTTTGACGGGCATTATGCCATACGAAGGGCTGCCGCTTTCGACCCTGATTACCAAACATCTGAATGACCCGCTGCCTGCCTTGCAGGATACACACCCCGATTTGCCGGAAAGTTTCAGCCGCATCATCGAGCGGGCGACCGCTAAAAACCCTGAACACCGTTATGCTGATGTACGTGAACTGACCAGTGATTTACATCGGGCGCTGGCCGAAATGGGATTGTCGCAGCAGGTTGAAACACTCGATCTGATACCTGAAATGCGTGAAGGCGTATTGATGCCGCGCGGGGGTAATCTGGAACCGCTCAATCCCTACAAGGGTCTGCGTGCCTTCCAGGAGGCTGATGCTGGTGATTTCTTCGGACGCGAGGCGCTGATTGAACGCTTGCTGGAGCGATTTGATGCCAGTGGAAAGTCCGGCCATTTCCTCTCGGTAGTTGGGCCGAGCGGCAGCGGTAAATCGAGTGCGGTAAAAGCTGGTTTGCTGCCACGCCTGCGAGCGGGGGCGGTTTCCGGTTCGCGCGATTGGTTCATTGTCGAGATGGTTCCCGGCGCACGCCCACTGGAAGAACTGGAAGCGGCGCTGCTGCGTGTGGCGGTCAATCCACCGGCCAGTTTGCTGCCGCAGCTCAAAGAGGATGAACGTGGGCTGGCGCGGGCGGTAAAAAGGGTGCTGCCGAATACACCTTCGACGGAACTGCTGCTGGTGATCGACCAGTTTGAGGAAGTTTTTACCCAGCTTGAAGACGAAAGTGAACGGACGCATCTGCTCAATCTGCTACTGAATGCAGCCCAGGACCCGGAAAGCCGTTTCCGTTTTATTACAACGCTGCGGGCTGATTTTTATGATCGTCCGCTGCTGTATCCCGAATTTGGCGAAATGGTGCGCGCTCATACGGAAGTGGTTCTACCTCTGAGCCGGGATGAATTGCATCAGGCCATTGTCGAACCGGCAGCCAATGCCGGGCTGGGGCTGGAAGCCAATCTCGTGCCAGAGATCATCAATGATGTGGCTGAACAGCCGGGTGCGCTGCCGCTGCTGCAATACGCGCTGACAGAATTATTTGAACGGCGTGACGAGCGTTGGCTGACATTGCAGGCTTACCGCGACATTGGTGGAGTGTCAGGTGCATTGGCGCAACGTGCAGACGAACTGTTTGCTGAAATGGATGAAGAAGGGCAGGTGGCGGCGCGGCAGTTGTTCCTGCGGCTGGTGACGCTCAATGAAGGGGCGGAAGATACTCGGCGGCGTGTTTTGCTGGATGAACTGCTCTCCCTTCAGGTGGATGCAAGCCAGATGCAGGCGGTGATTGACCGCTTTGGTAAGTACCGCTTGCTGACCTTTGACCGTGACCCGGCGACACGGACGCCGACAGTTGAAATCGCCCACGAAGCGCTGATTCGGCGCTGGGGACGTTTTCAAGGCTGGATTAGCGAGAGTCGTGAGGGCCTACGCATCCAGCGCCGCCTGACTGCTGCCGCTGATGATTGGCTGAATGCCGGGAAAGACCCCAGTTTTCTGGCGTCCGGTGCGCGGCTTGAGCAGTTTGAAATCTGGAAGGACGAAACCGATCTGGCGTTGACTGGCAAGGAATTCGCCTATCTTGATGCCAGTTTAGCTGAGCGGGTCAGGCAGCAGGCGGAAGAAGAAGCGCGGCTGGCAAAAGAAGCAGCACTGGAAAAACGTTCCCGTAATTTTTTGCGGGCGCTGGCCGGGGTGCTGGCAGCAGCGACAGTTGGGGCGCTGGCGTTAACCGGCTTTGCGCTTAATCAGAGCCAGATTGCCGACCAGAACGCGGCGACAGCGACATATGCCCAGGGTGATGCACTGGCACAGGCAGACGCAGCGGCAACCTCGGCAGCGGTAGCCCAGGTCAACGCGGCTGAAGCACGCAGCCTGGCATTTGCTTCAGGCGCACAGCTTGCGCTGAATGGCAATAACACAGACCTGGCTATTCTGCTGGCATTGAAAGCCAACGAAGGCGATCAATCCAATGAGCAGACCCGCCGGATTCTGGCGGAAGCCGCTTATGCTCCCGGTACGCGCCGGGTATTCGCCGGACATAAAGACCGCGTATCCAACCTCGCTTACAGCCCGGACGGTATGACTGCTGTTTCCAGTTCCCGCGACAGGACGCTGATTCTATGGGATGTCCAGAGTGGTGCAGAAATCCGGCGGCTGGAAGGGCATGGTGACTGGATATGGGATGTCGCCTTTACGCCCGATGGCACAAAGGTGGTTTCTGCCGGGCAGGACAAGGTGCTGTTGTTGTGGGATGTAGCAACCGGCAATCTGATCAGACGCTATGAAGGACACGAGGGCGCGGTGCGGGCGGTGGCTTTTGGGCCGGATGGGCTGATGATACTTTCCGGTTCGGATACGGGCGAGATTTTCCTGTGGTAAGTGGAACGCGGCCAACTATTGCGGGCGTGTCAGGGCTACTCATCGGCGATTTATGATCTGGCTTTCAGTAAGAGCGGCTTTACGGCTATTTCCGGCGGCGATGACAGCCCGGTAATTACCCTGTGGAATGTGCAGTCGGGCGAGGCGATCACCCGTTTTGGCGCTGAGGATGAGGGCCATACCGGCGAAATCTGGAGTCTGGCTTATACGCCGGATGAAACCGGGATGCTGTCCGGCTCGGATGACAGCACCATGATTTTATGGAGTTTTGAGAGCGGGCAGCCAATACGCCGGTTCATGGGTCACAGCACCCGCGTGACCAGCGTGGCTGTCAGCACAGATGGCACGATGGCTGCATCCGGTTCGGAAGACAATCTGGTGTATGTGTGGGATATGGCGACCGGTGCGCCGCTGCATCGTTTCAGCGGGCATACCTATCTGGTGTATGCGGTGGCTTTCAGCCCGGATGGACACCAGCTTCTTTCCGGTTCATGGGATACGACGCTGCGCCTGTGGGACTTGCAGAATGGAGCGCAGGTACGCCAGTTTGATGGACACCAAGAGACTGTTTTGGCAGTCGCCTACAGCCCGGACGGAAATCAGGTGCTGTCGGCGGATACAGATGGCACGCTCATCCTGTGGGATGCCGCGAAAGGGGTCGAGATACGCCGGTTGATCGGGCATGAAGAACCAGTGAACGCCGTCACTTTCTCGCCGGATGGCCGTTTTGCGCTGTCCGGCGCGGATGATTTCGGCCTGATTCTATGGGATATTGAGTCTGGTGAGATTGTGCGGCGCTATGGCGGGCCGGGCAGCAGCGTCGGCCATAGTGATGCTGTATGGGCGGTTACATTCAGCGCTGACGGGAAGCTGGCGGCATCCGGTTCACGCGATAACACGGTTATCATCTGGGATGTGGAGAGTGGTGAACAGATCAGGCGGCTGTTCGGGCATACCTTCCGTGTGACAGGCGTCGCTTTCAGCCCGGATGGATCGCTGCTGGCATCGAGCGGGTTCGATAACCTGATCATCCTGTGGAATGCAGCTACGGGGGCGGAAGTGCGGCGGCTGGAAGGCCATGCCGACTGGGTACGCAGCGTCACATTCAGCCCGGACGGCGAGACTCTCCTATCAGCATCGGCAGATAATACACTCATCCTGTGGGATGCGGAGTCGGGGGAACGGCTGCGGCAGTATGAAGGGCATACGGCGCAGGTATTCGGCGCGGTTTTCAGCCCGGATGGCCTGTATGCGGCTTCGGCTTCGTCAGACGCGACGATCATCCTGTGGGATGTGGCGCGTGGAGTGGAGATGCGGCGCTTCGCGGGACACAGCGACGATGTGCGGGCGGTGGCTTACAGCCCGGATGGGCGTTTCCTGCTGTCCGGCTCAGGCGACCGGACGGTACGGTTGTGGCAGATCGCGCTCACATTAGATGACCTGACGGCGTGGGTGAACAGCAATCGTTATGTGCGAGAGTTCACCTGTGCAGAGCGGGCGCTCTATGACATTGAGCCGCTGTGCGATGCGCCGACACCGGTCTTTGACCCCGGCAGCGTATAAGTTTTAGGTGATGGCATGATGGGTTGGTTGGTCGTAGGGGTATGGGCAATTCTTAGTCTGTCGATTTGTGCGGAAGCGCGTCATGGTACTGGTGTTCTTCATTTTAGTGCCAGGCGAATATGGCGTGAACTTCATGAATCCTAATTCGACTGAGAAGGTGTAATGAATCAGGCAGCCCGTACCCGGTTTATTCAGACTTATCCGTTGCTTCAGCTTCCATCTGATCCAGGCGGGTATAGTAATCCCGAATCTCTTTCAGATGAGCCCAGGCAATTTTCCCCGTGAGGATAATATCATCATCGGTGACATTGGTTTCTGAGTCATGTGCGCCATGTTCAAGTTCAACTTCAAGACCACGCCGAAACTGCTCCAGCTCAATTTGTGACCAATCCAGACCAAGCTGGATGCCGACTGAGCGTGCTTCGTCAATCGTAATATGTCGTTTACTGCCCATCACAGCCTGGCCTTTCCTGATATACCTGCTATACCTAACAACTTCTATCAAGATTTTGCGGGAACACCAAGCACGGTATTTGCATTCTGCTGCCTGTAGTTGTGAGCATAATGAAGAACACCCCGGCTAACGTTTGCTAGTCAGGGTGTTCTCATTTCAGTAGGTTACTGCCCATTCAGGGTATCCCTTGCTTACTTTTAGACCAGTATTCTCATTTGGGTGGGTTTTTAAGCCACTTACTCTTTGAACCTGATTTGACTTCATCATACAATGCCTGGAGCAAAGGGGATAGTTACAAATGTCATGTCAATCCGGCTTAAATGTCATATACACACAGATACTTATCCTGCTATGAGGTGCTGCACTGTGAAATGTTGACAAAAAAGGGAAAGGAATTTTACCCAGAACGCGCAATAGTTGTTATAATGCCTGCTTGCTATAAAAGTACCTTCAGATCAACTGTTTGTTTCTTTAGGGAGGATTTCATGAAGAAAGTTGTTTTACTGCTGACAGTAGCAGCCCTGATGCTGGGCGTGTCGGTCAGCGCGGCTCAGGACATGATGACAGAATTAGGCGAAGGGGAAGGACAGGTTGATATTATCGCCTGGGCGGGTTATATCGAGAATGGCAGCACCGACCCGGCGTTCGACTGGGTGACCAGTTTTGAAGAAGAAACTGGCTGCAAAGTGAATGTAAAAGTCGCGGCGACTTCAGATGAGATGGTCGCGCTGATGAATGAAGGCGTGTTCGATCTGGTGACGGCGTCCGGCGATGCCAGCCTGCGCCTGATTTATGGCGGGCGGGTACAGCCGGTTAACATCGATCTGATTCCGAGCTACAGCACGGTTGACGAACGGCTGCAAAGTGCGCCCTGGCACACGGTTGATGTGGATGGGGACGGCACAGCAGAACATTATGGTACGCCCTATCAGTGGGGTTCCAATGTGTTGATGTACAGCACAGAGGTTTTCCCGGAAGCGCCGACAAGCTGGAGCGTGGTGTTCGAGGAACAAACGCTGCCGGATGGCGAAACGAATGTCGGGCGGGTACAGGCCTATGACGGCCCAATTCATATCGCTGACGCGGCACAATATCTGAAGTTCCATAACCCGGAACTGGGCATCACAGATGTGTATTCACTTGACCGCGATCAGTTCAACGCGGCGCTTGACCTGCTGCGGCAGCAGCGCGAACTGGTGGCACGCTACTGGCACGATGCGTTCGTCCAGATTGATGATTTCACCAATGAAGGCATCGTGGCTTCCGGCTCATGGCCGTTCCAGGTCAACCTGCTGGAGGCGAACGGCGAACCGATTGCCAGCACCGTCCCGGAAGAAGGGGCAACCGGCTGGGCAGATACAACCATGATGCACGTCAACGCGCCGCACCCCAACTGCGCCTATATGTGGATGGAACACTCACTCAGCCCACAGGTTCAGGGTGATCTGGCGGCATGGTTTGGCTCGGTGCCGAGCGTTCCGACGGCCTGCGAAGGCAATGAACTGCTGGGCGAGGGCGGCTGTGTGACGAATGGGATTGATAACTTCGAACGAATCAGCTTCTGGCGGACGCCAATTTCCAACTGCGGTGATGATCGCGGTGAGGTGTGCGTGCCGTACTACGAGTGGGTGACGAGCTATATCGCCGTTATTGGTGGGCGGTAAGGACAGGTTTTCCACAGCCTTGCTTGAGTCGTTAGCTGACCTCTCCGTAAATCATATGGGGATAATGCGGAGCATGGGCTAATTGGGGTCAATGTTGTAGGGGCGAGCCGCCGGTTCGCCCCTACGGAGTCATGGTGTTTTGTGAGGAATTCAATTATGGATTACAAGTTATGGATTGATGGCCGCTGGCAGGACAGTGATGGCGGCGGACGCATGTCAATTGAAAATCCGGCGACAGGTGCGAAGATCGCCGAGGTAGTTGATGCCAGTCGTGCCGATGTTGACCGGGCGGTAAAAGCGGCGCATACGGCATTTTATGATGGCCGGTGGTCGCGGCTAACGCCGGGCGAACGGTCAGCAGCGCTGTGGAAACTGGCTGATGTACTGGAGAGCCGCAAGGAAGAATTCGCACGGCTTGAGTCGGAGAACACGGGCAAACCTTACGAGTTTGTCAGCCTGGGCGGCGACCTGCCGTTTGCGATTGACAACCTGCGCTTCTTTGCCGCTGCCGCACGCGATACACATGGTTACAGCTCCGGTGAATTTGCGAAGGGGTATTCCAGCATCTACCGCCGCGAGCCAGTAGGGGTGGTGGGGCAGATCGCGCCCTGGAATTATCCGCTGATGATGGCGGTGTGGAAAATTGGCCCGGCGCTGGCTGCTGGCTGCACGATTGTCCTGAAACCAGCGCCCGGCACGCCGCTGACGACGCTGCTGCTGGCGGAAGTGATCGCTGAGGCAGGTATCCCGGATGGGGTGGTCAATGTTCTCTCCGGCGGGAACGATACTGGACAGGCGATTGTCGAACATCCCGATGTGCGGATGGTAAGTCTGACCGGTTCAACCGGGACAGGCAAACGGATCATGAAAACCGCCGCTGATACCCTGAAACGGGTTCACCTGGAATTAGGCGGAAAAGCGCCGTTCATCGTGTTTGACGATGTGGATGTCGAAACGATTGCCGGTGTAGCGGCGTTCACTTCGACGGTTAACACCGGGCAGGACTGCACCGCCGCGACACGGGTCTACGTTGAGCGCAGCCAGATCAACCAGGCGACAGAAGCGATTGTCGAGGCGATGCGTGCTGTGAAAATCGGTCTGCCTTATGACGACGGTGTGCAGATGGGGCCGCTGATTTCCGCTATCCAGCGCGAGCGGGTCAGCGGATTTGTGGAAAGGGCGAAGGCAGCAGGCGCAACCGTTGTGACTGGCGGAACTGTTCCGTCGGGTTATGACAACGGCTACTTCTTCGAGCCAACCGTGATTGTCGATGCCGACCAGAAAGCCGAAATCATCCAGAGTGAGGTGTTCGGGCCGGTACTGACGATCAGCACCTTTAACGATGAAGCGGAAGCGATACGGCTGGGTAATGATGTGCAGTATGGGCTGGCAGCGTCGATCTGGACGAAGGATATTGGACGGGCGATGCGGGTATCATCGCAGCTTGAATTTGGTACGGTGTGGATTAACGACCATATTCCGCTGGCTTCGGAGACGCCGCACGGTGGTTTCAAGCAGTCGGGTTTTGGCAAGGATTTATCGGCAGAAGCGGTGTCGGACTACCGCGTCACCAAGCATGTGATGGTCAAAATTTAATGACGGCAGGAAATAAAAGCATTGCTGTCCGGCTGAATGATGTCTGCCGCCATTTCGGTGATGTCAAAGCTGTCGATCATGTCAGCCTGGATATTTATGACGGCGAATTTTTCTCGCTGCTCGGCCCATCGGGGTCGGGTAAGACGACCTGCCTGCGTCTGATCGCCGGGTTTGAACAGCCAACATCGGGGAGCATCCTGCTGCATGGGCAGGAAATCGCCGGGGTGCCGCCGTATGAGCGCGATGTGAACACCGTGTTTCAGGATTACGCGCTGTTCCCGCACATGACGGTGGGGCAGAATGTGGCTTATGGCCTGATGATTAAAAAAGTGCCAAAGGCCGAGCGCGAACGACAGGTGGCGGAAATGCTGGAACTGGTGCGCCTGCCGGGGCTGGAGAATCGTAAGCCATCGCAGCTTTCCGGCGGGCAGCGGCAGCGGGTAGCACTGGCGCGGGCGCTGGTGAATCACCCGCGTGTGCTGCTGCTGGACGAACCCCTGGGCGCACTTGATCTAAAACTCCGTCAGCAGATGCAGATTGAACTGAAGGCGATTCAGCAACAGGTCGGCATCACATTTGTATTCGTCACGCACGATCAGGAAGAAGCACTGACGATGAGTGACCGGCTGGCGGTGTTCAACCTGGGTAAGATCGAGCAGGTGGGGTCGCCCGCTGAAGTGTACGAAAAACCGGCGACGGGATTTGTAGCAGGTTTTGTCGGCACATCGAATCTCATCAGCGGGGCGACCAGCCAGCAGCTTCTCGGCTCGGCGCAGACCTTTTCGGTGCGCCCGGAGAAGATTCGTATTTGCCCGCCGGATGCAGTAATCGGCGGCGATATGGTAGAAGCGCCGGGCAGCATCCGCGATGTAGTGTATCTGGGTATTTACACGCGCTATCTGGTGGAACTGGATGCAGGTGGCGACCTGACGGTTGTGCAGCAGAACCTCGACTTGACTTCGATGGACGTGCTGGCGGCGAAAGGCAGCCGGGTCAAGCTGGCGTGGGAGAAAGCGAATAATCGCCCGGTGGCGGGTGGGGGAGGGTAAGCGATGGCCGCCATACCTGACCGGAAGCCGCCGGATAGCCTGCTGCGGCGAATTTCGACCTTTTTTTACGAACGACCTAATCTATCGCTGCTGCTGACGCTGGCGCTGCCGCTGCTGTGGCTGGGCGTGTTTTATCTGGGTTCACTGCTGGCGCTGCTGACACAAAGCTTCTTTTCGCTGGATGGGTTCACCGGGGTGATCGTGCGGCAGTTCGGCTTTCGCACCTATCAGCAGTTATTCACACCATCGAATCTGGATATTATGGTGCGGACGGTGACGATGGCCGCCGCCGTGACAGTGACCTGTGCGCTGATTGCTTTCCCGCTGGCGTATTACATGGCACGCTATGCCTCGTACCGCGTGAAAGGTATTTTGTATCTGGCGGTGCTGCTGCCGCTGTGGTCGAGCTATCTGGTGCGGGTATATACATGGAAGATCATCCTGGCGCAGGAAGGTATCATCACCTGGTTTTTCAACCTGCTCGGCCTGAAGGGGCTGCTGGATGCCATCCTGGGGATTCCGGGCATTGGTGGGCCGTCGCTGTCGTTTTCGTACATTGGCATGTTCATCGTGTTTGTTTATATCTGGCTGCCATATATGATTCTACCGATCAATACGGCGCTGGAGCGCGTGCCGAAATCGGTACTGGAAGCATCGAGCGACCTGGGGGCGCCGCCGCGTTATACCTTCCGGCGGGTGATTCTGCCGCTGGCTTTCCCTGGTGTAGTCGCAGGGTCGATTTTCACATTTTCGCTGACGCTGGGCGATTACATCATCCCCGGCGTGATCGGTAATTCGAGCTTTTTCATCGGGCAGGCAGTGTATTCGCAGCAGGGGACGGCGGGTAATATTCCGCTGGCGGCGGCGCTGACGGTGGTGCCGATGGTGATTATGGGCGTTTATCTGCTGGTCGCGCGCAGGTTAGGGGCTTTCGATGCGCTCTAACACTGATGGGCCACGCGCTTCAATCGCGCTCAAATTTGCAACCGGGGCGGCGCTGGTATTTCTGCATTTCCCGCTGCTGATTATCATTTTGTATGCTTTTACCACAGAAGAATCCTCGTTCAAATTCCCGCCGCCGGGTTTGACAACACAGTGGTTCAGCGTGCTGGTCAACCGCCCGGATTTCTGGAGCGCATTGGGTTTATCGCTAACAGTAGCCACGATTGCCACCTCTGTCGCGCTGGTTCTGGGGACGCTGCTGGCGGCGGCGATTTACCGCAGCAAATTTTTTGGCCGTGAGGCGATTACGCTGCTGGTGATTCTACCGATTGCACTGCCGGGTATTGTGTCAGGAATCGCTCTGCGTTCGGGCATCAGCCTGATGGGCGTGAATTTCAGCTTATGGACAATTGTGATCGGCCACGCGACATTTTGTGTCGTGACAGTCTATAACAATGTGATCGCCCGTCTGCGGCGGACGGCACATTCCCAGATTGAGGCCTCGATGGACTTGGGTGCATCCACTTTTCAGACGTTCCGTTACATCATCCTGCCGAATATTGCGACAGCGCTGCTGGCCGGAGGCATGTTAGCGTTCGCGCTGTCATTCGATGAAGTGATTGTGACGACCTTCACGGCGGGGCAGCAGCAAACGCTGCCCATCTGGATTTTGAGCCAACTGACACGCCCACGAGACCGGCCTGTGACCAATGTGGCGGCGCTGTTTGTGATTGTGGCGACGTTTATTCCGATTTTGCTGGCGTACCGCTTCACACGAGAGACGACAGTGAGCTAAGCGGGTCGCAAAATGCTTAGGGGAGGGTTTCAAATACTCCCCTCTGGCATCCGCTTTAAGAAAAATCAGCGCACGTGGAGGACTTCGCCGGAGGCGGCGGAGTCATAAGCCCCGAAGACGAGGCGTAAGGTTTCAAGGTTATCCGCGCCAGTGGTTTCGCTGAAGCCGTTTCCACTGAGGCTTTTGAGCAAATCTGTCTGGCAGGCGACAATGCTGGAATGGGCCAGGTCGTAAGCGGGGTTAGCCCATTCATAATGATGGGGGACAAAGCGGCGGGCGTGTGTGCCGCTGGCTGTTGTTTCTCGAATCCAGTAATCCGGCCCTAATTCCAGAAAACCCTGGTCGCCTTCGACATAGACATAGGTTTCGGGAAAACGCTCGATTTCGGTACGGCTGGCGTAACTCATCTCACAGACGACCGTAATGTTCTCGCCCATTTTCATCATGACCGTTGCCACATCCTCGCCGCGAATGTCCGGGTGAATACGCTGCGTTGTGGCATAGAGGGTCTGCGCTTCGCCAAAAAGGAAACGGGCGGCGTCGAGGATATGGGTGCCAATATCGGTCAGAATGAATTGTTCGAGCGTTTTGAGAAATGGCTGGTTGTCGAAAACGGGGAAACTGTTGCAATAGTGGATGCGGGCGCGAAAGGGGAGGCCGATGTTTCCGGCGTCCAGTTGGGCTTTGAACTGGCGCAGCGGATACTGCCAGCGCCAGTTTTCGTTGACAAGCAGGCTGACACCGGCATCGTGGCAGGCCTTCACCATATTTTCAGCATCGGCCAGGGTATTCGCCAGCGGTTTCTGACAGACGACATTCAGCCTTTTTTCGGCGGCGAGATGGACAAGCGGCGCGTGGGTATCTGGCGAGGTACACACATCCAGAAAATCAACCTGTTCGTTCGCCAGCAGCGTATGTACATCCTCGTACACGGTTGAGATGTTGTAGTGGGCGGCCAGCGCTTCCGCTTTTGGGCGCAGGGGGTCGCAAATGGCGACACATTCCACGCCCTCAGTTTCCCGCCAGCCAGCCAGTTGATAACGCGCCCAGAATCCCGCGCCAAGCAGGGCAAAACGCAGCTTTTTCATCAGTAACTTCCTTCCTGATAGCAAAGTGGTTGAAATTAACCGTTTATTGTATACAATAGACTGAATACAGTTTTTGCTTATTTTATCCTGATCGTAAGACCATGCCAAAAAATACTGATATTCCCTCCCACTATATTTTGTATCATGGCGCAGACCAGCCGCTGCCACAGATGATCCCGCTGCGGGCCGGGCCGCTGTCACTGTTGTATGACAACGGCGACCTGCGTTATATCCGCATCGGCGAACACGAAATTCTGCGGCGGATTTACGTGGCGGTGCGTGACCATAACTGGGGGACAATCCCGGCGGCGCTATATGATGTGGCAATTGAGGCGCGAGTGGATTCGTTCACTATTCATTATGTCGCTCACCACCAGCAGGGCGTGATTGATTTTTCCTGGGCCGCTGTGATCGAAGGTGCGCCAGACGGAACCATTCGCTTCAGCTTTGACGGTGAGGCACATTCCACTTTTCAACGCAACCGGATTGGCTTTTGTGTGCTGCATCCGATGGACTGCGCGGGCGTGAGCTGCACAGTGGAACAGGCTGATGGCAGGCTGGCTGATGGCAAATTTCCAGAATTGATTGCGCCGCACCAGCCATTTTTTAATATGACTGCCATCACACATGATGTGCTGCCGGGCTTACAGGCCGAGGTGCGCTTCGAGGGTGATGTGTTCGAGATGGAAGACCAGCGTAACTGGACGGATGCTTCGTATAAAACCTACTGCACACCGCTAGGACTGCCGTTCCCGGTGACGGTTCAGGCGGGGGATCATATCAGGCAGGCGGTGACGCTCCGACTGGTTGGCGCGGTGCCAGAGTTAGCGGCGGATAAAGCCGCATTGACTATAACTTTCGGGAAAAGAGTCCATGCGCTGCCGCCTATTGGGCTGGCATTGGCGAGTCATGGCGAATCGCTGACGGACAAGGAAATTCAACGGCTGCGTGCGCTCAAACCTGGGCATTTGCGAGTTGAACTTCGCCTGAATGAGCCGGATATGGAAATATGGCTGCGACGAGCGGCGGGCGAGGGACAGGCGCTGCAAATGCGGCTGGAAATGGCGCTGTTTGTGACGGACGAAGCTGAAACTGAACTGACACTGCTGCGAAAACTGCTGGACGATATTCAACCCGCTGTGAGTCATTTCATCGTTCATCATCAGGGTGAGAAATCGACACAGGCGGCGTGGACACGGCTGGCGCGGGAAATATTAGGCGATTACAACGGTGGGACAGCAATTGGAGGGGGAACGGCGGCCTTCTTCGCCGAACTGAACCGGGAGCGCCCCCCTGCTTCAGGGATGGATTTTGTGGTCTACAGTATCAATCCACAGGTGCATGCGTTTGAGAATGCTGATCTGACCGAGACTCTGGCCGCTGGGGGGGCAACGGTAGAAACTGCACTGGATTTCAGCGGTGGGAAGTCGATTTTTGTCACCCCGGTGACGCTGAAAATGCGCTTTAACCCTAACGCAACCGGGCCAGAGCCGGAAACCCTGCCCGGTGAACTGCCGCCACAGGTTGATGCCCGGCAGATGTCGCTGTATGGCGCGGGTTGGACGCTGGGCAGCATTAAATATCTCGCGGAGAGCGGCGCGGCGCGTTTGACTTATTACGAGACGACGGGTTGGCTGGGCGTGATGGAGCGCGAAACAGGTTCGCCGCTGCCGGAACAATTCCCTTCATTAGCAGGCGGCGTTTTTCCGCTTTATCACGTGCTGGCCGATCTGGCCGAATTTGCTGGCGGCGACATCGTTCAGGCGCGGTCAACTGAACCACTGGCAGTGGATGCGCTTCTCCTGAATCGGGATACATCGTGGCTGCTGCTGGCGAATTTCACGGCAGAAAGGCAGCGGGTGAGTCTGCCGGATGTGAGGGGAGCGATTCATGTGCGTTTTCTGGATGAGACGACTGTTATCGAAGCGATGCGTGACCCGGAGGGGTGGCGAGGACAAGCTGGAACGCCTGTAATGGCCGGCGATGATGGACTCACAATTGATTTGCTGCCATACGCGGTAGCGCGGTTGGATTGGGCAGACCGAGAAGAGGGATTGTGAACGCAGAGCGCATTTACGCGACGTACTGGATTGAAACGGCTTACCCGCTCCAGCAAGCTGCCGAGATTATGGCCGGGGAGCAATCCGCCGGGACATTCGTGCGTGTGCCGGGGGAGACAGATGAACTGCGGCAGCGGCATGGCGCACGAGTCGAGCGTATCAGCGAACTGGAAATTGTCGATGTACCCGCGCTGCCGGGTTCGCGTCCGCCGAAAAACAGCAGCGGTCAATACCGGCGGGCGGAAGTGGTGCTGTCATTCCCACTGGAGAATATGGGCGCATCACTGCCGGTTTTGATGACGACAGTAGCGGGAAACCTGTATGAACTTGCGCCTTTTTCCGGCCTGCGTTTGCTGGATGTGCAGATTCCGGCGGCGTTCGCGTCAGCTTATCCCGGCCCGCAGTTCAGTGTGGAAGGGACGCGGCGACTGTCGGGCGTTGATGGGCGTCCCTTGCTCGGCACTATCATCAAGCCAAGCGTGGGCTTATCGCCAGAGCAGACGGCTGCACTGGCCGGAACGCTGGCGGAAGCAGGACTGGATTTCATCAAAGACGACGAGTTGATGGCGAACCCGCCGCATTCGCCGCTGTCAGAGCGGGTGGGGGCAGTGATGCGCGTCCTGAATGCCCACGCTGAGCGGAGGGGTAAGAAGGTGATGTATGCCTTCAACATCAGCGGTGAGATTGACGAGATGCTGTGGGCCCATGATACCGTGCTGGAAGCGGGCGGCACGTGCGTGATGGTCAACCTGATACAGGTTGGTCTGGCGGGGGTGGCGCACCTGCGACGGCACGCGCAGCTTCCGATTCATGGACATCGCAATGGCTGGGGCATGTGGACACGCAGCCCACATCTCGGCATGAGCTACACCGCCTTTCAAAAATTCTGGCGGATCGCCGGGGTTGACCACCTGCATGTCAATGGTCTGCGAAATAAGTTTACTGAAGGAGACGAGTCGGTGATAGCGTCTGCGCGTGCCTGCCTGACGCCGCTGTGGGAAGACAAGGCTTATAGCATCATGCCGGTTTTTTCGTCGGGGCAGTGGGCGGGGCAAGCGCCGGATACCTATCAGGCGTTGGGCAGCGTTGATCTACTGTATCTGGCAGGTGGGGGCATCATGGCGCACCCGGATGGCCCGGCGGCGGGTGTCGCCAGCCTGCGTGAAGGGTGGGAAGCGGCGCTGGCGGGTGTGCCGTTGGATATTTATGCCCAAACGCATCCGGCACTGAAGGCAGCAATGGCGATGTATGGTGGGCTGTAATGCAAGATTTACTGCTGACATTTTATGGCGATGATTTCACCGGTTCAACGGATCTGATGGAAGCGCTGACGCTGAATGGTGTGCCGACAGCGCTGTTCCTGTCACCGCCGACGCCGGATGATTTAGCAGGACGTTTCGCAGAACTGCGGGCGCTGGGCGTGGCTGGTGTCAGCCGGGCCATGACCCCGGAACAGATGCGGCGGGAACTCCCCCCGGCCTTCGAGGCGCTGAAGCCATTCAGGACACCGTTATTTCACTATAAAGTGTGTTCGACTTTTGATTCGTCGCCTAGTGTCGGCAGTATTGGCTGCGCGATTGATATTGGCGCGGACACTTTTGACACACCCTTCATCCCGCTGATCGTGGGTGCGCCCGCGCTGCGGCGTTATGTGGCCTTTGGCAATCTGTTCGCTACCGTCAGTGGTGATACATACCGGCTTGACCGCCACCCCACGATGAGCAAACATCCGGTGACACCCATGACCGAGAGCGACCTGCGCCTGCACCTGGGGAAGCAGACGAGGCGCAGCATCGGATTAATCGATCTTCGGGCGCTGGCGGAAAGCGATGAGCAGCTTGACCAACGCTTGAAAAGTACGGTGAGCGAGGGTGCAGAGGTCGTGGTTTTTGATACACTGGACACGGCACATCTGCAAAAAATTGGACGCCTGCTGTGGGAGTCGCGCGGTTCGCTGTTTGTGGCCGGGTCTTCCGGCGTGGAATATGCGCTGGCGACATACTGGGAATCGATTGGACTGATTGAGAAACCGGCGGTAGGCGAATCGCCGGGCGCAGTCGAACAAATCATTGTGATGTCTGGCAGCGCCGCCCCACCGACTGCCGAGCAGATCAGCCACGCTGAACAGATGGGTTTTCACCTGCTGCGGCTGGATGGGGCGCGTTTGATTGACCCGGCCAGCGCGGAAGCTGAACGGGAAGCGGTTATTCAGGCAGGGTTGAATTTACTGGCAACAGGACATAGTTTGCTGTTATTTCTGACACGCGGTTCAGATGATCCAGCCATCGGCGCAACACGGGCGCGAGCCGCCGAACTGGGCATTGGTGCAGCGGAAACCGGAGCGCGATTGGGTCGGGCGCAGGGTAAAATTTTACGCGCTCTGCTGGAGCGAAGCGCTGTCAAGCGGGTTTGTGTGGCAGGTGGGGATACCAGCGGCCACACAGCGCACCAACTGGATATTATGGCGCTGGAAGTGCTGGTTCCGGTTGCGCCTGGTGCGCCGTTGTGTCGTGCCAGTTCACATAATTCGCGTTTCGATGGATTGCAGATCGCCTTCAAGGGCGGGCAGAATGGACAGGTTGATTATTTCAGCCGCATCCTCGGCGGCGTTGTCGATACCGCGCGCTAGTGCGTTATACTCCAGCCTATGACTCCACCACAACCTTTGCGATATGTGATTCTCGGCGCAGGCGCGGCAATTTATGATGCTCATGCTGCCGCTATTGAAGCAGTTGGCGGTAGAATCGTGGCAGTCTATAACCGCACGCCGGAACGCGGCAAGGCGCGGGTGGTGTCAATTGGCTGTCTTTATTACGACGATTATGGAGCGATGCTGGCTACCGAAAAGCCAGATGTGGCGGTCATCATTACCGCGCATCCGCAGCACGCCGCGATGGCGCTGGATTGTCTGGCGGCGGGGTGTCATGTGCTGGTGGAAAAGCCGATGGCGGTTCACGTGGGTGAAGCGGATGCCATGATTGCAGCAGCGGCGCAGGCGGGGCGGCTGCTGGCGGTGTGTTTTCAGCATCGTTTTCGCCCGGAAATAACAGCAGCTCATACGATAATTCAGCGCGGTCAATTGGGGGCAATCCAGCGGATTGAGATGGTCGCGCCCTGGCCGCGCACAGCGGTTTATTACGCAGGATCGAGCTGGCGCGCAACCTGGACAGGCGAAGGCGGTGGTGTGCTGCTTAACCAGGCGGCGCATGATCTTGATCTGTTGTGTTATCTAGTGGGGATGCCGGCACGGGTGATGGCCTGGACGCGAACGCGGTTACATGCGATTGAAACCTAAGACACCGCACATACCATGCTGTAATGGGCGTGTGGGGCGCTGGGTTATTTTCTTGCCAGCACCGCTGAAGCGGTGGAACGCAAGCTGACCATCAGCGGGACAGCCGGGGTGATGAGCATTACACCAGGCGCTGCATGGTACGAGCAATACAACACAGACATGCGCCAGCATATCGCCAGCAGCAGCACTGCGATGGGCGGGCCAGAATCGAAGCAAATTCCTCTTCAAATCCCTGAGGCCCAAGAAAATCATTCCGCCGTGTACCGGGATTTTGAAGCTTCAATCAGGAGCATTACAGCGCGAAAGCCATTGGCGGATGGGGAGAGCGGTCGCATGTCACTGGAACTGGCGAATGCGATAATCTTCAGCAGCTACAGTGGTCAGTCAGTTGAAATGCCGCTGGCGCGAGATCGTTACGTATCGCTGTTGGAACGCCTACGGTCTAATAGGTCAGATGACTGATTGGCTGTTTGGTGCATAGCTGGTATGCTTAGCCTCGTTACACAACTTTGCCTGGAAACGTAATGATGACAACTGCACAGACTTTCAAAAATACTGTGGTGATTCTCGCAACACTGGCGGTAGCTTTTGTGCTGGTGATGAGCATTCGCATCATCGTGGTGCTGGCGGTGGCTATCATCATCGCCTCGGCGGTGCGCCCGCTGGTGACGCGCCTGATGAAACTGCGCGTCCCGGAAGGGCTGGCGATTTTGTTCGTCTACCTTGGTATTGCGCTGTCAATCATTGTAATGGCAGTGGGTGTGCTGCCGCCGGTGGTCAACCAGCTTGCAAATTATCTGCAAAATGAGGAACGCCTTGCCAGCCGAATTATCATTTCGCAGATGTGGATTGAACAGCGCCTCACCGAGCTGACTGGAAACCCGGTAATACTGGCGAATACGGACGACATCCGCGACAGTGTAAGCGATTTTGCAAATGATATTCGGGCCAGTGTACCGGATATACTGCCGAATCTGAGTACCACACTGGGCGAGTCCGTGCTGGTACTCATTATGGGTATTTATTGGCTTACCGCCCGCGATAAATCAGTTGAATTTCTGGTGAGCCTGTTTCCCATTCAGCATCGTGAGCAAACCAAGGCGATTATCGACGAAATTGAAACCTCAATGGGCAGCTTCATCCGGGGTATTGTATTCGTCGGAACATTCGTCGGAATTGCCAATTTTATCATTCTGTCACTGCTGCGTGTGCCAAACGCAGGGACATTGGGCTTCATCATCGGTGTAATGACCCTGCTGCCGGTGGTGGGCGGGCCGCTGATCGACTTCCGCGAGATCAGCACGCCCGA
>CAYUTY010000076.1:0-29531 GCA_964447795.1 uncultured Anaerolineaceae bacterium
GGCATACGATATAGGAAACCGCACTTCACAGAATTGGATGGGGCTATGATGTCCCGCAAATCCCTCCTTATTTTGATACTCTTTTTGTCAGCTTTGTTGACAACCTTTAATGGCGCTACGGCACAGGTCGCCTGGACAGCGGAATATTTTAATAACGCTAATCTGGCCGGTGCGCCAGTCGTGACGGCGATTGAAGGCCAGCCATACATGAACTGGGGCTATGGTTCGCCACATCCCGCAGTTCCGGCGGATTATTTCTCTGCTCGCTGGACAAGCGTTCAAACGCTGGCTGGCGGCTCTTATCAGATCAATCTGCGCGTTGATGACGGAGTGCGGGTTTATGTGGACGGTGTGCCATATATTGACCGCTGGCATCTCGCCACCGGACAAACGTATTCCACATCACTCAATCTCTCGCCAGGGGCGCACACTTTCGTCATTGAATTTTTTGAAGCGGCGGAAGTTGCTTTCATCCAGTACGAGTTCATTCAAACTGGCGGCATTCCACCGGCTGGCGCGACGGCAACTGTCGTGACCGGGAATTTGAATGTTCGTAACATTCCTAATCCGTACACAGGCGCAATTCTGACTCGTATCAGTTACGGGCAGGTGTATTCAGTGATTGGGCGCAATGCTGATAATAGCTGGTTACAGTTGAATGTGAATGGCATTATCGGCTGGGTGAATGCCCGTTATGTTGCTGCTAGCAATCTCGGCGGCGTACCCGTGACTGACTCCAGCACGCGACCAGTTCCTCCTGGCACAACTGCCACTGTGACAGCCTATTTTCTCAATGTGCGCCACATCCCTGATCCTTATTATGGTGTCATTCTGACACGCATTGCCAGAGGGCAGACTTATGCTGTGATAGGACGTAATGCGGCGGGGACATGGTTGCAGTTGAACGTCAATGGTTTAACAGGCTGGGTGAATGCCCGCTTCGTGATTGCCTATAATCTTCAGTCTGTGCCAGTAACTTACTGAGTTTGTATTATCTCGTTCGCTAAGCCTCGGTTGTAAACCGGGGCTTTTTCTTTATCCCCCACACGCTTATAATCCCGCGTTGGCAACCAAACGGTAGCCTGTTTTTAATCACACACTTAGAAACCAGCGTTACTTTATCACAGGTTCTCGACCCCTTGAAAAATGAAGGAGGGTGAATGAGATGATTGAAGTGCAGAACTTAACCAAAAAATATGGTTCTATAACGGCGGTGAACAGCATTACCTTTACGGCTAAACCGGGGCAGGTGACCGGGTTTCTGGGGCCGAATGGTGCTGGAAAAACCACCACTATGCGTATGCTGACCGGTTTCATGCCACCAACTTCCGGCAGTGCCTTGGTTGCCGGGCATGATGTATTTGAAGACAGCATGGAGGTTCGCAAGCGTGTCGGCTATCTGCCGGAGAATGTTCCACTTTACCGGGATATGACCGCGCTGGGTTACCTGATGTACATTGCTGAAATTCGAGGGGTCAAAAATCGCCGTCAGAAAGCGTTAGAAACATTGGATCGAGTTGCCCTCAGCAGCCGTGCTAACAGTCGTATCCGCACTCTCTCGAAAGGGATGCGCCAGCGTGTTGGACTGGCACAGGCACTCCTGCATGACCCAGAGGTGCTGATTCTGGATGAGCCGACTATCGGCCTTGATCCAATTCAGGTGCTTGAGCTTCGTGATCTTGTGCGCGATCTGGGTCGCAATCATACTGTTCTGTTCAGCACCCATATTCTTTCAGAAGCTGAGCAGGTTTGTGATAATGTGGTCATCATAAACCGCGGTCATATTGTCGCCGAGGGTTCACCGTCTGCACTACGCGCTACTCTTGAAAGTGGCGGTCGTGTGCTGGCTCGTTTGAACGTTTCGCCGGAAACGGCGCTGCCTCTTATCCAATCCCTGCCAGCGGTAGCTGAGGCGTCGATTGCGATGGACGGAATTGTTGCTGCACCGAGTGATACCAAAATTGATCCCCGTCCAGCGATTGCCCGCGCAGTCGTTGAAAAAGGCTGGGATTTGATTGAATTACGTCCCCTGGCCGTCAATCTTGAGGAAATTTTCCTTGAACTGACGCGCAAAGCAGAACCAGATATGACTAGTGATAGCTCCCCCAAGGTCGTTGTCGAAAGTGAGGTGGCACAATGAACCGGATTTTCGCCGTTTTTAAACGCGAACTGGGTTTGTATTTCCGGTCACCGATTGCTTATGCTGTCGCTTTTGCTATGCTTCTCTTTCTTGGCGTGCTGTTCAGCGGCAATGTCTCTCAGGCTATCAGCTATAACCAGAGCGCTGCTCAGCAGGGCTTCCAGACAGTTTCTGCAAGTGATCTCAATCTCGCACCTTCGCTGCTGACTTTCCTGATGTTTCTGATTGCACCGCTGCTGACGATGCGGCTGTTGGCGGAAGAATCGCGAGAAGGCACGATGGAAGTGCTGATGACGCTGCCCATGCGGGATGCTCACTTCGTTATTGGTAAATTTCTGGCAGTCTGGGGATTTTATACGGTTTTGCTGCTGCTGACTGTGATTTACCATCTGCTGCTCACCCAAATTGGGACGCCTGACGCGGGTGTTGCTTTCGGTTCGTATCTGGGTGCGTGGTTATACGGTGGCGCGGTACTGGCAATTGCTATGATCTGGTCGGCTATTACTGAAGATCAGATTGTCGCGGCTTTTCTGGGCGCAGCAACTATTCTGGTACTGTATCTGGCGGAAAGTGCAGCAATCAGCATCACCAACCAGCCTGCATTGGCAGGGGCAGCCGATTTCGTCCGTGCGCTGGGGTTGCAGGCGCATTTTAATGCCACTCTGCTTAATGGTATCGTTCGGGCTGAAGATATAGCTTATTTCATCCTGATGATTGTCGGGTCGCTCTTCATCACTTCACAAATCGTCGGCACACGCCGCTGGAGGGCATAAAAATGGTCGATCAAACTCCCAATATCCCCCAGGAACAGGAACCCTTTATCCCGCCATCGTATATGTTGATTCTGGCGGGTCTAGGATTGTTGGTTGCATTAGGTGTTGCGTTGACACAGCCATCTTTCAACGTTGTTGGCTGGGGTGCGCTTGGCATCGCGGCTTTATCGCTCATCGCCTGGGTTTTTATGGCTCCTGAGCAGGCACGGGCTGTCCTTACAGGGCGCACAGCACGTTATGGCAGTACAGCAGTTTTGGTGACGTTCATTTTTCTGGTGGCGCTGGTTGCGATATATGTCGCAGTCAGTTGGGCAGAAATCCGTATTGATCTGACCGAGCGTGACCAGTTCTCCCTGACGCCAGAGTCCCGGCAGGCTATCGCCGCTATCGGGGCAGCCCCCAATTTGCCCGCTATCAAACTGCTGGCCTTTTATTCGGCCAACCAGGCGGGACGGCGCGATCAGGACAGCCTGCTGTTTAAGGATTATGCCGAAACCAGCCGGGGTAAAATCAGCTATGAATTCATTGATCCTGACCGCAACCCGGCACAGGTGCAGCTCTATGAAACCACACTGGATACTCGTATCAGCGGTGGACAGATCATCGTAGCGGCGCTTCAGGATGATGGACAACCTGACGCGAATAATGCCGAGGTTGTGAGTTTCTTCAGTCAGGATGAATTGACTAACGCCATTCTCAAAGCCTCCGCTTCAGGTGATTTTCGCGCTTATGTCTTGAATGTGGACGACGGTTTGAGCTTGAGCGATATTTCAGTTTTGCAGAATGATATGCAAAATCTGTTCGACTGGACAATCGAAGAGGTTTCACTGTTTCAACTCACCAGCCCCAGCAGCGAAATCAAGCTGGATGATCCTGCTGTCGATGGCACGGTGTTGATTATTCCCGGCGGCAGCTCTCCGCTTAGTGATGATGAGTTGCAATTTATCAGCAATTACCTCAACGATGGCGGTGATCTCGTTATCCTCGCCGGACCAAGTGTAACCGATAACACTTCGCTGGCAGTTGCGGAAAATCTGTCAACTTATCTGTACGATAATTTCGGTGTGCGCTTCCGCAATGATGTGATACTTGACGCTCAATTCTCGGTGCAGGGGACGCCACTGCTGCCGGTTGCCAGCACTTTTGACACGGTTAACTTCATTACATCCAGCTTTCCTTCTAATCAGGTAGGTGCTGTGTTTGAAGTGCCGCATAGCATCGAAATCGCGCCAACTCTGCCGCAAAATATAACGCTCAGCGAACTTATCAAGACCAGTGATGTCTCCTACTCGAAAACAGACATCAATGCGGTGCTAAATAACGAAATCACACAAACGGATAGTGATCCCAAAGGGCCGTTTGTTGTGGGTGCGGCGGTAGAGAACAGCCAGACCGGTGCAAAAATTGTCCTTTACGGCTCGCCAACCATTTTCCAGAATCTTTCTGGACAAGGGATCGTCAACACCCTGATTGCCCGACTGACACTCGCCTGGACAACCAACTTCAATGATTTCTTCAATCAGGTCAACATTCAGAGTGAATTCCGTCCGCAGGATGCGCCGGTTTTTGCTACTGACCAGGTTATCCGCAACATCACGCTGGTTTCGATTTTTGTAGTGCCATTCAGTGTGCTGGCAATTGGATTACTGGTCTGGTGGAATAACCGTGAACGCGCTGCGACTGTACCCGGCAAGGAGGCATAACTCATGCGTTTAAACCGAGGCACAATTTTACTGTTGCTTGGCAGTGTAGCAATTATCGCGGCTGTACTGATTCTCAGCGGCCAACGTGCGAATGCGCCCGATGTCACGCCAGAGGCAACCGAAGTGGGCGCTGGCCCAATTTTCCCGGACATCGCCGATGTCAACAATCAGAACAACATCAACCGGTTTGAAGTGATTGATAATACGGCTGGCACCAAAGTTGTCATGACGAAAGATGAAAGTGGGGTATGGACAATTGCTGAATCGGCCAACCCCAGCGAGATGGCGACTGACCAGACCGAAGCTGTTGGCACAATGAGCGTATTGGCGTCACTGGTGGCGACCAGCAATTTCACAGCTGAAAACATTGCCGATTTTGGTCTGGATGTGCCGAAATATATTATGTCTCTCGCAGAGACGGACGGTACCATCCATACCGTAAAAGTAGGCAATCCGAGTGCGAGTCCACGCTATTATGGATTGGTTGGCGACGATACCAGCACGGTTTATCTGCTGCCGAAAGATTTGATCGATAACCTTATTCGTCAAATCACCGATCCGCCTTATGTGCCATCGCCCACACCTACTGCTACTGCTACGGCCACTGCTAATCCATATAGCGAAGTGCAACAGACCGCAACTGCTGCTGCCGCTTTCACAGCAACAGCCGCTTTTACGCCAGAAGCAACAGTAGAGGCTACGAGCGAAGCAACGACTGATGTTGCTGAAGCGACGGCAGAGATAACTCCTGCTCCTTAACCAAATGAGTCAGTTAGGTTCTGCAAAGGCGGTCATAACGGGCCGCCTTTGCATTTTTCACAAAGTTTTCGGCTGTGTCGCTTTCGCCAAAAAAATTGTTCTGTTAAGATAAACACAAAATCGTAATCCAGTTGGGTATATTCCAACAGGCGGCCCAGTATATGACCCGTCTCATCATGCGCCGGGGGCCAAACCCCAACAAAGTTTTTGAACTCAACGCGGATGTTGTCACGATTGGCAGCGGTTCACGAAACAACATCGTTATTCTGGATAACGACATTAACCGCGAACATTGTCGTCTGATTCGGGTTATGGCCGATTATGAATTGCATGACCTCGGTTCAACACGTGGCACATTTGTCAGCGGGCAACGCGTTGCTGATGGTTGGCTGCTCAAGCCGGGTAGTATTATTGAACTGGGTGAGAATGTGACGCTGGAATATGAACGCTCCAGTGCACAGGATGAACTTGATAAAATCCTGGTGCCGCATTCGGTGTCGCGTTCAGATAAACCCGATCCATCAGGATATCCATCCCTGGTGATGGTGGCAGGGCCAAATCCAGGTCTGGTTTACCCACTCAAAAATCGCATAGTAACCATGGGGCGTGATCTGGCGAATGATATTGTTATTCAGGACCCTGAAGTAAGCCGTTTCCATCTCAGTTTGCGCTGGTCAGATACCACCTATCACATTGAAGATATGAATTCGACTAATGGCACCATCCTGAATGGTGTTGCCCTGCCACCTGCTATTCCAACTATGCTGCACGCGAATGATAATATTCAGATAGCGGCGATGGTGGAACTACGCTACACATGGCAACCAGATGACGTCGTCATTGATAAGGAACCGCGCTCACCGCGCCAGACAGGCTCACTTAATCTGAAAGACCTGTCGGCGATGGAGACCAATGAGACTAAATTGTTTGCCAGTAATGCGCGACGGCATACCAGTAAGCTGGGTACTGGCCTTCAACCAGGTTCGTTAATTGACCATTTGTTTATTGCCTATGCCCGCGAAGAATGGGAAGCAATTGTCGCACCTTTAACGGTGATTTTGCAGGATGCCGGGCATAAAGTCTGGGCTGATCAGTATTTGCTTCAGGGTGGTGATGACTGGATGCTGGCTGTTGAGCAGGCACTTTCGGAGTGCTGGCTACTGGTGGTCGTGGTTTCGCCAGAAGCGCTCAATTCTCGCTATGTGCGGATGGCCTACCGGTATTTCTTTAATCGAGAAAAACCAGTTTTACCCCTTCTATATGCCAGTGTTGAAGAACTCCCGCTTGAATTGGCAAATCTCAAAGTTGTTCGTTACGACAGCCATAATCGCAAACGCACCTTTGATGAATTAGTCGCTGAAATCCAACAAAAAATGAAATCCTAATGATGATTGTGAAAATCCGCAGCTAGAACCAAAGTCATCCTCAGAATTCACTCGAATTTCATAAGTGTAAGGGTTATGTTCATAAGTTGTCGTGTACACTTAATTTTGGATTCACTACCATAACCTCGTTATAAGGTTTAACCGATGTTAAGCGAACGCCAGCGGCTGGACGCCTTTTACCAGATTGCCAGAACTTTGCGCCAGCAGGAATCCAGTCCACAGGTTGTTCTCCAGACAGGGCTGGCATTGACTGCCCAGACCATTGGTGTTGAACACGGCTGTGTTGTCACCTTTCATAAAGATGATCGTATTGATAGTGTGCTTGTCCTCGGCGCGACTGCCGACCCCGAAGCTGAACGCAGATTATGGAATCGTCTGATCACACGCGGCTTAATCGGCTTTGTCCATCACAGCCGCCGCACTATCGTTATTCGTGACATCAATACCGACCCGCGTTGGCCGCGTCTGCCTGCCAGTACCATTGTGCCGCAAACAGGATCGGCTATTGGCCTGCCAATGGAAAAAGACGGTTACATGTATGGCGTCATGACGTTGATTCACCCGGATGTGGATTTCTTCGAAGACGAAACCATCACATTTTTGTCTGCTATTGTTGATATGCTTTCTTCCGCTATTGGCAATGCTGTTGTTCTCAATGCAACGCCCAAAGATGAGGGCCGCTATCAGTGGCTTTTTGAAGATGCCGCTGTGCCGATTGTCATTACTAACTTGGATGGCTACATTGTCGAGGCCAACCGTAAGGCGTGCGAATTCCTCCGTTACAAGCGACAGGACTTACTCGGCCTGCCGATTACAGCGATTCACCGCATGGGGACAGGGCCAGTCGGCGCAAATCGTTTTCAGTCCCTTCACACCGGAATGGAAGTTGAATTTCGCAGTATGGCCTGGGCATCTGATGGCAGCGATGTACCTGTCATTGTGCGCGCACGCCGCCTGTTTTTTGACAACAATGATGTCATTGCCTGGGTTGAACAGGATATTTCCGCCCAGATGGAGCTTGACCAACTACGGCAGGATTTGACGGCGATGGTTTATCATGATCTGCGTGGCCCGCTGCATACAATTTATAGCAGTCTGAGTACGCTGGCACGCCTGCTCGCCAATAACAATCAACCCAGTATTCTCGATCTTTTGCAGGTTGGCATACGCAGTACGCGGCAGCTTTCGCGGTTGGTTGAGAGTTTGCTGGATATACAACGTCTTGAAGAAGGCAAGGCTGTTCTCAACACGAAGGCGACCTCACTCCATAATCTGCTGGCGAATGCGGCTCAACTTGTGCAGCCACTCGCCTCCGAGTCGAATCAGCGGCTGGCTTTTGATCTGGTGGACGACTTGCCGTATGTCACCTGTGACTCGGATATGATTTTGCGTGTCATTACGAATCTGATGGAAAATGCTGTTAAATACACA
This sequence comes from uncultured Anaerolineaceae bacterium, assembly GCA_964447795.1. Classification (GTDB taxonomy): domain Bacteria; phylum Chloroflexota; class Anaerolineae; order Aggregatilineales; family Phototrophicaceae; genus CFX2. Next base: position 8,192 of record CAYUTY010000076.1, read on the forward strand.
CCTATGGGTGGGCAGATAAAATTAAGTGCTGCCTTAACAGAGGGCGGGGCGCGTATCAGTGTATCGGACTCTGGGCCAGGTATTCCACGCCATATGCAGCGGCAGATTTTTGATAAATTCAGCCGGGTGAAATACAAGGACGCGCCGAAAGGGGTAGGGTTGGGACTGGCTTTTTGTCGTCTTGCTGTAGAAGCACATGGGGGGCAAATATGGGTAGAGAGTGAACCAGGGCAGGGTTCAGTTTTCAGCTTCACGCTGCCTATTTATGAGCAGGCGCAACTGGCCCATGCTTAATTGAGTGAACGGTGATTTTCGTTAATACCTAACCGCTGGCGTTCTGCTTCCAGGCCGTCAAGTCCCTGACCGCGTTTCATGGCTGCCTGCACAATTCCATCAGAAATATCTGCTTGCAATTCCATTAATACCCGATGGGCTTTGTCGCGTGCTTCAAAAGGTGTCGCTACGTTCCCTAACACTAACCCTAGCAGTTCAAGACTGCGTTCGCGTTCTCCTTCTTTCGCCAGTAGTGCCGCGATACTGGTCAATACCCACAGTGTAAGCGGTTTATCATGTAGCGCTGAAGCGATGGTGAAAGCGTCGTGCAGATAAGTGCGCGCGGCATCATAATTCTCTAGCGCCGCACTTACTTCACCCAACCCGCCCAGCGAAAGCACAATCCCCATCCGATAATCGAATTCACGGTAAATGGTTAGACTGTCTTCAAAATAGAGTTGGGCAGTTTCATATTCATTGTACGAGAGTGAAACTTCACCAAGATACGAGTAGGCGCGTGCGAGACCTTTGCGGTTGCTGGTTTCTTCGTTAATAGCGATGCTTTCCTGAAGAAATTTACGCGCTTCGGCCAGATTTCCCTGCGCCCGCGCAACTGTCCCCAGGTTGAGCAGGGCATTAGCGATTTCGTTCAGATCGCCTAATTCCCGCGCAACGACCAGCGTTTCCTGAAGATACTGGCGTGCCTCTGCATAATTGCCTTGCAGTCGCGCTACCAGTGCCAGGTCTTCCAGATTGGAACCAACCCCTGCCGGATAATGAATCGATTTGAAAATTTCCAGCGACTCGCTAAAACGTTTGCGGGCTTCTTCGTAATCACCCTGCATTCGCGCCAGACTCCCCAGTCCCGATAAACTGGAAGCGACCCCTACCCGATCACCTACTTCACGATAAATCGCCAAAGCTGCCTCATAGTAACCACGGGCTTCATCGTGTTTACCCTGGGCACGAGCGATGTTACCGAGATTGGCGTAGGAGCTGGTGATACTGCTGCGACGGCCAATTTTCTGCGAAATTTCCAGGCTTTCCTGAAGATATTTACTGGCATCGTCGTAGTGGCCTAATTCGCCTTCAATCAGGCCAATGTTGTTGAGCGCCCCAGCGATACGCTGTTTATCATCAATCTCGCGGGCGATGGTCAGGCTTTCCTCATAATACTCAATGGCTTCAGCGTGCCTTCCCTGTGAGTGCGCCATCGCTCCCAATCCGTTAAGCGCCCAGGCGATCCCGCGTTTGTCGCTTATTTCGCGGGCGATGTTCAGCGATTCCTGGAAATACTGCTGCCCATCATCATGCCGCCGCAAAATCAATCCGACCAACCAGCCAAGATGATAGAGCGACTCGACAATACCCTGATTTTCCTGCGTGGCGGCGAAGAGCGAAAGGCTTTCTTCATAAAGCGCTTTAGCTCTTGGAAAATCGCTTAAGCCTTTATAGGCCTGTCCGAGTTGCAGCTTTATCTGGGCTTCGTAATGTTTGGCAGTTGGCAGTTCCTCTTCTTCCAGCATGACCAGACCGCGTTCCAGCAGTGAGATAGCCTCACGGTAAGCGCTGATATTGAGCGCCTGTTCGCTAGCCCGGCTGAGGTAGGAGAGAGCATTCTCCGTTTGTCCGGCACGTTCATAATGTTCAGCGATGACTTCTGTATATTCGCTCACACGATCGCCAGCACGTTCGATCAGCCAGTCAGCCACCTGTGCGTGATAGATCCGCCGCAGTCGTTTCAGCACGCTTTCGTAAGTGACATGCCACAGAATATTGTGCTTGAAAATATATTCTTCAGCCCCGGCAAAAGCTGAATTTTCACGCCCCCGAATTAACTCGCGGCGGCTCAGGGCTATCAAACTACCAAGAACATCTTCAATGGCAGTTTCCCCTTCGGCGTGGAGGCGGGCGGCAGCCTGATCCCAGAAAATGCGTCCGACGACTGAAGCTCGCTGGAGCAGTGCTCGTTCTTCTGGCGGCAGCGCATCCAGTCGCGCTTGCAAGACACCTGTCAGCGTAGGTGGAATTTGCAGATTGGTCAGTCGTTCATCTTCAATCCACCAGCGTCCAGATTCTTTGACAATAACACCGTCGTCGATCAGCATTTTGACCAGCTCTTCGACATAAAACGGATTGCCATCGGCGCTGGTGACGATCAGATCAAGCAGATTGTCGGGGATATTTTCGAGCTTACTCAATAATTGTGATGCCAGTTCGCGTGTATCCTCTTTGGATAAGGGGCGAAGTTCAATCATGGTGTGGAAGTCGCGCTTCTGCCACCAGGGGAGTGTGCGACGCTCAAACAGTGTGGAACGCGCCATACACAGCACCAATAGCTTTAGATCACGCCTGGCACGAACGATATGGTTTACCAGATCGAGCGATTTGTCATCTGCCCAGTGAATGTCATCCAGAAACATGACTGCCGGTGTCTCGGTGGCTGTCGCGCTGAAAAATTCCGTGATGTAATGCACGCCAAGCTGCGTGACCTGCTGTGGTTCGTCGCCCTGAATATAAGGACTATTGGAGAAGTCAAATCCGATCAGATGGCCGATATAGTGCGCTTTGTGAACACTGTCTGTGCCCATGAACCCTATGATGCCGCGTTCAAGCTTTTCACGAACAGTGGACACGCTATCACTGTCCTGAATATCAAAGCGAAAGGCAAATACATTGCGAATCAGCGAGTAGGGAGGATTAGCCATTTCAGCCGTTGAACGTCCCGTGAAATGCAGCACACTCATTGGCAGTTCATCAATCCAGTTATCGAACTCCCGCATCAGGCGCGATTTGCCAACTCCTGGCTCGCCAATAATCGTGATAATCTGAGTTTCATTTTCCTCTACAGTCCAGTTAAAGGCATTCTGAAGCAGTTTGAGTTCGCCATCACGCCCGACCATACGTGTGACAATGCCTTCTATACCGCGTGCCAGGTGACGAAAAGTACGCGGTTTTTCGCGCTCTATCAGGTACACCTGCATCGGCTCATCTTTACCCTTGACGATAATGGGGTCGAGTGTCCGTGACTCAAACATGCCGCGCACATGACGGTAAGTATCAAGCGAAATTAACACACCGCCGATTGGGGCAGCAGTCTGCAAACGGCTCGCCATGTTGATCGCCATGCCCATCGCCGTATATTCTGAGCCACTCTCGCCGCCCACCTCGCCGAGCGCCACTAACCCGGTATTGATGCCAACGCGCACATTGAATCCGGTTACCCCCCAGCGCTGCTCAACTTCACCTGCATATTCACGAGCCGCCCGCACGATGCCAAGGCCACACCGTACCGCCCGCACCGGATCATCTTCACGGCCAACAGGTGCACCGAAGAAAGCCAGCACACCGTCACCCATCAGGCGCGCAACTGTGCCACCATGCTGATTTACCTGATCGGTAAAGGCTCGCAATGCACCATTCATAATTTCCAGCACATCTTCGGGGTCGAGGTGCTGCGACATAGCGGTTGAAGCTACTGTATCAGCAAAGAGAATGGTGACGAGTTTTCGCTGCTCGGTGTGATCATGGGGGATTTGCGAATTGAGGGCGTCCAGCTTTTCTCGCAGAATGCCAATAACACGTTCAATCACTTCATCGCCCAGCGTACTGCGAAGTGCCTCCTGTGCCGCGATGGCCTGCTCAAGCTGTTCGCGTTCGGTCACGTTTTATGCCTCGCCTGCATATCATGATCGTCAATACTACCACGCACATGACACCCCTGCATAAATATCCAAACGGACTTCTAACGGGTGAAAGGAGTTGTTAACCTCAGTACGGCCAGTTCCGGGGACGCAGATTAGATTTCAGTGCAGCCAGCAAATGGGGCAGATCAGACAGATGTCCAGCGCGGCATTCTACAACTTTGCGATTGCTTGTGTTCCAGATGGTCAGCGTGCGCCGGTCAGCGCGGCTGTCAAAATACCAGTTATCAAGCTGCTTATAGGAGTGGTAGCGTGGTACATGTATTCGGGTGATTATACCTTCTGGAAGTACGTCTATCCCCTCGCGCCAGATATAAATGGCTGGCAGGAGCATAAACAGGATCGGGAGTAAGAAACGCGGGTCGATTAACGAGACACTGAGACCGCTACCCAGCAATGCTCCCATGCATAACAGCAGTGGGAGCGCTGTCCATCCTGCGACCAAGCTCAAGCGGTAAAAGCGGGGCAGTCGATGTCGGCTCAGGATGGGTTGTTTAGCTTTCATGAAACTTCCCGCTTTTTCTCAAAACGTTCGCGCTGGTGATTGCGAATAGTTGACGTCGCAATCTCCATGAACCCACCAACATTATCTACTCGCCGGGTATTGAATCTTTTGACAGGCCTGAATTTACCCTTCTCAGTTTTACGGAGAATGGTTAGTTGATTATTTTTCAGTTTAACTTCCACTTCTCCCCAGTAAATCTCATGTTTACCGGCCTCGACACCACGTGGCCAGATAGATAAACGGGGGTGCAGATGAACCTGTTTTCCGTCACGGAGGGCTTCCCCCATGCGGATACCAGTCGCGCGGGCAGCGTAGCGGCGAATTGTACGGGCAAATTGCCGTAAATCACCATGCTGTCCGGTAACTTTAAACACACGACCATCCTGCAATTTCAAACGATGAGCGCCCCACTGGAACAGCGGATGTTCACCGATATAGATTCCGCGCCCACCTTCCCGATAGGCTGATAATTGCGACCAGCCGTATTTGTATTCTTCATTTCGGCGTGTCCATGTAAAGCCTTTATCGAAGAAACGCAGTGTTTCATCACGGCGGCGCAGCCAGCGTATCAGGCTTAATACACCTCGCAACAGAAAGAGTGTAACTACACCGAGGCTAACAACCGTGCCGACCACACGCAGCGGCCAATCAATCAGTCCACGCCCAGCAGCTTCTTCAACTGCTACCAGCGCACCGAAAGCTGCAATTGCACCTAAGATTGACCAGGCAAAACGGCGTATATGAATGCCCCGCCTGATGGTTACCTGAAGGAGAAGTTTGGGTTTTTGTGGTATTGCCATGTTTAATACTCCATATTCAATACCATAGCAGAAATTGCGCCTGTGTAGCAAATAAAAAAAGCGCCGGTATGGCGCTCTTTATACTAGCGAAATTTGCAGCTCTTAAACGGCCGCTCCTAACGAGACTACACCCATCAGCGGAACAAGTCGTTCCTGTGGTGTTCCGGTATCAATCAGTAAACCGCCACGTTCGACATCCGCGAAGGAATAGAAGGCATTGATCCCCCCATTAAATTTGGTTTTGATGGTGTTCTCAATCTGGGTGCTTGCTGGCGCGTTTGTCAGTAAGACAAAGTGGTCATCGAGTATCCCAACGAAATCATCGGTTGTACCAAATTCACTGATGGTCTGCTGGATAATTTTCGCAGCGAACCCGAATACCTCGTTGCCAGCCAGAAATCCATAGACATCACAGTAATCCTTGTAACCATCGATGCCCAACCGAATATCAGTGTAATGAGAGTCCAGATACTGCCGTCGCATTAATTCTTCTTCGACCAGTTGACCGGTTGGTAAACCTGTGCGCGGCTCATGCAGATTTTCACGGGTAGCGCGGCGGATGGCACCCTGCACACGTAGCCGAAGCTCATCTACATCGAATGGCTTGGTAATGTAATCATCTGCGCCGAGTTCCAGCCCTTTCACCTTATTGGCGCGGTCATCACGCTGTGTCAGGAAGATGATTGGAATGTACTTTGTCAGGGTCATCTGGCGGATGCGAAGGCAGGTTTCGTAGCCGTCAATATCCGGCATCATCACATCCAGCAAAATGAGCTGCGGGAATTTTGAGCGCGCCATTTCAACGCCTGCCAATCCCGAATCGGCATGATAAACCTCGTACTGGTGCGAGGTAAAATACATCAGCAGCATTTCTGCCACATCATAATCATCTTCAATTACTAACAGACGTTTACTCGCCATTTCCCTCTCCGAAAGGTGTGGTTTTCAGGCTTCTTCACCCAACACTGCACTAACTCGAAACAGGTTATCCGCTGCGTCAGTCGCATTGGCAACCGCCTCTGCCGGGGTGATCGGTGCGGCAGCAGCATCTGGTCGGAATACATTTTTCAGCGGCAGCACCGAAGCTGTCGGCAGAATTTGTGATGTGTCAATCTCCTGCAACCGCTCAAAATATTGCAGGATGGTTGAAAGCTGTCCGGCATACAGAATAACTTCCTCATCAGTCAGGTCAAGTTTGGCAAGCTCAGCAATTCGCCGAACTTCCTCGTGCGATAGCGCCATTACATTCGCTTTCGTTTCATCTGTGCGATAGCCAATCCTATCATAACACCGATTTTTAAACCAAACGCAAACCTGCTTTTCCTATATTAAACTCCCACAAAATGCAGAAAAGCATTTAGAATAGAAACGGTTAATCATCGGAATTCGCGCACCCTGTCCCCACCAGGGTGCTAAACGGATAAAATATGGCGACGAAAGACCTCATCCCTACCGCTGACGTCGTAATTGCTGCCAAGAAGCAGGGGCTTCTGGAGCGGAAATCGCGGACACCTATTGAAGCAGTACGCGCATTGGCAAGTATGCAGAAACGTCCTCTACCGGTGTTGAGCGCGGTAGCAGATAATAGTCCGGTTATGTTGATCGGGCAGGTGCGCTACTCGATTTCGCAATCCAGCCTCATGGATGAGCCTTACGATCCTGTTACAACTGCTTTGCGTTATGCCCAGTCTGGCCTGGATGCTGTTGCTCTGTTTACGGATGAGATGCTTTACCCCGGCGGATTGGATGATCTGGTGATGGTATCACGCGCTGTGAATGTGCCAGTCATCAGCCAGGATTATATTCTGGATGAATATCAGGTGGTGGAAGCGCGTGCGGCGGGGGCATCAGCACTAGTGCTGTCATCTGCTTTTCTGGAACCAACGCTTTTACGTACATTAGTTTCCGCCACTCAGCGTAATCGAATGACGGCCATTGTTCAGATCAATAATGAAGCGGAACTCGATTATGCGCTTAGTCTGAGTCCTTACGTGATTGGCATCACCAATCGTGATCCCTGGACACTGGAATATGACCGCGATAATCTGAGCCGTCTTTGTCCTTTAATTCCACCACACATTCGTGTAATGCTTTTAGATGATCTCGGAACGATGGACGAAATTGCTCAGGCAGTCAGTATGGGTGTTCATGCTGTACTGATGCAGGAAACAGCGATTGCCCAACTTCCCTCGCCGGTTCATCTTGCTGAACTTCTCAGACGCTCATGACGAATCCATCGCAAATTCCACCAATCCCTGATATTGAAGGGGCTATTCGCTTACTTCGCAGTTCGGATGTGCAGTTGCGCCAGTTCATCGCCTATCTTCTGGGTCGGGTTGGTGATACGCGCGCCATTGAACCCTTGATTGATGCTTTGCAGGACGAACATGTTGGTGTGCGTGGGGCGGCAGCTAATGCCCTGGGAGCGCTTGGTGATCAGGGCGCAGTCCCTTATCTGAAACCCTTGCTGCGTCATACTAATCCCCAGCTTGTTATCTGGGCCAGTTACGCACTTACAAAATTGGGACACGATCATTTTTCCCTGCTTGGCGAAGGATTATCCTCAAAGGATGTCGATGTGCGCCGAAGCGCTATTCTGGCAATGCAGCAGCTTGGCGATGCACGTGCTATTCCATTGTTACTCGCGCTTCCTGATGATGCCTCGCGCCGCTTTGAGGGTGATACAACTGTGAGTGAGGCGGCAGCAAAGGCGCTGGCGGCCTTGGGATATAATGTTGGTAATCTGCCACCTCGCTCAGGTTAACTTGCGGGAATACGAATTTAAGTTAACATAATCAAATACAGGGGTGCTTTGGGGATTTGACCACATCCACCCACATTTGAACTTCACTAAATATTTCCGCCAATCGGGGGTTCACCTTGAAACGGGTATTCTTTTTACTCATTTTCGTTGCTTTATTATTACCCGCTGCACTGTTAGCGATGCAGGATGCGCCATCGGTGAACCTGGAACTGACCAGTGCCAGCGCCGCTGATTTTCCTACTGTCATTCTCACTGCAAATGTGTTTGACACACTAGGTCAGCCCCTATTGGGCTTGACAGAGCAGAATTTTGCAATTGTTGGTGAATTGGCTGATCGCACGCGCATCGTCCGTGTCGAAAATATTGCCGACGATAATCTGCCTTTCTCAGTTGTGCTGGTCATTGATACCAGCAGCAGCATGGACGGCAGACCGTTGGAACAGGCAAAAGCGGCTGCAACTGAATTTATCAATCTGATTGGCCCGAATGACCCGGTTGCTATCGTAACATTTGATACTCAGGAGCGCGTGGTTCAGGACTTCACCACTGATAAAGACGTACTAATCAATACCATCAATAATCTGAGCTTTGGTGGTCAGACAGCGCTTTACGATGGGGCGCTTTTGGGTATTCAGAAAGCAGCGGATGATGGCCTGTCGCGGCGCGCCGTTATTTTGTTGAGTGATGGGGCGGAGTTTGGCGGACGCAGCGGCGCATTGCGTGATGCTGCGAGCGCGGAGGCACGCAGTCGTGGTGTTCCGGTATACACGATTGGTCTGGGTTTTGGTGTTGACCGAACCTATTTACAGGAATTGGCCGAAGGAACCTTGACTCAGTTCTATGAGTCACCAACACCTGACGAATTAACGGCCATTTATAATGAACTGGCAGCCAAATTTCGCAGTCAGTATATTATCACTCTTGAGATAGATGTTCCCGCTGATGGGATAACCTATAACCTGGAACTTCAGGTTAATACCGATCAGGGTACTGATACCGTGTCTGGTCAGTTCCGCGCACCTGTACCAGTCCCAATCATTAAGCTTCCGGAATTTCCGGGCGAAATTGCTGTGCCGACTGATATTACCGCTGAAGTCGCCGCTGATGAGGCGATTACAAGCGCAGAATTCCTGGTCGATGGATCAAGTGTCACGACGCCAACTGAAGCCCCTTATACCATCACTGTTGACCCGGCGCTTTTGTCTCCCGGCATACATGAACTCACCTTTAATGTGACAGATTCAAGTGGTGATGCGGTTTCTGCAACAGGCGAATTCACGGTGGCCGCACTTCCTTCGACTGTAACTATCCTCGGTATTGACGATACCCCCATTGTTGAAACTCTGACAGTGCTGCTCGATGTAACAGGGCAAACTCCTGCTGTTAGTGCTACCTATACTATTGATGACGGCGAAGGCATCAACGTCAGTGAAGTGCCTTTTAGCTTCACAATTGACCCGACTACATTGGCACCCGGCGCACACACTCTGAGAGTTGCCGTTCTGAATGAAGGCGGTGTTACAACGAACGCGGAAGCCCTGTTCACCGTTGCATCGCTGCTTCCGGTCGTCACAGTTGAAGGTATCGAAAGCGGTCAGGAAATTGCTGAATCGGTTGATGTAACGGTCTCAGTTACGGGGCAAACTCCTGTCACAAACCTGACTATCCGGTTGGCAGGGGAAGAAGTTTTCAACGCTCCTGATTCTGTGGCGACCTTCACAATTGATCCAGCAGCGCTTCAGGCAGGTGATAATTCTCTGGAAATTACGGCTGTCACTGAGTCTGGTGAAGTTAGTCAAATCCTTGATTTCAAGGTAGCAGCGCTGCCGCCATCAAATATCACCATAAGTGGTCTGGATGTGGGCGCTACGCTGGAAGAAAATGTCCTTGTGAGTGTTGACGCCACTACACAATCACCACTGACCGATGTGATATTCACGATAGATGGCGTGGAAGTGGCTGCGCTTACTGAGTCACCCTTTGAGGCTGAACTGGATGTGTTGGAACTGGGGCCGGGGCCACATATTCTGGCGGTTGAAGCCGTGAATGCGGGTGGTACTGCTGTGGCAGATGTGGCTTTTATCGTTTCTGATGGGCCATCTTTGACGGCAACTGCACTTGTGCCAACCAGTACGCCGACTCCAACTAATACACCCCAGGCGACGAATACACCGGTACCAACTATAAATCGTACTGCGACAGCAGAATCTGTTGCTCTGGCGGCTGACCAAGCTGCAACGCAGACGGCTGATGCCCAGATTGTCCAGATAATGACTGAGCAGGCTGTTTCGGCTGCTGACGCGCAATCTACTCAGGATGCACTGGCAACCAGCAACGCCGAAGGAACAGCCAATGCTGCTGCTACCGGTAATGCCCGCGCAACAGCTAATGCACTGGCAACAGCCAATGCGGCTGCTACCGGTAATGCCCGCGCAACAGCCAATGCCGATGCAACTAATCAGGCTGGTGCAGCACAGTCGGCGGCTAATGTTCAGGCTACAAGTGATGCCGGTGCTACTGCTGACGCACAGACCACTTTAGATGCTCAGGCCAGCCTCGCCGCTCAGTCAGCTCTCGATGCTCAGTCTACCCTGGATGCTCAGGCGACAGGTACACAGGCTGTGCTTGATGCCACACAAACCCAGAGTGCAGAGATGACACTTACTGCCGAATCTGCTGCCTCTGAGCCGACTGAAGAAGCCTCTGCCGAGGTGACTGCGGTGGTGGTTTCAACGGAATCTGTTACGGAAGTCGCCCAGGCAGTTGCCAGCCCTACGGCTGGTGACGAAGAAAATCAGACCCCTTCGCCAACACTTACCACCGTTCCACTCACATCTGAAACGCAGGGTGCGGCAGATGCAGGTAACAATATTCTGCCGGTGTTGTGCATAATCGTTGCCCTGGTTGTACTGGTTGTGCTCGGATTTCTCGTTCTCGGTCGCCAGCGCCGGGAAAATAATGCTCGCTAAAGCATGAGGCAAAGCGGCGGGTGAACTTACAAGAGGTTCACCCGCTTTTTATGGGTTTGGCACTCAGGATTTGTCGCAGCGAATCTTCATCCACATTTCCCCCGCTGATAATAATCGCTGTCGGTTTGCCGTCATCGGGTAAGATGCCCGATTGCAGTGCTGCTACCCCAACTGCTCCTCCGCCTTCGATAATCCACCCACTCTGATACGCCAACCAATGCATGGCAGCAGCAATCGCTTCTTCAGAAACCAGCACTACCCGGTCAACCACCCGACGGGCAATTCCAAAGGTGATAGAATCAACTTCAATTTCACCAGAAAGGGCTTCAGCCAGCGTATTCCATATCTGAGGATGGTTGGCATGGTGGATGAAGTTATACAGCGCAGGCGTTGAAACAGCGCAGACTCCAATCACTTCGATAGTGGGATCGTGGGCTTTTAAGGCTGTGCCAATGCCACAAATCAGGCCGCCGCCTCCTGCCGGTACAATAACTCGTCGAATAGCGGGCAAGTCATCGAGCAGTTCCAGTCCAATTGTTCCTGCACCTGCTATAACCTGTGGATCGTTGTAGGGTGAAATGAATGCCAGGCCTTCTTCGCGGGCTATTCGCCTGCCTTCCATCTCGGTTTCATCGTAGTTATCGCCAACCAGGATGACAGCAGATCCGTACTGTCGCGCACCATCTATCTTCCGTCGAGGTGTATGTGTTGGCATCAGAATTTTAGCCTGTACCTGTGCCAAATGGGCGGCATAGGCTACGCCCTGTGCATGATTGCCTGAAGAAACAGTCACTACCCCGCGCAAGCGGGCATCTGACGCGAGAGATAGCATAGCGTTCAAAGCGCCGCGTGCTTTGAAAGAGTGGGTGCGATTGGTGTTTTCAAGCTTTAGCCAGATATTGTTCCCAAGGTTGGGCACTGCTTCCAAAGGAGTAGGGCGCAGATAACCGTTCAACCGGACGCGGGCAGAGATGATGTCAGCAGTATGTACCATGCAGAAAATGTCCTTACAGTAGTTGTGTTTTTCGCAAAAAGCCGCTCAGTGTTATGATAATAACAAGTGCTGCAGATGCTGTGATAAACCGCGACCAGATAAAGTGGGCGATCTTATGTATTCATCCAATGATCCGAACGGTGTGCGCCAAATGTACGCTACAGAAGATGCCCTTCGCATCCGTCAGGAAACCCATGACCGTTACAGTCTTCCCGCGCTTGATCTGGCGGAATGGGCACTGGGGTGCGTGACCTGGCAGGGCAGCGAGTCGATTCTGGATGTGGGATGTGGGCCGGGGCGCTGGTATACCACCATCCGCAAAAAGTTACCTGAATCGGTTTATGCAGGCGTTGATTTGCACTCCGGTATGGTTCGCAATCATCCTGGTAAGGGGCAATTATTTGTCGCTGACGCGCAGGGACTGCCTTACGCTGATGCTATGTTTGATGTGGTCATGGCAAATCACATGTTGTTTCATGTGCAGGACCTGGAAACTGCTATTCAGGAATTCCGGCGTGTCTTAAAACCGGGTGGTATTCTCATGGCAACCACCAACAGTGTGCATAATATGCCAGAATTACAGGTATTGCTGAGACGCGCTATTACACTCCTGGCTCCTCCTGGGTCAACCCATGTTACGGTGCCGCTGCCTCCTAGTGACCGTTTCACCCTGGAGACTGGGACGCGCTTTTTGTCGCGTTATTTTTATGCAGTTGTTCGCTATGATCTTCCAGGGGCGCTGGTGTTTCCTTCTGTTGAGCCGCTGCTGGCTTATCTTGAAAGCACTCGTAGTCTGCGCGAACCACAGCTTCCGCCAGATGTTTCATGGGATGATGTAATGCTGATTGTGCGCGAACAGGTTAATCGCCTGATTGACCATTTTGGTGAACTGGTTATCAATAAGCTGGTTGGGTTGCTGGTCGCGACTGACCAGGGGGATTTTATCAGCGCTTATCTGCGTCATCAAGCCAATACCGCAAAGATATGATGGCAGATTTCGCGCACTGGCTGTTGATTTAGCCTTTTTTTCGTGCTATAGTTTCATATTAAGTGGCTAACGCGCCATAACAACTTGAAAGTGCCTTGTAGCACTCATCAAGAGCGACGGAGGGAAACGGCCCTTTGATGTCGCGGCAACCCCCGGAGCGCTGGGAAGGTGCCAATTCCGTCAGAGTTGATCTCTGGCAGATGAGGAGTTGTGTAGTTTTACGTTACCTGCGCCTCTTCCATCCTGGAGAGGCGTTTTTCATTTGTGATGAGGGAGCATTATGGTTCAGACAAAGGAGCGTGAGCAGTTGGGTAACACCACTTTCATGACCTCACCCCGCTATTTCTTCACCTCGGAGTCAGTCTCTGAAGGCCACCCGGACAAAATGTGCGACCAGATTTCTGATGCAGTGCTGGATGCAATTTTGAAAGCGGATCCAAATGCGCGGGTTGCCTGTGAAGTTGCAACAACCACTGGCTTGATTGTTGTCATTGGCGAAATCACCACCACCACCTATATCGAGTTTCAGGATGTGGTGCGGGATGCGGTGCATGACATTGGCTATGACAATGCGTCATACGGTTTCGACGCGGAGACATGCAGTGTATTGGTCTCGATTAAGGGACAGTCGCCTGACATTGCCCAGGGTGTGGACAAAGCGTTGGAAGCACGTGAAGGCACGATGAGTGAAGCGGAAATTGAAGCGACTGGCGCAGGCGATCAGGGTATGATGATTGGTTTTGCCTGCGATGAAACGCCAGAGTTTATGCCGTTGACAATCTCTCTCTCTCATAAGCTCACTCGTCGATTATCTGAAGCCCGTAAGTCTGGTGAGTTAGCCTGGTTGCGCCCAGATGCCAAGAGCCAGGTTACTGTCGAATACGCCTATGGTAAGCCAAAGCGTATTGACACCATTGTTATCTCGACACAACACGCTCCTGAAATCAGCCAGGATGATATTCGTTCCCAGGTGATTGAGCAGGTTATTAAGCCGGTAGTGCCGGGTAATCTGCTCGATGCCGATACACGAATTTACATTAACCCGACCGGGCGTTTTGTGACGGGTGGGCCGCTTGGTGACGCTGGGTTGACCGGGCGCAAAATCATTGTCGATACCTATGGTGGTGTTGCCCGTCATGGTGGTGGGGCATTCTCTGGCAAAGACCCAACCAAGGTTGATCGTAGCGCTGCTTATATGGCGCGGTACATCGCTAAAAATGTAGTTGCGGCAGGTTTGGCGGCTCGCTTTGAAGTCCAGGTATCCTATGCCATCGGCGTTGCCCAGCCAACCTCACTGGCAGTCGAGACATTTGGGACTGGGCTTATCCCGGATGAACAGATTGAGGCGCTCATTCACAAGCATTTCGATATGCGCCCGGCGGCCATCATCCGTGATTTGAATCTGCGCCGCCCGATTTACAAACAGGTGGCCGCCTACGGACACTTTGGGCGTGAGGATGTTGACGTTCCCTGGGAAAAGACAGATAAGGCGGCGGCATTACGCCGTGAAGCAGGTCTGTAAAGGGAACTTCTGCTACTTAAAAACCCTCTCGAATTGTTGAGAGGGTTTTTAACTTCAGCAGGATTTTTTAGTCTCCGAATGCAAATGTGCGGCTGATATAGTGCTGTTCACGGGCATATTCCAGTAGTGTATCGCGGAAATCCGGGTGCGCGATATTGATGAGTGCCATTGCCCGTTCCGAAATCGACCTTCCGTACAAATCAGCTACACCATATTCGGTTGCGATATAGTGAACATCATTGCGTGTTGTTGTAACGCCGGAACCGGGCTTCAATTGTGGCACAATACGACTGAGAGAGCCGTTTTTGGCAGTGCTGGGCAGGGCGATAAAGGTCATCCCACCTTTGCTTCGTGATGCGCCTCTCACAAAGTCTACCTGTCCGCCAACGCCGGAATAAATCTGGGTGCCTATGCTATCAGCGCATACCTGTCCTGTCAGATCGACTTCCAGCGCTGAGTTAATTGAAACCATGCGTTCGTTTTGGGCGATAATGAATGGGTCATTGACATATTCTGTCGGGCGCATTTCGAAAATCGGGTTGTCGTGGATGTAGCGGTACAGGTCGCGTGTCCCCAGGACAAATCCAGCGACTACTTTTCCCGGATGTAAGCTTTTTGCTGCACAGGTAATCACCCCTGCTTCGATCATTTCCATGACACCGTTTGAGAATAGCTCGGTATGCACACCCAGATTTTTATGATTAGTCAGGCGGCGCAGTACCGCGTCGGGTATACCACCAATGCCCATTTGCAATGTCGCCGCATCCGGGATGAGTTCAGCGATATGGCGGGCGATTTGATCCTGTGATGGCGACGGAGGCTCCGGGTGAATTTCAGGAAGCTCATAATCTACTTCGATGAAGTAGTCAATCTGGCTGACGTGGATGAAGCTGTCTCCCAGTGTACGCGGCATATTGGGGTTCACTTCGGCGATGACGATTCCGGCGCTTTCAGCAGCGCTTTTAGTTACGCCGACCTCAACTCCATAAGAACAATAGCCATGTTCATCTGGCGGTGATATATGGATGACGGCTATATCCAATACCAGACGACCAGATCGAAACAATCCCGGAATTTCAGAGAGAAAAACGGGAGTGAAATCAGCAATTCCGGTATTGACCGCTTTGCGAATTTTGCTGCTGACGAACAGGCTGTTAACACGGATATGATCGCTCATCTCCGGCGTGATGTAATCACCTGCGCCAAGATCAAGTACCTGTACAATTTCAATGGATTGTAACTCCTGGTAGCGCCGGGTGAGCGCTTCGAGAAAGCGCTGTGGCGTCGAGCAGTTCCCGGTGAGAAAGATTCGCTGACCGGAACGAACTCTGGCAGCGGCTTCTTCCGGGCTGACGCGGCGTTGATACCAGTTCATAGAGTGACTCCCTGTAAAAATTGTAATCCAATCACAGTCTACGCTGTGTACAAAAGGGGCGGAAGTGACGAATATCCGCTGTCGGTGCGATATTTGATACTAGAGATTACTTTTACATAGGGTCTACACTGAACTTACAAGGTTAGGTTTGGCAGAGGAGTCGTATCATGTTGAAACATATACTGGTGCCGCTTGATGGCTCAAAATTGGCAGAGGAAGCCCTGGAACATGCCCTGAATATTATCGGGCCAAAGGGGAAAATTACGCTGCTATCAGCCGTTGACATCCCGGAAGTGCCGGTCTATGGCTATTATCCGCCTGCCACAATGCCAGACTTTGAAGCGACGATAAAAGACCTGCTTCCGCAGGCTGATGCTTATCTCAAGAGCATTGCCAAACGCCTTGAGAGTGATAATGTGGAAGTGAGCATTGAAGCGCAGATTGGCGACCCGGCTGAGGTGATTGCAGAAACTGCCTTAAAACACCATATAGACGCGATTGTCATGTCAACACATGGCCGGTCAGGTTTGAGCCGCTGGCTGTTTGGCAGTGTTACCAGCAAAGTGCTGGATGCCAAGGCATGTCCGGTATACGTGGTGCCAAGCAAGGGTAAGCAGAACGGCGCATGACACCCTTCTGAAGTTTATGAACAGGGGAGATGATTCTCCCCTGCATTTCTATTCCTCATTTTCCGCCGGACGCGGGACGAGTTCGCGGATATTATTTTTGACAGCATAGCCTGCCGCCTCGGCACGATTGGCGACTTCGATTTTGGCGAGGATGCTGCTGACGTAATTCCTGACTGTGCCTTCGCCCAGGAACAGTTTAATCGCAATCTGGCGGTTGGTGAGGCCGTCGGCTACCAGCGCCAGCACTGCCAGTTCCTGCGACGTGAGCTGAGAAAAAGCTGCGGCGTGTTGGGCTTCATTCGCTTTCCGCATTTCAGCGAATACTGTTGCCGTCATGGCTGTGTCTAACATGCCCTCACCCCGGCTTACCCTGTCAACTGCCAGCACCAGATCATTATCACCGATGCGCTTCAAGACATAGCCGGATGCGCCAGCCTGAATCGCGGCAAAAAGTAATTCATCCTCAGCATATGAGGTAAGCATAATGACTTTGCAACCTTCAACCGTCTGGACAATCTGACGGCAGGCCTCAATGCCAGAAACGCCCGGCATCCGCACATCCAGCACTGCTACATCCGGGCGTATTTCCTGTGCTTTGGCGACTGCTTCTTCGCCTGTACCAGCTTCGGCGACAACACGAAAGCGCCCCTGACGCTCCAAAAGCGCCCGCAGCCCCGCCCGGACAACGGAATGGTCGTCTGCTATCAAAATCCGCACTTGATTTGCCATATATGCCTGATTCGTTTGACCTGTAGTACCGGGATAAAATAAAAACATCCTTAAGTATACTCGAAATATGCGTGATGATGAAAAGTGACAATCTTCCTCAAAATGACAGTACACATCTCATTCTGGCACAACTGAAAGACATTGCCTCGGCAGTGATGTATGCGGCTGAAGGAGGTACGCTGGAACAGGTACTTGAGCGTATTGCCCACGTATCCAAAGAACTGGTGAATGCGCGTTATGCGGCACTTGGTGTGCCGGATAACAAAGGCGGCCTGCGTTATTTTAAGGTTGCAGGGCTTAGCCATGCCGAATCCGTGCAAATCGGCCATTTGCCCACCGGGCGCGGTCTGCTTGGAGCGATCATGCGTGAGCGAAAAACCATCCGTCTGGAGCGCATGGCTGATGACTCACGCTCAGCTGGGTTTTGTGCTGCCCATCCTCCCATGTCCAGCTTACTTGGTGTACCGGTGCAGGTTGGTCAGCAGCTATTTGGCACCCTTTATCTATGTGATCGTCTGGATGGTCAGCCGTTCAGCGAGCAGGATGAGTGGCTGGTTGAGACAATGGCAGGCTATGCAGCGCTGGCAATTGGTGGTTCACAACTGAACGCCCAGCAGCAGCGCCTGAATCTATTAGAAGAACGCCAGCGTATCGGTATGGAACTCCATGATGGTGTTATTCAATCCTTGTATGCGATTGGCATGAATCTCGATTTGATGCGGCTCAATCAGAATGCGAAACCCAATGACTTGAATGGCGTTATTGTAAACCTTAACGAGGTCATCGAAGACATTCGACGCTATATTATGGATTTGCAGACGCGCCATAATCCGCAGCAAACCGTCGCCCAGGGCTTGCGTGATGTGCTGAACCGGCTGCATGTGCCAGAACATTTAACCATTGAACTACATGCCCCGGATGTAAAGCCGCGCTTTACACCGATGACTTTTGAGGCCATTTGCCAAATGGCTAATGAAGCGCTCAGTAATGCCATCCGTCATGCGGAAGCCAGTCACATTCAGGTGCAGGTCGAACAGCGCGGTGCTACCTTCACCATGATAATAGTAGATAATGGCAAGGGGTTTGATCTCAACGCTCTCAACGATCACCAGGGCCTTGGTTTACGGAATATCCATCACAGGGCGTTGCTGCATGGCGGAAAAGTCCACATTGAAAGCGCACCAGGGCAGGGAACAAGGCTGACGGTGACAGTGCCGGTGCAGTTGATGTAATCGGCCACACATCATACTTTTTATATTATCTTCGGCAGTATCAGCGCCCTTCTGAAAGGCTGTATAGTGTGTTCATAGTGGGCTGATAAGGAGGGCGTTATGTTAGAAACTGTGAAGGTAAGTGAATGGATGACCAGCCCGGTCATTACTGTACCTCCAGCAATGTCGATCAGCAGCGCTCACCAGATCATGAAGGAAAATGGCGTTCGCCGCCTGCCAGTGATGGAAAATGATCGCTTAATTGGTCTGGTCACACTGGGTGATATACGTGAAGCCAGTCCTTCGGATGCGACCACCCTGAGCATCTGGGAATTGAACTATCTGTGGGCACAGCTCACCATTGAACGGGTAATGTCGCGCAAGGTTCTGACAATTAAACCGGACGCTCCCATACTGGATGCGGCTGAAATCATGCTTAATCACAAAGTCAGCGGTCTGCCGGTTGTTGATGACACGGGGCGGCTGTTGGGTATTGTGACCGAGTCCGACATTTTTCGTATGCTGGTCAAGACGCGCAGTGCTGTTGGTGCATAATCGCAATGGGACACGACAGATTGTGAAATTACACACTGCCGTGTCCGCATGTAGGACATGGAAAAATTACCCATGAATGTATCAGACATCATGACGAAAAAACCAGCGACCGTTGAACTGGATACGATGCTGCACGACGCGCTGGAGCTGATGGATAAGCTCAATTGTCATCATCTGCCGGTATTGGGGATGAATGGGCATCTGATCGGTATTCTCAGTGATCGAGACTGCCGGACGGCACTTAACTCTCCCTATATTCTGCGCGAACGCTGGCAGGATGAACATCTTTCTACCCATTTGCCTGTGCGGGCAATTATGACCCCTGCACCTATTGTAGTTGCCCCCGATGCTCCAGCAGAAGAAGCATCACGTCTGATGCTCACAAATCGCATAAGCTGCTTGCCGGTCATGCGAGACGAAACGCTGGTCGGCATTGTCACGCGCTCAGATATTTTGCTGGCCTTCATGAACATGGCACAGGGAGTCAAAACTCGTCAGCAGGGACAGCCAATTTGATTTAAGGCCCTTTTTGTTTGTCTTCCGCCAGCAATTGAGGGTCATCAGTCAATCCTCCGCCGCGAACTGTGGCCCCAATCACCAGTCCCGCGCTCACCAACACCACATTTTTGATGATATACTGTCCTTCCAGTGTGGGCGCAATTGGAAAATTGTTCCATGTTTCGGCTGGAAACAGTACCAGCGGCGTAACAGTTCCCAACATCTGAACAAACAGCAGCAGCAATGTGGCTCGCATGAACAGCCCTGTAATCAACCCTAATCCAATCAGTGTTTCCCATAATGCCAGAACCGGGCGAGATAATTCGGGCTGCACAATGCCAAATGTAAGCGTAGATATGGTGCGGGTAGCGAGTTCGTCTGCCGGACTGAGACCAGGGACGAACTTTAAAACTCCGAACCAGACGAACACAATTCCCAGGCTAATACGGAGAAATAAAATGCCATAATCCGCCATGAAGCGGGTTACCCTTCGATCAAGCTGTTGAAAACGGCTGGATAACTTGTTCAGTGTCATCAATCTGGCCTCCTTATATTAGTCAGCAGCGTCTTAATCAAGATTGTGAATAGTGTAACAAGTAAACATGAATTTTTCCTCAGAATTTGAGCCTGTTCTGGTGGTGATCGTATAATGCCTGCAACCTATTGCCAGACAGCACGTATTGAATTCAGCACTACAAAGCACGCAAACAGGAGCACCCATGGTAAATACACACCCGGTCATTCGCACACGTGGCCTGGAAAAAGAACTCCCGCTTGGCAGTTACACTATCCATGCACTACGCGGTGTTGATATGGAGATTCTTGCCGGTGAAATGGTTGGCATCGTTGGGCCGTCCGGCAGCGGCAAAAGTACCCTGCTGGGACTGATTGGCGGCCTGGATACCGCAACACGCGGGACTATCGAAATTGATGGCGTGAATATCACTCGCATGAACGAAGATCAGCTTACCGAAGTGCGAAATGAAAAAATCGGTTTCATTTTCCAGTTCTTTAATCTGATTCCGACATTAACCGCCTTGGAGAATGTTGCACTCCCCATTCAGTTTGCTCAAAAACCGCGGTTTAAACCGGAAAAACGGGCAAAAGAATTATTAACTGCGCTGGGCCTGGGCGATCGTATGCGCCATCGGCCATCAGAGCTGTCGGGTGGTCAACAGCAGCGGGTTGCAATTGCGCGGGCGCTGGCAAACAATCCTCCCCTGCTGCTGGCCGATGAACCTACGGGCAATCTCGATACCGAATCTGGAGCAATGGTGATGGAAGCCTTACAACAAATTCGTGCCGAGTCCGGGACAACGGTGGTAATCGTTACACATGATCCTGCGCTGGCGGCTCGTGCCGATCGGGTGCTGACGCTGGTTGATGGCGTGATGGTTGATGGTGTGCGCCTGCCAGGCGGGTAACTTAGCCGCATCATTCTGGCGATTATCTGCTAGAATGGGGTGAGTTCGTTACATGCTGAATTCAACGGGAAGTCCTTAAATGCAGGCCGATTTCGCGCTCGAATACGATGTGTTGACGGTCGAACAGCCGCAAAAATTGTACCTGATGGCTCGCCTTGCCTCTGGTCCCGCGCCAGACAACCAGCGTCGCCGACCGCTTAACCTGAGCCTGGGTATTGACCGTAGTGGTTCTATGGGTGGCGATAAAATTGCCTACACTCGTCAGGCGGCTCAGTTTCTCGTACAAAATCTCGGTACGCGCGATTTGCTCTCTGTCGTCCTCTACAATGAAGGTGTTGAAACCCTGCTCAACCCTGAACCCGTGATGCATAAGGATGCGATTAATCATCGCCTGAATGCT
>CAYUTY010000077.1:0-29497 GCA_964447795.1 uncultured Anaerolineaceae bacterium
TGCTGGAAGTCTCGGCGTGTGAAAACCCTTGCTGGCAAAAGGCATCTCTTACGTACTTGATGTCCCGGATTACGAATATCTCAACAGCCCGGCCTACGATATTGCCCACGAATATATGGGCAGGCTGCCTGTGTTACATCTTGATCTCTACCGCCTCGACTCACTTTCAACCGATGATCTACTCATGATTCAGGACTTTTACGCGGCTGGTGGTGTCTGTTTGATCGAATGGGCCAGCAGGTTGATAAATTATCCGGCTTTTTCGCCAACCGATTATTTATCTATTGTCATAACTCCGCCTGACCTGCAACAGCCGGATGAGCGCATATTGCCCCTGACTGCCGCAGGCCCGCGACACGAAACCTGGCTGCGGGCGCTGGAAGCAAAACTGACATGAATGTGTTGTGTATCGACACCTCAACCCGAAGCAATTGGGTGGCGCTTTATGCTAACGGTGAAATGATCGCCTGTGCAGGTTATCAGGATCACCAGTCGTGCCTGATAAACCTGATGCCATCAATCGAACTGGTGCTGACAAACGCTCAAATCCCCCCTGCTCAACTGGATTGTATAGCTGCCGTCATCGGCCCTGGCACATGGTCAAGCCTGCGTATTGGATTGGCGACAGTCAAACAGTTATGCCTTGTCAATCATGTGCCACTGTTCACGATGAATAACCTCGATTTGCTGGCTGAAAGAGCGCTTAAATTGGGTCATCCCAATTACATCCTTGCCGCGATGGATGCACAGAACCATCATGTTTATGCAGCGCTCTATCAGCTTGAGAATAACCGGCCAGAACTTATCACACCTTACCTGTGGGAAAACGCAGCGCAGATAGCATCACACATATCTCTGGATATGAATGATCTGCTGATCGTTGGTGACGGCGCAGAACTGTTTACACCCTATCAACGACCAGGCTGGCAAACTGAAATCTTCATCCCTAGCGCAGATAATCAGTACCTGGCCTTTCTGGCAGGCAAGGCTGAAGTTGAAAAGCCGATGTTCGACCGAGAGGCAATTATCCTGTTAAAACCCTTGTATATTCAACCATCGTCCGCCGAAGTTGAATTCAACGTAAGAGTGACATAACATAATGCTCATCCTCGGAATTGAAACCTCATGCGATGACACAGCAGCGGCCATCGTTGAGGATGGTCAGATTATCCGCTCCAATGTCATTTCGTCGCAGGTTGATTCACACGCCCCATTTGGCGGAGTAGTCCCGGAGATCGCCGCCCGCAAACATGTGGAGGCTGCGGGAATCATCGTCGAAAAAGCATTAGAAGAGGCTGGACTCAGTTATAGGGACATTGACGCAGTTGCGGTGACAGCACGTCATGGTCTACTGCGTTCCATTGTAGTGGGGGCAGCAGCAGCGAAAGCACTAGCTTATAGTCTGAACCGCCCCTTGATCGGTATTCACCATATTGAAGGGCATATTTTTTCCAACATTCTGGAGCATGGTACAGCCCTGCCGTTCCCACATATCTGCCTGACCGTTTCCGGAGGTCATACGCTACTGCTGCTTGTCCATGACATCAATCAGTATGAATTAATTGGACGCGCAGTTGATGATGCGGCAGGTGAGGTATTCGATAAAATCAGCAAGTATCTCGATCTTGGTTTTCCGGGTGGCCCGATCATTGACCGTATGGCTTCACAAGGCAATCCACGCGCTTTCGACTTCCCACGCCCAATGCTCAATGCCGATAACTACAATTTCAGCTTCAGCGGATTAAAAACAGCGGTCATCAAGGAAATTGAGAAAATCCGCCGATCTGGTGCCGAGATCAGCATTCCGGATGTAAGCGCCAGTTTCCAGCAGGCGGCGGTTGATGTGCTTGTAACAAAGACCTGTACTGCTGCGCGAGAATATGGCGTTTCCGCTATTTCGGTTTGTGGCGGAGTAGCAGCTAACAGCGGCCTGCGACAAACCTTTGAGGCCCAGACCAAAAGCGATGGTCTGACTGTCTTTTACCCACGTTTATCATTATGTACGGACAATGGTGCTATGATCGCCGGGCTTGCTTACTATAAATATCGAGATGGGCTAACTTCCGATCTGCGGATGGACGCTCAGGCTAATGCGCCTCTGGGAGCGCTGAATGTCGTTTACAAAAAGGGTAAGAGCTAATGCGCTACATTCTCGGTATCGACACATCCAGCAGTGATACATTGGCGGGGGTCGTCATTGACGGTAAAACCATCGTCAGCGATGTCAACACTGCCCGCCTGAAGCAGCAAACCAAAAACCGTCCCAGCCAATTTCAGGAGTTCAGCCACGATCATCTGGCTCATATCAACTATGTAGTGGAGCAGGCCGTAGTGGATGCGGGCATCACTTATGACAGGCTGGATGGCATCGCAGTAACACAGGGGCCAGGCCTGACAAGCACACTTGAAATCGGCCTTAACTTCGCCAAAGGGCTGGCACTCTCAATTGAAAAGCCACTGATTGGTGTGAACCATAATGAGGGACATATTTATGCGCTGCATCTCGCCCAGCCTTTCCGAGAAATCGAATTTCCTGTACTGGCGCTGATTGTCTCTGGCACAGCCACCGAAATCCTGCTGATTAGCGATTACGGCCAGTATCAGCGACTTGGCGGCACTATGGATGATACTATTGGCGAAACCATTGAGAAGGTTGGCAAAATTCTCGGTTTTGCTTACCCGGCAGGGCCGCTTATCGAGCAGTCCGCTAACCTGGGCAACGGATCAGCATTTGCCTTTGCACGCTCAGTAAGGGGAGATGACCCTAATCTCAGTTTCAATACGCTAAAGCTGGCTGTCCTTAACGAAATCACCGTTGCTTCCGCCGCACCAAACCCAGGACGTAAATCTGGAACAAATCCCAAGCGGCAGCTCAGAGCTGATATTTCGGTTAATGATGTGGCCGCCAGCTTTCAGACAGCCATGTTTGAACTGCTGACCAAACGGACTGCACAAATCGCCCAGAAAAATAGTGTACGCGAAATCCTAGTAGTTGGCGGGGTCGCAACTAATCAGCATTTGCGCCAGATTATGACCCGCCAAATCAGCCTGCCGGTACGTTTCCCACCGCTGCATCTATGTGTAAATAATGGCGCGATGATCGCCGCAGCCGGATTCGCCGCTCTTGAGAGAGGTGAGGCAGCATCTATAAATCTGACGACCAGCCCTCTTTGGTCGCTTGATGCCTAACCGGATGCCTTCCGCAGCACAAAAATTTTCCGCTGCCGCAGCAGGCGCACGCCTTTAGGCGTAGTATTGTAATGAGCATAGAGTTCCAGTGCCGGACGGTCACGTTCAGGCTCATAGGGGCGAGGATTATGCCGCCAATTGCTCAATAGGGCTGACTGCCGCACATAGGCTTCCAGATGATCGGCATCACGGAAAAATTCTTCGTAGAAATAATCCTTCAGACTGACCGGATGAAGATTCAGTTCAGCATACTGGCTGAGTAAAGCCTGCTGGTCGCCGCTAGGATATGGCGTGTGATATTTACGACCAAAAATTTCCTGAAGCGGATAGCCGTCAAAATTGCTGATCAGTTCCTGAATGAAAAATGCCCCTTCCTGCAATTTCGCTGTCAGCAGGTTGTTCAAATTGGGTCCACGTTGGCTATAAGCCAGATCAAAATAGGCATCCGGCAGGCGTTCCACCTCGCTGGCGAAACTCACATTACCGTTAACGAGGTAAATATTATGCAGACAGTAAATCCCGGCGCGGTAACGGGCGGCATCCAGTAGTTCTGGATTCATATCGACCCCCCAGGCCTCAGCCACCCGCCCGGCTGTCTCACATAACATCTGTCCTGCCCCGCAACCTATATCCAGCAAACGTGTATCCGTGCGCGAATAAATATCCAGCAACCGACTAAGTTCATCCGCTGGATTTTCTCCATAATATTCGATCAGCGCGGGTGAGGCATCGCTTTCGTAGCTGGCATATGCGCCATAACGCTGGGAAAGTTCTTCATCCATGTGCATCAACCTGTCCCTATCATCACTTACAGAATTCATTTCAAAACCACAACTATTACTCCTTTCCCATTTTACCATCGCCTTAACCTCAAAAAGCATTGATTAGCACTCGGTAAAAGCAGATGCTTTCTAACCTATCTGTTCGCTGCTATACTGTCTAGACAAACTGTTCTATAACCTGGAACGATGATGCCGGAAAGCGCTCTGACACAACCTACCTACGGCGAAAAACTGCTCACCCGCCTCCTGCGCGACCTACCCAAAAAGCAGTTTTTCTATCACTATGAACCCCAGATTGTCACTCCCGATGGTTACAGCAGCAAACCGGACTTCATCATCGTCAGCGCTCTGCTCGGCGTGATTGTGCTGGAAATCAAGGACTGGGTAAAAATCCAGAGCGGCACCCAACAGACCATTTACACCATTCGCTCCAACGGCGAGCCAATGACTCATGACAACCCGGTACGCACTGCTGAAGGGTATGCTTATGATCTCAAAAAGCGCTTTGAAGAGCGAGCTGAACTATGGGAGCAGTACAAAGGTAAAAAATGCCTGCGTTTCCCCTGGCAGGTAATGGTAGCCCTGCCACACATCAGCCAGGATGTGATACGCCAGTTCGAACGCAAAGGTATCTGGCCGCGCGGCGTAGTCATCGGCAAAGAACAGCTCGCCAGCGCTGCCCATCTTCATAAAGCTATCGACAACCTGCCCTGGAAATTTCAGCTTGAGCAGCCGATGTCGCTTGACATTCTGGACATCCTGCGCGAGTTAATTAATCCTTCACTGGTGGTACAGGATACTGACGGAACAACCATTGGAACCTTGACCAGGACGCAGTATGGCCTCATCACCGAACCACTGCACTCAGTCATGCCCAAACAAATGACTCTTTTCGCCGATGAAGAACTTTCTAACGAAGCAATGGGCATATCGGAAAATGCGGTTGTCCGGCTGGTGCGCGGAGTAGCAGGCAGCGGAAAAACATTGGTGTTAGTGCGACGCGTCCGACATGTTGCAGAACAGCATCCCGAAGCTCGACTTCTGGTAATGACCTTTAACGTTGATATTGCCGACGATCTAAGACGACGTATCGATTTGCCCGCCGTCGAAATTCTAAATTTTCATAAAATATGTCGCAGTATCCTCCGCGCAAACTGGAAAGATCCGATCAGAGCGGTTGACTGGCTGCGAAAATACGAAGGGGAAACCCTGCGCCAAATCGGTCTGTCGGCAGATTTTGTTGCGGGGGAATTCGCATGGCGCAAGGAACTCGATCTTTTTGAAGATAAGGCTTACCTTGAAGCTGACCGCAAAGGCCGGGGACAGCGCCTTGATCGCCTCCACCGTGAACAAATGAATGCCCTCTTCAGTCGTTATCTGAGCTACCAGGAACATTTGCGGCAAAATAATGCGCCCTGGTATGACTGGGACGATGTGCCATTCCTCGCACTCAACGCGCTGGAAAATCATCCATTGGCAGGCGCCTATGATGCGCTCTTCATTGATGAAGGGCAGGATTTCACGCCTTCGTGGATTGCTGTTAGCCGCGCTCTACTCAAACCCGCTGGAAGTCTGTTCATCTGTGATGACCCGGCGCAAAGTATCTTCTGTTCGTATACATGGCCTCAAAAAGGTCTTTCAGTTGTTGGGCGTTCGCGGGTATTGAGGGTTCCATTCCGCTCTACACTGGAAATCAGCCAGGCGGCACACAGCCTGATTGAGGCCGATGAAAATCTGCGCCAGATGGAAGACCGTGCCGAACCAGATTTCACATCATACGAACTTGGCAGCGGCCCACTACCATCATTGATTGCCTGCAAGGATATTGAAGCTGAAACATACTTCGTCAATGCAAAAATCCGTGAATTACTCGAAGCTGGTGCAGAACCGGGAAGCATCTCCATTCTCTGTCATAATCGCTGGCATATTGATCGCTGGAATGCGTGGAAAGCAGCAGGCATCTATGTTCAGCATTTTGAAAAAATGAAAGGACTGGAATTCGCTGCTGTTTTCATACCCAATCTGCATGATTCCTTTCCTAATCCCGGTGATATAGATGCTGTTTCGGCGGGGCGGCGTAAAATTTTTACAGCCATGACACGCGCTCGCTACCGTCTGGTAATGTCTTATTGTGGAATGCTGCCCAAACCGCTTGAACCCTTGCTTGAAAATGTCTGGTGCGAAAACTTCACTTTGTTGAGCGAATCCAAATGACAGCGCCTTTTTATACCGATGATGTACGCCGAAAAATACTCCCTCTGCGTGAACAGGCAGCAGTCCGTAACCGCTGGCTGAAAGAACGCCTGGAAACTATCCTGCCAGAAATTATGGCACGAGAGAGTCTTGACATGTGGTTGGTTAGCTCCCGCGAATACAACGAAGACCCGGTGATGATGACACTGCTGCCCGAACCCGCCATGAATGCCCGCCGTCGCACTATACTGGTCTTCACACGTCTGCCTGATGGCAGCGTTGAGCGACTCAGCATTGACCGCTACGGCTTCGGTGTTTTTTATCAAAGCACCTGGAATCCCGATCGGGAACAACAATATGACTGCTTGCGGCGCATCATCGACGAACGCCAACCGCAAACGATCGGCATCAATACCTCAGAACATTTTGCATTTGGCGATGGACTAACTCACAGTGAGTACGAACAGCTTTCTGCCATTTTTGAAGCGGATATTATGGCGCGAACGGTTAGCGCTGAACGCCTGTGTCTTGGTTGGCTGGAACGCCGCATCCCGGCAGAATTAACTGCCTACCCTGCCATTGTTGAAATTGGACATGCACTCATCAGCGAAGCATTTTCCAATCGCGTTATCCACCCCGGTATTACGACTACCGACGATGTAGTCTGGTGGTTTCGTCAGCGGATGCACGATCTTGGCCTGCGCGCCTGGTTTCAACCAACAGTTGAAATTCAAGCGCCCGGTCAGCCTTATAACTACCCCGGTGAAAAACGCACGCTCATCCTCCCCGGCGATCTGCTGCACTGTGATGTTGGTTTTTACTACCTGGGACTGGCGACTGACCAACAGCAGCACGCCTATATCCTCAAGCCAGACGAAACTCATGTACCCGACGGTTTGCGTGCCGCTCTTGCAGAAGCCAATCGACTTCAGGATATTCACTTACAGGAGATGATTCCAGGAAAAACCGGCAATGAAATTCTGCGTGCCGTCTTGGAAAAAGCTAAAGCTGAAGGCCTCAACCCACAGGTTTACAGCCATGCCATCGGCTATCATGGTCATGCCGCTGGCCCAACTATCGGCCTTTGGGATCAGCAGTACATTGTGGAAGACAAAGGTGATTACAAACTCTTTGACCACACCTGCCATTCGATTGAAATCAACATCAAAAAAACCCTGCCAGAATGGGGTGGGCAGGAAATCCGTATCGCGCTGGAAGAAGATGCTGTATTAACAGACGGTCAAATCCACTGGCTCAATGGCCGCCAGACACAGTTTCATCTGATCGGTTAAAACGGAGATTCAGCGACAATAAGACTCCCATTGCAATCAAAACACTGCCAACCCACAGATTGGGTGTTACTTCCTGGTTGAGCAGCAGCACACTCAAAAACGCGCCAACTAAGGGTTGGGCAAAGAAAAAGAGCGACGCAACAGAGGCATCAACCAACGCGAATGATCGATTCCAAAGCCACATCGCTCCGGCTGTCGAGACGATTCCCAGATAGAGTACACCAAGCACTGTACCAGCATCAATTTCGCCAACCGGCCTGCTTTGCGCTTCGATAACTGCTGCCGGGATGGTCAGCAGCAAACCACCACAAAAAGCGAAAGCCGTCACAATCAGTGTATCGAGATACTGGCTAAAGCGTCGTACCAGTACCGAATACAATCCCCATGTCACAGCCGCCACTGCTAGCGCAATATCACCTCTGAAAGTAGCCGAACTGAATTCAGCCTTGCTCAGGTCGATAATGACCACGACACCAATCGTCGCTAAAACGATTGCTGCGATGCACCTGGGCGTCAACCGTTCACGCAGCAGCAGCACCGCAAAGATCACGATGAAAGCGGGTGAAGCGCTGGTAACAAGCGAACCATTGATTGCAGTCGACAAATCTGTCCCCACAAACTGCGCGCCCAAACTCACCCCAAAACCAATCAAGCCAACACCTAACAAACTGATAATTTCACGACTGCCAGGGAGGTGAAGCACCCCATTGACTGCTCTCGTAGACAGCCAGACTAGTGGTGCCAGGATGAGCAATCCCAGAATGAGCCGGATGGAAAGCAGCAAAAATGGAGGAATGGATTTCAAAACCACATCCGAGACCACATACATGCCACCCCAGATTGCTGCCGCTGTCAGACCATAAATTGCGCCTCTAAGCATGTAAACTGCTTTCTGTAGTGAAAAGCCGACAAACTAAATCAGAATTTCTTGTTTTTGTATTTTCTTGTGTGAGTACGAACACCCTGTTACAATCTGCATCGAATATTAAAGGTGATTTAATAATCACCCCTCTGTCCCTTGCTGGTTTACATTATAAGGAGATCAGTATGAGAATAAAACGGCTTTTCATTTCCATTGTATTGCTGATGCTGGTGGTGACAGTAGTTGCCCCGCTCAGCGCCCAGGATGCCG
Organism: uncultured Anaerolineaceae bacterium; assembly: GCA_964447795.1. GTDB lineage: Bacteria > Chloroflexota > Anaerolineae > Aggregatilineales > Phototrophicaceae > CFX2. The sequence continues at coordinate 8,589 of CAYUTY010000077.1, forward strand.
AAACGGTTAAAATTTACACCAGTTGGCCGCTCACCGGCGGCACCCAGGCCGTTGGACAGAGTATGTTGAAGGCGGCGGAACTTGCCCTCGAACATTATCTCGCCGATCACGACGGCGCTGGTCCCGCTGGTTTTGCCGTTGAAATCGTTGCACTGGACGATGCCTCCCCGACCACTGGTGCGTGGGACGGACAGATCGAGGGCGAAAATGCCCAGCGCTGTGTTAATGACCCGGCATGTATGGTCTATTTCGGCACTTACAACAGCGGTGCAGCCAAGGTCAGTATGCCTATCACCAATGAAGCTGGCCTCGCCCAGATTACGCCAGCCAATACTTACCCTGGCCTTACTCGCGCCTGCGAAACCTGCGCCGAAGGCGAACCAGATATCTATCGTCCCAGCGGTGTGGTGAACTATTTCCGCACCAACGCCACTGACGATCTGCAAGGGCCGGCGGCGGCCTCCTGGGCCAAGTGCGCCGGATTTGAAAGCGTCTACGTGTTGGACGACACCCAGGCTTACGGCAAGGGTATCGCTGACGAATTTGTGCGCCATGCTGAAGAAATCGGGCTGGAGATTGCCGGTCGCGGCAGCGTCGAATCAACCGATATTGACTTCCGCGCTCTGCTCAACAGTGTCAGCGCTTCTGGCGCCCCGTTGGTTTACGGCGGCTTCGTTCTCGACTCCGGTGGGCCGCAGGTTATCCAGCAGATGGCTTCGCAAGGTCTGTTCGACGCTGGCGTTAAATTCATGGGACCAGATGGTCTTGCCAGCTCAAGCCTGATTGAGCAGGCAGGTGGCGAAGATGTTGTAAATGGCAATGTACTGCTTACATTCCCCGGTCTGCTCCCCGCAGCTTTGACCAGCGAAAGCGGCCAGCGTTTCTATGACGATTATGTAGCGCTGCACAACGAAGAACCGGATCCTTATGCTACCTATGCCTACCAGGGTATGCAGGTTATCCTGGGTTCTATTGAAACCGCTGGTGTTGCTGATCGTACCGTTATTCTTGATACCATGCGTAGCACAAGTGAATTCGAGGGCATCACCGGCAGCTTCTCCTTTGATGAGAATGGCGACTCAACGCTGGCATTCATTTACGGTTACGACATCACCGATGGCTTGCTCGGAAACGCGCTCCCCATCAGCCCGTCCATGCAGGACACTGACTGTGTGGCTTCGCCTGAATAAATCATAACCGTTCAGCAATAAACCCTGTGGAGAGGGCAATGTTTGTCCTCTCCTTCTTTTGCCCGCAGCGGAGTCGAATATGAGCAATGAACTCCAGTTTTTCATCAATCAGGTCATCATAGGGCTGACAATTGGTGGCTATCTGGCGCTTATCGCGCTGGGCTACACGATGGTCTACGGTATTATTGAGCTGATTAATTTCGCTCACGGCGACCTTTTCGCCTTTGGATTTTTCATCTCTCTCACAATCTTTAACGTAATTAGCCCACCTAAACCGCTGGATGCATTTGGTCTGCTTGTCATTCTTCCCATTATCTTCATCATCACGATGACACTGACAGGCAGCTTAAACGTGCTGATCGATCGCGTCGCCTACCGTCCTCTCCGCAATGCCCCCCGTCTGGCACCCCTGCTAACAGCAGTGGGAGTGTCCTTTGCGCTGGAGGCCTTTTACGCGCTGTGGCAGGGGCCTACGCAAATACCCTATCCAAATTATTTTCCAAACATCAACATCCTGCGGAATGTCTTTAACCTGGACACCCGCATTCTTTTCACAACAAAAGACCTCTTTTTATTCGGCGTCACCATCCCGCTCGTCATCGCCCTCACACTATTCATCGACCGGACTAAAATCGGTAAAGCGATGCGTGCCTGCGCTCAGGACAGAGAAGCTGCTGCCATGATGGGCATCAACGTCAATCGCATTATTGCCACCACCTTTTTCGTCGGCGGCGCGCTGGCCGGTGCGGCAGGTCTGGTCTGGGGCTTATACATCAATTCTGGTCGCTTCCTGATGGGCTTTGAAGCTGGGTTGATGGCTTTCACCTCAGCAGTGTTGGGCGGTATTGGCAACATCCGAGGAGCAGTATTAGGTGCATTCACGCTCGGAATGCTCAAGTCCATGAGCGATGGTTACATCGGCGGTGAATGGACACGGATCGTCATCTTTGGAGTTCTGATCCTGCTGCTGGTTTTCCGACCATCGGGCATTCTTGGCTCAAGTCAGTCCATTGAGAAGATTTAGGGATGAGCGAAATGCTGAATTCACTCAACCAATCCTGGCTCCGACTCCCGCGTTCCATTCGATTACTACTGGTGATCGCATTTGTCATTGCTGCGCCTTTCGTCTTCCGTTGGGCAGAAAGTCTGACCAATTTCGGCCTGCTGACGCAGATCAACCGCGCCCTGGTGTATGTCGTCCTGGCGCTCGGACTGAATATCGTCGTCGGCTTTGCTGGTCTGCTTGATTTGGGTTACGCTGCTTTCTTTGCTATCGGCGCTTACGGCTTTGGGATGCTCACCTGGCAGCCACTAGGCATAATGGCACCTTTTTTTATTGCCATCTGGGTTTGTGCGGCCTTCGCAGCACTTTTTGGCGTTATGGTCGGCACTCCTACTTTGCGGTTGCGTGGTGATTATCTCGCCATTGTCACACTCGCGTTTGGCGAAATTATCCCGACACTGGTTCGTAACCTCGATGATGTGACTATTCGCATCGGTTCATGGACACTGGTCGAAGGACTGAACCTGACCGGTGGCAGCCAGGGCATGAGCAATCTGGGCAAACCGAATTTTGGCTTTATTGAACAGGTATTTAATCTTGAAAGCGGCAGGTTGCGTGTCGCTGTTGATCCCACTTTCTGGTATTTCGCTATTGTGCTGATGGCAGCATTTGTACTATTTGCATCTAATCGTCTTGATGACTCCCGTCTGGGACGCGCCTGGAAAGCTATCCGCGAGGATGAAACTGCCGCTGACTTTATGGGCGTCAACCCCATTCGTGTCAAACTGCTTGCTTTCGCTATCGGCGCATCTTTTTCGGGATTAGCCGGAGCATTGTTTGCTTCTAATTTAGGCGCGGTTGATCCTGGTGCATTTCGTTTTCAGGTATCAATTTTCCTGCTCATCATTGTCGTCCTCAGCGGTCTCGGCAGTGTGTGGGGTGTATTACTCGGCGGAATTCTGATCTCAACGTTTGATGGGGTCTTTCTGGCGCAGGTTCTGCCACAGGTTTTACCTCGAAATATTGATGTGCAGCAGTTTCGCTGGATTTTCTTCGGCATCGGCCTGATTGTCATTATGATATTTCGTCCACAGGGGCTGTTTCCACGCCGAGTGGCTGGGCGCATTGTCGCGCCCATTGTTGTGGAACCAGGGGGCGCAGATTAACATGGCAATATTACTGGAAGCAAAAGGGGTCAGTAAAAAATTCGGAGGGCTGGTCGCCGTTGATACGCTCGATTACACCCTGGAAACTCAATCCATCAATAGCATTATCGGCCCAAACGGCGCAGGCAAGACCACGTTTTTCAATGTTGTCACGGGTTATTACAAACCAACAACTGGCACCGTCCTGTTTGATGGTCAAGAAATCAGCGGTATGCGCCCTAATCGTCTGACACATATCGGCATCGCACGTACCTTTCAAACCATTCGCCTGTTCAACAATCTGACAGCACTGGAAAATGTCATGATTGGAATGCACCATCGTCTGAAGGCAGGCTGGATTGGCGATATCATCAAACCAGGCTGGGTGCGGAAAGAAGAAGCTGATGCCCGCCATGAATCGCTCGAATTCCTCGAATATGTTGGGCTGGCGGGATATGAGGAAGAACTCGCCAAAAACCTGCCCTACGGTCTTCAACGGCGATTGGAAATCGCCCGTGCACTCGCCACAAAACCAAAGCTGCTGCTGCTGGACGAACCTACCGCAGGAATGAACCCAAACGAAACCCAGGATATGACAAGTTTCATCCGCCGTCTGCGTGATGAGCGTGGCCTGACTATTTTGTTGATTGAACATGACATGCAGGTCGTCATGACCATCTCAGATAAGGTTACGGTTCTGGATTATGGGCAAAAAATTGCGGAAGGGTTGCCCGCCGCTATACAACGCGATGAACGGGTAATTGAAGCATATCTGGGGCGGCGAGCGCTGGAGGTGCTAAAACATGGCTGAACCAATGCTAAAACTGGAAAATGTTCACAGTTATTATGGCAATATCCACGCCCTGCATGGCATAAGCCTACATGTCAACCAGGGTGAGATTGTCACGCTCATTGGTTCAAACGGGGCAGGCAAAACCACCACTATTCGCACGATCAGCGGGATCATGCACCCACGTGAAGGCAGCGTCGTCTTTGAAGGCCAGCCCATCCATGAAATCCCCGCCCATGATCTTGTCAGTCGTGGTATTTCCCAATCACCTGAAGGTCGCCGCATCTTCCCTCGCCTGACAGTAGTGGATAACCTTGAGATGGGGGCATACAGCCGTAATGATCGTCCGGCTATCCGGGATGATCTGGAAATGGTCTTTGGCATGTTCCCCCGCCTGAAGGAACGCCAAAAACAGTTCGCCGGAACACTTTCTGGCGGCGAACAACAGATGCTTGCGATTGGTCGCGCCCTCATGGCTCGTCCTCGCCTGCTGCTGTTAGATGAGCCTTCCATGGGATTAGCGCCCGTGCTGGTCGAGGCCATCTTTGACATCATTGTCAAAATTAATGCACAGGGAACGACTATCCTGCTGGTTGAGCAGAATGCGCTCATGGCACTGGAAATTGCGGGCCGCGGCTATGTGATGCAGAGCGGCTCGATGGTTCTCAGTGATGATGCCAAAGCGCTGCTTAACAATGAAATGGTGCGTAAAGTTTACCTCGGCGAAATTTAACCATGCCGCTCTATATGGGAATTGACGGTGGGGGGAGCAGTCTGCGTGTCGCCGTAGTCAAGGATGACCTGACCATCATCGCACGCGGTGATTATCCCAGCGCTAATCCCAGTGTAATTGGTCACGATGCTGCCGCGAGTCTGATACAATCCGCCATGCGTGATGTGCTGGCTGCAGGCGGGCTTAAAGCGGCTGATGTAGACGCAGTAGGAGTAGGTATCGCGGGTGCCTCCGTCGCCCATCACCGACCCTGGTTGTTCAAAACTGTCTCAAAAATTATCCCCCCTGATCGCATAATCCCCAGTTCGGATGTAGAAATTGCGCTCGTTGGTGGGCGTGGAGAACGCCAGGGGATTCTGCTCCTGGCAGGAACCGGTAGCGTAGCCTATGGGATCAATACCGTCGGGGAAACCGTTCAGGTGGGTGGATGGGGCTATCTGGTTGGGGACGAAGGGAGTGGCTATTGGCTGGGAAAAGCCGCACTTCAGGAAATTACTCACGCTGCCGACGGGCGCAGTGCATCCGGTTTACTCACTCAGACCATTCTTGTGGAGTTAGGGCTTAGCCGCCCAGTGGATTTAATTGACTGGCTCTATGCGCTGCCGACACCGCGTACCCGCGACATCGCCGCCCTTGCCCCGCTGGTATTGGAAGCCGCGGATATGGGCGATCCGGCAGCACAACTTATTCTGGACGAGGGAGCAGACAAACTGGTGCAGATGTATATAGCCTGTCGATCACGATTAGGGATAGAGACTAACAGCCCGGCTTTTGCAGGACGACTGCTTGAAAAACCTAACCCACTTAGTCTTCGGGTCTGCCAGCGTATGAATTTGTCGCACATACCCCCTACCCTGTATCCACCGGTCATAGGCGCGGCACTGCTGGCGAAATTTGCCGCTGAGGCATGAGTCATGCTCACGGAACAATCTAACCCACGTACTTCCAACCTTGACTCGCTGCCAACGCTGGAAATATTACAGCTTATCAATGCGGAAGAAGCTGCTGTAGCTCTTACCGTTCAACAATCCCTTTCAGAGATTGCCCTGGCTGTTGATGCTGTCGCTGAACGTATCCATCAAGGTGGCCGGTTGATTTATGTCGGTGCAGGGACAAGTGGGCGGCTGGGCGTGCTGGATGCTGCCGAATGTGTCCCAACTTTCAACACATCGCCCAATCTGGTGCGGGCGCTCATTGCCGGCGGAAACAGCGCATTGACACGGGCTGTAGAGGGTGCTGAGGATGACACCGATGCCGGATATAGGGATCTGCTCGCACTCCACCTCACCACTCATGACTCAGTAATCGGCATTGCAGCCAGTGGACGTACACCTTACGTTCTCGGCGCACTGGCTGCTGCAACTGAAATTGGATCACTCACCGTTGGCATCTCCTGTAATGTCCCTGCGCCATTACTGAATGCTGCCCAAATTAAAATAGGCATCCCCGTCGGGCCAGAGGTTATCACCGGGTCAACACGTCTGAAAGCCGGGACAGCGCAAAAAATGGTACTGAATATGATCAGCACCGCCGTTATGGTCAAACTCGGCAAGGTTTATGGCAATCTCATGGTCGATGTGCAGATCACCAACCAGAAACTCGCTGAGCGCGCCCGCCGCATCATCACCGCAATAACTGGTGTGGACGATTCTGAGGCAGCGCAATTGCTGGCATCAGCCAACAACAGTGTTAAAGTTGCGGTTGTCATGCACCAACGCGCCGTCTCCGCTGCCGCTGCTCACCACCTGCTTGAGCAGGCACATGGTAATCTCCGCACAATCATTGGCTGAAACTGCATTTCAGGCTGTGTCACGCTAAACTCAATACACGGCACTTGATCGCCGATTACAAAACAGATGATATGATGAACACAACACCTGCATTAATTCACGCAGCAACAGCTAACCGCTCATCCGAAAACCCCATCTATCTCTCTCTACGGACATCCGTTATCCACAGGTGCGCGAAAAATTGATGAGTGCTGAGCAAATGGACAGGTATTCAGGTGATAATTTATGATGGAACTCACTCGCCTCTCAATTGCCGAAGCTGCCAATTTGATTCATTCTCAGCAGCTATCACCCCTTGAACTTACCCAGGCGCATCTTGATCGCATCGCACATATGGATTCACAGATTAATATTTTCATCACGTTGGTCGCGGAAAATGCACTGGAACAGGCACGACAGGCTGAAGCAGAAATCGCCAGCGGCAACTATCGGGGTGCGCTGCACGGCATTCCCATCGCGCTCAAGGATTTGTACGATACCGCCGGAATACGAACAACAGCAGGCTCAAAATTTTTCGCTAATCGCGTACCAGATCAGGATGCTTTTCTTGTTGAGCAGTTAAAACATGCCGGAGCGATCATCCTCGGCAAAACCAATATGCATGAATGGGCATTGGGTGTCATCAACGATAATCCCCACTATGGCGCGGCTAAAAACCCCTGGGACACCGGTCGCAGTCCCGGCGGCTCATCGGGCGGTTCAGCGGCGGCGCTGGCGGCGGGATTATGCATGGGCGCCCTCGGCAGCGATACACGCGGCGCAATTCGGATTCCAGCAGCGTTATGTGGCATAGTCGGATTAAAACCAACCTACGGGCGTCTCAGCCTGCGCGGAGTCGTGCCGTTGAGCTGGTCACTCGATCATGCCGGGCCAATGGCACGCACGGTAGAGGATGTAGCACTGCTTTTACAGGCACTCACGGGTTACGACTCCCTAGATGCATTGTCTGATAAAGACGGAGCAGATGGCGATTATCTGTCCACCCTTAAAGGTGGTATCACTCGCTGGCGCATTGCTGTCCCGGCTGACAGTTTTTTCGCGCAGGCCACATCGGAAATTATAACCCTGTTCAGAGCAGCAGTTCAGGTATTTTCAACGTTGTCAGACGGCGAAGTGGAATCACTTAATTTTGATGACCTGCACGACTCACGCCAAACCAGCCGTGTGATTGTCTCTAGTGATGCTGCCGCATTTCACTCCGAACGACTGGCACAAAAACCAGAGAATTTCGGAAATGATGTATTGATGCGGCTTCGAGAAGGAAAAAACTTTACTGCCATTGAATATGCCGAAGCACGGCACGCCCAGGCGATCTATCGCCATCGACTGAATACTTTCTTCCACTCACATGAACTGCTCCTGCTACCAACTGTCCCCAGGGCAGCACCATCCCTGAATGACCCGGCAGCACTGGATTCAGCGCGGGCTTCACTTTCATATTATACAGCCCCATTTAATATGACCGGATTACCTGCAATTTCCGTACCATGCGGCTTCACCAGTGACAACTTACCTATAGGACTACAGATTGTAGGCGCACCCTGGCGGGAGGATATGATTCTGCGTGCTGCTTATGCTTATGAACAGGCGACAGAGTGGCACAAATTGGCATCACCACTCAGGGGGTCGTAATTAAGGTTTGAAAACGTTGGTAAGCAGCATCCCACCCTAGCCTATCTTGAGGCTCATAGCGCGTGGGCCGGTGATTAACCCGGACGATAGATCGCCCTTCGGCTAAATCACGCACTTCACCTAGCGCGATAAGCTGTACCAGACCATTGCCCAGCGCCGCCGCCTCAACTGGGCCAGCCAGCACAGGGCGACCAACCGCATCAGCCGTCATCTGGCACAGCAGTGGATTTTGTGAACCGCCCCCCACGACATGAATAACCTCGACTGGGTGATCGCTGGCGGTGATAAGCTGTTCAATAACATAGCGGTATTTCAGTGCCAGGCTTTCCATAACACATCGCATAATCGCACCTATCGTAACGGGCACGGGTTGGCGGCTTCGCTGGCAAAAGTCGCGTACACGTGCTGGCATATCCCCAGGCGGTAGAAAAACAGGGTCGTCAGGATCAATAAAACTGACAAATGCCGGGGCATGGCTCGCCTCCGACAGCAAATTTTCGTAAGAGATATCAATACCAGCAGCCTGCCAGGTGGCACGGCACTGCTGCATCAGCCACAATCCCATGACCAGTTTGAGCGGTCGGTATGTACCAAATGCCCCGCCCTCACTGGTAATATTCGCCCGCAGCGCATCTGCATTCGTCAGCGGTCTTCGCGTTTCCAGCCCTACCAGACTCCATGTTCCACTGCTGATATAGACATAATTCACTGTTTCCGTCGGGATAGCGGCAACAGCACTGCCCGTATCATGGCTGGCGACAGCAAACACGGACACATCCCGATAGCTGCCAACTTTTGCGCCGGGATAAACAATTGGCGGCAGCATGTGTGTTGGGATATCAAGCGCTTGCAGCGTTTCCCTGTCCCAATCACCAGCTCGCCAGTCAAAGCATTGTGTCGTCGTGGAATGCGTGAACTCCGACAATTTTTCACCCGTCAACCAATAATTAAACAGATTAGGCATGGTCAGCAGGGTTCGCGCCGCCTCCAGTTGCCAGGGAGCCGTTTGCTGAATGGCATTAAGCTGATAGAGTGTATTGATGCTGTAAAATCCGATGCCGGTGCGCTCAAAAAGGATTTCGCGGCTGATACGCCCATGCACCCATTCCATCATGCCATCGGTGCGGCTGTCACGCATGTGAATCGGATTGGTGATGAGATGCCCACGCCCATCGAGTAAACCAAAATCGACGCCGAAAGAGTCGACCGCAATACCCGAAACTGGTTGCTTAAGCGCTAATTCCAGTCCAATCTGAATCTCGTGCCACAGGCGCAGCACATCCCAGGTGAGCGTCCCGGCAACTGTGACGGGGTTGTTGGGAAAACGATAGACCTCTGAGACATCCAATTGTTCGCCATCAAAGTGAATGTTCATCACACGACCGGACTCGTTGCCCAGGTCGATTGCAATCACGTCAGTCACCATCGCTCCCCCCTGAACACCTTATAATTTCAGGCTGACATGCCAGGGACAACAGCCAGCTTAATCGCCTCGCTGCGCGCCATCCGTTGCAAGCCATCCTCCACCTGACTCAGCGGAATAATGCCATCCAGAATAGGTTTGACTGTCACTTGCCCTGATGACAGCAGGTGTACCGCCTGTTCAACAGTACGCGGAACATGATGAAAAATGCCCTTCATGGTGATTTCACCATAATGCAGTTTGGTGGCATCAAAGCTGACCTGCATACCGCCGGGCAGCCCACTGAACTGCATCACGGTCGCGCCTGGACGAGCCATCATCAGCGCCTGCGTCCAGGTCTCAGCACTGCCCGCTGCTTCGATCACGACATCAGCGCCGCGTCCTTCAGTCAGGTCTTTCACTGTTTCAACCGGGTCGCTATCCAGTGAACTCATGATGACATCCGCGCCAACCTGTTTAGCCCGTTCCAGCCGTCCATGCGCCCGCCCTATCGCAATCACACGCGCCGCACCAAGTGCTTTTGCCAGTTGAAGTTGCATCAACCCCTGCGCTCCAACACCAATGATAGCAACTGTATCGCCAAGCTGAATATCCGCGTTGACTGCACACAAAACAGCACAGGCCAGTGGCTCGACAAATGAGGCTTCGGTAAATGGCAAATGGGATGGGACTCGGTGCAAATTCTGCGCGACGATATGCCGGTTGACACGCACATACTCAGCATAAGTTCCCCAATTAAAGCGCGCTTCCAGTTCGAGACACTGCTGCTGCCGTCCATGCTGGCAGTACCAGCACTGATTACAAGGCGCAGAATTTGCGCCAACGACAGCATCGCCTGCTTTCCACCGAGTCACCCCTTCACCAACGCTATGGATATAACCGGCAAATTCGTGTCCGAATGGCATCGGCGGGTTAAAGAGTTTGTGACCACGTTTCCAGGCCTTCAAATCAGTGCCGCAGGTGGTTGCTGACTCCACCTTAACAACTACCTCGCCGGGAGCAGGTTGAGGAATGGAGACCTCGCGCAGTTCGAGCTGCCCTGGCCCCAGGAAAAAGACACCCTGCATCGTCTGTGTCATTAGATTTCAACCATCACTTTCAGGGAATCGCCTGCCTGCTTGGTCAGATGCCAGGCTTTATCGGCTTCAGCGAGCGGAAAACGGTGTGTAATCAAGAGGTTGGCATCAATGATACCGTTCTTCAGAAGCGCCATCGTCCGGCGGGTATCAAGCGGACTGGCCGAATATGATCCCGTGACCGTAATTTCCTGAAACAGCAGACGATTGGTATTCAGGGGCCAGTTATCACCGGGAGGTGTCGGTGCATACAGCATCAGGGTCCCGCCTGGCCCGGTCAGATCAAAAGCCATATTTATCGCTTTGGGGTTAGAAGCTGTACAAATCACCGCGTGTGGCCCAACACCGCTGGCCCAACCTCGTACCTGTTCGTTCACATCATCATCATCGACATTAAAAACACTTAAGCCGATCTCTGCCGCCCGTGAGAGTCGCACAGGAAGACGGTCAAGCAGCGCCACCCGATTTGCACCCCAGTATGGTGCAAGCAGCGCCATCACAATACCATTAAAACCCGCTCCCAGAACCAACACTGTATCACCCTGACGAATATTAGAGCGATCCAGCGCCCGAACACAACAGGCAATGGGTTCGACCAATGCAGCCACCTCGTATGGCATCCCGTCAGGGATTTTGAGAATATCGCGTTCGACAATTTCCGCCGGTATGCGAACATATTCGGCCATACCTGCCGGATACAACCGTGTCCGTTTGAAGGTCGGGCAAAGTGTGTAATGCCCGTGCTGGCAAACATCGCACACCATACAGGGGACATGGTGATGGATAGCAACCCGATCACCAACGCTGAATGCCGTCACCCCTTCCCCAACTGCAACTACATCACCTGCCGGTTCATGCCCTAGCACTACCGGCGCACGTGGCGTCATATACCAGTCGGTGACATCGCTGCCGCACACCCCACACGCCCGTACCCGTACCAGCAGTTCACCCGGCGCAGGCGCACCCGGCAGTGGATAGTCTTCAATGCGCACATCACCCGGCCCTGTGTAGATGGCGGCGCGCATGGTATCAACCATAGCAATCATCCTTCACAAAACAGCATCTTGATAATAAGGCTGAGAGTATAACGCATCTGGTCAGATGTGCATAGCAATCACATTTGTGCGTTATACTGGTGCTGAGATTAGCTTTACAAGGACGATAACCGGATGCGGCTGAAGGATAAAATAGCCATTGTGACTGGCGCGGGACAGGGAATCGGTTATGGTATTGGCGCACGATTTGCAGCAGAAGGTGCACATGTCGTCGTCGCAGAAATTAATCCTGAAACCCTCCATCAGGCAGCGGCTGACTTCACCGCATTAGGCGTGGAAGCCCTGCCCTATCTAATTGATGTAGGGGATAGTGATGCTGTCAATCAGATGATTGCTGATGTTGTCGCGCACTTTGGACGAGTGGATATTCTGGTCAATAACGCGGGCGTCTCCGAAAAAGCCTCACTGCTGGAACTGACACCGGAACGATGGGACTGGTTACAGAGAGTCAACCAGCGAGCGATATTTTTCTGCCTTCAAGCGGCGGCGAAACAAATGATCGCACAGATACCAGACGAGATAAAAAGCACGGGGCGAGCAGCGCAAAGTTACGGTAAAATCATCAGCCTCTCGTCGATTGCGGGGCGACGCGGACGCGGTGATGCACTGCATTATTCAGTTTCAAAATCAGCAGTCATCACCATCACGCAGGGAGCAGCAATGGCCCTTGCTCCGTATAATATTAACGTCAACGCCATCTGCCCCAGCGTGATTCCGACACCCATGTGGGATGAACTGGATCGTGCTAATGCAGAAGCACATCATTTGCCGCGCGGTGAATGGTATAAGCGGCGCATCGAACGCATCCCGCTTAAGCGTGCTGGAACAGTAGAAGAAATCGCGGCGATGGCAGCCTTCCTCGCTTCTGATGAGGCCGATTACATCACCGGGCAGACATTCAATGTCGATGGCGGTAGTGAGTTTAATTAGGGATTTTGACTGATAGCTGTAACCTAAAGGCGAATTAGTTTCGCTTTCATTGAAAGGTCTTTATCATGAAAACGGCATTTTTATATGGCCCCCGTGACATCCGTGTCGAGGAATGGACGGATGCCGCGCCCGGCCTCGGCGAAGTCCTATTGGAAGTGACCGCTGTTGGCATTTGCGGCAGCGATTTGCACACCTACCTGTTTGGTGATGTTGGCGGTGTTCGCGCAGAAACTGCGCTGGCACTCGGTCACGAAGCCGCTGGGCGTGTGATCGCGCTTGGTGAGGGGGTAACTAATCTTCAGATCGGCCAACGTGTTGCCATCGACCCTGCTACCCATTGCGGCCACTGCGAACGCTGCGAGGCCGGCGAAGTGCATCTCTGTACCAACATGGTGTTCATGGGCTTGTATCCCCATCATGGCGCACTGCGGGAACGCATGGTTTACCCAGCCCGTTCCTGTGTCCCCGTGCCGGATGGTATCTCTGATGTGGAAACCGCCCTGCTCGAACCACTGGGTGTGGCACTCCATGCCAGTCGGCTCGCTAATATTCAAATCGGCGAAGATGTACTGGTTATCGGCTGCGGCGGTATTGGCCTGCTCATTACACGGCTGGCGCGGTTGGCTGGTGCGCGGCGCATTTTCGTCTCTGACAAACATCCCTGGCGATTAGCACAGGCGGCTAGCTTCGGCGCGGATGTGATTATCGATGCGAATGAAAAATCGGTAGTAGACGAAGTAATGCATCTGACCAATAAACGCGGCGTCGATGTCGCCATTGAAGCCGCCTGGGTGCAGGGAACAGCCGATGAATGTATTGGTGCGGCGCGTTACGGCGGGCGGGTCATCATCGTCGGCATTCCAGCGGAAGATGAGATGAAAATCAAGGCTTCGGTAGCTCGACGTAAAGAACTGCTCATTCAACCGTCGCGCCGCATGAAACACACCTACCCTGCCTCAATTGCGCTAACCCTGAATAAACAGATTAATCTGGAAGCGCTGGCGACCCATCAGTATACACTCGACGAGACTACACAGGCTTTTGAGACTGCCGCGACCTATGTGGATGGGGTCGTACGAGCGGTGGTGCTACCAAATAGAAAATAAGACGGCCAACTATCTTATGATTTGTGAAGAAAACCCTGCCTCAGCGATCATATAAGACAGGGTTTTCTCACCTTCAACGCTCAACAGCCAGATTGTCATTGATGAAACGCTCAACCTGGTTTTCACCACGTTCGGTCAGCATCACCCGTTCATCATGAATACGGACAAGATTCAAAGCCCGTAGCCGCCCCAGCGCAAAACGCATTTGTGTAGGTGACCATCTGAAATGCTCATACAGCGTATCAACCGCCAGTTCTGTACTCGCTTCCGACGTTTCCTGATGGTTGTAAATATGACCGAGCAAAACCTGATAGGCAAACTGCTGTTTTTGCCGCCGCCGCCAAATCAGTGTCGAAACCAGCCCGTATCGCGGTGATACTACCCACACGGCTACGAAAAAAACAAACAGCATGATGACCATCGACGCCGAAATTGAGGTATTCCAGGTTGTATATCCCCCTAACCCAATCGTCCGGTCAAGAAAAGTCAGGATGTCGCTGACTTGAAACAGGCCAAGAAAATTGCCACGTGCCAGATCATAACCTGTATAGGCTGCCAGTCCGCCAACTACTGAACTCAGAATGAGCATCACCGATAGGCGTTCCGTCAGGAGATAGGCGGCGGCGGCTGGAATGATGAAAAAGGCAACGACCAGAATCGCGCCTACTGCATCGAATGCACCTACCGCTGTCACGCTAACCAGAATCATCAGTGCATAATGAAGCAAGCCAGGCCGGAATCCCAGCGCCTTCGCCAGCGCATTATCAAATGTAGACAGCTTCAGTTCCTTGTAGAAGACGATCACAAACAGAACATTGATGAGCGTAATTAACCCCATCACCGTGATTGACTTCGGCCAGTAAACCAATACCGGCGCTTCGGGAATCAGCCGGTCACGCCAGGCTTCGGCGGCAGTATAAGTGCCGCAGTTGGCACAGATTTCCTCAAAAACTGCTTCCGGGCTGCGCGGATTGATGCCACCAGGGGTGCAGTTAGTACAGGTACGTCCGACTTCAGCTCGTTCATCCTCTGGTGTAATGATTACCTCATCACAGTTGCTAAAGCAGTGGCTGTTAGTATTGGCCCAGGCGATCCCGATTTCACCCACAATCACCGAGTCGGCGTCAAGGTGAACATTATCAGCAAAACGCGAAATCAAAATGACTGAAATGGCGAACAACAGCGGGAAAGCCAGCCCTAATGCCGCGTCCTGCTTGACCAAGCCAGACCGGTAAATCAATTCGGTGATAACCACCGTCACCACACCTGCTGCTGCCGCGCCAATAATCAGCCAGGGCGACGATAGATCAGCCTCAAGACCAAAAATGCCAGTCATAATGAGAAAGGCTACTACAATGCCAAGCAGAATGGTGTGGCTGATCGCATCACTGGTCAGTGACATTTTTCGCAGCAGCAGGAAAGTCCCCAACAAACCTCCAGAGACGGCGACCAATATACCAATCACTGTTGCCGTCATGCGCGGGTCACGCAAAAAAGCATTGATTTGTTCCTGTGAGGCAAAATTGAGGAGCAGGTTGATGATAAATTGCTCAATGTTGTACATTTTTAGACTGCTCCTTCCGGCAGTCTTTCACGGGTGTTTGACGCATCAAATTCTGCTTCATCCTGCGAGTGCTGACGTTCTACGGTGGTAGCACGAGCAATGCCCATCTCAGTCAATTTCCATCGATCACTATCAGCCCGTTCAATCAATCCTTCCCGCGCCAACTGGTATATTCCCCGGCGGGCAGGGGTTCCCCGAAGCCCTATAATGAGTGTCTCAGAAGTTGGGTGATACACGTCGTTGTGATTAAGGGCGTGGCGATAAAAATCTTGCAGGGCGTTTAGCGCGGCAAACTGATGACGATCGCGGCGCTGCTTCCACAAGGCCCAGACTAAACCACGATTGGGCGCAAATGCGATGGAGATCACAACCACGACTGAAGCCACCACAATAATGAGCGGGCCAGTCGGTAGGCCAATATCGACGCCGCTGATGATTGCCCCACTTGAACCGGCAAACGCGCCGAAAAGAGCCGATAAGATGACCATATGACCCAGTTTTTGTGTCCACTGCCGCGCAGCGACCGCCGGAGCAATTAACATACCAACCATTAGAATAACGCCCGCGAGCTGCAAACCCAGCACAATCGCCACCACCACTAACGTTGACAGCAGTGTATCAAGGCGACGTGTCGGGAAACCATTGGCAGCGGCAAATTCCGGATCAAAAGTGATAAGTTTAAATTCCTTCCAGAACATCACCAGAAAGGTAAAGACCACTGCGCCAACCACCGCAATCATCTCTACATCGCGTTGAACGATGGCGGCAGCCTGCCCAAAAATGAACTTGTCCAGCCCTGCCTGACTCGCATCGGGGCGTCCCTGAATATAAGCCAGCAGCGCGATTCCAAAAGCAAACCACGACGCCAGCGTAATGCCCATCGCCGTATCCTGCTTGATGCGCGTGGTGCTGGTGACAGCACGGATAAAAAGTACCCCCAACCAGCTTGCAATTCCCGCCCCGATCAATAAGGCTCCAAGCTGCCTGCCAGATAATAGAAAAGCAATGGCAACACCAGGCAGCGCTGCGTGCGAAAGCGCATCACCCATCAAACTCTGCTGGCGTAAAACAGCGAAACTGCCTAACACCCCGCTGATGATGCCCAGCAGCGCCCCCCCCAGCGCAACAGTCGTCAGCGTGTAATCATAATTGACCTTGAAAGCGGCACTGCTGAGGGGGATGAACAAAGCGCATACCCCCAATACTGCCACCAACCACAACCAGAAGCGTTTATCCGCACTGTTCATGGTTTTGTTCCTTCACTTACGCTACCAGTCAGGATAGACACCTGTCCACCATAGGCGCGCCGCAAATTTTCTTCCGTAAAGACTGCATCAGTTGGCCCATTAGCAATGACTTCCACATTAAGCAAAGTCACCCAATCGAAGTAAGCTGGCACGGTTTGCAGGTCATGGTGTACGACCACCACTGTTTTCTGTTGAGATCGCAGCTCGTGCAGGAGCGCGACAATTGCACGCTCCGTCACCGCATCAACCGCTGCGAATGGCTCATCCATAAAGTAAATCTGCGCATCTTGCACCAGCGCACGGGCAAGAAATGTGCGCTGCTGCTGCCCACCAGAAAGCTGGCTAATCTGTCGCTCGGCCAAATCAGCAAGTCCTACATGCTCCAGCGCTTCCGTCGCCCGCTGGCGTTCTTTACGCCCCGGACGTTTGAGCCAGCCCAGGCCGCCATATAATCCCATCGTTACGACATCGAGGACGGAGGTCGGGAAATCCCAATCCACGCTCCCCCGCTGAGGCACATAACCAATCAGGTGACGAGCCTGAACATGGGATTTGCCGTAAAAGCGGATGTTTCCCGCCGCACGGGGGATCAGGTCAAGGGCAGCTTTGATAAGCGTGCTTTTGCCAGCGCCGTTCGGCCCAACAATCGCCATCAACACCCCCTCCGGGACGCGCACATCAACATCCCACAATGCTGGTTTACTGTTATAGGCAACAGTCAGGTCTTCGATTTCCAGCGCCAGAGCCGGCACGTCATTCCCATCTGTACTCATGAAGCCGTCTCCATATTGAGCAGTTCAACAGGCAGGGCTGGCTCAAGTCCCTCCGGCCACGCGGGAATTTCATAACCGAATGATTGCAGAATGGTGATGACATTCTGGGCGATCATCCCAATATAGGTACCACCAAAAGCATCTGGCTCACCCATTGCGTCCGAAAAAAGTTCACGCACACCGATGCCGACTTCGCCGCCATTGGCATTGACCGCTTCCCGCACCGCACGAATAGTGTTAGGCGGAACACTGCTTTCAACGAACATCACTGGAATGTCATTCTCAACCACGAACGTCGCCAGGCCCTGTACATCAGCTACGCCTGCCTCGCTTTCCGTGCTGATACCCTGCAATCCGCGCACTTTCCATCCGAAGGCCGCTCCGAAATATTGAAAGGCATCATGAGAAGTCACAAGGGTACGCTGCTGTGGCTGCACTTCTGACATAGCCTCAAATGCCCAGTTATACAGCAGTTCAAGCTGGGCGCTGTAAAGATCAGCATTAGCGTTATACACATCGGCATGAGCCGGATCAACCTCACCCAGCACCTCCGCTAACCCCTCAGTTACAAGCTGCCAGTTACGGGGGTCAAACCAGAAATGGGGATCATCAACGTTCGTCAGCTCCGCTGACAGATTGAATCCGCCAATGATATAACCTGCATCTTTTACAGGTTTGGAGACCGCATAGGTACGAACATTCTGCTCACCAAGCGCCTGGAACACCTCATCGAACTGCCCTTCCAGATGCAAACCACTGTACAGTACGACATTCGCTGCATTCATAGCGGCGATATCCGATTCCTTTGGTTTATACAGATGTGGGTCAACCCCTGCCCCCATCAGTGCCGTGATTTCAACCGATGTACCCACTAGCTCACCTGCCAGAATTTTAGTCAGGTCAGTAATCTGTGTGGTTGTGGTAACAATTTTGATCACGTCATCCTGAGCCATAGAAGGACTCAGGCCTGATACTGCCAGCATCAACGCCAGCGCTAAAATAACCAGTCGATACGCTTTCCGCATGGCGACACATCCCCTTTGCTGCTTGCCAGTCAGAATATTTTTAAATTGACCGGCGTTTATGATTTAGATTGGTCTAAAAATATCATCTCTCCCTGCACTTGTCAATAGACTATCGGCTGAAATAACAATCAGGAGAATGCTTAATTCGGAAGAGAAAGGAAGAGAAATCACGAGGACAGAAATTAAAAAGGGGTGGTGTCACCCCCTGATCTATCGGATATCTAAAGCTGAAATTCTGTCACCAGGCCAGCAGTGCTGGGTCTTCAAGAACAAGGCGAAGGTCTTGCAGAAAATTCCCAGCCTGTGCGCCATCCACAACACGGTGATCGGCAGATAGGGTGATATTCATAAATGACCTGAGAACAGGTTGATCGTTTTCATCTGGCACAAAAAGTCGCTGCGTCCGCCCCACAGCCAATATGCCGACCTGAGGCGGATTAATGATCGCAGTAAAGCGGTCAACACCAAACATACCCAGATTACTGATCGTGAAAGTGCCATCTGCCAGATCGCCCAAACCCAGTTTGTTTGCACGCGCCCGGTTTGCCAGATCATCCACCTGAGTTTGAATCTCATGCATGGACAACCGCTCGGCATGATGAACCACCGGCACAATTAATCCGGCATCCAGCGCCACCGCCACCCCCACATTGACCGTCGGCCACAGAGAAATTTCCTCAGCATCGAGTGTCGAGTTCAACCAGGGATGTCGCAGCAATGCCCAGGCGCAGGCTTTCACCAGCAGCGATGTCACAGATAATTTCTCGCCACGCGCTTTTAGCTTTGTCCGCAGCCCGTCAATCCCGCTGGTATCCACCTGAGCATCGAAGAAAATATGTGGCGCGGTCTGGAAGCTTTTTTGCAGGCGGGTTGCAATCGTCTTCCGCATCCCTTCCAGCTTAACAATTTTGGGCGCATCATTTAGCAAATCGGAAACCGACGAAACACCAAATTCAGCTTCTTGATTCTGTCTTTCAATATGCGGAGAGGTAGTCAGGGGTTGAGGTTGTTGAACCACTGCCTGCACATCTGCCGCCTGCACACGCCCGCGCGGCCCACTCCCCGCAATGGATGCAAGATTAACGCCCGTCTGCATCGCCAGATGCCGCGCTGCGGGAGTCGCTCTCACTTTGCTGTCTTCGCTGCTCACTGCCGACTCGACATCCCGCCGCATGATGCGATTGTTTGGCCCGCTTCCACGTACCCGGCTCAAATCAACCTGCGTCACTTCCGCCACCCGCTGCGCCACTGGGGTTGCATCAATATCATCGCTCCCAGTCCTCGCAGTTGGAGATAAAGCAGCTACTATCCCTTCAACACTTTGTGGCAGAGGGGCTGAAAAGCTGGCACGATCAGATGTGGGTAATTGCTCCGGCCGTGCTTCATCGGGGCGCAGCAAATAAGCGATTACTTCTGTGACTGGAACAGTCGCACCTGCCTCATACAAGGGACTAAACAAGGTACCATCTTCTGGAGCTTCGACCTCCATATTCACCTTGTCCGTCGTCACTTCGCAGATTGGTTCTCCAGAACGCACACGGTCGCCATCCTGTTTCAGCCATTGCACAATATCGGCTGTTTCCAGGGTAAAACCAAACTTGGGGAGGATGATAGGTATGGGCATAGAATTTACTGCCAGGGAATAAATAGGTCAAAATTACTGCACGGAACAGATTAAAACATCTCAGATGTTTCGTCTCTGGATTAATACATGTTTCGCGCCACCTTGCGCGCTTCGTTCACGATATTCTCCACCTGAGGCACGGTGTGATATTCCAGTTCGCGGTTGTAGGGAATTGGAATATCCAGCCCGGCCAAACGGCGAACTGGCGCTTCAAGATAATCAAACGCCTCACTTCCAGCGATTCGCGCGACAATTTCCCCGCCGAAGCCGCCCATCTCTACTGCTTCATGTACCACCAGTGCACGTCCGGTCTTTTTAACCGACGCGATGATTGGAACATCATCCAGCGGCTTGAGTGTACGTGGGTCAATAACTTCCAGCTCAATTCCTTCTTTCGCTAGTTCGTCAGCGGCCTGCAAGGCACGGCTGACCATCACGGATGTAGCGACCACAGTGATGTGTTTACCCTCACGGACGACTCGTGTCTGCCCCAGCGGGATACGATATGGCTCTTCTGGAACATCACCCTTAGTTTTGTACAGGAGCTTATGTTCGACAAAGATCACCGGGTTATTATCATCAATCGCCGCCAGCAACAGGCCTTTTGCCTCGTAAGCATTGCTCGGCATGACCACCTTTAACCCCGGTACATGCACAAACCAGTTTTCCAGGCTTTCGCTGTGCTGTGCTGCCGCGCCAGTACCAGAGCCTCCCGGCATCCGAAGCACCATTGGCACACTGGCTTTGCCGCCAAACATAAAGCGCACCTTTGCCGCTTGAAGCACCACCAGCTCCATGCTCAG
>CAYUTY010000078.1:0-28835 GCA_964447795.1 uncultured Anaerolineaceae bacterium
CCCTCAAAATCGAAACAAATGTCATGACAAATGTTTCACCCCTCGCCCCATTTCCCTGCTAAACTGTTTCTATGGCGCGGTGATTAAATCCTTTGCCTTTGCCTTTGACTAATGACTAGCGACTGGCAACTAAAATGATAAAAACGCCCGATTCTCATTTTCACCATTTTCACCAACTGCCAGTTGGCGGCACAATTGAGATGAATCGCAAAATTCCCATTGCCGCCGCCGCCGCCATCACCGCTACAGATACCCTTCGCCCCCGTCCACGTTGATCGCCTGCCCGGTGATGAAGCGCGCCCCGTCCGAACACAAAAACAGCGCTACCGCTGCTACTTCCTCTGCCGTCCCCCAGCGCTTCTGGGCATTGCCCGGCTCGCCCTCTGCCATGTTCGCTAAAGCGATGCTGCCGGGACAAACCGCGTTCACCCGTATGCCCATCGGCGCGAACTCGTGGGCGGCCTGCTTGGTCATCCCGACTAACCCGCTCTTGCTGGCGACATAGCCCACGCCCTCCGGCAGCGGATTAGGATGCCCCGCGCTGGACGCGATATTGACGATCACGCCCCCGCCCTCGTCAGCCATCACCCGCCCGACGAGCTGACAGCAGAAAAACGCCCCGGTCAGGTTGACATCCAGCAAACGGCGCCAGTCCCATTCGTCCAGCGTCCGCATCGCCCCCAGTTTCAGCGCCCCGGCAGCATTAACCAGGATGTGAATACGCCCGAAGGCATCGCGCGCCCCTTCCACCAGCGAGCCAACCTGAAAGCGGTTGGAGACATCCGCCTGCCAGGGAATAGCCTTACCTCCGCCTGCCGTGATTTCCGCCGCGATTTTATCGGCACGATCCGGGTTCAGGTCATTGACGACCACCGCCGCACCCGCCTCGGCCAGCGCCAGCGCTGTCGCCCGGCCCACGTCTGCACCCGCCCCGGTGACAATCGCGGTCTGCCCGCTCAGGTCAACGCTGAAGTTCATAGAGTATTGTCCTGATTGGATTCCCCTTCTGCCGCTAGAGAGAAGGGGTTAGGAGATAAGGGTCAGCCTAGATTGTTTGCAGCCAGTCCATGATGGTGTTTTTCGCGCCAAAATGGAAGTTATCACTGCGGGTGTCAATCAACATGCGGTTCGCGTAAGGGGCAACATAGTAGGAGGACAGGTGCTTGCTACAGGCTTCGCTGTGGCTGTCACAGGCGGCTTTGGCGTACTTCTGCCAGGGATTCCAGTCATGCTGCCCGGCGACGATCAGGATGTTGGTATCCACAGCCGCGATAGCCTGTTCGTCGAGTATGTTGGTCGCCAGAATCACGCCGTAGGGATGCTGTGCGCGGGCAAACAACCCGAATGCCCCGCCGATCAAACCTGTCCCGGCGTCCTGCGCCAGAATGACAACGCGGCGGCGGTCAATGCCCGGCTGGTCGAGCGCGACTTCATAAGCATTCACGGCGTCCTGGGTAGTCGAGCCGCGCCCGCCCGCGCCGCTCCGTCCGGTGCCGCGCTTATCCCAGCGAAAGACGGCATACCCGGAGGCGATGCCAAAATCAGCAAAATGTGCGTAGCCTTCACGAGCGTCGCAGCCAGCATGGTGGAGAATGAACATAAGCGGGAAACTGGTTTTGCGAGAGGAGGAAAGGGGGTAATCGATCTGACCAGCAAGTCGCACACCGTCGCCAGCGAAAACCAGCTCCTCGGTATGCCCAACGGTAACGCCTTCCAAAGTCTGATAGGAAATCATGGCTTCTCCACCGCAACTAGCACGACGATTTAAATGGACGCTCAGAAGAAGCAATTTTTTAAGGCATTTTTAAAGGCGGCTGCGTGAATGGGCAGTATACCAACCCCCCGCAATTATTGCACATGTTACTTGCGTCCTGGAAAGCATACAAGGGTAAAGACTGTGCAAATTACCCAAGTCTGGTGGAATGAAGCTGGCGAATCAACTGCCAATGAACCTGTAACGCCCGCCGTGCTGGCGCTATCATGGTGGAACTTTGAAAATCAGCACCAGATGAGGGAATTGCATGGCACGACCACGTATTGGCATCACCACCAGCTATCAGGCTGGCGAGCAGTTGCTTGACCTGCATTATGTGCGGGCGGTTGAAAATGCCGGGGGAACGCCGGTTATCGTCCCCATGTTCAGCAGCGCGGAAGCGGCAGCAGATTTCGCCGCCCTGCTGGATGGACTGGTCATCACCGGTGGGCCGGGCATCACCCAGGGCTTAATCGGCGAGCTGCCTGATGATCTGCCGCCGGTTGACCCGGTGCGCGACATGGCAGACCGCTTAATTTATGATGCGCTGGACAGACAGCCTATACTCGGTATCTGTTATGGGATGCAGTTTTTGAATGCACAGGCAGGCGGCACCATTTATGCCGATTTGCTGGCGCAGCATCAGGCCGCGCAGCCCCACAGCCCGAAACGCGGCGGCCAACCACATCCGGTGGCGTTCGCGCCGGACTCGCATTTGCGCGATTTACTCGGAACGGGCATGACCATCAACACCTACCACATTCAGGCAGTAGCGGCGGTGGGTGCGGGTTTGCGAGCCGTCGGTCACAGCCCGGATGGCGTCATCGAAGCGATTGAATCGACGGACGGCAGGTTGATCGGTGTGCAGTTCCACCCGGAACGCATGACCGATCAGACCCACCGCCTGTTTGAAGATTTTGTAGACCGCTGCCGCCGTTAGCGCCCGCAGTTAACCGCGTTTTTTATCCGGTTTGGCGATGCTGACGGTAATTTTGTGATTGCGGATGTGTGTTTTCTTGAGCGCACCTAACACATGGTCGGCACGATTGCTGGGAACATCGACCAGCGAAAAGTGATCGTAGATTTCAATCGCACCAATGGAACGACCGGGAATATCAGCTTCATTGGCTATCGCGCCCACAATGTCGCCGGGGCGCACGCCTTCCTCACGCCCGATATTCAGGTAGAGGCGGGTCATGCCGCGATCGGCTCCCATGCGGCTGGGGCCGCGCCCTTTTTTCGGGTAGCGGTCGCCGTTATCGCGCTCATCATATTCCGGCTCAGCCAGTTTGTCATCATTGCCTTCTGGCGGCGCTCCCAGCAGCAGCTTGAAAGCGGCGGCGGCTAATTCCGTCGGGCTGAATTCTTCACCCAGTTCTTCGGCCATCACCAGATAGGTTTCCAGGCCTTCTTCGGCAATCGTCTCGCGCAGCGTTTCCTTAAAGCGTTCGCGCCGCCGCGTGATGACATCGCCAATGGTGGGCAGCCGCATCCGGGGAACGTTGGTGCCAGCCGCCCGCTGAATAACATGCCACAGGCGTCGTTCGCGCGGCGTCACCAGGGCGATGGCCGAACCAGCACGCCCGGCACGCCCGGTGCGCCCAATGCGGTGAACATAACTCTCCGGCTCCAGCGGCAGATCGTAGTTGATGACGTGGGTAACATGTTCCACGTCCAGCCCACGTGCCGCTACATCGGTGGCAATCAGCAGCTCAATCTGTTCACCGCGAAAACGCGCCATCACCCGGTCACGCTGTACCTGATTGAGATCACCATGCAGGGTTTCGGCGGTATAACCGCGTGCGGTCAGCCGTTGACCAAGTGAGTCCACTTCCAGTTTGGTGCGGCAGAAAATAATGGCTGCTGTCGGCCTTTCGTAATCCAGAATACGCGCCAGCACTTCCAGCTTGTCACGCTTGCCCACCTCATAATACATCTGGCGGATTTGTGGGACGGATACCTGCTCCGACGCGACGGTGACCCGCTGGGCATTGTGCATGTAGCGGCGGGCTAGGGCAGCAATCGGCCCCGGCATGGTGGCTGAAAACAGAGCAGTCTGCCGCGTGTCGGAGGTTTCCTTGAGGATGGTTTCGATATCTTCGATGAATCCCATGTTCAGCATTTCATCGGCTTCGTCGAGGATAACCGTCCGCACTTCTTCCAGCTTCAGCGTCCCACGCCGGATGTGATCGAGCAAACGCCCTGGTGTGCCGA
The DNA here is from genome assembly GCA_964447795.1 of uncultured Anaerolineaceae bacterium. Taxonomy (GTDB): domain Bacteria; phylum Chloroflexota; class Anaerolineae; order Aggregatilineales; family Phototrophicaceae; genus CFX2. The sequence continues at coordinate 3,968 of CAYUTY010000078.1, forward strand.
CGACGACCTGCACGCCTCGTGAAAGCGCCCGCAACTGCCGCTCAATTGGCTGTCCACCGTAAACCGGCAGCACAGAGACATTGTAGTATTTACTGTAGGACTGAAATGCTTCCGCAACCTGCACCGCCAGCTCACGGGTAGGCGTCAGGATGAGCGATTGGGGCAGGCGCGTGCCGGTTTCCAGCTTCTCGATAATCGGCAAAGCAAAGGCCGCCGTCTTACCAGTTCCGGTTTGCGCCTGGGCGATCACGTCGCTGCCTTCCAGCATAAGCCGGATGGTCTGCGCCTGAATCGGGGTGGGTTCTTCATAGCCGAGTTCGCTAATGGCTTTGAGAGTCGGCTCACTCAAGCCCAGGTCTGAGAATGTTGTTTCCAAAGTAGGATGTCCTTCCATCGCGTAATCGCCGTTTGGGCGCGCGGTCTGACCCGGCGTGGCGACGTACCCTCTGGAGAGGAACTTCCTTGCCCGCTGAAGGGCAATTAACCTGCGTCATGAGCCGGGGAATCGAAAAAGATGATCGGGGTGCTGCCGAATTGCAGCACATTGCCACCTGCAAAATGTGGGTGCTAGGATGGAGTTTTAACATTATAAAGCAGGGGAAGCGATGCGTCTACCCGCTAATAGACAGTCGGCCTTATTTCGGCTGTCACCCTTTTTACGTCTGTATCAGGATGAAGATGGGCCTGCGCGAAACTCCATCGTTCCATCATTTAGTGCCCCAAATTGCATCGTCACTAAATCAAGCAGGTAATTCTGATACAATTTCCAGGGGCGTTTGGAGCCTTGATGCGGCAGGGTGTGTACAGCCCGCTGCACATAGCCGCTTGTAAAGTTCACAATCGGTTCTTCCTCGACCGTGGAGTCAGTGCGGCGTGGGGTACACTGGCGATAGCCCCGCGCATCCATATAATTCAGCAAGCGGCATACATAACGTGAGGACAGCTCACACTTCAGCGTCCAGGAAGCGTTGGTGTAGCCAAAGGCGAACGCCATATTGGGGACATCGCTCAACATGACCCCTTTATAATTCATCGTTTCAGCCAGATTGACTACCGCGCCGTCCACAACTAACTGTCCACCTTTGGCGAGCTTCATCACCAGCCCGGTTGCCGTGACAATCACATCCGCCGCCACTTCCGCGCCAGAGCGTAAGCGAATGCCATTTTCGGTAAAAGTTTCAATGTTGTCGGTTACAACAGAGACTTTGCCCGACCGGATGGCTTTGAAAAGGTCGGCGTCCGGCACCAGACACAGCCGCTGATCCCAGGGGTTGTATCGCGGGGTGAAGTGCTTTTCCACCGGGTAATCCGCCCCCAATTCCCGACGCACTCCCTCAATAATCGTGCGCTTGACATAAGCGGGTCGCCAGCGTGCCAGATTGTAGAACAACAAATTCAGCAGGATCACCTTCCAGCGCGTCAGGAGATAGGCAAACCACGCGGGCAGGAAACGGCGCATCCAGTTTGCAAGCACATCCTCAGCAGGGAGCGCAACGATATAGGTAGGTGATCGCTGTAACATGGTGACATGGGCAGCATGTTTCGCCATAGCTGGCACGAGCGTCACAGCAGTTGCGCCGCTGCCGATCACGACGACGGATTTGCCGGTGTAATCCAGCGTTTCATCCCACTGCTGCGGATGAACAATCCGCCCCTGAAACTGCTCCATACCCGCCCATTCCGGCATATACCCCTGGTCGTAGTCATAATAGCCGGTGCAGCTATATAAAAAATGACAGGTCATCTGGATGGTTTCGCCACCATGATCCACCATCACTGTCCACAGCGACTCTGCCGATGACCAGGACGCCCCACACAGCCGGTGCTGATAACGGATTTTACGGTCTATGCCATATTTTGTCGCCGTTTCATGGATGTAATTCAGGATGGAACGGCCATCAGCAATGGCTTTGGGGTCATGCCAGGGATGAAAGCTGTAGCCAAGCGTATACATATCGGAATCGGAGCGGATACCCGGATAACGAAACAAGTCCCAGGTTCCACCCATCGCCTGACGCGCTTCCAGTACGGCGTAACTCTTTTGGGGGCAGTATGTCTGGATGTAGTATGCCGCTCCAATACCACTCAGGCCAGCACCGACAATTAAGACATCGACATGCTCAGGGGTCATCAGATTTTCCTTCTGTTGAGCGACCTGTCTGCTGCTAAACCGTCATAAAAGCCAGAGACATCATAATCGTGATTGATGAACGGCAACAGGATAACCGGCCTGTAAAGCATTTACTGTAGAAAGCGGTGTAAGTACCGTTACCTGAAGGTCACTTGGACGAGGCAGTCGTTTGTGATAGCCACCCGGCGACCAAACCAGCAAATTGCCCTCCCAAATCAGGCAGGCCTGCGCCTCTACTTCAATAAAGGTGCCATCTGGCAGCTCATCCAACGAAGCCTGATAGGTACGTTTCTGACGCATGGGAAGGCATCGCTCTTTGTGAAGCTGCCTGTCTACATCCCTGATGGTCTTCACATCAATATGAGGATTACCGGCTTTCCAGCAGGCTTTAAAGTCATTGAAGGCTTCACGGCGACAGAGGGCGCAGGGCCGGTGACCAGCCGATAACGCAGTTGCTTCGTCGAGGAAGAATAGTTCAGTCCAGCTATGCGGCGTCATCACCTGACGCTTCCAGCCCTTAAATTCGAGACAGCAGATAATCCAGGCCGGATTTGTCCAGCGGCGAGCAGTAAGCTGGCGCTGGTCATTGTGGAGGATGCCGCGATTCCCTGTGAACAAACCTCGTTCAGGATAGGCTACAATCTCACCATAAGGTGTCACCCGGTTTTGAAGCGGCATACACCTTTTGCCCTTCTTTCATGCCGTGCGATATTCTGTGAGATGCTGAGTATAGCGCGTTACCGAACACCTGGAGTATTCAGAAACCGTTTGAGCAATACATTCATTGACAGGCGAGGGATTGATGTAGGGGAGGGTAAAATCCTCCCCAGGGGATTTACAGACTTAACTGGCTAGACGGTTTCCCAGACGGGTTCGCCACGCAGAATCCGCTGAAGCTGACTCGGAAATTTGTCAGCGTTGAGCGGTTTGCCGAGGAAGCTGTCGAAACCCAACTGGCTGGCAGTGTGAATTTCGCTGACATGAACGGTGTAGGCTACTACCGGCACACCCTGGAAACGGGCATCAGCCTTCAGTTTTTCCAGCACCTGATAGCCATCCAGACCTGGCATTTCCAGATCAAGAAAAACGACATCGACGCCGCTGAGATTGCTCAGCACACCGTCAAGCTGCTGCGGATGAGTGACATTGGTGGTCGTAACCTGTTCTTCGGCGAGCATGTTGGCAAGAACCATAACGTTCTTGGAATTGTCGTCGATAATGAGGGCATGGGGTTGACTCATGAGTGTCTCCTAAAGCGTTAAACGCCAAATACATTCAGTTACTAGCTGTTGATTCCATGATAGCGATGTCCGGCATCCCAGACTTTTTCACCGTTAATGATTTGTAAACACTGGTGGGGGAAAAGATTGTCATCAATGGGTTTAGCAATAAACCCATCAAACCCCTTTAACTGTGTTTTCGGGATAGCGATGGCTGGTTCTGCCGCCGAAACAGCAATGATTGGCACAGTGTCATATATTGACTGTGCGCGGATTTCATCAAAAATATCGTAGCCTGATTTGCCATTATGGAGCATCAGGTCGAGGATGATGAGATCAACCGTTTTGAGCCGGCTCAGATAGAAAATGGCGTCGCGCCCCCATCGCTCAAATTCGATGTTCGCACCGTTGATGGCGAGCGCCATCTGGAAGACAACCCGATTCTGAGTATTGTCCTCCACGATGAAAATGGTCTTACCTTTTAGCAGCATGTCTTTTATCTCCCCGATTGGGCTATCCTACAATGCGCCACATGTTCTCGCCGCCCATGATGCGATTGAAGATTTCGGGAAAGCTATCCATGTCCAGCGGTTTCGCCAGGCAGCTATCAAAACCGGCAGACCGCAACTGCTGCACTTCTTCGTTCATCACGCTGGCCGTCATCGCCACAACCGGAATGCCCGCGAACTGCTGCGACTGCCGCAGCATCGCCAGCATCTCGAAGCCGGTATAGGGTTTGACATGAATGTCCAGAAAAATCACATCCGGTTTGGGGTCAAGCGCCAGCGCCCGCGTCAGAAAATCGCTGCTGTCTTCGAAGATGGTGATGTCCATCCCCATGTCGTTGGCGATCATCTGCATAACGCGGCGGCTGCGCGCTTCATCTTCGACGTAAAGGGCAATTGAAGGCTTAATCACTGTTATGCTCCACTAGGATTGGATAGATGGCGTGAGGGCTTCGGATTTGATGGGCAGAGCAACATAAAATTTAGAACCGCTGCCAGCCTTGCTCTCCAGCCACAGACGACCACCATGTGCTTCTGTCAGGCTCTTGGAAATAGGCATCCCCAGCCCGGTTCCGCCACCCTGACGCAGCCCGTTATTGGTTTGTTTGAAGGCCTCAAAAACAGCACCCTGGTCATGGTCGTCAATGCCCGGCCCGGTATCAGCAATCATGAAGATAATCTCATCGCCGGACTGGTCGGCCCGCACTGTGATGGTGCCGGTTTCGGTAAATTTGCAGGCGTTGGACATAATGTTGAGCAGGATTTGCAGGATGCGCTGACGGTCACCACGCATGGTGGTGATGTTCGGTTTTATCTCAACCTGAATTTCAACCGGCTTTTCCGTGATCAGGCTTTTTCCGGTAGAAACAACCGTATCGATGATCGGCTTGAGTTCAACATTGTCTTCCACAAACAGCTTGAGTGAACCCGCCTCGATTTTCGACATATCCAGCACATCGTTAATCAGGTTCAGCAAATGGCGCGCGCTGTCCACGACTTCACCCAAGGTTTCCGCCTGCTCAGCGTTGACCGCACCCAGCGAACCTTTTGCCACATAGCGCGTGAAGTTGATGATCGCGTTGAGGGGTGTGCGTAATTCGTGTGACATGCTGGCGAGGAAGGCGGATTTAACCTGGTCGGAGCGCTCTGCCCGCTCACGCGCTTCTGTCGTTTCGATCACCTGCTGCTGAAGTTCCTTGCGGGAACTTTCCAACGCAAGCAGATTGCGGTCACGGATATTGCTGACCACCGCCGTTGTGCCGGTGAATACCACGATGAAAATGATTACTGTTGTGTCAACTGTGACCGGGCCTTCGATTCTCACATTGTAGACGAGGAACACCAGTGCCAGAGCAATGGCTCCAGCAATCAGGGTTTCCCGCGCGGTGAGGAGGAGGCTGGCAAAAGTGACGCTGAGGCACATAAAGAAAAATGTCGATGGGTTAAGTGCTGTCGTTGATGTAAGCGCTGAACCAACAACCGCCAGATAAGGAACGATGATAATCCCCATCGCTCCCCACCAATAATGGCGAGTACGGCTCAACGCATAAGAGGCAAAAATCAGCATCAGCGTTATCAGCAGGGCAGGCGATGGCAGGTTAAAAACACCCGTCTGGAGGAAATTGTTAATAGGGGTTAAGAAGATGGCGAACAGCGCCAGCGGAATGAAAGCCAACGTTGTCGCCGACAGCAGCTTAGCCCGCTGCTGATCGGACAGGGAGAGGTCTGGAGCGGGTGTTACCAGATCATTCCAGATTTCTGTCAGACCTTTTGTGGTCTGAGGTGGTGTTTGTGTAGTCAGACTTGCCATTGGCATTACCCCCCATGAGGCGGATTCTAAACTGTTGATTATAGCTACCGTGAGATCAGCTATGATTCTTGCAGTACGAAATAAAGACTTACTCTTCAAGAGTAACACCATAACAGGTGAGAAACGCTTAAGAGTTTCCGAAAAATAAACGATGCAACAATGTTATTTTTATTGTAAGGAAATGCACAATGAATTGAGGGGAAAGCACTATCATCACTCTCTCAGGCAGGGGGCATCAGGCTGCTTTTGGAGAGCGGGAAAGAGAACAGCAATAACTTTTAGCGGGCAGCCCTGCCCTTAATGTCCCACAGCACGATTTCCGGCGGACAGAGGAAACGGGCACGCGGCGCTCCTAATCCTTCCAGACCGACGCCCCGCGCCGTGTAAAGCGTCATCCCGGCGACTTCATAGCGTCCCATGATGAAGCGGTTGCCAAGCTGGCTGCTGGAAAAAATTGCCCCGATGAGCGGCAGGCGAATTTGCCCGCCGTGGGTATGACCGCACAGATAGAGATCAATTCCAGCATCAGCGGCTTCTGGCGCGATATCTGGCGGGTGCATCAGCAGCAAATTCAGGCCGTTTTTGGGCGAAGTCAGCATCATCTTTTTCAGATTGGCTCGATCACGCGCCATGTCGTGCGTCACCACCAATCCGAGGATATTGAGCGCCCCCCCCGGCGTGTTCACGCTGATCCACTGGTTTGGCAGTAGTTTGAGGTTATCCAGCCCGGCCACGAAGGCCTGTACCCGTGCCAGCGGCTCGACCAGCGGTGTGCCGGAGATGCAGTAAACCCCCAGCGGCGCGTGCCATTCGCTGATGATTTCCCGAATGGCTTTTTCAGCCTGTGCGTCGTCGGTGTTGGATAGATTGACAAAATCCCCGGTGAAAACAATCACATCCGGCTTGAGTTCTTTAACCAAGCGGTTGAGTTCGCGTTCGCGTGGCGTGACCCGCTCGACATGAATATCGCCAATCTGGAGCAGGCGCAGCGGCGGCGAGTCTGCCTGCAATTTATCTGTTATGAAGGTCTGGCGCGTTACGCCCAGGCGGAACGGCTCAACCCAGGTAGAATAATAAACTACCCCCGTGATTGACAGCAGCACGACCAATGCCAGCCACCAGGGCGCATTCAGCAGACTGAGAAAAACCAGCAGCAGCATAAACAGAGCGGACAGGGCCAGCGTTGAGGGGCGATCTGGCCCAAAACTGCGTCCGGCGCGGGGCAGGTTATAAAGAAGCGCCCAATTCCCGGCGGCAGCAAGCGTATAACCAGCGATGACCAGCCAGCCCAGTGGTTTTTCCAGCCAAAGCAGGGTGACAAGCCCGGCATTGACAGCCAGCACCAGCAGCATGAGCCAACCAGGGGTGGCCTGAAGCTGATTGCTCCGCACCAGCAGCCGGTGCAGCGGGGTGTGTTCGAGCGGATCAGCGGTTGTATGGGGTGCAGAAGGCGACATTTAATTCCCCGGCATAGACTGCGACAGATCGTTGATGAGGGCACGCAGCTCACCACGAATAGTTCGCAATGCTTCGGGGTCATCCAGCGAATCGAGGATACCCTCAACAATTACCGCCAGCCGGTACATATCCTGGGGATGCGCGGCATTGCTTTCCAGCATCCGGCTCAGGGCACTGGCAATTGGGTTGTTAATTTCGGTACGGTCTTTTCCTGGTTCGGCCATTTTAGTTCCTCCCTTAAACTGTATTGTAGCGAAGATAACAGCCCAACGCATCTTGCGATCTGTTACACCTGCCCAACTGGCAGATGCACCGTGAAACGGCTGCCTTCACCATCCCTGCTCTCTACCTCAATACTGCCATGATGACGGTCGATAATTTCTTTGGCTATTGTCAGCCCAAGGCCAGTTCCGTTAGTGCGTTCACTGGCGCGGTAAAAAGGCTTAAAAATGTTGGGCAGCAGATGTGCCGGGATACCAGGGCCGGTATCTTCTACCTGCACCACAACCTCGCCGGCGTCCTCATCGAAAATGAGACTGACCTGAACATGCCCCTGATCGGGGGTATAGTGGATGGCATTGGTAATGAGGTTAGTGAATACCTGAGTGATGCGCTCAGGATCAGCCACGATCGGCGGCACTCTATCCGGTACATCATAATTGAGACGAATTGATTTCTTCTCAGCCTCAGGGGTTTGCAGCCGCACTACCCCGGCTATCAGGTCGGCGAGGTTAGTTGGCTGTGGCTTAAGCGGAATGATGCCGCGCTCAAAGCGGGAATGGTCAAGCAAATCTTCCACCAGCCGCCGCATTCGGTCAGCCACCGCTTCCAAGACTTCAAGATGATCTTCCAGGCGTTCTGGCTGTTTGCGGAGCAGCCACAGGCGCGTGAATAGATTTGCCAGCGGCGTTCGCAGTTCGTGCGAGGCATTGGCGACAAAGCGCGACTTCTGTTCTTCCAGTGCTTTTTCCTGGCTGATGTCGCGGATGACCGTCACTGTTCCGACTAGGTCACTATCAGGGCTGCCAATGCGACTAGTGGTGAAATGGGCGTCAAACTCGGTGCCATCGCGCCGCCGTACCACGCCTTCACCCTGCCAACGCCCCTCACGCATAACAAAGTCGTAGACTTCATCCAGCCGACGGACAAAATCATCCGGGTCTCTTGTTTCCGGTCGGATCAATCTGAATGAAAATTCATCCTTTCCATATCCGGTCATGGTTTCCAGCGCCGGGTTGACATACTGTTTCCAATTTTCCGTCCCCACCTGGCCGACGACACCTTCGCTGATGGAGTCAAGAATGGCCTGAAGTTGCGCTCGCTCTCCTTCAAGCTCTACCGTTCGCTCTGCTACCCGCTCTTCCAGTTCGATGGCCTGCTGAATGACCGCTTCATACAGACGCACATTACGAATAGCAATCGCGGCCTGATGAGCGAAGGCCTGTAGTTGTGTTTGGTGGGCATCGACAAAGCAGTCTGGTGCGTGGCCGCGCAGCATGATAAAACCGATGACATCCCCTTCGCTGATGATCGGCGCACCCAGGTAAGAACCGGTTTCTGCCAGTCCGGGACGATGAATCCAGCCGGGATAGTTGCTAATGTCCTTAATCAGAAGCGGCTGGCGCGTTTCGGCCATCTGGCGCAGGTTGGGTGTATCTTCCAGCCTGAAGCGCGCACTGGCATATAAATCCAGCGCAGCCGCATCAACACCGCGCACCCGCACAAAATTGACCAGACCATCCTCAATCAAGGCTACACTCACTTCATCGGAGGGCAGGACTTGCGAGACGTGATTGAATATGTGGTCAAGAATTTCATTTAAGTCAAAGGTGCTGTTAAGCGCGGCAGCCGTATCCCGCAGCGCTTCTGCCAGCAAACGCGCTTCGCGTTCGGCGGCTTCCGCCTGTTCACGGATTTCGATTTGCTCCAGAAGTCGAATATTGGCTTCGGAAAGGGCGGTGGTTCGCTCTGCTACTCGGCGTTCCAGGTCGTCATAGGCTTCCTGAAGCGCCTCTTCGATTTGGCGACGGTGCGTGTAATCGTGGTCAATGCCAATGATGCCAGCGATTTCGCCATCCGGGCTGCGGAATGGTATTTTGACGCCCACCACCCATTTACGCTGTCCCTCCCGATCGGTGATATAGCCGCCGTTGTTGCGGTAAGTTTGCCCGCTGGACATGATATTCTGTTCCGTCCAGCGCCAGCGGACAGCATCTTCCTGGGAGAAAAAATCAAAATCAGTTTTGCCGATGACGGCTTCAGAACTGTCCGCACCGAGATAACGAATGGTGGCCGTGTTAGCGATCAAAAAGCGGCCCTCTTTATCCTTGACGAAGATGTGATCAGGCAGGTTGTCGATCAAGGTTCGCAGCAGATTGCGTTCTTCGGCCAGTTTTTTCTCGGCTAGTTTAACATCGGTAATGTTGCGGGCGATACCGACGACGCCGATGATTTCACCGCTGGCATCACGCAGCGGAACTTTTGTGGTGAGGAGCAATCGCCCACCGTCACCATCTGGGTTCGGCTGCCACTCCTCTCTATCCATGATGCTCTCGCCACTATTGATAACATGCATATCATCTGTACGATATTGGCTGGCAATTTCTGCTGAGGAAAAATCAAAGTCGGTTTTACCGATGAGTGCCTCAGGTTTACCAGCGCCCAATGCCCAGGCAGTCGCTTTATTCGCCAGCAGAAATTGCCCTTCTTTATCTTTGACAAAGATCATATCCGGGAAATTATCAATCACGGTTCGCAGCAGATTACGTTCTTCGGCCAATTTCCGCTCAGCCACTTTTTGCTCAGTGATCTTACGCCCGATGCCCACTAACCCGATAATGTCACCCTCGGTGTTGCGGAATGGAATTTTTGTCGAGAGAAACCACTTTGGCGTATCGTATGTAATGTCATCAAATTCTTCATCATCGATCAGCGGTTCACCTGTTTTGATGACATGCTGTTCTTTAGCAAAAAGGGAGATCGCCCTGGCCTCTAACGAGAGATCGAAATCCGTTTTGCCGATTAAATCTTCCATCTTTTCGAAATTGGCATGATCCAGGGTGGCCTGATTCGCGACCAGAAAGCGGCTGTCACGGTCTTTCGCATAAATGAAATCTGGCACCAGGTCGATCACCGTTCGCAGCAGGTTACGCTCGGCGGCCAGCTCTTTTTCAGCATGTTCACGCGCAGCAATCTGTTCCATCAGGCTGGTATTCAGGCGGGTGAGTTCGGTGGTGCGAGTTTCAATGCGCGCTTCCAGAGCCATCTGTCGCTCGGATTCCAGATGGCGGCGATAATAGGAGATCAGCAGGGCTATCGCGCTCACCAGCAGGTTAAAACTGATCGGATGGGCCAATGACTCACTAAAATTCAGTTCAGGTCGCAGCATTCCCAGCAGCAGAAGACCGATCAAATTCACACCTGCTGTCACCGCCATCAGACGAAGCGACAACAGCCGACTGGCAAGCAGCAACGGAATTATCAGATACATCCCCGCTTCAAGCTCTGGCAACTGCTGATCGAGATACATAGCCGTGAAAATTTCGGCTTCTGCCGCGCTGACTGCCAGCAAGGCCGCCAGTTCGTAATAGCGCGTCCGGCTCAAAAAGTAGGCCACGCCGCCGGCCAGCATTGCCAGCAGCGCGATATACAGCGCTGGCGCGTTCAATAAATTGTCCGACCCACCGATCAGCAGTACGATGATGGCCGTCACCAGCCCCAATGGGCCAGTAACCAGCAGCAGCGCCGCCAGAAAACGCGCCTGGCCACGCTGATCAGTATCCACAATTTCAGCAGAGGGTTCGGTCAGCCGCCGCCACATCTGTTTAACCAACAGCGCTCTGTTAGCATCCCCAAAGTTGCTTATCACAGGGGATTCCTCACACTTCTGGAACTGAACTTCTGTTACAGCTTAACATCACCTTCTATCCTATAACGCAAACGAATCCTAAAACAGAGACATTTGACATTTTATGAAAGCAAAAGAGTCAGATTATAGCTGGTGAGATAGAGCAGCAGTTCAAGCTGGCGGCGGCCCTGACAGAAATTTTCCGCAGGTAGGTGTGTTTCATTGGTTGTAGAGGCGAGCCTTTAGGGTTCGCCTCTTTGGTGTTGCTACGAGGGGATGATATAAAAGTCAATCAGGGCGCGAGGCTGGCGGCGATGGTCACTGTGTCGGTCAGCGTCGTCGCCAGAAACGGCAGCACGCCCATAATGACTGTCCCAGCGAAAGCGGCATACAGCGCCCAGTTGACCGCTGGAGTTGCGCCTTGGGCGGGGTCGCCCGCACCCTCGCCAAAGTACATGATAACGATAACGCGCGCGTAGTAAAATGCGCCAACCACACTCATCAGCACGCCGATGAGGGCCAGCGGCAGCAGCCCTGCCTGAAGCGTGGCCGAGAAGACGAACCACTTGCCAATGAATCCCCCTGTGAGCGGGATTCCTGTCAGGCTGAGCATGAAAACGGTCATCATCAACGCCAGCAGCGGGCGGCTTTTCGCCAGCCCGGAGAAGTCCTGAAGATTGGTGCCGCTGCCATCCGCTTTTTCAATGGTCATGGCGATGCCGAATGCGCCGAGATTGGTGAACATGTAGGCCAGCAGATAGAGCAAGGCTGCTCGTGCGGCGGCGTCCGCTACACCGGCTGTCCCTGCCGCCGCCACCGCCATCAAAATATAGCCAGCATGGGCGATGGAGGAGTAGGCCAGCATTCGCTTGATATTTGACTGAGCGATGGCGACGAGATTCCCCAGGATGAGCGTCGCGGCGGCCACAATCCAGAAGGTTTGCTGCCAGGCTGCCGCCGTTTGCCCATCGCGCAGCACAAAGGCTGGCAGAGCAACGATCATAATTCGCAGCAGCGCCGCAAACCCACCAGCTTTCGCCCCCACGCTCATAAAGGCCGTCACCGGAGTGGGTGCGCCCTCATAGACATCAGGCGTCCACATGTGGAACGGCACTACGGCTACTTTGAAACCGAGGCCCACGAGAATCAAGCCTGCGCCAAGCAGCAGCATGAAAGCCGCCGAACCGCCCGAAGCGACGATGGCTTCCACCGCAGTAAAGATTTCAGGCAGGCTGGTCGTCCCGGTCGCGCCGTAAACCAGCGCCGCGCCATAGACAAAAAAGGCGCTGGCAAATGCCCCCAGGATAAAATACTTCATGCCGCTTTCTTCGGATTTCACATCCGGCACGCGGAAAGCCGCCAGCACATAGAGCGGAATGCTCAACAGCTCCAGCGCGATAAAAATCACGGCCAGATCGTTGGCACTTGCCATGAACATCATGCCGCTGACGCTGAACAGCAGCAGGGCATAATATTCGCCGCGCTCCACACCAATCCGCTTCATGTAGTCGATGCTCAGCAGAATGCTGATGAAAGCAGTCACCAGAATGATGACGTTGAAAACGCTGGTGAACTGATCTGCCGCGAACATGCCCATGAAGGCATCAATCGACTGGTTGAAGGTGAACAGGTTGAGGATAAAACTGACGACTACACCCGCAATGGCGAGATAAGCTGTCAGGATTTTGCGTTCTTTGGAGATGAACAGCACATCGATCAGCAGCAGAATGGTTGCGCCAATTGCGAGGCTGATCGCCGGGAGTGTCGCGCCGATATTCAGCGCTTCAAAACTTGGGACTTCAAACATGGAACGTACCCTTAGTTTATTGACTTGCCATGCTGTAGGGGAGGGTTTGAAACCCTCCCCTACGTCAATTGTCGTGAGAATACTATCACAGGGGCAAATGGTTGTTTGCCCCTACAGCCACATTGTTTATTTCAGTGCGACACCCGCCGCCGTGTTGTTGACCTGCTCAACAAGCTGGTTGACGCTGGCATCCATCGAACCAAAGAAGGGGGCAGGTTGCAGGCCAATCCAGAAAATGACAATGATGACTGCTACCAGAACGGTGATTTCCTGCCAGTGCAGTTTTTCGAGGTTCTGATTTTCCGGGTTGACCACTTCGCCCATATAAACTTTCTGGAACATATACAGCATGTAAACTGCCGCCAGAATCACGCCCAGCGTGGCAAACAGGGTGAAGAAGAAGCCCAATACCTCACTACCCAATGAACCGAGCAGAATGGTGAACTCGCCGACAAAACCATTCAAACCGGGAAGACCCATGCTGCTCATCGAGATGATGAGGCTGAGGCCGCCGAATACCGGCATCACTTTCCAGATACCGCCGAAAGCAGCAATATCTTTGGTGTGCCGCCGTTCGTAGAGCATCCCAACCATGAGAAACAGACCGCCGGTGCTGATACCGTGATTGACCATCTGCAAAATGCCGCCGGAGATACCCTGCGCGTTAAGGGCGAAGATACCCAGCACCACAAAACCAAGATGGCTGACCGACGAGTACGCCACCAGCTTTTTGACATCCGTCTGGGCATAGCTGACCCACGCGCCATAGATAATGCCAATGACCGCCAATGCGGCAACAATGGGGGCCCACTCGACACTGGCCTGCGGGAACATCGGCAGGCAGAAACGAACAATGCCGTAGGTACCCAGCTTCAGCATCACACCGGCCAGAATGACCGAACCGGCTGTTGGCGCCTGCACGTGGGCATCCGGCAGCCAGCTATGCAGCGGCCAGATGGGAACTTTGATGGCGAAGGCAATCAGAAAGCCGAGGAACAGATAAGACTGCGTGCTGAACAGGCCAGAGAATGGGAAAACAATTGCCCCACTTTGCACCCCGGCGATGATTTCCGGCACGGAGAATGTACCGGCGTTGATGCCGACATACAAAATGGCGAGCAGCATCAGAATTGAACCGGCCATCGTGTAGAGGAAAAACTTGACCGCCGCGTAAATACGCCGTTCCGCGCCCCAGATGCCGATCAGGAAGTACATCGGTACAAGCGTGATTTCCCAGAAGACATAGAACAGGAACAAATCCTGCGCCACGAACACGCCCAGCATGGCAAATTCCAGCAGCAGCATAAAACCATAATAGAGTTTCTGCCGCCCGCGTTCTACCAGCACATGCTGGCGGAATGAGAACAGGATGGCGATGGGCATGATGAAGGTCGTCAGGATGATGAGCAGAATACTGAGACCATCCACGCCGACATAGTAACTGATGTTGGCTGAGGGTATCCATTCAGCGTGCTGGACGAACTGTAATCCCGGCTGTGTGGCATCATAGCCAATCCACAGCAGGATTGATGCAGCGAAGGTCAGCAGGCTGGTCGCCAGAGCCGAATATTTAATGTACTCAAGCTGGGTTTCTTCCCGCAGCAGCAGCAGAATAATCAGCCCGACAATCGGTATGAACAATACGATTGAAACGAGCGAAAGGGCGGAACTTTCCATGAATCGCGCTCCGTAGAATGGGTGCGTTTGTAAAACGTTGGCTAGTGTAACCATTCTAACGTATTCTGTGCAACTTTTCACCAGTCGGTTGCCGCCCGATTAGAAATCAATGATGAACGACTCGACGGCGCTCCACACACCCCATACACCAGCGCTGTTTTTGGCCCGCACACGCCAGTAGTACTGCCCTGCGTCGAGGAAATCCACGACCACTTCCAGCTTACCCGCTGAGGTGAAGGTTGAAAGGATGATTGGCGTTGAAAAATCGCTTGTTTCGCTGATTTCGATGCCATATTCGACAGCCCATGTCACATCGTTCCAGGTCAGCTTGAACGGCAGCGATTCATAATAATTGGGCTGCGGCGCTATATCAGGCGGTGAAGGCGTTGGAGTTGGCGACACGGGCAGTGGATACAAGGGGACGACAAAAATATCCGCTTCGTTATTAGTGTCATTTGGCACTAAATTCGACGCCCGCGAATAAAAGACGATGTAGCGCTCGTTTGGCGTGATGAAACCGTTGTAGCTGTCGTTATTTCCCTGTGCACCGGCAGCGGAAAGACTAACACGTGTCGTGACGGCAGTTTGTCGATCATGTACAAAAATGTCCGATTTGTTGTTGCTATCGTCTGGCACGAGGTTGGTGGCTGTCGACTGAAATACCACAAAGCGCCCATCACCGCTGATCGAGTTGACGAAGCTGTCAGCGTTCCCCTGCTGCCCGGCACTGGACACATTGACTCGTGTGGTTTGCGCGGTTTGCGCGTCGTACACAAAGACATCATCAGCATGATTGGTATCATTGGGGACTAACTGGTCTGACTCTGAAAAATAGGCGACAAAGCGCCCATCAGTGCTGATGACCGGCCCGTAAGCGGCGACCTCTGGCTCGCTGCCGTCGTAGGCCATGTTAATGCGCGTCGTCTGCCCGGTTTGTAAGTTACGGATGAAAACATCGGTAACGCCGTTGGTGTCCCCGGCAACCAGGTTGGTGGCTGTAGACTCAAATACTACTTTTGTTCCATCACTATTGAAACGCGGAAATCCACTGTCGTCATTCGCCTGTTCTCCTGTACTTGACAGGCTGACCAGCGTTGATTCATCCAGCAGTCGATCATACAGAAAGATATCCTGCCGATCATTGTTGTTACCAACGACGATGTTATTGACCGCGCTGTGATAGACGATATAGCGCCCATCGCCGCTCATAGCGGGCCAATCATTTATGACGAACGACGGTTGCTCGTCCAGGTTTATGTTGACGCGCTCGGTGCTGCCTGTTTGCCGATCACGCAGGTATAAATCGTATGACACATTGGTATTATTTGGCACAAGATTACTCGCGCTGGACATAAAAACCACATAGCGTCCATCATCACTGACACTCTGGATGGTACTGAACGAAGTAGAATTTCCCTGCTCGCCGCTGGTCGAAATGCTGATAATCTCCGTCATGCCGGTTTGCAGATCACGAAGAAAAACATCGAAGTGATTGTTGGTGTCGCCTGGCACAAGATTACTGGCATAGGACGTAAACACGACAAAACGCCCATCGCCGCTGATTGAAGCAGAATCATTGCTATTGTTGGCCTGTTCGCCAGCGCTCGACACACTGACAAGCTGAATCTCGGTGACAACGGTCTGTGCGCGGCTTGCCGCTGCCAAAAAGATCATCACCCCAGCCACCACCAAAAATCGACAAGTTGCTAATCGCATTAGGTTTCTTATTTCCCAATTTACCTATCAAACTACATCTATTGTAAGGTTAGAATCAGTATGCATAATGGAAGATTTAACGTCATAATCGCGGCGCGTGATATACTATGAAAGAGGAGGTTAAGAGACGATGACCGCAATTGACATTACGTTGACATTACCTGAAGAATTAGTGGAAAAGGCGCGGGCGGCGGGTATCCTCACCGATGACCGCATGACGGAACTGCTCCAGAAGGAATTGGAGCGGCAAGATCAGGTTGGCCGTTTTTTCGAGGACATCGAAAAGCTCCACACCTTACACCCCTCCATCACACAGGAAGAAATCGACGACGAAATCCGCGCTTACAAAACTGAACGTAGAGCGAAACATGAATCTAGAAACGATCACTAAAGATGCTGCGAACCGTTATTGATACCAACATCGTCGTTTCAGCAATTTTATGGCCTGGGCCGCCATCCCACATATTGATGGCAGCGAGGCAAAATCAGGTTCAGTTAATTACCTCGGAAGCATTATTAGATGAATTAATCGATGTGCTTTCGCGGCGAAAATTCGCTAACCGTTTTACTGAAATTGGACGAAATGCTGATACCGTAATTGCGAATTACCGCGCGTTGACTGAGGTGGTCAACGCACCTCCATTGCTCATACCTGTCAGCGATGACCCGGATGATGACGCAGTGCTGGCTTGTGGACTTGGTGGCAAGGTAGATTGCATCGTGTCTGGCGATGGTGATTTACTACGCCTTAAAGCCTATGAGTCTATCCCGATTTATACTGTAATAGATTTTCTGAAACAGCTTAACCCTCCATAACCAAATCAAAAAGCGGGAAGCACCCCGTAGAGCGCCACCCGCCTTTTCTGTTTGCT
Source organism: uncultured Anaerolineaceae bacterium (assembly GCA_964447795.1). Lineage (GTDB taxonomy): Bacteria > Chloroflexota > Anaerolineae > Aggregatilineales > Phototrophicaceae > CFX2. The sequence continues at coordinate 21,012 of CAYUTY010000078.1, forward strand.
GAAAACTGATTACTGTAGACTCATTGCCCGGCATTCGTCAGCGCAGGCAGCAGCAGGATGGCGATCACCAGCACCACACCCAGCAGCAGCGTTATCGCATAAGTACGGACGTAACCGGTCTGCACGCGCCTGGCCCGCCCGGATGCCCAGCGTATCACCGCGCCAACGCCATTGACCGCGCCATCGATGATGCCCAGGTCAAACGGTTTCGCCAGCAGTTCAGCAATCGCGTTGAAGCCCTTGCCGATAATGGTGTCGTGGAAATAATCATGCCAGAATGCCCAGTCGAGCGAGTCAGCCAGGAATTTCGACAGGCGGTTATACGGGTTTTCGATCAGGCGGAAATAGGTCTGATCCCAGTACATCCGTGCATTGGCGAATGCCCAGACAGCGCGGGTGTCGCGGCGTTCGTAGAGAGGGTCAGTACCTGCTGCACTCAGCGCCCGGCCATGCCCATAAATCGAACGTGCCAGCAAAATCGCGCCAATCGCCAGCGCCAATGCCCCCAGCGCGATGCCGAGCTGGAATTCAGCGGCATGGGCGTGAACCACTGACGGCGCAAGGAAGTCTGTGAAAATGTGTGCGCCGAAGAGATTATCCAGTCCCAGAACATTGGAGGGCGTGTTGAAGAACCCGCCGAACAGACTGAGAAAACCCAGCACCAGCAGTGGGATTGCCATTAACGGCCCGGCTTCGTGAGCATGGTCTGCTGCTTCGGTGCGGGGCTGGCCGAAAAAGACCAGTTCAAGCTGCCGCCACATGTAGAAGGCGGTAAAAGCCGCTGCCAGCAGCAGCACGCCGAAAGCGATGAAACCACCAACATTGCCTTCCAGCGCCGCCAGCCACGAGTCAGCCAGAATTTCGTCCTTCGACCAGAACCCGGCGAAGGGGAAGATACCCGCCAGCGCCAGCGTGCCAGCAAGATAGGTGATGAAAGTGATCGGCATCCGGCGGCGCAGACCACCCATATTCCGCATATCCTGGGGGTCAAAGTCGTCGTGATGCTCGTCATGCTCGTCGTGCGCTGTATCGTGCGCCGCCGCGTGACCGTGTGCGTCGTGGCCGCCATCATGCCCGCCGCCACCGCCATGACCATGTGCGCCAAGACGGGCATGGGCTGAATGATGGCCGTGTTCAACGCCATGAATGACCGAGCCGCTGCCGAGGAACAGCAGCGCTTTGAAGAACGCATGGGTGACAAGATGGAAAACAGCCGCGCTGTACGCGCCGACACCAACCGCCGCCACCATAAAACCGAGCTGGCTGATGGTGCTGTAAGCCAGCACGCGCTTGATGTCCCACTGGCCCATAGCGATATAACCCGCCATGATAGCCGTGCCTGCGCCAATGAGCGTTACCACCAGCGAGGTGACTTCCGCGTTGTAAAAGAGGACGTTGCTCCGAACCATCAGGTAAACGCCTGCCGTGACCATCGTCGCGGCATGGATGAGGGCGCTGGCGGGGGTTGGGCCAGCCATCGCGTCTGGCAGCCAGACGAACAGCGGAATCTGTGCCGATTTACCAGTCGCGCCTAACAGCAGGAACAGGGTAATGAGGACGATAACTGTCTTGATAGGCAGGGTGAACGGCCCGAAATCGACCTGATGATCTTCTTCCAGGAAGCGTTCTGCCTGCCCAACGACGCCACGCTGCTCAGTGAGGATGTGATCGTTGTAGGTATAAACGCGCTGGGTTTCTGCGCCATGCCCATCAGCAGCAGTTTCTTCGCCGTGACCACTTTCAGTCGCGGAGACAGCGGTTGCTTCACTGTTACCATCTTCGGTTGCGGGGACAGCAGCTTCTTCACCATGTCCGGCTTCAGCAGCAATCGCGCCCTCAGCAGCATGTTCACCCTCAACAGAAGCGGCTTCTTCGCCATGTCCGCCACCTGCCGCCAATTCAACATTAGCAATCTCGCCGGGGCGGTAATAATCGAGCGTGCCGAATGTCCAGAAGATCAGGAAAACCGCCATCAGCAGACCGAAGTCGCCGACGCGGTTGAGGATCATGGCTTTACGAGCCGCATTGCTGTTACGCCAGCCGACACCGCGCGCTTTATCGAACCAGAAGCCGATCAGCAGCCAGGAACACAAGCCCACGCCTTCCCAGCCGACGAACATCATCAGGAAGTTGTTGCCGGTGACCAGGATCAGCATGAAGACAAAAAACAGGTTGAGATAGGCGAAATAGCGCGAGAAACGCGGATCGCCGTGCATATAGCCGATTGAGTAGACATGAATGAGCGACCCAATGCCGGTGATAACCAGCATCATGGTGACGCTCAGAGTGTCTACACGCATCTGCCAGGGGATGAACACATCACCCGACGGGATGGTGATCCAACCGTTAAGAAAGGGTGGGTTGACCACAGCCGACTGATAATCATTATTCACCAGATAGCTGTAGAGCAGAATCGCCACGATAAACGACAGCACTGCCGCCGTTGTGCCGATCAGCCCCGACCAGCGTTCGCCCAGCCGTGAACCCCAGAATACATTGATAATCATCCCAACCAGTGGAAGGATTATCACAAGTGATACAAGCTGCGGATAACTTTCCATAAATTCCTCAGTGATGAGTGATGAGTAATGCGTAATGAGTGCGGGGTTGAGTTTTGCTCGTTACCCCTCACTCATAAGTCATTACTGCCTACCCTTCCATCTGGTGCAGTTCGTCGATGTTGATGCTCTGCTTGCTGCGGAAGATCGCCACAATCAACGCCAGGCCGACTGCTACTTCCGCCGCTGCCACTGTCATCACGAAGAAGACAAACAAATGTCCTTCAACCTGATTCCACTGACGCGCGAAGGCCACCAGCGCCAGATTGGCAGCGTTCAGCATCAATTCAACCGACATGAAGACGATGATGGCGTTTCGGCGCAGCAGCACGCCCAGCGTCCCCATCGCAAACAGCACGGCGCTCAACATCACAAATGCTTCAGTCTGAACCATCATTTCACCTGCATTGATAACAAGGTTACGTTCTGTAGAGGGAACCCTTGCTTCCCCCTACGCGCACGCTTTTTAGTCGCCGCCCGGTTCGGCCTGCTGCTCCGGCAACTGCGGCGCTTCTTCCGATTTGGTCACATCCTGGCCGACCTGCGCAGCAATCACGCTGACCAGCGGTTTGCTGACCACACGGCGCACATCGCGGCGGCGGGGTTCCGCGCCTTCTTTATGAGTCAGCACAATCGCGCCGACCATCGCCGCCAACAGCAGGATAGCGATCATCTGGAAAGGCAGCATATATTCAGTGAATAGCAGCTCGCCAATAGCCTGTGGCCCGCCAAAACTGGCAGCAGCCGTCGTCACCAGCGGCAGTGCCACTGTGCGCGTCGTGCCATCCACCAAATCCTCATTGGCGAAAACCAGCAGCGAAGATGTGTCGCGCTTGACCTGGTAGACTTCCGGGTTACTCATGCGGAACAGCACATTAGCGTTGTCTCCCGCATCGACAAATGACCAGCCGCGCAGAGAGGCATTCTCTGGCACGGGCGGCAGTTCGACCAGCGTCCCCGGCGCGATCTCCGCAGCAATGGTACGGTCATCATTCGGATCACCAGCCGAGCCAAAATCGATGACGGACACCGGCGCAGTATAGGCATTAAACACCTGGAAACGCGCTGTCCGCGCATCGGTGGTTTCGAGATTGTCAGGAATGAGTGTAACCGCTGGTGCGCCATCAGGATCAACGTAAGCAATCGCCGTGTAGGCCGGGATGGTTTTGCTGCTGTCATCGACCAGATTCAGCGGGCCTGTCAGAATGGCGTTTTGCGTGCCAGCGCCTTTGACCTCGAGCGTGTATGGCCCGGCGAGCAGCGGTTGAAAGCTCGTCGCGCTGCCAAAGGCAACATTCTGGGCGATTAGCTGGTCGCCAAGATAGAGATCGACAGGTCCCGCGCCGGGGGCAGCATGAACAACGCGCAGCGCTGGCTGGCGAGCCGCCGGGCCAGGCAGGTTGAAATTATCCCGCTGAAGCACGATATAGGTAGCAACAGCGAAAGCGCTGGAAAGAACCAGAGCAAGCGGCACCATCCACAACATACGGCGGAGGGAGGTTTCGCCCTTCTCTGCGCCGAGCAGCATGATGACGAACAGGAACAGCACCATGATCGCCCCGGCATAAACGGCGATTTGAATCATTGCCAGGAAAGGTGCATTAAGCATCAGATAGAGAAACGCCACGCAGCCGAAATTGACGATCAGAAACAGCGCCGAGTGGACAGCGTTTTTGCTGACCAGCATCATGCCTGCCGCAAAGACGGCTAGACCCGCGACGATGAGAAAAAGTGCATCCATAAACAACCCTAAAATGAGTGGTGCTGGCGTCGGACGAAAGACTTGTGCAGTTTATCGCAAATTGCGCCAGAGTTCAAATGCTGTTAGTTAAGAGTTACCCGTTTTCAGTAATCCGTTTCCAGAAATTCGCCAGACATACACAGGGCGCACGATCCTGGTGCGCCCCTGTTTTACTGGCAACTGATAGCTGGTAACTACCAACTACTTCGGATTTTCCATATCCGGTATCGAGCGGGTAAACACCCCCGGCTCTACCTGCTGCGGGGTGTCCTGTCCACCATCCGGCACCGGGTCGATCAGCATATCCTTGGTAAAAATTGCATCACGGCGGTCAGTGAAGGACATGCGGTGTTCGTGGCCCAGCACAATAGCTTCAGTTGGGCAGGCATCTTCGCAGTAGCCACAGAAGATACAACGAAGCATGTTGATCTCATAGGTTTTGGCATAGCGCTCGCCGGGGCTGTAGCGTTCTTCATCGGTGTTCTCCGCCGCTTCAACCCAGATGGCGTCTGCCGGGCAGGATGCCGCGCAGAGTGAACAACCGATGCAGCGTTCCAGCCCATTTTCATAGCGCTGGAGGTGATGCCGCCCCTTGTAACGTTCGGCGAAGGGGCGCAGTTGTTCGGGATACTGAATGGTCACTGGCTCTTCCAGCACATGGCGGAAGGTGGTCGCAAATCCTTTAATGATATTCATCGCACACGGCACTCCACAAAATTATCCATCTCGCACAGGGAACTTCAGCACCCTGTCTGCCGCGCCCTCTCCACAGAATAGAAAGGGCGCGGCGGTGGGCATATTTACTTCGCCTTCTTCTCACGAATTTTGGCGAGCATGGCTTCTTTATCAAACTTTGGCTTATTAGCCGCTGGTTTCGGTGTATCCGACGGTGGCGTGGCTTTTGCGGCAGCGGGTTTGGCCTCAGCAGCCGGGGCTTCCGCTTTTGCCGCTAAGGCGGGCGCAGCCTTCTTCGCCGGGGCAGCCGCTTTCGGTGCGGGCAGCGCCGGGGCTTCCTTCGCCGCACGCATGACTGCCATCGCAGTCGTCATCTTTTCCGGCGGCGGGGCGGTATTGGTCGCGCCGGGCAGATTTGCCAGCTTGTCTATCTGGTCAGCGGCGAAGTTCACCAACCCAAAAGGAATGGCGATCAATGTGCCGACCACCTGCAAAATGCCATAACCGATACCGCGCGGTTCTCCAGTAATGATCGGGTCATCTGCCGGGTTATCCGAGGTTTCAGCATCATCCTGACCGCGCCGCAGCACTGCCCAGCCGAAGGCCAGCAGCAGGATAAACAGCACGCCGGAGACGACACCATACACAACCGGATCACCACCGGAGGTGTCGCCCACTACTACTGAAATCGCTGACCAACAGACCGCGACCAGCGCCAGCGGCAGCAGCACCTTCCAGCCAAAGTGCATCAGCCGATCATAGCGGATGCGCGGCAGAGTGGCGCGAATCCAGACCATGAAGATAATCAGCAGGATGACCTTACCAATCAGCACCAGCGGCCCCAGAATTGGCGCACTATTCACCAGTCCAAAGCCGTCCTGGAAACCGCCCAGATAGAGGGTGGCAAAAATCAGACTGATGGCGATCATGCCCAGATATTCAGCCATCATAAAGAGGGCGAATTTCATGCCGCTGTATTCGGTCATAAATCCGGCAGTGAGTTCCTGCTCGGCTTCCGGCAGGTCGAAGGGAGCGCGGCTGACTTCCGCCAGCAGCGCGATGAACAGCACGGCGGCAGCTACCGGATTCTGGAAGATAAACCAGTTCCAGAACATCGGCTGACCATTGGCGATGTCACCCAGGCTCATGCTGCCAACGATCATCACCGGGACAGCCATCGTCAGACCCAGGCTCAGCTCGTAGCTAATCATCTGCGCCGAGGAGCGCAAACCGCCGAGCATGGCGTATTTGTTGTTGCTCGCCCAGCCTGCCAGCACAATACCGTATGTTCCGAGGCTGGTGATCGCCAGCAGCCACAGCACGCCGACATTCGGATCAGCCAGCGACAGCGGCACCTGATACCATTTGCCATCGAACCAGGGAACAAGAATATCCGGCCCCAATGGGATGACCGCCAAAACGATCAGCACTGGCACGGCCTTTATCATTGGCGCGATGAACCAGACAAACCACGATGCACCCGCTGGGGTGATGTCTTCTTTGGTTATCAACTTCACCGCATCTGCTGCTGGTTGCAGAAAGCCACCCGGCCCCACCCGATTCGGCCCGACACGGCTCTGAAACCAGGCAATGAATTTACGCTCCAGCAGCGTCGTATAAGCAAAGCCGGTGATAACTGTGAACAGCACAATCGCTGAGAACAGGATAGCCTGTGTGGTCGAACAGGCAGAATCCTGCCGGCAAATAACAATGCTCTCCGGCGGGACGCGCTGCGTTGGATTGAAGATGAAGTTCAGAACGCCGTCGCCGACGCGGTAAATGATGCTTTCCTGATTACTGCCTTCGAGGATACGCACCACATCAATTGTCACCAGCACCACCAGCGCCAACACCAGCAGTCCGATGATGACAAACAGCGGCCTGATGCGGAAACCGCTCCTCGGCGGTTGGTTCATTACGGATTCGGCCATAACTTAAAACCCTCGTCTACGCTCACTTGTAATAGCGCATTTTGCTAACCCTCACCCCGCCTCATTTGATGCTCAGCGGTCAGGGTGAGGAGATATTTTTATGCCAGTTCCAGCGCCCGGACGACCCCGGTGGTGATCGCCAGCGGAGCGGGTGTATCGCTCAGGTGGCGTGGCAAAACAATTGTACCCTTTGGCGCAGCGCCATTAACGCGCGCACGAACCTGTACAGCCGCCCCGCCATCAGCCGCGATTTCGACCAGTTCACCATCGCGGATACCGAGCGTTTGTGCATCGGCACTATTGATTTCGGCGTAAGCTTCCGGTACGCGCCCATCCATCAGATCGCTGGGACGGAAAGTGCGCTCACGGTTATACAGCCGCGTCGTCGGCACGATCAGCAGCTTACCGTCGGCATGGGGCAGCGACAGCGATTCAACGGTAAACGAATTTACAGTTTCGCCCTGGTCAGCAGCGGTTGGGATTTGTACGCCCAGGCCGCCCCGGTTCTGATAAGCCGTGCCACCGTAATACAGGTTGTCGCCGCCGACATCGGGGAACTGCCGTTCCACCTTGCCCAGTTCCGGGAAAGAGCAGCCCGCAAAAGCCGGAACGCTGCTTACAATATCACTCATGACAGCGGCGGCAGACAATTTCGCTCGCCCCTGCCCAAGCTTTTCACCAATGCGCGAGGCAATCTGCCAGGCTGGTACAGTCTCGCCCAATGGCCCCTGCCCGGTATAGAAACGCTGGACGCGCCGTTCGCCATTGACGAATGAGCCGTCGCGCTCGGCAAAGCTGGCAATCGGCAGCGCGGCGGCAGCATTAGCTGGGATGCCTTCGTTAAAGAGCGTCAGATAAATGACGGTTTCGACTTTATCCAGCCATGAAGCGGCATTGGGGTCGTCCAGCAGCAGATCAG
>CAYUTY010000079.1:0-28723 GCA_964447795.1 uncultured Anaerolineaceae bacterium
AACTCAAGCTTCTCCAAAGGTCTTTCTTTTTGCAAATACCGCCAAACTCCAGGGGCGAACCTATAGGCTCGCCCCTAAAAACGGTCATGACCTTAAGCGAATGTGATTTTACTGTCCGCTCTGCGTGAACTCCGGCAGTGACAGGATGCTGACCGGTACACCCAGGCGTGTGATGGCGATAATGTTGGCCGTGCCAGAAATCCAGCCGTCTTCCACGATATTGGTGACAGGGTTGGTGTAGCGGATGCGGATGAAATCACCGCTGAAAGTACGACCCAGCACCTGCACTTCGGTTTTTTCAGCCAGCCGTGCCTGAATGCGCGAGCTGTTTTCCGGGTTGGTACGGATATTAGCGCTCAGCGTGGTGATCGTCCCGATATACAGTCTGTCGAGCGAAATACCAGTGCCGTAATCTTCCAATACCTGCACCTGAAGCGCGGGATCGCCCGCCGGCGAACCCATCACCACCAATGTATAAACAATGCCGCTGACCAGTCGTTTATTGTCGAGCGTGAGCAGTTTCTGGCTGCTGCCGCCCGGTACAATCGAAAGTTCGTTGTAAAGGCCAACCGGGAGTTCTGCGTCAAGCGCCTCGGCGCCGAACAGCACCGCATCCAACAGTTGTACGGGCGGCTGCGGAGCGGCTGGCGTCGGAGTCGGCGCGGGTGTCGGCGTGCCAATGCCAACTTCGCGGGCAGGCAGCAGATTAGTGAATAAGCGCAGGGATGGCACGCCGTCAGCAGCATTAATGAGACGCACGCGGGCGTAATCACGCCGAGTCTGCGAAATGTTGTCTGGCAGCAGACGCATAATCATCCCACCGCCTGGGGTGTTAATGATGGTTGTCGCTGCTTCAACGCCCGGCTGGATAACCTCCAGCGCGTCGGTATTGGCGTCACTGGCATTCAGCAGGAGCAGCGTCCAGGTGGGCTGACTGCGATTTTCCAGGGTGATATTGAACATGGCCTGCGCCAACGGCGGCGAATCCGGATTGGCTCCGGCGCGGCGGATGGCGATGGTATGGCTGTAATCTTCCAGGCCGAGATAGTCGGTGCTGACACTGTAGAACATATCCGGCACCAGCAGGCGACCATCGACATAAATATCGATGACAGCGGTGCTGTGGGCAGCATGGATGACGCGCAGGCGCAGGCCATCATTCTGCGGCGGGTCAACCGGTGCACGCACAATGAACAGGCGTGGCCGGTCACTGCCTGGCCCGACCGGGGACAGCACACCACCCGGCACCTGCTCCGGCGGTGTAACCGCTGGAACGATAATGAAGGTATAAAGCGTGTTCGAGTTGAATTTTTGATCGCCCACCCGCTCCAGTAGGTCTAAATCAGGCGTATCGGCATTAATCAGGTTGATGGAGTAGGTACCTGACGAAACATCAATGGTACCGTATGGCCGTTCGATCTCCAGCCGGTGCAGCAGTGATGCGCCCGATGGATAGCCGATGCTAAGAAAACCGGGTGTGCCGACACCCAGGTGAACCCCGGTCATGCGTGTCTGTCCCAGCCCAATGGGACTGCGATCATCATCCATGACAAAAAATGAGCCGGTCTGCTCATACGACGGGATGAAATTCTGGGTGGCAAACTGTTTCTGATAGGCGATGGCAGTCTTGCTCTGATTGGGCGGCACATCCACCAGTATATCGGCAATCGGCGCGGAAAGCGGGTCAGCATCTACCGGACGAACCGCAACATTGTGTTTGCCTGCCGCGATGATGAAATAGGGAGTAGCATTTTCCGGCGCAAGGTTGAAGGCTACCCGCTCATTATCCAGATACACATCGACAGCGCCTAAGCCCACCAACGCGTTGACGACGCGGACGCTGCCCGTATTCACAGGTAGATCAAGCTGTGCCGCAACCGGAGCAATCATGAGCAAAAGAGATGCCCCGGTCAGGATGAGGAACATCGAAACGAGAGAAAGTTTCTTCAACATACAGCGTTTTGCCCTGTTTATCCTATAAAGGAGACGGCGGGATTAATCCCACCGTCTGACGATATTACGGTATGGGTGTGGCAGTCGGCGTCACGCTGCGCTCAGCAATAATGACCGGGGTGTAGGCTGCCTGCTGGGCGCCGCCGGGCCGGCAGTCCACACATACACGAATGACATGTGGGCCAGGGCGGACATTCGATGGCAGCGTCAAAATCACTTCCAGACTGCCATCGCGGTTGACGACGCCGTTTGCCAGGTCTGCCGGGTTGTCATCCAAGCGGACGGAGAAAGGCCTGCCCATGATAAAATTGCGCCCGATGATGGTCACGGTACCGGTGGTTGTGTTCGGTGGCGCGGGCTCAACGCTCAGCACGGGTTCCGGGTTGACGGGTGTATTGGTGGGGCGGGGTGTATTGGTCGCTACCGGGGTTGCCGTCGCGGTGGCAGTTTCAGCACGGGTTGGGGTGGCGGTGATAACGGGCGCCTGGGCGGTTAGTGTGGCCGCGACAGCTTCGGCGATCACCGCCGGGTCGCCTTCATTGACTGCCAGCCCGCTGAACTGCGCCACTGGCTGGAGCAGTTCCAGCGCGGCGGTGCCAATTTCGTTCCCTGATACGACGATGAAATCATAAATGCCGCCTGCCAGCATCGGGACACGCGACAGCTCAGCGATGACATTGCGTGTGCCAGCTTGCAGCACCCTGACATCATAGGTATCTGGCACACGGGTGATATAAGGCGAGCCGGTTGTCAGCGGCACAGCCTGAGCCAGGGTTATCCAGGGTGCGCGCTCATCCGTGATCTGCGCCATTGTCACCTGATTACGGATCGTGACTTCTTCATACTGGACAGGGCGCACTTCCAGGCTGAGCGGCACCGCGCCTGACAGTGCGTGAATCAGCCGGATATTGGCATTAATGGCTGAGCGCGGCGGGTTGACTGACAACACTGTGATGCCAATGCCACCCTGTGTTGGGCTATCGGCCATCAGGATGATTTTATCAGTTTTGCGTTCCTCTTCACTCGTCCAGGGGCCGAGGATACGGTCATACAGATCCAGTCCGGCGGGGTCAAGCAGCCGCAGCCGGACACCATCGGCAGACAGCGGCACTGGCGGCGTAATCGCGCCAACTGCCAGCCCGGTGAACTGGGTTTGTCCATCCAGCTCGACAGCAAAAGAACCAGCTCCAGTCGCCAGGTTGACGAAACGGGCATTGAGATCAGTGTCAATCAAGCGCTGTCCGCCAGGCATCAGGATTGCCCCGGACAGACGAATAGTGGTGGCATCGCGGGATGGGGTCAGAATCAGAACATAGTTGATGCGCGGTGTCAGGTTCAGCGGCGGCAGACTCTCCAGGAATTGATCGGGATTTTCCTGATCGAACAGATCAATCTGATACGTTCCGATAGGTACATCAAAGGGGCCGTTGGCTTCCCCGGCGCTGAGGCCGTAAGCCAGGGCGCGTTGCTCACTGGAGATGACCAGATTGACCGGCAGCAGTTCGGCGTTGGCGTGTAAAATGGTCAGCCGCGCAAATCCGGCGCTCAAAGGCGAAACATCTTCTTTTAATGGAAACAGCGTCAGCCCATCACCAAAGTCAGCGATGACCAGTGATGCGGCACTGCCGGGGGGCGCGTCCACCACCGTGTTCAACAGCGGCGCGACCGGGGTTCCGGCTACATCGTCAACGAGGCGGAGGGTGACGCGCAGCGGGCCAGGCGCGACCTGAATGTAATTGGTCTGTCCGCCGTAATCCAGCGAGCGGCTGATGCGCTGATCGTTGAAATAAATGTCAAATGGTGTGGTCGAAGCCAGCGCATTAGGTGCGGCCCAGGCGTGCAGCACCCGCACCCAGGCCATCTCGGCATCCGATACGGGCGCAGGTGTGTTGGTGAGATAGGGCGCAAAAGTAGGCGTCGGTGTGTTGGTCGGCAGTGGCGTCGGCGTTGGCGAGACGAAACGCGTGGGCGCTTGTGTTGGCGTTTGACTGGGGGTCAGGGTCGGGCTGGGAGTCAGCGTGACGCCGCCCTGCGCCGATACGGTGGCTGTCTGTGCCAGATATTCCGCCGCCACCTGGGTCAGCGTGGCGTTCACAGCGTCATCCACCGCTGCCTGATTATTGACAGCAGTGATGACGACCGTCACAGCGGGCGGCGTCGGTATCTCTGGTTCACAGGCGGCCACAGCCCCGGCGATAAGTATGATCAAAATCCAGATACGGATAGCAGGTTTCACAGTCCCAATTCCAGTTTAATGTGGACGACTCATAACAGTTCCGGGATGAACACAATGTCACCGGGGTTGAGGCCACGCGCCGCCAGCACCGGGTTATCCTGCCCTAACAGGTCTAAGGGTACACCATTTCGTTCAGCAAGGGTACTGAGCGTATCCCCGGCCAGCGCGATATAAACCCGGAAACTGCGCGGTGGGTCCAGTTCTTCTACACCCTCTGGCACGATGATCCGCTGCCCGGAACCAAAGTCAACATTCGGCAGCAGTTTGTTCGCCATCCGCAGTACCGCAACAGTTGTGTTGTGGCGCTGCGCCACATCCACCAACGCTTCGCCATCGCCCATTGTCACCAGCCGGTACTGCGGCAGATCGAACTCGGCGGTGCTGGTCGCGCCGAATAATGCTTTGGCGACCGCCGTTTCCACTGCCAGTGTGACGCGGAAATAATATTCCTGGCGGGCCTTCCCGCTTGCATCCGTCCAGATATAGTAGCCAACCCCGCCAAACAGCGCGGCAATCAGCAGCAGTAACAGCAGCGTCCGCAGCAGGCGCATGTTTTCATCCGTTTTTGATAAAGTCTTGCAAGCTCAATTACGTTTCACAGTCTACACGCTATCAGGCCAGATGCGCCAGTTCTCTTCACGAATTTTTGATGAGTTTTATGCATCTTCTGGCAGATGCAGGATGATACCACGAACTATTTTCGAGTATTATGTATATGCACACATCCATGACGACCAAACCCATCAGGAGGCGAAGTTGCTTCTCATCGCGCGAGCGCCGGTTCGTATCAGTTTTGGCGGCGGCGGCACCGACCTGCCCGCATATTATACACAGTTTGGCGGCGCAGTCCTGAGTACCGCCATCAACCGCTACATTTATACCTTCATTTCACGCGGGGTGGGCGATGCCCTGCAAATCATCTCGTCCGATTTTCGTGTTTTTTACCGGCACGAGCCGGGCATGGAATACAGCACTGACGGCGAACTCGGCCTTGCTAAAGCCGTTCTGCGCGAATTCGATCTGGAAGGGCTGGATGTATTCCTGGCGTCGCAGATTCCGCCGGGGACGGGATTGGGCGGTTCGGGTGCAGTGGCCGTGTCGATGATTACTGCGCTGGCCGCCTGGCACGGGCGCAGCATGAGCAAAATCGACATCGCGGAAATGGCCTGCGACATCGGCATCAACAAGCTGAAGCTGCCCAGTGGCAAGCAGGACGAATACGGCGCGACGATGGGCGGCTTGAACCAGATCATCTTTACCAAAGATGGCACAACCGTCAACCCGGTTCAGACACCGCCGGGGACGCTCGACACGCTTCAGCGCCGTCTGATGTTGTTTTTCACCGGCAAGTCGCGCAATTCCGAGAAAATTCTCAACAACCAGTCGAAGGCCAGCCGTGAACAGGACCCGGCCACGCTGGAGCGAATGCATCGTATCAAGGCGCTGGGGCATGACATGCTGGCGACAGTCAGCGAGGGACGGCTGGACGACTTCGCTGATCTGCTGCACCAGTCCTGGGTGCAAAAACGCGGCGTCAACGCTGATATCAGCAATAATCAGATTGATCTGGCATACGAAACAGCGCGCAAGCATGGCGCACTGGCCGGAAAGATCACCGGCGCAGGCGGCGGCGGCTTCCTGATGCTCTACTGCCACGAAGAACATCAGCCTGCTGTGACTGCCGCCCTGCAAGCCCAAAATCTGAGCCGTATGGATTTCCGCTTCGACTTTGAAGGCGCACAGGTCATCCTCAACCAGCACATGCCAGTGCTGTAAACAAACTATTCTGCCGGGGCGAGACACAGGTTCGCCCCAGCAATTAACAGCTTTTTGCAACTTTTCACGAGAATTTCACAACCGCGCCTGCTGGCTCAGCCTATACTTCTTCATGTTAGGACAAGCTGCTGTTTGGTATCCGCAAGGTTGCCTGTCCTAAACTTCACAATAAGGATTCATGATCCCATTTATGGGGGGATTTCTGTGGACGTTCGTCACTATTTCAGCACTGTACAGGGGTTACTTAATGAGACTCCTTTTGAAGCGGTAGATGCGGTTGTAGACGCCCTGATCGCTGCCCACCGCGCTGGAAACACCGTTTTCATCTGCGGCAATGGTGGCAGCGCCGCTACCGCTACTCACTTCGGCTGTGACCTTGCCAAGCGCACCATCGTCGCCGGACAGCCGCGCTTCCGCGTGATTGCACTGACGGATAACAATGCGCTGATGACCGCGCTCGGCAATGATATTGGCTATGAGGCCATTTTTGCCGAGCAGTTGATTCCGCTGGTTCGCGCTGGCGATATTGTTATCGGCATCAGCGGCAGCGGCAACAGCCCCAATGTACTCAACGCTATGAAAGCCGCCCGCGAGGCTGGCGCCGTCACCGTTGGCTTCTGCGGCTATGACGGCGGCAAGCTGAAAGGGGCAGTTGATCTGCCTGTCCATGTGCCAAGTTTCAATATGGCAATGGTGGAAGATGTCCATCTCATGCTGGAACACGCCATTTGCGAAAAACTGCTGGCCTTGCAGCAGGCCGCCGCCCAATCGACTGAACCAGCGCTGAACGGAGCGTGATGCATGGTGACTAAGACAGGCGCGATTTTTCTGGATCGGGACGGCGTCATCAACGAGAACCGGGCTGACCATGTGAAAAACTGGGATGAATTCGCCTTCATCCCCGGCGCACTGGAGAGTATCAGCGCACTGGCTGCCACCGGTCTGCCCGTTTTTGTCGTTACCAACCAGGCCGCTGTCAACCGGGGTCTGATGACCCGCGAAACGCTGGATGGAATACACGAACGCATGAAAGCCGAAGTTTACCGGGCCGGTGGGCTGATTACGCAGGTCTATCACTGCCCGCACGACAACCACGAAAATTGCCAATGCCGCAAGCCCTCACCGGGAATGCTGCTTCAGGCCGCCGCCGACTTTTCCATCGACCTGAGCCGCAGTTTCCTTGTCGGGGATGCCTGGACGGACATCGCCGCCGGGAAAGAAGTTGGCGCACACAGTATCCTGCTGATGACAGGGCGCGGACGCTGGAATTTCGTCTCCTGCTGGCATCGCTTCGGGCTGGATTTTGCCGCTGCCTGCGATCTGGCCGATGCCACGATGATGATTCAGGAAGCCCTGCGTGGTAATGCGATGTATACCACCGCCCGCCTGCAAAATGCCTTCCACCAGGCACTGCATCCAGCGGACGCGCTGGTTCTCTAACAAACCTCCTACGTTAGAGGGCGAAATCCCTATTGTGCCTTTCGCCCTCATTCCCTACTATAACACTAGAGATAAACATCATGCTGGAGGGCGATTTTTTGAGCAGTATTCCCCGCGAGACGAGAATGGAATCGGTATTCAACAGGCTTCGCTCATTCAGCGGTGTTCCCTACTTGCCTGCCCTGCCGGCCTTTATGCTGAATATCGTTTTCGTGGTCACGCTGATCAGCATTGTGCTGGCGGCGGATGTGCGCGGGCGCGACTGGTCGGACATCTGGCTGGCGCGCGATGCTGAGTGGTACACCCAGATCGCTCATGAAGGTTACAGCTATATCCCCGGCGAATACAGCTCGGTTGCTTTCTTTCCTCTCTATCCACTGCTGATACGGGCACTGACCCCTTTTACCGGTGATGCGGCGCTGGCGGGTGTTGCCATCAGCATTGTCTGCTTTCTGGCGTCCCTGGTGCTGCTCTACCATTTCACCGAACAGGAATTTGAGGATTCGCCAGCGGCAGCACGGACAGTTTTTTATGCAGCCGCCTACCCAACAGCCCTGTTCTTCACACTAGCCTATACTGAAGGGCTTTATCTGCTGCTCTCGCTGGGCGCAGCTTATGCTGCCCGCCGCCATCAGTGGACAGTGGCCGTCCTGTGCGCTGCACTGGTTTCGGCGACGCGGGTGATCGGGGTGCTGGTTGGTGTCATCATCTTTTTCGAGTGGCTGGCTTCCCATCAACTGAGGCTGGCCGGTTTTTTGCGTCCGGCTGGCTGGCGCGGCCTGTGGAAAGCGGTTAAGGTCGATTACCGGACACTGCTGCTTTTCGCCCTTATTCCGTCCGGTCTGCTGCTGTTCATGCTCTATCTGTGGGCGAATTTTGGCAGCCCATTCACGTTCATTCATGCCCAGGCAGGGTGGAATTTCACCAATGTCGGCCCGGTGGCGCTGCTGGCAGAAAAAGCCGGTAATGTGCTGGAAAAGCGCCAGATACGGCTGATCAGCATTATGGATGTATCAGCCTTTTTCGGCGTGGTGGCGCTGTCGGTCTGGGTATGGCGGCGGTTGGGGCCGGGGTACGCGCTTTATGTCCTGCTGGCAGTCATGATTCCCATGTCCAGCCGTTTAACCAGTCTGATGCGTTATACAACCGTGCTGTTCCCGGTTTTCATGATACTGGGGTTATGGGGACATAAACGCTGGGTACACTGGGGCATCCTGGGACTATTCACCATCGGCCTGACGTATGTCACCGTCATGTTCGCTATCGGCCAGCCGGTAGGGTAGACGCCAATCCAGTTATCAGGGGGAAATTATGGGGATGTTGCAGGAACTTCAGTATTATCTGAAAAGTCAATCGACCAGTGTGCCGCGTTATATCCTCGAACAGGCGGTGATGGCGCTGGTTGGCAATATCCCCAGCATTGTTGGCGTCGGGCTGCGTGGTATCCTCTATAAAGCGCTGCTCAAGTCTGACGGTCTTCCCATCATTGAGCATCATGTGCGGCTGCTCTCCCCGGCCAATATTCGTCTCGGCGCGAAAGTTTACCTCGACAGTCAGGTGTTTCTGAACGCGCTGCCCGGTGGCATCACCATCGGCGAAGGCACCAGCCTGATGCATGGCGCGACCTTTCACGTTTTTAATTACCGCGATCTGCCCCAGGCCGGGATTTTTGTCGGCAAAAACTGCTTCTTCGGCGAGTACACCTGTATTCGCGGGCAGGGCGGCGTCCATATCGGCGATGGTGTTTATACCGGAACGCAGGTACAGATCGCGGCGGTCAATCATGTCTATGCCGACCCGAATCGCTTCATCAAGGATCAGGGCATCACGGCTGAGGGCATCACGATTGAAGATGATGTCTGGCTTGGCTCCAATGTTGTCGTCGTCGATGGCGTGACGATTGGCAAGGGCAGCATCGTTGGCGCGGGGGCTGTCGTCACCAAAAGCCTGCCACCCTACAGTCTGGCCGTCGGTGTCCCCGCAAAGGTGATTGGCGACAGGCGTGACCCCGACATGGCGAAAAAGCTGGAAAACGCCAATATCCACTTCGGCGCACTGGAAGACCTGCGCGCCTGAATTCTTCCGCGATTCCCTGCGGGACATGACCGATCATATCCCGCAGGACGTTTCCTCAAAATATTCAGCGACGTAAAAATTATTTTGCGTTTATAATGACTGAAATTCCTGACACCTCAAATGTGAATATTTCGTGAATAAAAAAGATATGGCCTAAAATTATTCATGTTAGGAGGTCGTTAGGCGAACGATGGCACAGTGTGGGTGTTATGACAAAACGAGAGGGCGGGCTTGCAGCCATGAATATTCTGTCAATTGTTATACCAGCATACAATGAAGAGGACGGCGTTGCCGCTGTCATCGAGCGTGTGCTGGCAGTCGAACCAGAACTGAAAAAAGTCGGCGTGGACAGCATGGAACTCATCATCGTTGATGATTGTTCCAAAGATAACACGGCTGATATTGTGCGCGGATTCGTTGACCGGGGGGTCGTCCTGATTCAGCATAAGGTTAACCGCAATTATGGTGGCGCGCTCAAAACCGGCTTCCGCCATGCCAGCGGCAATTTCCTGGCTTTCATGGATGCCGACGGCACATACCCGCCAGAATATTATCCGAATATGTTCCAGGCCATGATCGAGCAGAATGCCGATGTCGTGGTTGGTTCGCGTATGGCGGGCATCGAAAGCGATATGCCGCTCACCCGGCGTATCGGCAATACCCTGTTCGCCGGTTTAGTGACGATGATCGGCAACGTCCGCATCACCGACAGCGCCAGCGGCCAGCGTATCCTCAAGCGCGAGGTGCTGGAAAAACTCTATCCGCTGCCGGACGGTCTGAATTTCACACCGGTGATGACGACCCGCGCCCTGCACGAAGAAATCAAGATGATTGAAGTGCCAATCCGCTACGAGGAACGCGCGGGCGAAAGCAAACTGAGCGTCATCCGCGACGGCTTCCGCTTCCTCTTTACCATTCTTGGTACGGCGGCTACCTATAACCCGGTGCGACTGCTCGGCGCATTGTCGCTGGTGGCGGTGGTGATGGCGGCGCTTTTCGCTCTACCCTGGCTGACGGCAGTGAGCAGCGGCGTAGAAGACCGCAGCGGCTACACCAACCTGATTTTTGTGGTGATGACGCTGGCGATTGTAGCCGTCAACCTGTTCAGCATCGGCACAGTCTTTAACTATATTGTCGGACTGTTCCATCGCCGCCCCATCCGGCAGGGTTTGTTCGGGCGTCCCGTGTTTCGCCAGCCGCTGGAGCAGCGCTTCGGACAGATCGGCATCGGCCTGTTACTGGTCGGTGTGGTGCTGTTCGTGATCGCCGCCGTCACCAGCCGGGGCGGGGAGCCAACCTGGTATCTGCTCGTCCCCAGCGCCATGTTTGTCATGTCCGGTATTCAGCTAACGACAAGCTGGATGCTGGTGAAAGTTTTGTCTGACCTGAGCAAGCGCGACCTGGGCATCATGTCTGACCTGGGTACGGACGGCACAGCGGGCGATAACGCCATCATCATCCGCCGGGATGGTGATGTGAGAGTCGAAGTGCAGAAAGTCACATCTGAAATCAACAAGGCGCTCGTCTAGGGAAATACCCGGCGAGGCACAGGCAGCAATCAATACCGCACAGTTGCAGTAGACGAGAGAAGAGAGGGCATCATGTCCGACATCAATTACGACAAACTCAAGGCTGATTATCCCAAGGTTGAAGAACCTTATACCGGCGGCGAAATTTCGGGTCGCAAAGACCTGCCGGACGATCTGCGCGCCAACCTCGGTTCGCGCCGCGTCCCCAAGCTGTCTAACGTTCGCTTCCCCGACGCCGATCCCATCGTGGCGAAGTTCCCGGAAGAATACCGCCAGCACAATGAGGACATCCTGCTGGTTAATCCGCCCGCGCCCGACGGTGCCATCTGGATTCGCAGCCAGCATCGCGTTGGTCGCCGCAGCCGCGAAAACATGATCTGGGGGCAGGTCTCTCTGGCGCAGTTGGCCGCCGTCATGCATCCCGATTACTCGGTGGCGATTATTGATGCCATCGCGGAGCGCATGACCTGGCCCCAGTTCGAAGCCAAGCTGAATGAATACAAGCCGCGCTTTTACATTACCCAGATGACAGCCCCCACGCTGACCAACGATAACTACGGCTGCTTCCTGGCAAAATCCGTCGGCGCGATCACGATGGCTTTTGGCACGCATGTCACGCCGCTGGCGGTTGAAACCATGCGGCCTTTCGCCTCGCTTGATCTTTGCCTGCGCGGTGAACCGGAAGTGACTCTGCGTGAAGTGGTGGACACCATCACCGGGCGGACTGAATTCAGCCCGGAAACGCTGAAGCTGTACAAAAGCTGCGACCCGGAATGGGAACCGAAAATTGCCGAGCGCATCCCCAACACTGACCAGTACGACCTGAGCCATGTGAAGGGTGTCGTCTGGCGGCGCAATGGCGAAATCGTCCGCAATCCTGACCGCAACTTCATCCCCAACCTGGATGATCTGCCGCTGCCGATGCATCATCTGCTGCCGCTGGACAAGTACCGCACGCCTGTCCTGAAAGGCACATACCAGTTCATCGTCACCAGCCGCGGCTGTACGGCAGGCTGCATCTACTGCATCAAGCACGTCAGCTATCAGGCCGGTTTGCGCCTGCGCAGCCCGGAAAATATCATGGCTGAGATTCGGATGCTCTATGATCTGGGCGTGCGCAACATTCACATGTACGCCGACCTGTTCACCGCCAACCGCGATCAGGTCATGGGCATCTGCCAGCAGATCATCGACAGCGGCCTGAAGATTAACTTCACCGCCAACAGCCGCGTCGATTATGTCGATAAGGAAATGCTGGACATGATGGCGAAGGCTGGCTGCTCCGTTCTGTCATGGGGCATCGAAAGCGCCAACGAAGAAATTCTGAAGAAGGCCCGTAAAGGCACAACCGCTGACCGCGCCCGCCAGAGCGTCCGCTGGGCAAAGGATGCGGGTATCCGCAACCTCGGTTACTTCATCGTCGGTCTGCCCGGCGAAACCAAAGCGACCATTCAGGAAACCATCGACTTCAGCAAGACGTTGCCGCTCGATCTGGCGATTTTCCACATCGCCGCACCCTATCCCGGCACGCCGTTCTTCTTCATGGTTATGGAGAACAATTGGTTCAAACCCGGCACCAAGTGGGAACAGGTCGATATGGATCGCTCGACGGTGCTGCAATACGCGAACCTGAGCGCTGAAGAGATGGAAAAGGAAGCCCGCCGCGCCATGCGTGAATGGATGTTCCGCCCCGGCCCGGTTTTTACTTTCCTGAAGTCGCTGACCAACTTCGGCGCACTGCGTTCGGCTTTCAACGTGGCTTTCCAGCAGGTGAAGTGGACGCTGTTCCCCAACGCCGCGCACTAACTTTTGTATGTACGCGGGGCTGAACCCCGTCTACAGAAACCCAATCTCCTCTCGTTAGACGAGCGCCGGGCGCACACCTGGCGCTCGTCGCATTTATAGCGGAATTGACGATTGATACTCCGTCTCTTTTCGTAATAACCTATTACGCCGCATATAATTTCGCTGCAAGCGCCCCAGGCGTGAACCCCAACAGCTTTTACAAGAGGAGCTTGCAGCATGTGCCATCCAAAAGTTGCCCAGATTGTTCGTGAACGAGTCGCCCGCGAAGGACGTCCGCAGGTCAGCCGCCGTAATTTCCTCCGACTCGGTGGTATGACCGCCGCCGGGTTAGCCGTCGCTTCCGTCGGCCTGCCCTCTCGCACCATTCACGCGCAGGATGCCATGAGCGAAGTGGTGGATTTGAGCCACATCCTCGGCACTACCGTTCCCACCTATCTGGTTGGCGAAGAACCAACCCGCGAAACCTTCGTGAAGGTTAATCCCGACGGCTTCTACATCCAGAAATGGAACTTTGGCGAGCATGTGGGCACACACGTCGATATTCCTGCCCATTTCGTCGAAGACGGCGAAACGGTGGATAATTACCCGGCAGGTCTGCTCGTCAGCACCGCCGTTGTCATCGATATTTCCGCCAAAGCTGCCGAAGAACCCAACGCCACCCTCGATGTAGCTGACATTGAAGCCTGGGAAGCCGAAAATGGCGAAATCCCGGCGGGTGCGCTGGTCTGCATGTATTCTGGTTGGGAAGCTAAATGGAATGATGTTCCGGCGTTTCGCGGCGACCCTGGCGACGGTTCGCTGAACTTCCCCGGCTTTGGCCCGGACGCGGCGACCTTCCTCACGACGGAGCGCGATATTCATGGCATCGCGGTGGATACCTTGAGCCTCGATCCCGGCAACTCGACGACATTTGACGTACATGTCACGGTGCTGGCGGCGGGCAAATACGGCGTGGAAGGCGTCGCCAACCTGAGCGCGATTGCCGGGAAAGCGGCGACGGTTATTGTCGGCGTACCGCGCTGGGAAGAAGGCTCCGGCGGCCCCGCGCGGATTCTGGCGCTGCTGTAGCTTAATGACCTTGCAAGGGCGGAGCTACTACTTCGCCCTTCTGGATCGAATACCCTCTTGTGTCTCGCAACTCGTGCGGAAATAAAAGAGGCGACCTGATGTGGTCGCCTCTCGTTTTGTGAAATCTGAAAACCTAGACAGCCGGAGCTTCTGGCTCTGGTTCGGCCACTTCTTCCAGCAGCAGTTCACCGTCTTCGCCCACCGTGACGCGCACGACGCTGGCGATGTGGAACTTGCCGGAGAGGATACCATCCGAGAGCGCGTCTTCAACCTCGTTCTGAATCAGGCGGCGCAGCGGACGCGCACCGAATTCGGGGTCGTAGCCGCGTGTCGCCATCCAGTCACGGGCAGTATCGGTCACATCCAGCGTGATGGCATGTTCGATCAGCCGTTCAGCGACCTTCTTCAGTTCCAGGTCAACAATCTGCTTGATCTCGTCGCGCGTCAGAGCGCGGAAGATGATGGTCGCATCCACACGGTTCAGAAACTCTGGCCGGAAAGTGCGGCGGAGCTGGTCGCTGACATTCTTTTTCATGTCGTCATAGGCCAGCATATCGGTCTTTTCGTTATCAAGCGGGAACTCGAAACCCAGAGCAGCCTGCCGCTTGATGGTGTCCGCGCCGACGTTGCTGGTCATGATGATGATGGCATTGCGGAAGTTGACAGTGCGCCCGCGCGCGTCGGTCAACTGGCCTTCTTCCATGATTTGCAGCAGCATGTTGAAGGCTTCCGGGTGGGCCTTTTCGATTTCGTCAAACACCACGATGCTGTAGGGGCGGCGGCGGATGGCTTCGGTTAGTTGACCGGCATCTTCATAGCCGACGTAACCGGGGGGCGCACCCACCAGGCGAGCAACCGAATGGCGCTCCATAAATTCGCTCATATCAAGCTGAATCAGCGCGTCTTCGCTGCCAAACATGAAATCG
This sequence comes from uncultured Anaerolineaceae bacterium, assembly GCA_964447795.1. Classification (GTDB taxonomy): domain Bacteria; phylum Chloroflexota; class Anaerolineae; order Aggregatilineales; family Phototrophicaceae; genus CFX2. The sequence continues at coordinate 14,811 of CAYUTY010000079.1, forward strand.
GCCAGCGCTTTGGTCAGTTCGGTCTTGCCAACGCCCGTCGGCCCCAGGAACATAAATGAACCAATGGGACGGCGTGGGTCTTTCAAACCAGCGCGAGCGCGGCGGACGGCCTTACTGATGGCCTCAATCGCCTCATGCTGGCCGACGATGCGGTTGTGCAGCGCGCCTTCCATCTGCATCAGGCGTTCGCTTTCCTCGCCTGCCAGCCGCATGACCGGGATGCCCGTCCACATGGCGACCACTTCAGCGATGTCCTCCGCGATCAGGCGCGGCTGGTTGGTTTCTTCATTCCAGTTGGACTTCAGCGACGAGAGCATATCGCTCAGGTTGTCGCGCGTCATACGAAGCTGAGTGATCTCGTTGGTTTCCGGGTCTTCTTTTTCCAGCAGTTCCAGGTCTTCTTCGATCTGGAGCAAATCCTGCTCGGCCTTGCGAACCTGCGCCGCTTCCGGGCTTTTGTACATCCGCAGGCGGGCAGCGCCTTCGTCGATCAGGTCAATCGCCTTATCGGGCAGGAAGCGATCCGGCACATAGCGGGCGGAGAGATTGGCCGCCGCTTCAATGGCGTCGTCGGTAATTTCGACGTTGTGATGTTCCTGATAGGGGATTTTAATGCCCTGAAGGATTTCAATGGTTTCTTCAATCGAGGGTTCATCGACGATAATCGGCTGGAAACGGCGTTCCAGCGCGGCGTCGCTCTCGATGTGTTTGCGATATTCGTCCAGTGTGGTCGCGCCGATGCATTGCAGTTCACCGCGAGACAGCGCCGGTTTCAGAATATTGGCGGCATCCACGCTGCTGCCTGCTGAACCCGCACCGACCAGCATATGAACTTCGTCGATGAACAGAATGCTGTCCGACGATTTCAGTTCTTCGATGACGCGCTTCAGGCGTTCTTCAAACTGACCGCGATACATCGTTCCCGCGACCAGTGAACCGACATCAAGCTGAAGCACGCGCTTGTTCAGCAGCGGTTTGGGGGTTTCGCCCATGACGATACGCTGTGCCAGTCCTTCGACGATGGCCGTCTTGCCGACGCCCGGTTCGCCGATCAGCGCCGGGTTGTTTTTGCGGCGGCGGCTGAGAACCTGGATCACGCGCTCAATTTCGGTTTCGCGACCGACCACCGGATCGAGTTTGCCCTCTGAAGCCAGCGCGGTCAGGTCAGTAGCAAGCTGGTCAACCAGCGGGGTTTTATTCTCACCTTTTTTGCCGCTGGGACGGGAAGTTTCCTGCGGCTGCTGTGACTGTACCGGGCTTTCCTGGAGGACGCGCCGCGTCTGCCGCCGCACCTCTTCCGGGCTGACACCGAGCCGCTTCAACACATCAATCGCCACACCGTCGGACTGGCGTACCAGGCCAAGCAGCAGGTGTTCCGTTCCAATATAGTGATGCCCCATACGCCGCGCTTCATCGACGGCCAGTTCCAGCACCCGTTTGGTGCCGGGGGACAGGTCGAGCGCTGCCGTGCCAGTGCGAGCGGTGGCGCGGGTCAGTTCTTCCACCAGCTCTTCCACCCGGCGCTGTTCCAGTCCCAGGTCGCGCAGGACGCGCCCGGCGACACCACCTTCTTCACGCATCAGTCCCAATAGCAGATGCTCAGTCCCAATGTAATTGTGACGAAGCCGCTCTGCTTCCTCCTGCGCCAGGCTCAGCACGCGCCGCGCCCGCTGCGTAAAACGTTCCATTTTATTGTTCGGCACGGTTCAAATCCTCCGTAACCTGATAGCCCCTGAATGAGCTATGCTTATTATATCCCTAGTTCTACCCGATATTTCCCAAATCATCAGGTAAATTTTACCCATTATAACCTTATAAGCCAAACGGGGTATGCTTAAGAGTATGATGAGATGGTTAGAATTACTCGACAAAGCATAACACTATTGAAATAGGGCAGCAGGGCGCTGCCCTTATACTTTCATTATTATAGCAGCCGGGTGACTGCTACGCGCCTCAACTTTTGGGTAGGTTTATCCCCAGTCCAGGTCAAGGTATTCAGCCGAATTGACGCGCTTCAGGCTCAGGCCGAGGCGGCGATTTTCGATGTCCATCTTAACCACGCGCAGTGTGACCGTTTCTTCTTCGTTCAACACTTCGCGCGGGTGTGTAACGCGGTTGTCGGACAATTCTGAGATATGCACCAGGCCTTCAATTTCTGGCAAATCAACCAAACGGATGAATGCGCCGAACTTGGTCAGCTTGGTGACGATACCCTGCACCAGTTGTCCCACACTGTAACTGCTGGCAACCGTGTCCCAGGGGTCAGCGGCCTGCCGTTTCATGCTCAGGCCGATACGCTTGGCATCCGGGTCAATGCTGATGACCTCAACCTTGACTTCCTGCCCGACCTGCAACAGTTCGCGCGGGTGGTTGACGTGTGTCCAGGACAGTTCGGTCAGGTGGATCAGGCCTTCCGCGCCGCCGATGTCCACGAATGCGCCGAAATCGACCAGGCTGACAACCCGCCCGGTGCGAACTTCGCCAACTTCCAGCCGGACGATCAGATTTTCCTTACGGCTCTCGCGGCTTTCGCGCGCAGCCGACCGCTCGGAGAGAATCAGACGATTACGGGCGCGGTCAACTTCCATGATCTTGACGGCAATCGTCTCGTTGACCATTTTGCCCCAGCGCTCTTCCGGCGTTTCGCCCTCGGCGATGCGGCGGCGGTCTGCGCCAAGCTGGCTCTGCGGCACGAACCCGCGAACCCGCCCAAAGCGCACGATCAGCCCGCCTTTATTGTAACCGGCGACTATGCTTTCGTAGACCTGCTGGCTCTCGCGGTATTCTTCCGCTCGCTTCCAGTCCAGTTCTTCCAGCGCCCGGTTCAGCGACAGGATGATGTCGCCATTATGATCGTGTGGGTTGACGACGAAAACCGAGATTGTTTCGCCGGTCTTCAGCATGTCCAGGGTTTCTTTGTTCATGCGTTCCAGCTCACGACCGGGGATGATGCCGTCGGTCTTGCCGCCGACATCGACATGAACAGCGGTGGGGGAAGTGGCCGTGATCGTGCCATCTACAATATCACCGCGTCGCAGCCCTTTCAGGTCGGAGGTATCCTGTGCCAGCCAGTCGCCGGGGGCTTCCGGTGTGGCAGAAGCATCAGCCTCACCGCTGTCTGCTTCGGACTCATAGACATCTGACTCCGCGCTTTCGACTTCGGCTGTCGCCGGGGCGCTGCTGGCTGCTTCTACACTTTCGTGCTGTTCCTCTGCGGCGGGCGTCGTCGTCTCTGCCACGTTTTCGACTGGCTCAACGACTGCCTCCACCGTCTGGGGCGCTTCGGATTCTGCGCCGTCATTCGCCGGTTCGGGTGCATCGACCAGTTGTGGCTGTGACGACTCGGCGACTGGCGATTCTGTCTGGAAATCTTCAGACTCGCCCAGTCCTGACAAATTGGAATTCATTTCCCTTGTTCTCCCGCTCACATGGGTACAACAGCCGAACATTATAACGAAGGTGCGATTAAGAATCAAACCGAAAACAAAGATGTAAGGTCTTAAAGGAGCAGAATTACAGAATTCTAACGATCATCCGGGCATGTTCTGACATTTTTAAGCCCGTTCTGACCGTTTGTGAGATATGTTAGACTTCAATCCTTTGTGGTTCAGATAGCGAACAGCCGAGTTCCAGTGCTTCAAGGAATGAGACCGTTGATTCCGGTCAAACGACTCTGCCCACTTAAGCAGGAGGAACATCACCTCCTACAGCGTCACGATCTTGGCCGCTACCCGAAGCTGTTTTGGGAATATCGGCAGAAACTCCATCAGATTCTTGTAGCGCCCGTTGTCAAATTCGGTCTGGTAGCGCCGCAGCACGCTCACCATGCCTGGCAGAATCACCATACCCTGCGTTTTGCGCTCCATCAGCACATAAGCATTCGACTCGGCCTTGCTCACCTTGCTTTCCAGGAAAAGCGCAACCGAAGCCGCCACGAACAGGTTTGTGAACTGTTCCTGCCAGGTCGGAAAACGAGCGCGGAACTGGTCACTCACTGGCAGCGGCGTGGTAGCGATGGGCGAAAGCGCTTCGGCATTCGCACGCAGATAGGCCAGCATCAGCATCCGACCGTACTGCGACAGCGCCGCGCGATATACATGGGCCGGGTCTTCGTCGAACGGCCAGGGTGCGCTGTCCCCCCAGGCGAGACGCGGTGGCGCGATGCAGATTAGTTCAGTGCCGGAACGCACGCCGATTTCCTGGTCAGTAGGAAAAGAAATGCTCGGCACAAAAACCAGCGTTTCAGGGATTTCGCCCAGAAACGGTTTCAGAAACGGCTTGAACTCAATCCCCTTGAACATCTTTTGCGACTCGATGATGCTGTTGTTCCAGGGGACGCTTTCATCTTTCCACCACTTCGCCAGTGCCGCCTTTTCGTAAAAGTCGCGCAGGTGTTCATTCCAGCGCGGCGGTGCCCAGCGCGGCAGTTCGGCGATTTCCAGAGTCGGCCACGACATCTGCATCGCCAGTGTGAAGATCGCTTCCATCGGTGCACCCTGATTGACCAGACTTTGCATCCCCTGTACCGCTTCGTGAGTTTTGAAAGCGTCCAGGTATTTGCGGGATGCGCGGCTGTGGGCGTGCGTGCCGTGCGGCTGCCGCTCGTGCGATTTTTCCGGCCAGTCAGTAGCGCCCAGTACGGCGGACATCAGCCGAATCCGGTCATCCAGTTTTACGATTACATCCTGTTGATCGCTCATTCGCTGTCCCGGTTATGTAGAGGAGGGTTGTAAAGCCTCATCTACAGGTTTAATTCTAAAGAGGCATTGGTTCAATTGTAGAAGGCAATCGCACAGTGGGCAAGCACCGTAATAGTTGAGACTGCCTCACCTGAGGCCAACACCGGATAGTACTCGGCGCTAGGGACGTGATGGACTGCCGTCGGGAGGACGGGTTTGTGTCCATTCAATAATCTCGTCGGTGCAGGGGAATTGGGCCGCTACCTTTTCATCAATGTCCACACCGAGTCCGGGGCGATTATTCGGATACATATAGCCATTTCGCACTTCCGGGCAGCCCGGAAACATCTCGTAAACCACTTCGGGAAAGCGGCACCATTCCTGGATACCGAAGTTCGGCGCCCACACATCCAGATGCAGATTGGCGGCGTGGCCTACCGGGGAGACATCCTGCGGGCCATGCCAGGCGGTGCGAACACCGTAAATCTGGGCGAAGATAGCCGCGTTACGCGCCGGGGTGATGCCACCTATCGCGCTGATGTGCATCCGAATGAAGTCAATCAGGCGGCGTTCAACCAGCCAGCGCCATTCCAGCGGATGCACGAATAATTCGCCCATCGCCAGCGGTGTCGCGCACTGGGCGCGGATGTGGGTGAACCATTCAATATCTTCCGGGGCGAGCGCGTCTTCCAGAAAAAACAGGTTGACCGGCTCAACCGCTTTGGCAAAATTCACCGCGTCCACCGGCTGCAAGCGCTCATGAATATCATGCAATAGTTCGATCTCGTCGCCAAGAGTCGAACGCACCGCTTCCAGCATATTCCGCATATTCCGCATATAGGCGCGGGGATCGAAATAGGCGCCGTCCAGCGCCCCTTCTGGCCGGGCATCGCGTGCGCCTTTGCCGCCATAACCGCCCATTTGCAGGCGAATGTAGCGATAGCCCTCGTCCATGAAGCGCCGCGCATTCTCGGTGACTTCCGCCACATCCCGGCCATCGGCATGGACATAAACCGCCGCCGCTTCCCGGCATTTGCCGCCCAGCAGTTGATAAACCGGCATGTTAGCGAGCTTGCCCTTGATGTCCCACAGGGCCATATCGACGCCGGAAATAGCATTGTTCAGGACGGGGCCGTTGCGCCAGTAACCGTTGACCATCATCTGCTGCCAGGTGTCCTCGATGCGGCTGACATCGCGCCCGATCAGAAACGGCTTGAGGTGATGTTCCAGCGCCGCCGCCACCGCGTGAAAGCGCTGGGTAAACGTGGCACAGCCCAGCCCGTACAGGCCGGGTTCCGAGGTGATGATTTTGACGACGATTAGCCGCTGCGTCGTCGGCTGCGTCAGGATAACCTGTACATCCTCAATCGTGATGGGAGACATCATCATTTCCTGAAAAAGCAGAGGATAAAAAAGGCCATTACCATAATCCATTATCAATGAGCAAACGACGTGCCGCAATCTGATCTTCGCTGTTCATTTGCAGCACAAAAATCGTCGCCCGGCCTGCTGCGGTCAAACCGATCATGACCGCATGATTAAGTTCAAAGTGGTCATCCCATTCCTGGGTTCGCGGATTATAGAGAGGCGTCAGTGTATTGGTTTCGGGGTCAATGGCGGCGATGTCCGTTCCTTCACAAACGTTACACTGGAAACAGGCCCAGGCGAGATTGTCCAACTCGTCGGAGCCGCGATGTTTCTGGGCGATGATATGATCGGCATGATAGGGCTGCGATGTATAAAGGTCGGGCTTCAGGCAATATTCACAACGCGCTATTGCCCCTCTTCTGACGCTTTCCCGAATTGATTTTGGAATACGGCTCATGCCTGTTTCAGCGCGACAGCAGCCTGAGCTTTGAGCAGGGAAATTTTGCGATCAAAGTAGAGCATCTGCTGGAGTTCAAGCTGTTCCTCCGCTGTAAGTGTCCCGGCATTATTCCCATCCAGCAGGTATTCCGTCCGTTCTTCGGCTTTTTCAGACACTTTGAAAGCCATAATCTCTTCAGGTGAGGCTTTTTCCAGCAGGAAATCAAGCAGTTCGTCATAAATCAGAGGAACCTGTATCGCAGCCATATTCAAAACTCCATCGGTCAACTTTGCTTATTATACTGCGAAGGGTAAACAGGGTGATTGTAGAAGCCAATCACGCGTCGGGCAAGCAGGCCGCTTATGCCACCCGCCATCCAAGATGCTATACTCAGTCAGAGTGAAAGGCTCAGGGTATGTTCATCCACAAGGAAATGACAGCCGAAGAATTCCTCGCTTTTGCCGCCCAGCATCCGGATAAACGTTTTGATTTCATCGACGGGGAGATGGTTGAAGTGTCGCCGAAACCGAGTCACGGCAAGCATCAGGTTCGTTTTGCCAGCGCCCTCGACCAATACCTCGAAGTCCATCCCGAACTTGGCTTAGTTGCCTACACCGAAGTCCTGCACGAATTAAACGGCGAAAAATTCCTGCCGCATGTCTGCGCCAATGTGGACAGCGATGCTGATTACCTGACCACACCGCCCCTTTTCGTCGTCGAAATTCGCTCCGAGAGTCAGACGCGCGAGTCGCAGCGGCGCAAAATGCGAGATTACCTGCGGCACGGCGTCAAGCTGGGCGTGCTGGTGCTGCCCGGCGAAGCGGTGGAAGTCTACCAGCCAGGGAAAGATGTGCAGGTTTTGACAAAGGACGACACGTTGGACGGCAGCGATGTCCTGCCCGGCTTCACACTGCCGCTGAACCGAACTTTGCCTTAGGGCCTCATCTCCGTCACCAATCGACCTCAACAGTGTTATAGGGAGTCGAGGGTAAGGCCTGGCCGGTAGATGGCGGGTTCGGTGGGGGTGCGGGGTTTTGCATCTCCACCATGCCGGAATCATTCATGCGTGTCGCTCTATTCACCGAAAACTTCCTCCCCAAAATTGACGGCATCGTCACCATCATCTGTCTGCTGATCGACCATCTGGAAGCGCGTGGCATCCAGTCCGTCGTCATTGCACCCAAACTTGGCGTTGAACATTACCGCCAATCGCCCATCATTGGCGTGCGCGGCGTGCGCGTCCCCCTCTATCCCGACCTGACCGCTGGCCCACCCACGCTCGCCACTTATCGCCAGTTGAAAGCCTTCAATCCCGATGTGGCCCATTTCATCCACCCGGCGCTGATCGGCGGCTTCGGCCTGCTGATGATGCGGCGGCTCGGCGTGCCGTCCGTTGCCTCGTTTCATCTTGATTACGGGCGGCTGGTACATCATTTTGGCATCGGCATCATTGAACCGGCCACCGACTGGCTGACGCGCTGGCTGTTCAACATGGCCGACAGCACCCTCGCCCCCTCGCGGCTGGTGCAGGCGCGTATGAACCAACTCGGCGTGAAAAACATCGGCCTGTGGCGGCGCGGCGTCGATTCGGAGCGCTTTCACCCGCGCAAACGCAACCTGGCGATGCGTTATCGACTGTCCGGGGGCTGCCCGGACGATAAGCTGCTGCTCTACGTTGGGCGGCTCTCGACGGAAAAACGCCTCATGGATTTACGCGCTGTGCTGGAAAATGTGCCGGGGACGCGGCTAGCGCTGGTCGGCGACGGGCCGATTCGCGCTGATCTCGAACGACACTTTGCCGGTTTGCCCGCCCATTTCATCGGTTATCTGGGCGGTGAATCTTTGGCTGAAGCCTATGCCAGCGCCGATATGTTTGTCTTTTCGTCCGCACTGGAGTCATTTGGATTGGTGGTGCTGGAAGCGATGGCCGCCGGTTTACCAGTGGTTGCCTCGCGCGTCGGCGGCGTGACCGATGTCATCACAGAGGGGGAAAACGGCTACAGTTTCCAAGTAGGCGATACCGCCGCGCTGGTCGCAGGCGTTCGTGCGATTGCTGCTGATCGTGACCGCATGGCGCAGATGGGACGCGCCGCCCGCGCCTTCGCTGAAGGGCAGACGTGGCCCGCCATTATGGATGAGGTGATCGACCTATACGCTCGCCTCATCGAAGCGCGAAAACGGGGCGTCAGTTCATTGCAGGGGAGGATTTGATACCCTCTCCTGCATAAGCATAGGTTAATTCACTCGTCCTCTAAAACCTGAAACAGCGTGATTTGCAAGCCATCGGGCGATTGCAACCGCGCGTTGCGGTGCTTCCAGGGGGTGACAACGGGTTCATGCACCAGTGTCGCGCCCCACTCAGTCGCCCGTTTCACCGCCGAGTCCACATCGGCCACCTGCAAGGCGAAGCGAATATGCCCACTCTTGCCGCGTCCTTCCGTTTCAAGCTGGTCAATGGTGGCTGCGTGCGGCTCATCGAAAATTTCCAGCGTGCCGCGCCCCATCTCGTAGATTAATGCGCGTCCGTGTTCGTTCGTCCATAACTGCGCCGGGTCGAGTCCCAGCCCGTCCTGATAAAAGCGCACCAGTCCATCATAATCTGCCGTCGTCAGCGCGACTCGCAGTTCCAGAATTGGCCCGTTCATGGCTGCTCCTTGTGATAAAGTTGATACTGCTTTGGAGTATTTTTCGCGGGATGGTCTTACATCATTCGGAAGCTGTGCGCGTCGTCGCCACCGCCGCAATCGTCACCAGCGCGATGCCGATCATTTCATTCCCGCCTAATGTTTCCCGCAGCACAACAAAACCGATCAGCGCAGCCACTACCGGTTCCAGACTCACCAGTAAACCGAAAGCCCGTGACGAAAGCGTTTTGAGTGCCACAAACTCCAGCCAGAAGGGAATGGCCGATGACAGCAGCGCTACAATCAGACTCAGCAGCAGCAGCGCCGGGTCAAGCAGCACGGCGGCAGCACCGTTGATGCCGAAGGGCAGCGCTACTACTGCCGCTACACACATCGCCAGTGCCAGCGCCGTATTGCCATCAAACAGCCGGTTGATGCGTTTGGTCAGCAGGATGTAAACCGCCCACGAAGCCGACGACAGCAGCGCCAGCACCATTCCCATTGGATTCAGGTCGGTGCTGGTGATCGGTGAAAGCAGCAAAATACCGCCTGTCGCCAGGGCAATCCACACAAAATCAATCGGTTTGCGCGACCCCAGCACCGCCACCACCAGCGGCCCGGCAAAAGCGATGGCAACTGTGATGCCCAGCGGGATCAGGTCGATAGCGGCATAAAAGGCCAGCATCATCACCGCAATCGTCGCGCCATAAGCCAGCATGTAACCATAGGCTTTGCGCGAATGCCCGCGTACACGAGGACGCCAGACCACCATGAACAATACACCAGCCAGCAGGGTTCGCAGGAAAACGCCACCGCCGGGGCCAGCCGTATTGAATAAGCCTTTGGCGACTGCCGCGCCGAACTGCACCGACACAATGGCGATTGGCACCAGCGCCCAATCAGGCAGTGCGCGTATCAATGGCGAAGATGGAGCAATAGCAGCGCTGTCAGGTGCGGGCGACATGAAAATTTCTCACTGAATCGATGATATGGTTGATTGTAACGGGCGCACCAGTCTGATGATAGAACCATCCAGCATCCGCCGACAACCTCGATTGATAATCTCACCCGGAAGAAACGGAAGCGCCTACAAGCTGAATGGTTACTCATCCCTGCTTCAGGCGACGGCTGGCGCAGGGATCAAAACTGTGCCTTTGGGGTCAACCGGGTATTTGGCTTTCCAGGCGTTATAGCCGCCTTGCAGTGCGCTGGCCTCGAAACCCAATGCCTTCAGCCTGCGGGAAACCCGCCCGCTGGAGGCTTCGTCGGGGCAGGTGCAGTAGGCGACGATTGGGCGACCATGCGGCGCAGTCGAAGCCCATTCTTCGATCTGATCGGGCAGGACGCGGATGCTGCCGGGAATCTGGCCTTCATCATTTTCATAGTGCGCCCGCGAGCGCACATCCAGTATCAGCGGCGGGTTCTCGCCTGAAAGCTGTGCCGCCAGCGCGTCCGGCGTGATGCGCTGGATTTCATTCGCGTCCGGCTCGAACAGGCCGATGAAAGTGCTTTCGCGTTCTTCCGCCATCGTGGATTGTGCCGCCGCTACTCTGGCCGCATAGGCCGAAGCCAGCGGCGTCGCCGAAATCCCGTGAAGCAGCACTGAAACCACCACGACCATACCCGTGATCGCCATTAGATATTCGGCATTCGGCGCGTTAGCCTGCACCACCAGCAGCGCCAGCAGCAGCGAATTCAAACCGCGCGGGCCAAACCAGCCCATGAACAGCCGTGCCGTATTGCTCATTTTGGCACGCTTTAACACCAGCCACAGCGAAAGCGGGCGAATAAAACCCAGCCCGATCACGGCCAGAATCACGACTGGCACAAGGGCAATTGTCCCCAGCAGTGATGAAAGCAGCGCGCCGAACAGCACAAAAGCCAGCAGCATCATCATTTCGGCGGTGACTTCGCCATATTCCAGGAAACAGTCGCACAGCGAGACGTTGAACAGCGTCACCGCCAGCCCGGCGAAAAACGCCGCCAGAAAGCCATCACCGTTGATGACCTGCCCGGCAGCGAAGGCCGCCAGCACCAGGCCAATGCCATACAAGGCCTGATACTCGCGCCGGATGCCAAAACGCGCATCAGCACGCCCCATCAGATTCGCGCCGATGCCGCCGACGGCCAGACCAATGAGCGGGCTAAAGACTAAAATGCGAATGAAAAAGCTGCCCCAGTCCATATCTTCGCCCGGCGCTGCCGTCAGCACGGCGATCAGAATCAGCACAATGGGCAGCACGACAATATCGTTCATACCTGCCTCGACGCCGAGCGCCCGCCGCACCGAACGCGGAATGCGCTCATCGCGCACGATGTCACGTAAAACAACCGGGTCAGTGGATGCCAGAATAGCACCGAGCAAAAGCGACTGAACCGGCGTCGTGCCAACCAGCAGATAAGCCGCCCCCGCCACACCGAGGATGACCATCAGCGTCCCCGGCCCAAGCGTCAGAAAAGGCACACGCCACTCGCTGCGGAGTTCGTCCAACTGCAATTTCACCGCGTCGAGAAACAGCACCAGCGCCAGACTGACGGTAGCGACGATTTCCAGCAGCGAATTATGGAGATCAATTTCGATCATCCCGATGCCACCGCCGCCCAGCAAAAATCCCAGACCGAGAAAGATGATCGGAAATGAAAGCGGTGCGCGTTCCACCAGCCCGGAGGCCAGCGCCGCTACCGTCAGCACAACGGCAATGACCCCCATGCCCACCACGAGTTCAGACATGTATAACTCCCCTTGACTGTCCTGAATGGTGTCTCAGAAGCGATCAAAAATGCGTTTCTTACCTGACTTTTCAAGGTTGTCAGGCAGGAGCTTCCGCTATCTATTCAATTGAAGAACAGTCTGGAAACAAGGGGGTGTATTTTGCCGAGGGCGCGATAGCAGCGCCCTCATCGTATCCCGTCTCAGCGCATGAGCCTACCAGGTCGCGGTGATATGGTCGGCGGTGCGGAAGGCCAGTGCCAGAATGGTCAGCACCGGGTTAAAGCCGCCGTTGGTGACGTGTACCGAGCCATCGGCCACGAACAGGTTATCGTGGCCGTGTACCCGACCCCAGCGATCAACGACTGAGGCTGCCGGGTCATCCCCCATGCGGCAGGTTCCGGCCTGGTGCTGGCTGGCTGAGAGATACAATCCCGGTGGGTCGCCCCAGATGTCCACCGCGCCGGCGGCTGTCAGCCACTCTTTTGCACGCTGGTACATGAAGGCCGAGGTGCGTACTGTTTCGGGGTGGGTCGTGCCGGAGAGCCGCGCCACCGGGATGCCCCATTTATCCTTCACCGCTGGATCGAGGCGGACGCGCGAATCTGGCGAGGGGATTTCATGCACCGGGCCACGAATTTCGGTCACGCGGCGGTAATTCTGGCGCATGAACTGCTTGTTGGCCGCCCCCCAGCGGGGCAGATTCGGGGGGAGTTTCCACTTCCAGAAGATGACCGGGAGGACGATGAAATCATCCGCCAGCATTCCGCCGCCGATGATGCCGTCGTTGCCGTGATTGAATTTGCAACTGGCGGTGGTCACGCCGGGGCCGTCCATATCCCAGGCTGTTTCTTCCAGCAGGCCGATCACGCCGGGGTAATAATGCCCCTGTAAATGCCGCCCGACCTGATCGCCCCGGTTGCCGATGCCGTTCGGCTCGCCGGGATGGGCGGAGTTGAGCAGCAGCCGGGCTGATTCAACAGCCGCCGCGCTGACGACGACCACATCCGCCGTGACTTCGAGGCGCTGGCCGTCGCGGTCAAAATAGGCCGCGCCAGTGACGCGCCCACCGTCGCTAACGGTCAGGCGTTCGACTACTGCTTCAGTGACGAGGGTGCAAAGGCCGGTCGCCAGGGCGCGGGCGATCATGGTGTTGTGGCTGCCGTTCTTGGCATCCACCGGACAGGGGAAGCCGACGCAGTGCTGGCAGCGGATGCAGGCGGGGCGGTTGTTGTAGGGGACGGCGTTAATCAACAGGGGAACGGGCAGCGTATCCCAGCCGAGCGCGGCTGCCCCGGCGCGTACCACGTCGGCCTGCCGGTTGGGGGGCTGGGGCGGCATGGGATAGGGTTTGTGGTAGGGGGGCAGATGGGTCATGGCGCTGGTTTCGCCGCAGACGCCAATTTCCCACTCAGCGCGTTGATAATAGGGCGCGAGTTCGTCGTAGCTGATGGGCCAGTCTGCCAGGGAACTGCCCTGGGGGACGCCGTATTCAGCCGCCATGCGGAAGTCCTGCGGCATGAAACGCCAGGCCTGTGCGCCGTAGACGCGCGTTCCACCGCCGACGGCAGCGGCGTTGTTATGGTACATGGCGTCGGTGGGGCGGAGCGGAAAGACCTCACCGTTGGCTTCAAAAGTACGTGGGTTGGCTTCCATATCCGGCCCGGCGTTGACACCATAGCCGGAAAAGCGCTGGTTTCGCAGGTGGTCGCGGCCATCGCCAGCGAAGGTCAGTTCGCGGCCACGTTCGAGCAGGAGAACGCGCTTACCGGCTTCGGCCAGCACCCCGGCGACGACACCACCGCCCGCGCCCGCGCCGATAATGAGTACATCGTAATGGGTCATGAAAAAGGCTGTCCTTCAAAAATGACGTCAACCTTACCATGACGGATTGGCAGCAGCAAGCGATTTGTGATGGCGGCGGCGGCGGCGGCGGAAATGGTGAAAATGGTGAAAATGAGAATCGGGAATTTTTATCATTTTCAAATCGACAGCCGCCAGCTAAAGACAAAGGATTTAACAAGAGCGGCAACGCACAATAGAACCAGTAAAGCAGAAAAAAGATGCAAAAGTGAAACATTAGACAAAACATT
>CAYUTY010000080.1:0-28104 GCA_964447795.1 uncultured Anaerolineaceae bacterium
CTGGCGAGAAGGAATATGAGTATTCATGGCTTTGTTGTTTTAGTGGCTGCGGCGGCGATTTTGCTGTCCGGAGAAGCTGATGAAGGCCGACCAGTGGTGCTGCTGCGTGGATTAAACTTCCCAGCCATATCCGGTCATGCGGCAGAACTGGTACGCCCACCGGAGCAGGATTTGTACCGGTAGCTGCCATTCAGAAGTGGGAAAGAAATTGGCATGAGCGAATTGAAGTTGCAGACACCATTAGTGGAAACGGTGTTGAGCAGGCGCTCGGTGCGGCGATACCGGCCTGAGGCAGTGCCGCACGATGTGATTGAGTCGTTGCTCGAAGCGGCGATCTGGTCGCCATCGGCACACAACCGGCAGCCCTGGCGCTTTGCAGTAATTGAGACGCAGGCGCAGAAAGAAGCGTTGGCGCGGGCAATGGGGGCACGTTTACGGCAGGATTTAATGGTGGATGGCGTACCCGAAGCGGTCATCGAAGCCGACGCGACCCGCTCCTATAGCCGCATTACGACTGCACCAGTTTTGATCGCACTGTGTCTGACAATGGCCGATATGGATGTTTACCCGGACGATAAACGGGGACGAAATGAATATCTGATGGCGGTACAAAGCACAGCGATGGCCGGACAAAATCTGCTGCTGGCAGCGCATGATGCCGGGTTGGGGGCGTGCTGGATGTGCGCGCCGCTGTTCTGCCCGGACGTGGTGCAGGTGACGCTGAATTTGCCGGAGGACTGGCAGCCACAGGCCTTGATTACGATTGGCTACCCGGCGGAAACCCGCCAAAAGACCCGCCGACCTCTGGAAATGAGTGTGTTATGGCGCTGAATGCAGTGGTTCTGGTTGGTGGAGTCGGCGGTGCGAAGCTGGCTTATGGGCTGGCGCAGGTCTTACCGCCGGAAGAACTGACAGTGATTGTCAATACAGCGGATGACTTCTGGCACTACAGCCTGCGGATTTGCCCCGATCTGGACACTATTACTTACACACTGTCCGGGTTGGCAGATAAAGTCAACGGCTGGGGCGTGAGCGGCGATACCACCCAGGTGCTGGACGGATTGAAGCGTTATGGTGAGGATATATGGTTTCGGTTGGGCGATCAGGATATTGCCACACACCTGCTGCGGACGACCTGGGTGCGGGAAGGCATCACACTGACGGAAGTGACGGAGCGGCTGACAAAAAAGCTGGGGATTCCTCAGACAATTTTGCCGATGACAGACGACACCGTTGCGACTATGGTCAATACAGTAGAATATGGTGAGTTGGAATTTCAGACTTATTTTGTGCGTCATCGCTGGCAGCCGACTGTGAAGTCGCTGCGGCTGATGGGAATTGATGCGGCGAAGATAACCGAGCCGGTTCGGGAAGCGATCAATCGAGCAGATGTAATTTTAATCGGCCCGTCGAATCCCTGGCTGTCGATTGAGCCAATTCTGGCCGTGCCGGGGATGCGGGCGTTGATTAAAGGACGTGAGATACCACGAGTGGCAGTGACGCCGATAGTGGGAGGGAAGGCCATCAAAGGCCCGGCGGCTAAGCTGATGGCGGAACTGGGTTACGACCCATCAGTAGAAAGTGTTGTACAGTATTATGGCGAAATCATCAACGGATTCGTTTACGACCAGATGGATACTGAATTGCAGGTTTCATTACCACATGTATTGAGTTGTGAAACGATTATGAATTCGGACGAAGACAAGATTCTACTGGCACAAACTATGTTAGATTGGATTAAGGGCTGGTGAACCCCTCGAAAGGAGGAATGACGCGCCGCGTACACGGCACGTCAGCGCAATTATGGGTATCTGGGCAATCATTCCCGTCAAACCGTTAAACCGCGCGAAAAGCCGCCTGGCTGAAGTGTTGACCCCGGAAGAAAGGCAGCAATTAGCCGAGACGATGCTGCGACATGTATTGGGTGTTGTCCGTACTGTACCGCAGGTGCTGGGTACACTAGTCATCAGCCGTGATAACAAGGTGCTTTCGATTGCCCGCGAATACAGCGCACATACAGTACAGGAAAGCGGCGCACCCGAATTAAATCAGGCACTGATGCGGGCGACACAGGTTGTAGCACGCTGGAAAGGCAGCGCGGTGCTTATCCTCCCCGCGGATTTGCCCCTGGTGGCCGCCGAAGATATTACAGCGATAGTGACAATGGGACGGGAAGACAATACCGTTGTGCTGGCAACCGACCAACATGAAGATGGCACCAATGCCATGTTCGTGCGCCCGCCGGGGATGTTCGCTTATGCCTATGGCACGGGCAGTTATCAGCGACATATGCAACTGGCGCGTGATGCTGGGGCTAATGTAAAAACTTACCATTCTGAGCGCTTATTACTGGACATTGATGTACCCGCTGATTTAAAATTCCTTAACGAAATGGTACGGTAGGGATGCGGATATAACTGCCGTGTCCTTGCTCTCATAACTGGGGGATGGACATGGCAGACCGGGTTGCCCTTTACCTGCAAGACGCGCACTCACTTCAGGATGCAATTAAATATGTGCAATATGCCGAGTCACGGGGCTTCGAGGCCGTGTGGCAGGCGGAAAGTCGCCTTGTACGCGATGCGATTGTGCCAATGGCGGCTTTCGCGGCGACGACGACTCGCATCAGGATTGGCTCCGGGGTCATCAACAACTGGACACGCAACGCTGCTGTAATCGCGGCGACTTATCTGACGCTGGACGATCTTGCGCCGGATCGCATTATCTGCGGTATTGGCGCCTGGTGGGACCCATTGGCACAGAAGGTCGGCATCAACCGCGAGAAACACCTGCTGGCGATGCGCGAAGTCGTGACTGTGGTGCGTGATCTGCTGGCGCGGAAACGGGTGACCTTTCACGGCCAGTTCGTTCATCTGACTGATGTGGAACTGGATGTGGTGCATGGGCGCAAAGAGCCGCGCAATGTACCGATTTACATTGGTGCGACTGGCCCGAAGATGATGGCATTGACAGGCGAAATCGCTGACGGTGTGGTGCTGAATTATCTGGTATCCCCCAGCTACAATGAAGGGGCGCTGGCGCAGCTTGAAACCGGCGCGAAGCTGGCAGGCAAGTCACTGGATGATGTTGACCGCCCGCAGCTTGTGGTGTGCTCGGTGGATAATGACCGCAAAAAAGCGCTGGACGGTGCGCGCAAACTGGTGACGCAGTATCTCGGCCAGCAGCCGCATATCATGAAGGCCAGCGGTGTGAAACAGGAATTACTGGATGAGATTGGGCAAGTGCTGACATGGCCGGCGACGGAAGAACAGATTGAAGAAGCGATGCGGCTCGTCCCGGATGATGTGGTGCAGATGATTACGGCATCCGGCACGCCCAAGGAAGTGCGGGCGAAAGTGCGTGAATATGTAGCGGCGGGGGCAACCTGCCCGATTTTATATCCTCTGGGTGATGATGTGCGTTTGATGATTGACACGTTTGCAGATGGCTATTCAAATTAGTATGATGGCCTGGATAGGTTGTCATAAGGTCATCAATTAGTATGGATTTGAATTTGTCGGGCGTCGAGAAACGGCGCTCGCTTTTTGTCTGGGCGTTGTGCTGTATTGCTGCTGGTGGGGTATTCATTGTCTATGTTGTCGCCAGCCTGCAAGCGGGACAGGGCGAACTCGTCATGCCGCTGGACGATGTGTACATCCATTTCCAGTATGCGCGGCAGATGGCCGCCGGTCAGCCTTATGTCTACAACCCCGGCTTGCCTCCTACTTCCGGCGCGACCAGTTTCCTCTACCCCTGGCTGCTGGCAATCGGTTATTTTATTGGTTTTCAGGGTCTACATCTCGGCCTGTGGGCGATGGGGCTTGGTGCGCTGGCGCTGGCCGGGTCAGCATGGCTGGTATATCGACTGATGCGGTGCTTCAAAGCTGATTGGCGCTTGGCTGCTTTGTGGGCTACCGCTTTTGGGCTGGCTGGGCCGGTATCATGGCACTTCATGAGCGGGATGGAAACCGGGCTGGTCATCTTTTTTGCGCTAGGTCTGCTCAATACTCTCACTCCTATCCCCTCTCTCTCAGAACAAAATAATAATTGGCAACTGGCCCTGTGGGCAGCAGGATTAGCCTTGCTGCGGCCTGAAGGTGGGGTTATGGCACTGCTGGCCGTAGGGGCAGTGTGGTGGCAAAAGCGCCACAGGTTAAAACCTGTGGCTACCCCAAAATCAAGTCCACTAAAGGGACTAGAAGATCATCAGCCAGAAAAATCGGGCTTAACCCGGCGAGATTTATGGTTATTGCTTTCGGTTCTGGTAATCGGGGTGCAGCCGCGCGTCAACCTCTTGGTGACTGGGTCGGCGGTGGCGTCTGGCAACGCAGCCAAATCGATCTTGGGAACGGTGCCGTTTGAATGGGGCGCGGTTATACGGCGTATACTGGAAAATTTCGCACGGATGTGGGTCGAATTTTTCAGCGGCACCAGCCCACGCGAGGGCATGTATTTCGCACCATTTTGGGGACTGCTGGCGCTGCTCGGATTGGGCGTATTGTTATCGGGCAGACGGCGGCATGTCGCGGATTTAGACGAACGACGGCAGTGGCAAATCATTGGCTTGATGCTGGTAGCATGGCTCATCGCCGGGACACTCGCCATCGCCACGCTCGACACGGCATTCTGGCACTTCAAACGCTATCAGATGCCCTTCATGGCACTGTTGTGGGTACTGGCAGGCTGGGGATTAGCCAGCATCGGCATCCGCAAAACCGAACGCCTTCAGCTACAAATTTACGGAATCGCGTTGGTGACGATGGCCGTTTCGTTGTGGACAGGGGCGCAGTTCATCGACCATTATCGCTTGAACGTCGGCTATGTAACGGCTCAGCCTCTGCAAATGGCACGCTGGTTGCAAGCCAACACGCCCCCGGACGCGGTAGTCGCCGTGCATGACACGGGGCTGCTGCGCTACGAAGGCGGGCGAACGACGCTCGACATCGTGGGGCTGACGACGCCGGGGGCAGCCGACTACTGGCGCAACGGGCCGGGGGCGGTGGCGGAGTTTCTGATGCGCGAACGCCCAGATTATATCGCCAGCTTCGGTGATGTGCATGGCTTCGTCTTAGGGATTCTGGTGGACTCGTGTTTGTACGGCGAACCGTTGGCTGGCTTTCCCGTAACACTCGACCCCAATTTCAATGTTGCACTGGCGGCGGATTTTCAGGGGATTTATCAGCCAGAGTGGGATTTCATTCGTAGTGATGAGAAATCCACTTCACTCCAGCCATTTAACTTCAATTATTGGGGTAATGGTTCGCTACACACAGGGTCAGTAGATGTAGCGGATATAAAAGACGAGGCCCGCGCTCACTATAGTTGGCATAGTCGTCCTGATTTGGGTGGCTTTCCCAGCGAAGTCCGGCAGATGGACTATATTGATTGTGCTATCGACAACTGCCAAATTACCGATGGCGGACGTTTAATCACAGATTATGAAGAATTCAACTTATGGACATACTACGCTTCCGGCAGTTCGTGGGATGTGGCGTTAGTGTCACGAATACATCCCGCCTCCGCCGGAACACTCGATATTTATGTAAATGGCGAGTTCGTTGATACCCAGTGGATACCCTCCATACCCGGCAAATGGTTGGAAATTGTGACCTGCGTTCCCAAAGAAATTGCGGGGAATAGCATCACTAATTCTATGCGGGTTCGTATTGAACCTTCTATATCAATTGGCTTTTACGAGCCGTTTTATCACTGGTTATATGGTTGCCCCACCCCTGATAGTCTACCCAACAACACGCTAACCACGTTTCAATCCGGTGCGATTGTGCTGGCAGATGCAGCCGTTGAATATCAGCCAGCCGAAGCGCAGATGCAGGCGAACATTCAGTGGTACACCGATGGCAGCGCGGAGGGTGATTACAAACTGTTTGTGCATGTACTGAATGAAGCTGATGAAATTGTGGCACAAACCGATACTTATCCGGGGAATGGGACGCTGCCGCCGGGGAATTGGCTACCGGGCGTCCTGCGCGATACTATTACCGTCAATTTGAGCGATGTTCCGGCGGGGCGCTACCGGGTGGCGATGGGCTTATATGACCCGTATACGTTTGAGCGGTTGCAGCCGGAAAGCGGCGATGAACAAGGGCGCTTTTTCATTGGCGATGTGGAGATTCCGTAGATGAGCGATGACCGGGCCATATACGATGCACTGCTGTCGGCACAAGCAGCAGGCGAAACGGCGGCGCTGGCGACTGTCGTGCAGGTGCAGGGGTCAGTGCCGCGCCATGCCGGGAGCAAAATGCTGGTGCGGGCGGATGGCTCAATCGTCGGCACAGTCGGTGGCGGAGCAATGGAATCGCTGGTCATTAAGGAAGCACTGGCGGCGATGACTGACGGTCAGGCACGGATGCCGAGCTATACCCTGAATGACATTACGGCAGGCGATCCCGGCATTTGCGGCGGGACAGTGCAGGTGTTCATCGAGCCGGTGGGCGTCGCGCCGACACTGCTGGTGATCGGCATCGGGCATGTCGGCAAGTCGCTGGCGGAACTCGGCAAATGGTCGGGCTACCGCCTGATCGTCAGCGATGACCGCGAAGCCTATTGTAATCCCGATTATCTGCCGGGAATGGCGGGCTACATCGTCTGCAAACCGGGTGAAATCACCCAACACGTCGCCATCGACAGCCGCACCTATGTAGCATGTGTGACGCGCGGTTTACCAGTGGATATGTATTTAATCCCCGCGCTTTTAGCGACAGATGCGGCCTACATCGGGTTGATCGGCAGCCGCCGCCGCTGGGCGCTGACGGTTAAATCGCTGAAAGAGCAGCGCGGTTTGACGGATGAGCAGCTTCGCCGGGTTTACGCCCCCATTGGGCTGGAATTGAATGCAGAAACGCCACAGGAAATAGCCGTCAGCATTCTCGCCCAGATCATCATGCTGCGGCGGGGCGGAGACGGTCGGACGATGCAGTGGATAGAAGCGGATGCAGGAGACAGTTTGTAGCTGATAGCCTGTGCAAGATGTGATACAGTAATATGAAATAATGGGCAAAATAGATCGCCCTCAAAAGAAAAGCTGTTTTTGAGGTTTTGTGGTGAAGATTTTATGTGTTAGCGATACCGTTATGCCGCAGATGGAAAGCGCAGTCAACCTGCGGCGGCAGTACAGCGATATTGACCTGCTGGTGAGCTGCGGCGATATGCCCGCTGTCTACCTCGAATTCATCACATCAGTGCTGAATGTGCCGCTGTTTTATGTGCGCGGCAATCATGACGAAGGTTATAAGGATTACCCTCCCGGCGGGCAGGATTTGCAGGGTAAGCTGGTCGAGTACAAGGGGTTGTCGTTTTATGGTCTGGAAGGCTGTATCCGCTACAACAACAGCCCGGTTCAGTACACCGAAGGTGAGATGTCGCGGATGGTGCTGGGGGCGGGGTTAAGGCTGCGGTTGCGGCGCTCGAAATTTGGCTTTGGTGTGGATTTTTTCGTCACCCATTCACCGCCAAGGGGTATCCACGATGCCGAAGACCTGCCGCATCAGGGCTTTAAGGCCTTTCACAAATTCCTCGACTGGTATCGTCCCCGCTACATGCTTCACGGCCATGTGCATACCTACGACCGGCGCACGACAACTCGCACGCAGCACCTTGACACCTGCATTATGAATATCAACCCGGTGACAGTGATCGAGGTTGATCGGGCAGCCACTGACCGGTAAATTCACATCCTCGTTGAGTGAATCGCCAGAGAATGTTACACTGTGGTCAATCATCGTAGATCAGGACGAAGCCATTGACTCATGTGGACACATTATTTTTCCCCTACTTCGGTGAGCGAGGCCCTTGAACTGCTGGCACAGCATGGCGTAAAGGCGCGGGTGATCGCCGGTGGGACGGATATTCTGCTGGAAATGGAACGCGGTCAGCGTCCCGGTGTGGATATTTTAATCGACATCACACGCATCTCCGGTCTGGATACGATCAGCCTGCGCGGCGATCAGATACGACTTGGCCCGTTGGTGACTCACAACCACATTATCGCCAGTCAGTTGATCGTCGAGCGTGGTTTGCCGCTGGCGCAGGCCTGCTGGGAGATCGGCGCACCGCAAATTCGTAACCGTGCCACTGTGGCGGGTAATCTCATTACGGCATCCCCGGCTAATGACACCATCACGCCGCTGATGGCGTTAGGCGCGGAAGTCACACTGTCATCACTGGACGGCGAGCGCACCATTCCGCTGTCTGCTTTTTACACGGGTGTGCGCCGGACGGTGATGCGCCCGGACGAGCTGCTGACGGCGATTACTTTTCCAGCGATGGCGAAAAGCGAGCGCGGCATTTTCCTCAAGCTGGGTTTGCGGCGGGCGCAGGCCATCTCGGTGGTGGATGTAGCTGTCGTGCTGGATTTTGAGGGGGAGCGAGTGAAACGGGCGGCGATTGCGCTGGGCAGTGTAGCGCCGACCATTATTCGTGTCCCGGTGGCGGAAGCAGCGCTGGTGGGGCGGACGCTGACGCCACCGGTCATTGCGGAATCTGCCCGTATTGCAGCAGCGACGCCATCACCCATTGATGATGTGCGTGGGCCAGCAGCCTACCGGGTAGAGATGATTCGTGTGCTGGTGAGCCGAGCGCTGCGGGCATTGGCTGCTGGCGAAGAGCGGGCAAACTGGCCCGTACAGCCTCCGTTGCTCTGGGGTGTAGGGTTAGAGTCTAATGGTTTGCAAGAATCACTGGCCCATGACCATTCCCAGCCTATTGAAACGACGATTAATGGACAGAGTAGGCATATCGAAAGTGGGCAGGACAAAACTTTGCTGGACTTCCTGCGTGAAGATGCGGGCCTGCCAGGGACAAAAGAGGGCTGTGCAGAAGGCGAATGCGGCGCGTGTACCGTGTTTCTGGATGGCGCAGCGGTGATGGCCTGTATGGTGGCAGCGCCGCGCGCGCACGGCGCGGACATTGTTACTGTCGAAGGGTTGCAACAGGGCGAAATGCTGCACCCGATTCAGGAAGCATTTATCGAGCAGGGGGCGGTGCAGTGTGGCTACTGTACACCGGGATTTTTGATGGCAGGGGCGAAACTGCTGGAAGAATTCCCGCAGCCAACCCATGACCAGATTGAGCAGAGCATCACCGGGAATCTGTGCCGGTGTACGGGCTATTATAAAATTGTTCGGGCATTTGAGGAGGCTGGTCGCAAGCGGCTGGCAGAAGGGGTTGAAACACCATGAGCATGAAAGCAAAACCAAAACCGCGTTCGGCAGCATTCTGGCCGGTGATCGGCTTGATGACGTTGCTGGCTGCTGCCGCAATTGCTTATTTTGCCTGTCCAGCAGTGGTGGACTGGATGGACGATAGTAATGTTGTTCGCGGTTTCCCACCAGCCGGTATTCCAGAGGCAAATGTTGACTGGATTATGCGTGGCATTATTTTCGTTGTTGTCTTCATGCTGGTGTCACTGGTAGTGGCGGCGGCTGTGCCGAAGAAGAAAAGCACTGTAAATGAGAAGATGCTGACCAAGCAGCGGCAGGAAATGGTGAACGAGAAGAAAGCCATGAAGGTTCGTATGAAGATGATGAACAAAAAGAACCGGGAATTGTAGGCTGAAATGGATAGAGCCGTCCCCAAAACTGGCAGCGAAGAAATCATCCTCTACATGCGGACGTATTACTCACTGCTGCGTTCCAGTCATGCGATTCAGATCGAGACGCTGGAAGAAAGCCACATGGCAATTGAGTCCTCCCTGCATATCAACGCACTCGTGATGCAGCCGTATGTGTCTGCGCTGGTGTATGCCAGCCTGCGTTTACCAGACTGCATGTGTGACGTGTCGCTGGTATTGATTGGGCAGATTGAGCGCTCATTCATTGAAGCAGGATACACCGACATTCGGGAATGGGAGCGGGTTTACGCGCCCGGCAGACGGCGGCGTGTCCATTTTAATGGCAGTGAGACGCTGGCGGCTTATATTGCCAGCCGTTCCGATATTGACGATCTGGTGCCGACGCTCACATCCTATCAGATTGAGTGGAATAAACTGCACGCACTGCTTCAGGGTGAGACGATCAAGTCTTTTTTGCGCGATAACCGTGAACGACGGGGGATGCTCTCGCCACAGGAAGTTGATATGCTGGCGCTTGAACTTCAGATTGAGCCGGAAGAAGTCCGGCGGCTGGCGGTAGTGTGGGGCGAACGCTGTATTGATACGCTTTATAAAATTTCCAGCGGACGTAAACAGATCGCACTGCGGATGCTGGCAGGTTCGCTGGCAGATTACCGGCGCGGCACATCGTACTGGTGGCGGGAATTGCAGCAGCAGCTTGAGGGTGAACTCGACCTGCGTGATCGCCCGGTTTACTTTGTCTCCAGCAATACTCACTCGCTGGCGAATCTGCTGACTGGCTTTGCCAAACGCGAAGAAAGTAATCTGATAGAGTATATTCAGAGCTTCAGCCAGGGTGATCTGTACAACCAGTACCAGGCCATCCGCGAGAGCGACAGCCTGAAAAGTCTAGATAATTTCCTCTACTATGTATTGAAAAAATATATCGCCGATCATGGCGAATCGGCACGGGAATCGCTGGCGGCGGACGAGCAGGCCGCCGGGATACATCGTATCGAGAGCAAGCATGGCTTCGAGATTGAAGCACAGGTGATTGAACTCAATAAACTGCGTCCGGACTGGCTGGATGGTCGTCTGCGTGACCGGGTAGATGCGCCTGCGCTGGCTCACACCGACGCTGTGATTCTGAATATTGATTATCCATTAGGGATGGCAGCTTACGAAATTCTGAATCGTGTCACCGAGCAGGTCGGGCATTTACGCGGTGTCTATGTGATGGGCAAGGCGGCAACACTCAACGGGCGAATTGGTGATGTGATGATTTCCAATGTCGTCCACGATGAACATTCCCAGAATACCTATCTGTTCCAGAATTGTTTTTCAGGCGAAGATGTCGCCCCATATCTGACGTTTGGCACAGTGCTGGATAACCAGAAAGCTGTCACCGCGCCAGGGACATTCCTGCAAAACCCGCATTACATGAGTGTGTTTTATCAGGAAGGTTATACAGTTATTGAGATGGAAGGCGGGCCATTTCTGTCATCTATTTATGAAGCTTATCGGCCACGACAGCATCCCGCCAACGAAATTGTCAATCTGTATGGGGTGCCGTTTGATGTGGGGTTTTTGCACTACGCTTCGGACACACCGATGAGCAAGGGACATAATCTGGGCGCGGGCAGCCTGAGCTACGGCGGCATCGACCCAACCTATGCGACAGCGATTGCCATTCTGCGGCGTATCTTCCTGCAAGAGTCGCGCCGAATGGGACAAAAAATCATTTCAGATGGTGCGATTGTTGAGGAAACCGCATCGCAGTCACTTTCTATTCATGGAGAGGGCTTTTAGAGCCTCTATAAAGCAGCTTACGCAAACAGAGGAAAGTCTGTGTCCACAGAGAAAACCGTCGTCATTGGACAGAACATTATACGAACCGACGCGCCGGGAAAAGTGACCGGCGAAACACCCTATCCGGGCGATATTAACCTGCCGGGACAACTGTGGATGAAGCTGCGTTTCAGTGATCGGGCGCACGCACGTGTTGTAGCGGTGGATACCAGCCAGGCGCAAGCACTGCCAGGCGTGGTGCGTGTTTTCACGGCGAAAGATGTGCCGCAGAATGAATATGGCCTCGTCACCAAAGATCAGCCCGTATTGATCGGGCCGGGGAGCAGCAGTCAGGTGCCGGGTGCGGACATTGTGCGCTGTTACATGGATTGTATTGCCGTTGTCGTGGCTGAGACAGAAGCTATCGCGGCTGCGGCAGTGCGCCTGATCGAGATCACCTATGAAGATTTGCCTGCTGTATTTGATGCAAAAGCAGCGATGGAGGATGGTGCGCCACAGCTCCACGAAAACAACCCGAACAATGTGCTGTGCCATTATCGCATCCGCAAGGGTGATATGGCAGTGGGTTGGGATCAGGCAGAAGTCATTGTCGAAGGTGAATATCACACTGGCTATCAGGAACATGCCTATTTACAGCCGGAAGCCGGGCTGGGGTATATTGACGATGAAAATCGTGTGACGGTGATCGTCGCCGGTCAGTGGGTGCATGAAGATCAGGAGCAGATTTCGCACGCGCTCGGTTTGCCGGAAGATCAGGTACGAGTGATTTACCCGGCCATTGGTGGGGCGTTTGGCGGGCGCTAAGATATGTCGGGTCAGATTGTGCTTGCGTTGTCCGCTATGCATCTGCGCCGACCTGTGAAAATCCAGTGGAGCCGGGAAGAGTCGATTCTGTTTCACCATAAACGCCATCCGGTCAGTGTGCAGGCGCGGTGGGGCGCGACGCGCGAAGGCAAAATCGTCGCGGCGGAGGTAACGGTTATCGGCGATGCCGGGCCCTACAATTACACCTCGACAAAGGTGATGGCCAATGCCAATCTGACTGTCACCGGACCATACGAAATCCCCAATATTCATATCGATACTTATGGTGTGCTGACTAACAATATTCCCTGTGGCGCTTTCCGGGGTTTTGGTGGGCCGCAGGGTGCTTTCGCTGCTGTAGGGCAGATGAACAAACTGGCAGAAGCGCTGGGTTTCGACCCGGTGGAACTGCGGGCGCGGAATGTGATTCATGAGGGCAGCATTTTGAGCGTGGGGACGCCGCTGCCGCCGGGAGTCTCTATGCCGCAGGTGCTGGAAGCCTGCGCCCGCGAAAGTTACTGGTCACAAAATGGAAGTTGGGGGCGTGAGCCGATTGAGCAGCCGCGTCAGCCGTATCTACGGCGTGGTATTGGCATGGCTATCGGGTTTAAAAATGTCGGTTACAGCTTTGGCTTCCCGGAGCAGAGTTGGGCAACGATTGAACTGCATGGGAAAACCGAGATTGAGCAGGTTGTTTTACGGGCGGCAGGGGCGGAAGTCGGGCAGGGTTCGCATACAGTCATGCAGCAGATGGCTGCGGACGCGGTGGGGGTGCCGCTGACGAAGGTACGGTTGATCGGTCATGATACAGCGGAAACGCATACATCTGGCAGCGCTTCGGCTTCGCGCCTGACATTCATGTCTGGCAATGCGATTCGCGGCGCGGCGGCGAAGGCGCTGGAATTATGGGCGAACGAGGAACGTCCGGCAGTTGCAACCCATCAATACCGTCCACCGAAAACCACACCTTACGATCCTTTGACCGGCAAGAGTGAACCCAATTTCGCTTACGGTTATGTGGCCGAAGCGGTTGAAGTTGAAGTGGATATTGAAACCGGACATGTGCGGGTAGTGCGCGTGGTCTGCGCCAACGATGTCGGGCAGGCTGTCAACCCCGCGCTGGTGCAGGGGCAGATCGAAGGCTGTGTAGTCCAGGCACAGGGCTACGCCATCATGGAAAACCTCATTTCGGTTGAGGGGAAAATTCGCAATCCCTATTTGTCAACGTACTTGATTCCTACCATCCTGGATGTCCCGATTGAGGTAAAATCAGTTATCCTCGAATATCCTGACCCTATTGGGCCGTGGGGCGCACGTGGTATGGCAGAGATGCCGTTCCTGCCGCTGGCTCCAGCGATTACGGCAGCGGTGCATGACGCGACAGGTGTATGGATTGATGCCATTCCCCTGACTCCTGACCGCGTAGTGGCGGCGCTACGGGCGCAGGGTATCGGCGTCCTGTGAGACGACCTTGCGGCAGGTGCCGTCCCGTCAAGTCAATTCTGGTTGGTTATGAAATGTTATGAAACTGCGACAGGCCTTTGACATTACGCCGGGTGATGTGGTTGCTTTCGTCGGCGCAGGTGGGAAAACCTCAACCTTAATCGCGCTTGGTCACGAGTTAGCGCAAGCCGGTCTGCGGGTACTGGCGACAACGACCACTGGTATCAGTGTTGACCAGCTTGATCTGATGCCCTATGCAACCCGGTTGGAAAATGGCTCGGCGCATCTGTCAATGGCTTTGAGCGACAGCCGATTTGTGTTTCTCTACAGTGACATTCGGTCAAGCCAGGTTTTAGGGCCGCCGGGTGACTGCATCCCGCGTTTGCTGGATTCGGTGGACTCCGATGTGATCCTGATTGAGGCGGATGGCGCAGGGGGCTTACCGTTAAAAGCGCCTCGACCAGATGAGCCAGCCATTCCGCCGGAGACAACGCTGGTTGTACCAATCGCGTCGCTCTCTGTCCTCGGCCAGCCGCTTGACGACGCCCATGTCTACAACCCACAGGCTATTGACGAGCGCTATGGTTTTGGCATTGGCAACCGGGTGAAATCGCCCTGGGTGGCACAGGTCTTGCGCGATGATGAACTGGGGATGCGCGGTGTCCCGGAAAAGGCGCGAGTGACGGCGCTGCTCAATCAGGTTTCAGAAGGGTACTTGCGGGCGCGGGCGCGGCTGATCGCCCAGTTTATTTTGCGCTCGACACGGGTATCCGGTGTGGCGCTGGGGTCGGTGCGGGGGAGCAATCCAATTTACGAAGTGCAGCGGCATATCGGCGCAGTGGTGCTGGCAGGGGGCATGTCGCAGCGGATGGGACAGTCAAAAGTGCTGATGCCCTGGACAGGGCGCAGGACGATTCTGGAGCAAATTCTGGAACAGCTTACGCTGGCGCGGGTGGCGAATGTGACCGTCGTCACCGGGCATCGCGCCGGGGAAGTTGGGGCGATGGCACTGCGGGCGGGCGTGAGCGTGACGCATAACCAACACTATGCGACGGGTGAAATGCTGTCGTCGCTGAAAGCCGGTTTAGCCGCCATGCCCGCGCATGTGTCGGGGGCACTGGTGGTGCTGGGCGACCAGCCGCGTATTCAGGCGCGGGTGGTGACGCAGGTCTTGACAGGCTATGCCGAGGGAGTGGGAGACATCGTTGCGCCGAGTTACAAAATGCGGCGCGGGCATCCTATATTGATTGACCGGCGCTACTGGCCGGAAATTCTAGCCTTGCCGGATGATGCTTCGCTGCGAGATGTGCTGGAGCGCTATAAAGACCGTATCGGCTATGTGACGGTGGATACCGATAGTGTGCTGGGAGATGTCGATACACCGGACGAATACCGCGAGGAGCGGCGGCGGGCGGGGTTGGGCGGATAAGTTTAGGTTTTCGTCTCGAAATACCCCTGACGGAGGGAGTTTGGACGCTTGGTGGCGCTGCCGTGCGCGGTGGAGCGCAGCTCGTCGGAATGTTCCATCGGTGTGACGACGATCAACACTTCATTTTCCTCTAAAACATGATCGCCGGGTGGGGCATAGCTATAGTTGCCATTTGCCTGTCGAACAGCAAGAACCCCGGCGCGAAATAAACCCTCCAGCCGCAGCGATTCGATGGTGCTGCCAATCCAGGGCGAGTCATCCTGCATATAGAGTTCGGTGGTTTCAAGGCGGGCAGCATAGTTGTAGACGACATGCTGCAAAAAATCACTGACAGCGGGGCGCGTCGTCGCCAGCAGTACGAACTGAGCCGCGACTTGCAGCGGGCCAACCACCCGGTCAACACCAGCACGCTGCAATTTAGGCATCAGTTCATCGGTATGGGCGGTGGCGGTGATGAGCAGTCGCTTACTCAAGGCGCGGCAGTTGAGGACAGCCAGCAGTGCATTGGCCGGGTCGTCCAGCGCCACCATCACCGCTAGGGCGCGCTCGATGCCAGCTTTTTTGACGACTGATTCGGATGCTGGATTGCCGTGAATGACGCAGAAACCGCGTTCCAGAAGCTCATGTGTATAAGGCTCATCATCACTGATAATGATGAAGGGGCGGGCAGGGTCTAGTTTACGGATGGCGTTGCGCGCTACCTGACCTGTACCGCAGATAATGTAATGGCGAGACATTACAGCCGCAGCGGCCTCGGCGGTTTCAAGGGTTTTGTGTCCCTGAGCTGAGCGAATAGGGGTAAGGAGAAAGGGCAATCGCTGCCAGTTGGCGACGCGCGGACGCCCCGGCGCTCCACCGCGTGAGTCGGCCTGCATGGCTGTAATATGGCGGGCAGAAGCCACCGCGATGATGACCTCATTTTCGCGCAGGATGTAGTCATCACCGGGGGCGTAAAGATAATCGCCAGTGTCGAGCCGGAGTCCAATGACACCGGCTTGAAAACGCTCACGAAGCTTGAGTTTACTTAGGCGCTGCCCAATCCAGGGTGAATCATCCCACAGGTTGATTTGCGTGGTCTGAATGTCTATGCCGTGACTGAAAAGAATATTGTTGAAGAATTCGCTGACGGCAGGTCTCAGAGTAGCATTATTGAGGAATTGTCCGGCAATCTCGTAAGGTGTGATGACACCGTTGGCACCGACACGGATCATTTTGAGAGCGAGTTCTTCTTCCAGGGCGGCAGCCGTGATGTCTAATTGGCTGCTCAGGCTTCGGGCGGTGAGGATACTGAGGAGCGCTTCGGTATCGCTGTCGAGCATAACCATGAGCGCCTGAGCGCGCTGGATACCACCACGAATCAGGATTTCATCGTTACTGGGATCACCCTCAATCACCAGTAGTCCATTTTCGCGCAAATGGGTAGCGTAAGCCACACTGGGCGTGATAACAACCACAACATCGAGCAGGGTTTCGCCCTGATGCAGGCGGCGAACGAAAAGGAGGAAAAACCCGCGCACGAGGAGGCGCATTCGGGGGAAATGCACGTGCGCGTCGTCCCCGAAAATACGATCAAGAAAGCTGTCAAGTGGCTTGTAAATTGTCTCAAGCTGGTATGCCTGCCGCCGCCGCGCACCTTCCAGCAGGTATTTGACGGTGTAATCGACCAGCTCGCCGACGCCGCAGATGATGTAATGATGTTGCAGGCGGTCTATGGCACGCTGTGTCTGGCGACGGGCGCGCAGGTCGCGGATGGCAGGACTGACGAGAAATGTGGCGGTGGCCTGTAAGCCATAAGCCACTGTTCCAATTCCGATGAGAATCAGGAAAAGGGTGAATATCCGGCCAGCGGTTGTCTGGGCATAGATGTCCCCATAGCCGACAGTTGCCAGCGTGATGACTGTCAGCCAGATGGAATTCATCAGCGACAGGCCTTCAATCAGCATGAAGCCGATCACGCCAATCGGGATGATCGTGGCGAGGATAATAACCGCGAGCCGAATCTGGCGGCGTGTTTCCTGAAATGAATCCATTACTGTCCCTGCATAGCGGCTGTTCCCGAATGCTGAATTATAGTGTGAGGGGAGGAGCAGGGCGAATTTGCAGACTGCTGTGGCGGACTAAGCAGATAATTGAAGTGTCTTTTACAGGTCTTGTCAGATAGGAATATGGAGCGCTTTATTAACAGTTACAGGGTGTCACGGCTGCTGTTTCAAAAAGAACAGCCTACCGGGATGGAGGCTGGCAAAGCAAGTTTATGAAAATAAGTGCTTTCATCGAACCTTTTGACAGGGACACGCTAGTGCTGTTTAAGCCATTTCAGAAGGCGGGTAACCACACTGCGGCGATCTTCGTTACCCTGGTTATATTCGCGCTGAAGTTGGGTCGTCAGATATTCCAGTTCGGTGACCCGCATCCGCGCACCGTTGACGATCACCCAGCCATTTTCAAGGGCGCGGAGGTCATGAGGACGCCGATTATAAAGCTTCTGGTAAGCATCTGCGTAGTGAATCATCGCTTTTTCGGCGCTGATATCCATCGTGCGAACCTTTCTGATGTATCAAAGTTGTAATTACAAGCAATAAAGTAGGGGAAGGCACATTGCAACACCCTATATTTTAACAGGATGCCAAAAATTTACACTCTTAGCAACCTAAAAATTTGTGAAGATAGGTAAAATTTCCTACTCCTCAGACAGGCTGGTATAATTGATCCTTTGCGAGATACATGCTGAAGGATTCAACGTGACAGGTTATACACGTGCGGATTATGAGCGCGCAGTCGAAATCATACGTGAGCGGATAACGCTCCAGCCGACGGTTGGGCTGGTGCTGGGTTCCGGGTTGGGCGGGCTGGCCGATACCCTGGAAGACCGTGTTGTCATCCCTTATGCCGACATCCCGGGGTGGCCGCAGTCTACGGTTCATGGTCACAGCGGACAACTGGTAATCGGCAGGCTGGAAGGCAAAATTGTCGCGGCGCAGCAGGGGCGAGCGCACTTTTACGAAGGCTATAATCTGTATCAGGTGACTTTCCCGATTCGGGTGATGCATTTTCTGGGTATAGAGACAGTCATCCTGACAAATGCGGCAGGTGGTTTGAACCCAGAATTCCAGGTTGGTGATTTGATGCTGCTCAATGACCACATCAATTTCGTCGGCATGGGAGGCAATAACCCATTGATGGGGCCGAATGATGACAGCATTGGGCCGCGCTTTCTGGGAATGGTGCATACCTACGACGCTGACATCCGGCGAACAGCGCAGCAGGTGGCGAACGAGGCAGGAATTACGCTGCATGAGGGAGTTTATATTTGCCTGTCCGGGCCATTTTTTGAGACTCCGGCAGAAATTCGTATGCTGCGAACAATAGGAGGCGACGCGGTTGGCATGTCCACCGTTCATGAGGTTTTAATTGCGCGGCACGCTGGGATGCGTGTGATGGCGGTTTCTGGCATTACCAATGTGGCGATTGATACAGTGGATGCCGAAGCCGAAACCAACCATGAAGAAGTGCTGGATGCCGGGAAAATCCTGGTGCCTCGTCTGACAGCGATTTTGCGGGGTGTGCTGCGTTCGCTATGAATGGGCTGGTATTTTTGATCGAACAGGTTGCGCCCGGTTTATATATTCTGATTGGGCTGGGCGTCTTCATGACCTGGCGACGCTTACGGCGGGCGCGGACAGAATATCGCGCAACCTATTTTGAGCTGGAACGCGAAATTTTTCGTGAGAAACAGGCCAACGCAGTCACATCACTGGTACTGCTGGCGCAACTGGCACTCGTGGTCGTGGGGGTACAGCAAATTGTCGCGCCGAGCATCCGCGAAACCAGTGAGGTGGTGCAAAGCGTGGTACTGGAAGATACACCGTTTTATACACCCACGCCTGCCCCGGTGCAGTTTGGCAGTTCGCCAATTGATGCCAGTGGCATAGAAATTGGTTCGACTGAAATTCCGCAGGTGCTGGCGACTCCTACCATGACACCAACGCCAGTGGGAACTATTCTCCCTGGCGCTGCTCCGGTTTCTGGTTGCGATACACCGGGAGCGACGTTGCAGGTTCCGGCAAACGGAATGGTGGTGTTTGAACCAATCAATGTCATGGGAACGGCGTTCACGGAGAATTTCGCCTTTTACCGCTTTGAACTGAATGGCCCGCAGACGTTTGGCAGCTTTGCCACCCTGCGCGATTATTATCAGCCTATTTCCACGATGAGTGAACTGGGTCAGTTTGTGCCATCCTTTTATCAGCCGGGAGCCTATCAGTTCCGTCTGACGGTTTTCGACATCACCAACACTCTGCGGGCAGCCTGTACCGTTAACATCACCATCAGTGAGCCAATACCAACGCCGACGCCGCTGGTCTGAGCGGCAGTTCATGTTGCAAAGACTAGCCGCAAATGCTGAACCATAAACCATCGCTCGGTTTTGTTGGCGCAGGTAAAGTTGGCAGTACGCTGGCGCGTCTATGGTATGCCGCTGGCTATTCGGTGAGTGCGGTTTACAGCCGGAGGGCGGAACAGGCGTCAGCGCTGGCTGGACAGGTTGGTGCGAAAACTGCTGAGTCGGCAAATGATGTGGTAGCGGCAGCCGATTTAACGCTGCTTACGGTGACAGATGACGCGATTGAGCCTGTAGCGGCAGCAGTCGCCAGCGTGATGTCCATGCCCCGGACACGGCCTAAAGGCGTGGTTCATACATCTGGCGCACATGATGCCCGGTTGCTGTCGGTACTGGCAGAAAGGGGGGTGATGACGGGTAGTCTGCATCCGGCATTCCCATTTGCCGATGTGGAAAGTGCCATGCTGAAGCTGGCGGGAACAACATTTGCGGTAGAGGCAGCGGATGAAGTGCTGGGTGATTGGCTGTATGCGCTGGTAGCGGCAGCCCAGGGAAATGCGCTTACCATACCGCCGGGCGGAAAAAGCATCTATCACAGTGCACTGGTGTTTGCCAGTAACTACATGGTGACACTCTATGCAGTAGCAGAAAGCCTGCTCGTGGGATTAGGAGCAGAACAGGAAACAGCAGATGCGGCTCTGACTGCCTTAGTAGCCGGGACGGCTGAGAATATCCGGCAGCAGCGCATTCCAGACGCGCTGACCGGGCCGCTGGTGCGAGGCGATGTCGGGACGATTAACACGCATCTGAAAGCACTGGAGGCGGTGAATGAAAGACTGGCAGACCTGTATCGGGAATTAAGCTTTCATACGCTGCCACTGCTCAAAATGCGTGGCATAGAGACTGAATTGATTGAAAAGGTTTTAAACAAAAGGTAGCGATCATGCGCTTGACCATCCGTGATATTCAGAAGATGAAAAATGGCGGTGAACCAATCGCCATGTTGACGGCTTACGACGCGACCAGTGCGTTTCTGAGCGAGGCGGCGGGTGTACCGATGCTGCTGGTGGGTGACTCGCTGGGGATGGTTATCCAGGGGCATGAATCGACCATTCCAGTGACGCTGGATGATATTATCTATCACAGTCGGCTGGTGATGCGGGCGACCCAAAAAGCGCTCGTTGTGGGTGATTTGCCTTTCATGAGCTATAAAGCCAGCATTGAGCAGGGAATGGTGAACGCGGCGCGGCTGATGCAGGATGGCGGGGTGAGCGCTGTCAAGCTGGAAGGTGGTGAGTATATTGCGCCAACGATTGACCGCATTGTTCAGGCGGGTATTCCGGTGATGGCACATATTGGCCTGACGCCGCAAAGTGTCAATCAGTTTGGGGGCTTTCGCGTACAGGGGAAGGATAAGGATACTGCCGAGCAAATCCTCTGTGATGCACAGGCGATACAGGATGCCGGTGCTTTTGCAGTCGTGCTTGAACTTGTCCCGGCACCATTGGCGAGAGAAATTACGGAACAACTGAAAATCCCAACAATTGGGATTGGTGCCGGGCCATATTGCAGCGGGCAGGTGCAGGTTTTTCATGATATTCTGGGTCTGCATCCGTCGTTTGGGCCGCGCCACGCCAAAAAATATGCCGATGGCGGTCAGATCATTCAAAATGCGATCGGGCAGTATGTGCAGGAAGTGCGGTCTGGTGCCTTTCCAACGGCGGAGAACAGCTCGTCAATGAGTGAGGATATTCTGGCAGAAATTCGTGGTCGCTGGCGCTAATGAGGGTTGCTGATGCAGGTTATTGATACGATTGAGGCATTGCGGGCGGCAAGATCAATGCTCAACGGACGGGTTGGGCTGGTGCCGACGATGGGTGCGCTGCACAATGGGCATATGGCGCTGGTGGATGCGGCGCGGGTGGCGAATGATGCTGTCATTGTGACCATTTTTGTCAACCCAACACAGTTTAGTCCCGGCGAAGACCTGAGCAAATATCCGCGTAACTTGCAGCATGACCTGGATATGCTGGAGGCAGCGGGTGTTGATCTGGTGTTTACGCCATCTCCGGCCCTGATCTATCCACATGGTTTTCAGACGTGGGTCAATGTCACTGAAGTATCTCAGGGGCTGGAAGCTACCTATCGCCCTGAGCATTTTAAAGGCGTTGCGACTGTGGTTGCCAAATTGTTTAATCTGACGCTGCCCCAGACGGCTTACTTCGGCCAGAAAGATGCGCAGCAGGTCGTAGTGGTCAAACGGATGACGCGCGACCTGAATTTTCCGCTCGAAATTGGTATTGTCCCGACCATGCGCGAGGCTGATGGGCTGGCGATGAGTTCACGCAATGTCTACCTCACGCCGGAACAGCGCAAAGCGGCTACTGTTTTATACCGGGCGCTGAATGCCGTAGCAGATGCGTATGCTGATGGAGAACGTGAGACCTAAGAACTCCGGCAGACTGCGATGACAATGCTGTACGACGAGCCAAAGTGCCAGCCGGATTACGTTTCACTGGCTGATGCCTGGACGCTGCGTGAGCAGGATGAAGCGACGGATGAAGCACTCCTGTTGTCGATGACGGCGCGTTTTGGGACGACACGATTGCTCGATAACATGCTGCTGCCCGCTGACCTGAATAATGCCGTTGATCTAACGCGCGTTCTGGGCGGTTGAGGCGGGATTCTTATACAAAACTTATGTGAAACTGTAACTGTTTTTAAGCCGTTTCGTATAAAGTATGAGAACAATGTGAAAGTGAGTGAGAAGCATGTTTTACTTCGACCCAACCTATCTGCTGTTCATCATACCCGGTATCATTCTCTCGCTCATCGCGCAGGGGATGGTCAGTTCAGCCTTTGCCAAATGGACAAAAGCGCGGAATACCGCCAATCTGACTGGCACACAGGTTGCTGAGCGGATTATTCGCTCGGCAGGTCTGACAGGTGTCGGCTTGGAAGGGACACCCGGTATTCGCAGCGACCACTATGATCCGACAACCCACACGGTTCGCATGTCACAGGATGTGGCGACGGTACCTTCAGTGGCCGCAATGGCAGTGGTTGCACATGAACTCGGCCACGCCCAACAGCACGCGGAAAATTCGATTCTGATTCAGGCGAGGAGTTTTCTGGTACCGGCGATGCGGTTTAGCCCTGGTGTATCCTACTTTCTGATTCTGATGGGTTTCCTGTTCAATATCACCGGCATGATTACGCTGGGCGTGATCTTCTTCGGTGTGACCGTGTTATTCATGCTGGTGACACTGCCGGTAGAGTTTGATGCCAGCCGCCGCGGTTTGAAACTTCTGGAAGCATCTGGTTTGATGATGTCGCCGGATGATGCCAGTGGCTCTCGCTCGGTGCTAACGGCTGCGGCGCTGACCTACGTGGCTGCGGCAGTGACATCCCTGCTGCAACTGTTGTATTATGTCAGCCTGCTGAACCGCCGCGACTAATGGGTATATGATGAAGTTCAGAGGGGACATGGTGCAAGCCAGTCCCCTTTTGATTCAGCTAATCGTCGTCATCACCATCATCGTCATCCCCGCTGTTTGTGCCGCCCCCGCTGTTGAGGGGACTCTGAATGGATTCCGGCCTGTCAGGAGACTGAAAACCAGGTAGCATCGGCGGCAGAACAAGGATTTGCCCCACGAAAATGAAACGTGCATCGGTAATGCAGTTGGCGCTGATAACCTGTTCGAGTGTCAGTCCCCGACTGGCCGCCAGCGCAGAAAGGGTGTCGCCTGACTGTACTCGGTAAGTTTCCCATCCCTCCGGCTGAACCGGAGCGCATGTGTCAGATGACAGGTCAGTAGTTGGCGAAGGAGCAGAAGTAGCACTTGATGCTGTTTCTGGTGTGCTGGGTGGTGATGGCGAAGGGGTCAGAGTGGCTGGTGCTGTCGATGTGCTGGTGGGTCGCGGCGTGTCAGATGAACGGGGTGTCGAGGTTGGTGCTGCTGGTGATGCGCTGTCGTCCAGGATGACAATCCGTGTCGCAACCGCTTCACCATCAGTGGTTGTGATGACTTCGACAAAGAGTTTAGCACCGATGCGGACATCTGCGGCACCGGGTACATTGGGCTGTACGATAATACTTAAGCCTGCAATTTCCCAGTTTTCGTTTCTTTGTGAGGAAAGTGTGCCTTCAAATGCAACACTGGCGGCACGTCTGAGTGTGAGAAGCTGGCGTGTCTCGTCAATGCGTCGGCTGTTGAATTGTTCGAGTAGTGCAGCGTCATCACCGGGCAGGGCGAGCTGTACATTCTCGCTCAGGCGTTTGACACCATACAATGCATCGCCAGGGATAGTATTGGTCGAGAGTGCAACTGCGCTGCCGGTTATAACGAAGAATGCAATGAGTAATGCCGCCGCAGCGGAAAGTAACGGGCGAATCGGATAAGTATAGCGTGGCAATTGCAGGGCATCGTCTAACCGGGTGCGGACGCGTTCCCTTGCGGCATTGACTTCCCCTATTGGCATATCGATTCGACGGGCGAGCAGCCCGGCTTCAAGCATGGGGCGCAGGGCTGCGGCGAACTGTGGATAGAGGCGCAGGCAGTCGTCAATATTTTGCCCATTCGCCAGACGTGTGATGCAGTCGTCAAAAGCATTGAGCAAATCCTGATTAGCCATATTCGTTTTTTACCTGCATGTCGCCCAGAATTTGACGAAGGGTATTCACAGCACGGAACTGCAATGACTTGATTGCGCCAACATTTTTACCCATGATGTCGGCTGTCTCCTGCAAACTCAATGCCTGGCCGAAACGAAGGACGAGGACTTCCTGCTGGTCGGCGGCCAGCATCTGGATGGCGCGGCGGGCGCGTTCGGCGCTTAGTGCCTGGATGAAGCGAATTTCTGGATCATGGTCGTCGCCAGAAGCAGGTATCCATTCATCCAGTGCCTCCGTTGTGATCTGCTGCTGTTTACCGTAATGATCGTGAAGGACGTTACGGGCGACGCGAAAAAGCCAGCCGCGCAGGCTGTGGCGGGGAGCATTTCGCCCACGCATCGCGTTGACCATTTTGACAAAAACCTCGCTCGCAAGGTCTTCAGCCATATGCTGATCGTCTACCCGCAGGCGGATGAAATTATAGATAGGTGAAAAGTAGCTCTCATATATTCGCATCACGGCATCCTGATCGCCCTGGCGAGCCTGCGTTAAAAGCCGATCTTCCGCCGGGATGTCTGGGAGAACTATAACAATCACAGCAAGCCTCATTCATCAGTTAACTGGCGCTATACACTTTCTTCTTAACTGTTGTTTCTTACAACTGTTTCTAATTGGACATTAAGCAGTTATGGGTACTCTGGCTTTACCTGTTCATACCCATTTTTCAGGTAATAGTGAACTGACTGCTACCTATGCGTATAACGACTGGCCGGGAGCCAAAAAGTTTCGGTCAATTTCCAGAATTGCCGAAAAACGGTGGTTTCAGGGGATAAGGGCAGGCATTCACTTTCAGACCTGCCCATCAGCATTAATCCAGTTTGTCGATTTTGTCGCGCAGGCGGAGGATACGCCCGCGACGGGGCCGGATGCGTTCCAGCAGGGTGCTGGCCTGACGATTGATGCGGCGAATGGTAGCACGGAAACGAGCGAGCAAGTAGCTGATCTGCCGCCGCTGCTCTTTAAGAATGCCCGGTGATTCCGTTGAGCGTGGATCACCCCATTTGATGACCATCGAAGCCCAGGTCAGGCCGCCGCCAAAGCCAATGAAAACCAGATGGTCGTCTGCCTGGACACGCCCCTGCTGCACAGCCTCGCACAGGGCTATCGGGATTGAGGCAGCGGATGTGTTGCCGTAGCGGTCAAGATTGCTCATGAACAGCTCTGGCTCAACCTTGAGCGAGCGGGCAGCGGCCTGAATAATCCGCAGGTTCGCCTGATGGGGGACGATCAGCGTGACATCTTCCAGATCAAGATCAGCTTTTACCAGCGCCTGCTGGATGCTTTCACCGATGACGCGGGTGGCAAATTTAAATACTTCACCCCCGTTCATGTGCATCTTGTGCATTTTATGGCCGTTGGAAGCGAAGTGCGGGTTGCTCAGGTCTTCGCTGCCGACGGTGGGAATGCCGAGTAAGTCGCTGCCAGAGCCATCTGAGCGCAGCACGGCAGAAAGGACACCGCCTTCAACGTCGCTGGCGCGCAGGACAACCGCCCCCGCACCATCCCCAAAGAGGATACAGGTTGAGCGATCCTGCCAGTCCATGACGCGGCTCATGGTTTCCGCGCCGATGACGACGGCGGTCTGAATGCTGCCGGAGCGAATCGACTGAGTAGCCATATCGACGGCGTAGACGAAACCGGAACAGGCCGCACTGAGATCGAACGCGCCTGCCTTGCTTGCGCCGAGCCAGTTCTGAATCAGGCTGGCGGTGCTGGGAAAGATGTTTTCCGGCGTTGAAGTAGCGACGATCACCAGATCAATTTCTGAGGGGAGGATGTTCGCCACCTGAAGGGCGCGCTGGGCAGCTTTCAGGCCGAGGCTGGCGGTTGATTCGCGTTCGCCAGCGATGCGGCGTTCGGCGATGCCGGTGCGAGAGCGAATCCATTCGTCGCTGGTTTCAACGATGGCTTCCAGATCGCGGTTGGTCAGCACCGTTTCGGGAACGGACATGCCCCAACCGACGATATGCGCGTAGATGCCAGTTTTACCCGGCATCGGTAAGGCGCCGTTGTTAACTGTGGTGACCATTTTGCCGATATTTACCAAAGATCAATACTGCGTTGTGTCCACCAAAACCGAATGAATTGCTCATGGCGACGTCGATGTTGTGCTGGATGCCAACATGCGGCGTATAGTTGAGGTCACATTCCGGGTCCTGGTTATCAAGGTTGACAGTGGGCGGGACGAAACTGTTTTGAATCGCCATGATGGTGAAGACCGCTTCAACCGCGCCCGCGCCGCCCATGAGATGGCCGGTGACGGACTTGGTGGAGCTGATCGGGATTTCGTAAGCCTGTTCACCGAGGGCGCGTTTGATCGCCAGCGTTTCGCTCTTGTCGTTGAGCGGGGTGCTGGTGCCGTGCGCGTTGATGTAGTCGATGTCGTCCGGCGTCAGGCTGGCATCTTCCAGCGCCAGTTGGATGGCTTTGGCCGCGCCTTCGCCGTTTTCCAGCGGGGCGGTGACGTGGTAGGCGTCGGATGTGTGACCGTAGCCGAGAATTTCGGCGTAAATTTTCGCACCACGCGCAAGGGCGTGTTCGAGGTCTTCGAGCATGAGCAGCGCCGCGCCTTCCGCAACGACAAAACCATCACGGTCAATATCGAAGGGGCGAGAAGCTTTTTCCGGCGCGTCGTTGCGGCGGGAAATAGCGGTCATGTTGTTGAAACTGGCGATTGCAATATCGACCAGCCCGGCTTCGGAACTGCCCGCAAGGGCGGCCTTGACCTGTCCACGTCGGATCATCTCGGTGGCTTCACCGATGCAGTTGTTGCCGGTAGCGCAGGCGGTGCTGATGGCGAAGTTCGGGCCGCGCAGGCCATAGGTCATCGAGACTTTGCTGGATGGACTGTCCGGGAGCATCATCGGCACCATGAGCGGGCTGACGGCTTTGG
This sequence comes from uncultured Anaerolineaceae bacterium, assembly GCA_964447795.1. Lineage (GTDB taxonomy): Bacteria > Chloroflexota > Anaerolineae > Aggregatilineales > Phototrophicaceae > CFX2. The sequence continues at coordinate 26,961 of CAYUTY010000080.1, forward strand.
CACCGCGTTCGATGAAGGCTTTGATGCTTTCGTAGATTGAGCCGATACCGCCGATGCCGCTGCCCATGACACAGGCCACGTCGTAACGGTTGTCGTCGGTAATTTCCAGCCCGGCGTCGGCCATCGTCTGCATCGCGGCGGCGAGGCCAAGCTGCGTCACCCGGTCAGTACGGCGGGCTTCGCGGCGGCCCAGGATTTCATTGGGGTCAAAATCTTTGACTTCGCCGCCGAAGTGATTTTCAAGGTGGGCGGTATCGAAGCGCTGGATCAGGCCGATGCCGGTTTTACCAGCGGCAGCATTAGCCCAGGCTTCTTCGACCGTATTCCCGGTTGGGCAGAGGATACCCATACCCGTTACGACTACCCGTCGTCGTTCCACGATTGTCCTCCAGAAGCAAGCGCAGCGGCGAACCGCGCCCATTATTGATTAAGCAAGAGTTCCATTATAGCTACTAGGAAGAACCCCTTACAGGGTAGAAGGTTACAGGGGTGGGGAGGTTGAACGTTAAGAAGCGATAGTTAAAAGTTTAAAGGCGAAAGTTGAATGTGCCGGTATTCAGTGATGAAAAAAGCGGAGAACGATGAAAGATTACGGATTGTTGCGATGATGGGAATGGTGATAATAGTGATAATGAAAATTGGATTTGTGATTATTCCCATTTCAGCGGCCTGAAATTGCGACAAATGCGACCATTGCAAAAGGTCAATTTTGCCGCCTTTCCGCCATTGTGGTTATGCTGAACTGGCGGCGGCGGCGGCGATGGCGGCGGAAGTTTTTGGAAATAGGGCTGCCGCCATTTCCGCCTGACTTGGTGGCGATGGTGGCAAGGATGGCAGAGGGTCTGCCGCCGCCATGTTCGCCATAGGGTGAGGGAGCGGTGAGGCGGGCGCGTGACTGCCATCTTCGCCGAACAGACTCCATAAAGCAGGGACAGGTGAAATGCAGTTCATCTAACCACCAGGCTCGCCAAGCAGGCCAGGAAAACTATTCATGGTGTCATTTTAGCAGAGAAATGAGGGGAAAGGTGAAACATTTGTCATGACATTTGTTTCGATTTTGAGGGAAGGAAAGAGTGCGGGCGCACACGCAGGGGCGCACCGTCACCACCGGACATTTTTCATTGATACAGAGTTGTGAGGACAG
>CAYUTY010000081.1:0-27129 GCA_964447795.1 uncultured Anaerolineaceae bacterium
AACGTATAGCCGATGTCACGGGAGCGCGTGCCTATGTGTCCGGCGTTGCAAAAGATTGTGCAGTCCGGGCTGATCTGGCGAACGAACGCGGTCATCTGAAGCTGGAAACCCGCAATAATGCCCACCCCATAAGCGCGCCGGGCGACCTCGTCTGCCGGGTCGAGGCCAGCGGCAATCATGCCTGATTTCGTCCAGCGGGAGGCGTCGTCGAGGGGCTGCACAATGTCAAAAAAGAAGCCATCCACCGGCAGTAATTCAAAAATTTCAGCAACATGGGCTTTAAGAAAATCAAAATAAGGCGAGTTGACGCACAGATTGCGGTAAAATCCGGCGTCGAAAGGCGGCGTCCCACTAACCCGGCCATCGGGGGTAACAGCCAGCCAGTCCGGGTGATGCGTGGCGCTGAAATGATCCCATTGAATAGTGACATAAATCGGAACACGAATGCCGCGTGCGTGGCAGGCTTCGATCTGTTCTTTCAGCAGATTGCGCGTCAGGTAGGGATGGCGGCGTTCGGGGAAACGCCGCGTATCATAATACATCCAGCCGTGATGACAGCGGGCGAAGCAGGTGACAGAATTGACATGAGCGCGGGCAAGTGTATCGGCGAATTCATCCGGGTTAAATTTCGCGCCAATGTGAGCAATATGTTCGCTGGTGTGGAAGTCCATATGAATCTGGCGAAAGGGGAGACCGGCAGGAGGCATAATGGTTATTTCCTTTGCGATTGCGGAGTAAGCTATCTCTTAGAAGTCTATTATCCATCTGATAGAGAATCATGGTACAATCCACTCCGTAAATAAATTCAAACTAATTTTCTTTGTGGATTTTTTAATCAATCGATAAGTGACAGAAAGGAAAACCTGGCTCGATGCGCGAGCCGGGCAATTTGTGCTATGGCAAAATCTAAATTACGCATTATTCCTCTGGGTGGGCTGGGGGAAGTTGGCAAAAATATGACGGTGTTTGAACTCGGCAATGAGGCAATCATTCTGGACGCCGGTATTATGTTCCCCGCCAATGATATGTTTGGGGTGGATTACATCATCCCGGACTTCCGCTACCTGACCGAACGAAAAGACCTGAAAATCCACGCCATCATCTACACACATGGTCACGAAGACCATGTTGGGGCGACGCAGCATGTAGTGCAGGCCTTCCCCAACGCGCCGATTTATGCGACCCCACTGACGGCTGGCCTGATCGAGGTTAAGCTGAAAGAAGCCAACCTGCATAAGCAGACCAAAATCAACGTTTTTCAGGCGGGAGACATCATCAAGGTAGGGCCATTTGTGCTGGAATCGTTCCATGTGACGCACAGCATCCCGGATTGTGTGGGCTTTGGCATCAACACACCCTATGGGCTGGTGGTTCACAGCGGCGATTATAAATTTGACAATACGCCTGTGGATGGGCGCAAGCCAGATTACGCCAAGCTGGCGGAATTTTCCAAGCGCGGTGTGCTGCTGCTGATGGGTGACAGCACCAATGCCGATGTGCCGGGCTGGACACCTTCGGAAACGGTGATTGATGGTGCCTTCGACGCGGTGTTCCGCCAGGCGAAAGGGCGTATCATGGTCGCCACCTTTGCCTCTCTGATTTCACGTATTCACCAGGTAGCGACAGCAGCAGAGCGTCATGGCCGCAAGCTGGCAGTGGCCGGTCACAGCATGGCGGCGAACATCAAAATGGCGCGGGAACTGGGCATCCTGAAAATCCCCGATGATATGTTCCTTGATCTCAATCGAATTGGTCATGTGCCGCCAAGTAAAGTCTGCATCATGGTGACGGGCGCACAGGGCGAACCGTCAGCCGTTCTGGGGCGGCTGGCGACCGGACGCCACCGGCAGCTTGATGTACAGGAAGGCGATACGATTGTTCTCTCTGCACACACTATTCCCGGTAACGAAGAGTCGGTCAGCCGGACAATCAATAAGCTGTTCCAGCGCGGCGCGGACGTGATTTATGATCCGATTGCGCCGGTACATGTTTCCGGCCATGCCAAACAGGAAGAAATGAAGCTGCTGATTAACCTGACCAATCCCAAGTATTTCATGCCCGTTCACGGTGAACTCAAACATCTGAAGGCACACGCAAAACTGGCGATGCAGTCAGGAATTCCGCCGGAACGTATTTTTGTGGTCGAAAACGGGCATGTCATCGAGTCGGATAAAAACGGCATTCGGGTGGGTGAGCGTGTCCCCGGTGGCTATGTATTCGTGGACGGCAGCGGTGTTGGCGACATCGGCAAAGCTGTCATCCGCGACCGGGAGACACTGGCGCAGGATGGCTTCATCATGGTTGTTGTCAATGTGGACAGCAAAAGCGGTGAACTGGTTTCCGAGCCGGAAATCATCTCACGCGGGTTTGTTTACCTGCGCGATGCGAATGAGTTGATGCACATGGTGAAGGGAACCGTCAGTGATGTTTTGTCCTCTACAGACGGGCGTAACGGCAGACGGCGCGAAAAATTGCAGGAAAGCCTGAGCCGGACGCTCTACGACGCAACTAAACGCCGCCCGATGGTTTTCACGGTCATCAACGAACGGTAAACCGCCTTGAATATTCATGATCTGGAAACACCCAGCGTCCTGATTGATCTCGACCGCATGGAAGCCAATATCCGGCGGATGCAGGATCGCTGCAATTCGCTGGGGCTGGCTTTCCGCCCGCACATCAAGACGCACAAGATACCCGACATCGCCCGGATGCAGCTTGAGGCCGGGGCTGTCGGTATCGCCTGCCAGAAGGTGAGCGAGGCCGAGGTTTTTACCAGCGCGGGCATCAACGACATCCAGATTCCCTATAACATCGTCGGGCCGCAGAAAACGGCCCGACTGGCTGATTTATCGATGTACAATCGCGTCACCGTTTCAGCGGATCATCCAACGGTGATCGCTGGTTTAGCGGACGCGGCGCGGGCGCTCGGAATCACCATTCGTGTCATGGTCGATCTGGTGACGGATGCTCAACGGACGGGCGCGCCAGTGGAGGAAGTCGTGCCGCTGGCGGAGCGCATCGACGCCGACGAAAATCTGCATTTTGCCGGGCTGCTGGTTTACCCCAGCAACCCGACCATTCGCCCGGCCTTGCAGGAAGCGGTGGCGCGGCTGGACGAGGCCGGAATCGGCGTGGACAGTGGTAGCGGCGGCGGCAGCGGCGCGGCGCTGCACGCCCACGAAGTCCCCGAACTGACCGAACTGCGTGTCGGCACCTATGTCTTCAATGACTGGACGTGCGTGCATCAGGGATGGGCGACGCTGGATGACTGTGCCATGACGGTCATGGCGATAGTCGTCAGCCGCCCCACGCCTGACCGCGTGATTCTTGACAGCGGCAGCAAAACGCTCTCTTCGGATACCTTCGACGGCACTTACGGGCATATTCTGGAATACCCCGAAGCGCGGATTTACAAGCTGAACGAAGAACACGGCCATGTCGATATGTCGGCCTGCGACAACCGGCCCGTGATCGGCGAGCGGGTGCATGTCATCCCGAATCATGCCTGCGTCGTGACCAACCTGCACAACCAGCTTTACGGCAGGCGCGGCGACGACGTGGAGGTCACGTGGCCGGTTGTCGCACGCGGGCTGGTGTGGTGAAGAACCTCAATTTAGTTGGTGACTGCTATTTAATGAGGTCAGAAATTATACAGGCACGATAAATATCTTTCTCTTTGTAATTACTGCCAAACTCCAGAGGGCGGAACTCCTGCTCCGCCCCTCACTGTCGAAACTGAAAAAGCGGACTCTACTCCGCCTCAGCGGTCATGAAGGGTGCCGCCGGGCTGGGGATAACGGGTTCAACATCGGTCAGATTGACGAACAGATCATCCAGAATCAGATTGGCCGCCAGATAGGTCTGGGCGCGGAACCAGTGCGGCCCGACGATATGCACATTCCCATCCTTCACCCCGCTCAGCGTCTGCCACAGGGGATTGGTGGCGTTGAATGCTTCAAGATAGGCAATATTTTCGGCGGCCACTGCCGGGTCTGTTGATGCCCAGGTGAACAGGAAAATTTCATCGCCGTCGGCCAGATCAAGCGCTTCCGTGGAAATGGCGACGAAACCATAGTCCGCCCCACCCTCAGCATAACCGCCTTCCTCGAATGTCACCGCCTGCGACTCTGGCCGCCCCAGACCCACATCGCCCAAAATCACGCCCTGTGCCGAATCCACCAGCCAGATCATCGGATACGTCGGGCTTGGCACAAAAGCGGAGACTTTTACCTCACCTCGCTCATCCCCCAGCGCTTGCTGGAGTTCTGCCACTCGTGCATCATAGGTTGCCAGCATTTCCTCGTAGGCCGATTCCTTGCCGAACACCTGGCTCCAGAAGGCGGTTGAGGATTTCCAGTCGGTCGCATAGGCGGCGTCATACACCACCAGCGGCGCGATTGCTTCCATGCCCTCATAAAATAGTGACGAATCCTTGAAAGCGATAATCAGATCAGGCTGCAACTCCGTCACCAGTTCCAGGTTTGGCGGCCAATCGAAAGTCGGGATGCCTTCAAATCGATCAGCCAGGCCGGGCGTGATAGCGGCGATTTCATCCGCCGCATAGCCGAAAACACCGACGAATGGAATATCATTCAGCAGCAGAAATTCAGTCGCGGGCATATCCAGCGAGATAACGCGCTGTGGATTTTCCGGGATGCAAACCGGGTCAGTCGCCAGCCGCTCGTGCTGAAACAGCCGGAATCCTGCTTGACATTTGGCTTCATACTGCGCGGCTGCCGGAATCAGGCTGACACAGGTAAACATCGCCAGCATTAAGAGGAAAATGTTGCGAGACTTCAAGATACACTCCTGCATGGATATGGATATGAGAGTTCAGGTTGTGATGCGAAGTGTAGGCTATCAGAGTGTCTGCAAAGCATCCACGCAGGCGTTTAAAAATCCACTTTCAGAACGAAAAATGAAAGCGCTATATACATCAATCCACGAATTGAAAAACGGCACAACGCTGAAATCGGATTCGGGCGTGAGGGCATTAACACAGGTTAATTTCACGCCCGAATCGAGCGATATGCTCACCAATCGGCGATGGCGGGGTAAGTGCCGTTGCGCCATGTCCACTCAGAATCATGCATGAAGCGCACCGGCCAGCCCTCACTGGGGATGTCCCACGTGGTGAAGCCCAGCACGCACTCACAGAAAGCGTCGGCGCGGGCTTTGCTTGGCTGTGCCAGCAGATCATCAATCAGCGGTATGAGGTTTTCTGGTTTATCGGGTGCGCGGCGCAGCATCGTCATAAACCACTTGTGATAGGGGTAAAGGATGCGGTTGTGCGCCAGAATCATCCGCCCGCCGAACAAGACTAACTGCGCGGTGGCGTGGGTCATCAGGTACGCATCACTGCGTTTTTCGGCCTCGCTCACAAACCACTGATGCGCCTGAAGCTGGGCGTAAAAAGCTTTGATCTTCGTGCTGTGGTTATGCTCCGGGTAGACTGGAATTTGCGCGATGAGGTCAATAATTGCTGGGTCGCGCGTGAATGGCACCATCACCTGCGAAAAGGCGAAGCGTGCCGTCTCGCTGCCACGTTCGGCGACATCGCGCATGAAGGCCACATCGATGATTTTGCCATCGACGTAGCCGCCTTCATAGTCGGTGAAGTCGCGCGAGAAATACTGGAAGGCATTTTCCTCGACGCACCGGGCATATTCCTCTGGCGTGGCGACCAGCATAAAATCGACATCGGAGTCAGGGCGCGCCAGCCCTTTGACGATTGACCCGCCGATAATCAGCGCCAGAAAATTCGGGTCAGGTTCAAAATGTGCCGTCAAACGGTCAACGGTTTGCTGGTGATGCGGTAATAACATGCTGGTTAATGCCCCAATACCGGATGCGGCTGATACGGCGCTTCCAGAAAGTCCATTTCCTCGGCGGACAATTTGATGTCCATCGCCGCCAGCGCCTCGTCCAGATGTGGCATCTTGCTTGCGCCGATGATCGGGCTGGTGATTCCCGGCTTGTGCAGCATCCACGCCAGCGCGATCTGCGCCGGTTTGACGCCGTGCTGCTTCGCCACTTCGATCACGCGGTCAAGCGTCTCGAAATCGTTGTCATGATAATACATGTGATGGGCGAAACCATCGCTTTTCGAACGGGCTGTCTCGCCGCCTTTATCGCGCGTGCGGTTGCCTGCCAGGAAACCCCGCGCCAGCGGACTCCAGGGGATAAGGCCGACGCCTTCCGCCCGGCAGTAGGGGTTCATCTCGCGGTCTTCCTCGCGGTAAACCAGATTGTAATGATTCTGCATCGAGACGAAGCGCGTCCAGCCGTGCAAATCCGCCACATACTGCGCCCGCGTGAACTGCCAGGCGTACATGCTCGATGCACCGATATACAGCACCTTGCCCGACTTGACGACATCGTGCAGCGCTTCCATCGTTTCTTCCGGCGAGGTTCCGTCGTCCCAACGGTGAATCTGGTACAGGTCGATGTAATCCGTCCCCAGCCGCCGCAGCGAATTATCCACCGCTTCCATGATGTGCTTGCGGGAGAGGCCGCTCTGATTGGGTTTGTCGCCCATCGGGTTAAAGACTTTGGTAGCGATCACCACTTCGTCGCGCCTGGCTAAATCCTTCAACGCTCGCCCGGTGACTTCCTCGCTGACACCGAGCGAATAAATATCCGCCGTGTCGAAGAAGTTAATACCTGCCTCCAGCGCCCGCTGGAAAAAGGGACGGCTGGCTTCCTCGTCCAGCACCCAGTCGCGCCACTGCGGTGTGCCATACGTCATGCACCCCAGACAGATGCGCGACACTTTCATGCCCGTCTTGCCGAGATTGACATATTCCATAATCAATTTCCTCCAAAATCGATGTTTTTACGGGGAAAAATCGAAACAAATGTCATGACAAATGTTTCACCCGCCCCCCATTTCCCTGCTACACTGTCTCTATGGCACGCACATTTTCGCTTTTAATGATGCCGTATATGTTTTCTCTGGCGACTAGCGACTAGCAGCTAGTGACCAGTGAGTGCTGGATGGCAAACATGGCGGCGGCAGACCCCTCTGCCATCATTGCCACCACCGCCATGAAAACACATGCTGTCCTGCCCTGCGCGCAGGGAAATATCCGGGAAATCAAGAGTAACGACGAAAGGCAAATGCCGCTAATGCCAATTCATCGCCATCATTGCCATACGATCAGGGGAAATTTCAAATGGCGGCAGGAATTGAGAATCTACAAATCACTGCCGCCGCCGCCATCTGAATAGATTATCGCTCAAGGGCTTGCGCCTTTTCTGAGGGCTATCGACTATCAACTGAGTGAACTTGTGAAAGAATTGGGGAAATGTCGGGTTGTTTTCGGTAGGGGAGGGTTTGAAACCCTCCCCTACAAGGCCAATTCTTTTTGATAACTGACTTGATAATGATAAGAGTGACCGATTCTCAGTCTCATCACGCATCACTCGTTACTCGTTACTCATCACTCACCTTCCAGCACCGGAATCGATCCCGGTTTGATGACCGAGGATTTCAACTGGCCGCAGCCTGCGTCGATGTCAATGCCGCGCCGGACGCGCACTGTCGCGCTGACACCGTATTCGTCCAGAATGGCGATGAACCGTTCCACCCGGTCAGTCGCCGATGGCCCATGATGATAGCCGCCTGTAGGATTTAGCGGAATAATGTTGACGTGACACAGCAAACCTTTCAGCAGTTTGCCCAGCGCATGTGCCTGCTCCGGCGTGTCGTTTTCGCCGTGAATTGCCGCCCACTCGAACGTCACCCGGCGGCCTGTTTTGTCGATGTATTCGCGGCAGGCATCCAGCAGGTCTTGCAGCGGCCAGCGTTTATTGACCGGCAGCAGCGAGGCCCGCTCCGCATCCGTCGCCGCGTGCAGACTGATCGCCAGCTTGACCTGCAAACCCTCGTCCGCGAATTTGCGAATCTGCGGCACCAGTCCCACCGTACTGACTGTGATATGCCTTGCACCAATGCCCAGGTCATTCATCAGGCGGCGAATCGCCGCCAGCGACGAATCGTAATTATGGAACGGCTCCCCCATGCCCATCAGCACCACATTACTCAGGCGATCCCCTTCCGCCGCCAGATCACGCGCGAACAAGGCCGCCTGCTCAAAAATTTCTGTCGGCGTCAGATGCCGCGCAAAGCCCATCTGCCCTGTCGCGCAGAAGACGCAGCCCATCGCGCAGCCCGCCTGTGTGGAGATGCAGGCCGTCCGCCGGTCATCGTCGTAGGGCATTAACACCGACTCAATCAACTGACCGTCATGCAGCCGGTACAAACGCTTCACTGTCCCATCGAGGCTGCGCTGTTCGGTCACAATTTCCAGCGCGCCAAGCGTAGTTTCGCTTTCCAGCCGCGCCCGCAGATTTTTCGGCAGGTCGGTCATGGCTTCAAACGACGAAACGCGCCGATCATACAACCAGGAACGGATTTGTTTGGCGCGGAAACGGGGCTCGCCCCACTCCGCCAGCAAATTTCCCAGTTCATCGAGGTTCAGACTATACAGATTTATCATGATACAGCTTTACTTCCTGCCCCGGCGCAGTGTTAAAAGCGCGGCCAGAGCAATCACCACCAGCCCAAGCGCCAGTATCCCCAGCCCTGCCGCCGGGCTGATAGCCGGGACAGAAAGCGCCGGAACGGGTGTCGGTACAGGTGTGTTCAAACTACCTGCCGGACGCGGCGTTACCGTTGCCGGGCGCGGCGTCGGCGTAATGGTCGGCGTGTTGGTCGGGCGCGGCGTGGCTGAAAGCACCCCGGTTACAGTGGGGGTGAACGTCAGCGTCGCTGTAGCGGTTTCCGTCGGTGTGATAGTCGGTGTTGAGGTGCGGCTAGCCGTCGGCGTCGGCGTGGCGGGCTGGTAAAGAGTGAAACCAAAAGCGCTGGAAGCCCTGTCCGTCAGCATCCAGCGCGACCAGCCGGGCAGCAGCGCTGAAATCGGTTCGCCAATCGCCGTTTGATAGAGGGTTTCAAAGGACTCCGCGCCATTAATTTCCCGCGCAAAGCGAAAAAAACGCGGCAAACCGACTTTATCAGCCAGATAAGCGACCATACCGTAGCTCTGCGCCCGCCACAGGTCAACTTTTTCGCGGGGTGCTGCGTTCATTGTGTCCAGCGAGAGCGTTGTTCCGTTACGGGCGGCGGCCACCAGCGGCGGATAAAACCCTGTTTTAAAGGTGGTCGAATATAAAATCTGCAATCCAGCTTCCAACCACGCCGGGACATTCTGCCCACCCCAGGCAGCACCGTAGAACCGGCTCACCAGCGCATTGAGGAGCGCGGCCTGTGCATCAGTCTGGCTGCTGCCACTGCTGACAACAACTTCGTAATCGCTGGCGCTAAAAATCGCATCTGCTAAAGCTTCTTCACATGGAATTTCGATGCCGCTCACTGGCCCGACTGCGATCGATTCGCCTTCGCCATTTCGGGAGCATCCCGGCGAAACCAGGCCGGTATAAACAATCAGATTCAGGTTGAGATTTTGTTCAGTGTTGGCCGAGAGTAAATTGTAGACCACCTGTAAATTCCGCCGTACCTGCTGTGGGTTTCCGCCTGTAACTGGCTCATCAGTCGGTGCGGGACCAAAGGGCGTCAAACCAGTCTGTGGTATAAGGCTGTTCATCCCGGAAGCGGGTGCTGCGGTCACAACTGTGGGCAGCACCGACACAGCCGCAGCCGCGCCAGACTGTGCTGTTGGTGCGGCTGCCGCCCCTGCCGTCGCAACTGCCGCAACCGGCTGAATAAAACCAGAAACAGGGAGAGCCAATCGCAGATCATCGTCACCCACAATTGCCCACTGCGCCCGCTGATCGCTGAAATTCAGGCTGGCGCTGATTTCGGACACTTCACCTGTCGTGTCCGTCACCCGCCAGCTATAGCGCACATCCTCAAACAGCCGCGGTGGGGCGTCAGGCGATATATTCCAGAGGTAAACCAGCTCAGTATAGGGGTCGCTGACCGCTGCCGCTTCATCAATATTGACCGGGATCGAAATCGCCGTCCGGCCCACAGGTTCAATCGTCAGGACAGCCGATGTCAGTTCCACAGCAGGTCGGGCCAATGTCAGGTTGAAACGAATAGCCTGGGGGAAAATAATCTCACCTGACCATGCACTGATGAACCCCTGACTGGGGTTGTCCTGCGCGGCGGCAGTCAGTGCTACCGTGAAAAAGCATAAAGCAACTGATAAGAGGCGGCGAATCCAGTTCGTGTTCAAACCTTTATACCCCTCCCAGCGCACCTGCTGTTAGTATTGCCAGCGCCAACTGGACGAAGTTATAAACAAAATGGGCGATGATCGCCGAAGTGGTACTCTGCCGCTGGCGCAGCCACCCCAGCACGAGCGCCACCAGAAAAATGATGAGTGTGGCAGGAGTCAGGGAATACTGAATATGCACCAGCGCGAAGAACAGGCTGGTCAACACCAGGCCGAATACCGGTTGAAGCGCTCCGCGAAACAAAATTTCTTCGCTTACTGCCGCCGTAATTGACAGTAGAAAAGCCAGCGGCAGGGTATTGAAAACGCCTGCAAGTTCCTGCGCGGCGGCATTTTGTTCTTCAATCTGCTCAATCGGCACAAAAGATGCCCAGATGATACCCATCACGATCAATGCACCATAAAGCGCAAACCCCACTCCAACACCCCAGGTCACATCCTGTAGCGTTGGAATTCGCAGTCCCAGACGTTCCAGGCTTTGCGGCAGCGTTCGGCGTATCGCCATCCCGATACCCAGAAAAGCGATGACGATGAACATCGCAGTCTGAAAAAACAGCCCGCCCAATGAAACACCGCTAGCCTCAATATCCTGCGCCAGTCCTTCCAGACCACCAGAAACAACAAGCTGACCAATGGTGATGGAAAAATACACCAGCGCGAGCACTACAGCAACCGTGTGAACAGTGGAATCTGGCCTATAAATACCATGCCCCCCCACCAGACGGTGAATGAACTGGCGCGTTGAGGCGGCCTGCACCACCCGCACAGCGAAAATGCTGATCATGACCGCCAAAATCAGATTCACCAGCGCCGCTGTCTGATTAATCTGAGGTAGTGAGTCAAGATTAAAATCCTGTAGCATCGCCGCCGCATCACCCTCGAGCGAACCCAGCGTCGTCCGCAAAACAGCCATATAAATGATGAGCATGGCATAGACAAAATTCATGGCAGCGATACCGTATAACATCCAGCGAATGATGGTTGAACGGTTAGAGCTGGCAATCTGGGAACTGCCGTAAGGCACATTTACCGCAGCGGGCTGCTGTTCCAGGTCATGTTGATTGGCGCTGAAAATGAGGGTGCCGATATAGCCAATCATGATGGCACCAAATAGCAGGAGAGAAAAATCCATGTTGGCTCGCTTCAATCGAGAGACATTGAGCATCTATGATAGCACACATCAGCCGTACATTCTGCCATTGACCCCCTGCCGGGCTTTTGTTACAATGCCATGTACCAGGAGGGATGGCCGAGTGGTTTAAGGCGCTGGTCTTGAAAACCTGAGTGGCTTCCGGGTCACCGTGGGTTCGAATCCCACTCCCTCCGCCTGGTTAACAAAATAATTTTCTCCCAATGGGGGGGTGCCAGAGTGGTCGAATGGGGCCGCCTGCTAAGCGGTTATTCGGGTTATACCGAATCGCAGGTTCGAATCCTGTCCCTCCCGCCTGAACATAAATACTCCAAAGTCACCACGATTTGGAGTATTTATATTTTGCCAGACAGAGGACAATTACCAGCTTATGCTTTTGGGCTTCCCCGCTGAGGATAAGCTGCCAGTTCCGCTGCCAAGCTCTCTGCCAGTTCGCGCAGCGCTTCCGGCGGGGTATGAAAACGCAGTGTCACAATGTTGTTTTCACGCGGAACCAGCACCTTGGTTGGGGGCTGAAATTCATCCATCAGGTGAAGTGCCAGCCCAACAACTGCTGAATCATCACCGCGAATGATCTCAAAGCTAATGTCCGGCTCAGAAAATTCATAGCGTTCAGCCTCAACCGCTTCCCCTCCACTCAACCGCAGCAGCCATTTCACACACCCATCCAGTTCCCAGGTGAGCGCCCCTGCGTCCTCGACCTGCCAGCGCCATGCACCGTGAATCGATTGCAATACCACCCGGATGATAAGCCAGTTGGCATCATCCGGGTCATCATGAATATCAGGAAATTCGTACCCGACAACAGCCATCGTCATCTCAAAGCGATCATTTAACAGGGTGACGGGCATTATTTTTCTCCTCAACAGATTCCTCATCTTGCAGGATTGTACAGGGAAAGCGCGAAAGCCGTCAGCGCCCGGTTTACTCCAATTGAGTCTTTCGTGCTATGATACCCACAAACTATCGTGATGTGCTTAAAGGGTACGGTCATGCCCGCCAATGTTGATGGAATGGTGCGCGAGGGCGCTAGCGCCTATCGTGCTGGTCGTAAGGAAGAAGCACGCGCACTGCTGCTGCGTGCGGTTGAAATTGATGAGCGTAATGAACAGGCCTGGATGTGGCTGAGCGCGGTTGTCGATTCAGTCGAAGAACAACGCACCTGCCTCGAAAATGTGCTGACCATTAATCCGGCCAATGAACGCGCCCGGCAGGGTCTCGATATGTTGAGCCAGAAAGCTGGCCCAGCAGTTACCAGCCGAGCGCATTCACCAGCCCAGGATGATGATCTGCTGGCGAGTGCCAGTTTCACCGGCACACCTACCCCACCGTCGCGCATTCATGACGATGATGAAGACGATGAACTACCTTCAAGCATCGAATGGAATACAGGCCCGGTGACAGCCTCCAGCAGCGCCAGTTCCCACCACAAAGTCAACGAACCCTCATCTGCGGAGCTGGATGACTGGGTGAGCAATCTAGGGCTGGGTGGGGCTGCGACAGGTGGGATAGATGCTGCTTCACAATACAGTTCTGTTTCCTTCGGCGCTGACGAGGACGAAGAGGAAGAACCGGAAGATGATCTTTTCAGCCTGATCGACCGGGGTGGCGATGACGAGGATGATTTATTTGCAGATGGCCCTTTCAGCGCAAACGAAACGCCTATGCCACGCAACATGACACCACCCCCGGTGAGCAAGCCTGCACCAGCAGCACGAAGCGCCACACCGCGCGTCTCACCAAGTGGCAGATCGTCAAATTCACTTCTGGACGCCATTGATAATGACGCCCCATTCGACACAGAATTTCTGGAAGAAGATGACGACGCCGACGATGATGAACTGGACAAAATGGATGCAGCAGATTTTTTCCAGTATATACCGAAAGAAATTAAAGCCACCAGACTGCCTGGCACTAATGAGCGTTATCCGACAATAGTCTTGATTGGGCTAGTTGTGGTTCTGCTGGTTAACGCTGGGGCGGTTGCGCTGATGGTCATGAATCTTACGACAAAGTAAACGCTGGACAGCACGGGAAAGCGCATGATACAATAACGGCCTCATTTGTACGATGATAAATAAACCCTGAGGTCAAAATGGCTAACCATAAGTCGGCGTTGAAACGGCATCGCCAGAGTGAAAAACGCCGCATCCATAATCGAATTTACCGTAATCGCGCCCGCACACTGGTTAAGAAAGCGCGTACCATCATCAGCAGCGGTAATGATGTTGAAGCCGCCCGCGAAACCACTCGCGTTGCTATCCGTGATCTGGATATGGCCGCCAGCCGGGGGACAATCCACCCGCGCAATGCAGCACGCCGCAAGAGCCGTCTGATGAAGCAGCTTGCCGCACTGGAAGCCCAGGCCAGCTAACCCATCAGCAGATACACGTTATCAAAAACCGACCTCATAGGTCGGCTTTTTTGTTTCAGATTAGGGTGACAAGACCAGTGCTGGGATTTCAGCCATCTCCGAAACAGAAAATGGCTCCTCAGGGATTTCAAGACAGTACCCTACCCCACGCATGGTGCGGAGATAACGAGGTTTGCCAGGATCAGGCTCAATCGCCTCCCGAATCCAGCGAATATGCACATCCAGTGTACGGGTATCCCCCATGTAATCAGTCTGCCAGACCTTTTCCATCAACAGTCGGCGGCTCAGAATTTCACCCGGATGGCGAAGGAATATTTCGATCAGTGCCGCCTGTTTGGGTGTGAGCTGTGTTTCCTGCCCATTCACAATCAGGATGCGCCGGGTAACATTCATCGAAAAAGTTCCGTAACTGATTGTTTCTTCGTCTCTGGCTTCTAAAAGCCTGTCGATTGTATTTGTCAGCTTACGCGCTGTAAAAGGTGGAAAAAGCAGCACATCAGCACTGCTTTGCGCCGCCCGTTTTGGGCCAGGGTGGATATGAACGATTGGGGTTTTATCAAATTCCTGTCGCAAAATCCCACAAATCCGGTCGCCAGGAGTACGCAGCGATACAGCATCCAGCACAACGACATGGACAGGCTGTTCCAAAGCCAGATCAATACCCTGTTTGCCGCTGGTCGCAGGCAGCACTATATAGCGCTTTTCAAGCATATTGACGACCGAGGAACGATTAGCCTGGATGCGTCCGATGAACAGGACTCTCGCCGCCTCCACGTAGCACCTCCTGAGGGGGACATTTGTGATTAGCTGGATATGTCAGGGCTTGAGCATTATAGCCGGATTTTGATAGGCATGAAACCCCAAACGGCAAATTCAGACCGAATGTGGCATAATCTCTAACGAGGATATAATCCTTACTTATCTCTCAATTCTGGAATTATTCATGAAACAACTGGTTGAACGCATTGACAGTGCGCTTCAATGGGGCTGGCTGCCGGAAGTGGCAACACAAACGATCGAGCAAGCCATCGCCATTCAGCAAATCCCGGCTCCAACCTTTGATGAAGCACAGCGCGCCATCTATGTCAGCAAACAATTTGAAGCTCAAGGCTTGCATTCTATAGATACTGATGAATTTTTCAATGTCTATGGACTTCTGCCGGGCAAAAACGCCGGTGGTAAAGGCATTGTCATCTCGGCACATACTGACACCGTTTTTAACGCCGAGACTGATCTGAAAATTCGCCGTGAAGGCGATTTGATTTATGGGCCAGGGCTGGGCGATAACTGTATGGGCGTCGCTGGAATGCTGTCACTCGCCCACATTCTCAAAACACAGAACATCACCCCTGCCTGCGACATCTGGTTCGTCGCTAATACCCGTGAAGAAGGGCTTGGCGATTTAGGAGGCATAAAAGCTGCCTTTGAACGCCTGCACGAACGAGCGGCCTGCTTCATCAATCTGGAAGGCATGGCTTTCGGACATGTCTACCATGCCGGAATCGCAGTCCGGCGACTGCACATCACTGCAAAAGCCGAAGGTGGGCATAGCTGGCTCAATTATGGCCGTCCCAGCGCTATACATGGCATCATCCAGCTTGGCGCACGCATCATCCAGCTTATCCCTCCCCAGACACCGCGTACAACTTACAACATTGGCCTGATTGACGGCGGACAAAGCATCAATACGATTGCACCAGAGGCCAGTCTGTGGCTGGATATGCGCTCTGAAGAATCCAGAACACTGATGCATTTTGAACAGGAAGTACGGAGGCAAATAGATGCCCTCAGCAAAGCTGATTTGCCTTTAAGCATTGAAGTCGTGGGAGACAGGCCAGCAGGGTCAATTTCGCCAGAGCATCCGCTGGTGCAGGGTGCTATGGCTGCGTTAACACTGGTTGGGGTGCGTGGAACACTGGAAAATGGCAGCACAGACGCCAATGTGCCGCTGGCACACGGGTGCCCGGCAGTAACGATTGGCATCACCCAGGGCGGCAACGCCCACCGGCTCGACGAATACATCGAAACCCACCCTACTGCCGACGGGCTGCGCCAGCTTGTAACGCTCACCCTGGCCGCCGCAGACTATTATGCCAACGGTGATGCTTTACAATAGATAATCCTAATTCAGTTACAATACGTTCATGTCAATCACTCATGAGGAATTAGTTATGTCAAAAGTCGATGTGCTGGTCGCCGTACCCCGCGAAAAAGCCAGCCCATTTTACAGAAATCTGTCGTCCTATAAAGATTTCCGGGTACAATTGGTCTCTGATACCGGTGATGCGCTCGGCATTCTGAGTGACCGCGACCAGCATATTGATGTGTTGGTGCTGGATAACAGCATGGGTCATGCCTTTGAATTTATCAACGAACTGCGCCACAGCTACCCACGACTGCTCATTGTGCTGGTAGACGAAGAAGCTGATTTTGGTATGCCGGGGAAAGCCGACGAAATCAGCACCGAACCTTTTAAGGAAAATGATCTCATCCGGCGCATCACAAGGCTGATGTCTGACCGGCAGTTGGAAACCCTGCGTGCCGATAGTCTGCCCGCTGTGAGACAGTTCGCCAAAGAATTACGAAAAGCATCTGGCGAACTGGGCAAACAGCAGGCAGCGGTGGCTGCCTGTAAAGACCTGGGATATGACTACGTTGCTGCGTATCGTATTGAAGACACTGATCCGCCCCGTGTCGCTCTGAAAGCCCAGGATGGGCCATCACCCATTCAGGCCGTTGCTCCGAAAATCGCTGCGCCTGACGACCTGATGACCTGGGTAAGTCAAAATGGGCAAAGCCGCATCGCAGGAATGTCTGATTCGCCCAATCACCCATTGGTAGCGAAAGGGCGTCTTGGCGCGGTAGCCTGCGTCCCAGTGGTCTTCAGCGGTAACCGCTATGGAGTACTGGTGGCCTGCCGTGAACAACCCAATTCGATCACTCAGGAGAATGTGTTAATGCTGGAACTGGTCACGGCGCAGCTTGCAGCAGCCATCTCTAAAGAAATCATCGGCTAAGATTCACAACAGGCGGAGTGCAGCAGTCAGGCGGTCAATCTCGTCGTGAGTGTTGTAATGCGCGAGGCCGACCCGCACCATGCCGCCTTCGCTCCGGCCAAGCCGTGCCATAATTTCCACCGCGTAATAATTGCCATCCCACACATAGATGTTATGGCCGGCCAGATGTTCGGCAATCGCATGTGGCGCATAGCCTTCTTTGGCAAATACGACCGTAGGAACTCGTTCAGTATATCGATTCGGATCAGTGATACCGGCAATTTGAACACCTGGTTGGCTCTGAAGGACATCAATCAGATGAACCACCAGTTCACGCTCGTAATCGCCGAGCGCTGCCATCGCTGTCTTTAAAGCCAAGCGACGTCCGCTAAAACCGTGAAATTCGGCTACATGCGATTGACCATACTGCTCACCAATTGATTCCAGATAATCAATGGCCGCACCTACCCCGGCAATCGTTTCAAAACTGGGCGTACCTGTCTCCCATCGGAAGGGCGGCTTGTCTTTTGAAGGACGAACTTTGTAGGCAGGCAGTTCAGCCAGTAGATCATAACGTCCCCATAAAATACCAATATGGGGGCCAAAGAATTTATAGGCCGAACACAGCAGAAAATCACAGCCAATGGCCTGTACATCAATCGGGATGTGCGGCGCACTCTGTACGGCGTCAACGACATAAAGCGCTCCTGCCGCCCGTGCCATTGCGGCGATACGTTCAACCGGATTAATCGTTCCAACGGCATTTGAAGCATGAACCGTCGCCACAATTTTTGTGCGGTCAGTCAGTGCGGCTTCCAGGCTGTCCATATCCAGTGTGCAGTCATCCGTCCGAATATCCACCCAACGCACCACCAATCCATAATCAGCAGCGATATGCAGCCAGGGCGCAACATTGGCATCATGATCCATGCGTGTCAACACAATTTCATCACCTGATTGCAGCGTTTTCGCCAGCGCACGGCTGAGGGCAAAATTGAGTGTCGTCATGTTCGGCCCCAGAACAATTTCGGATGCGCTGGGGGCATTGAGAAAATCTGCCAGTTTCTCGCGCGTGGCTTCGACCATTGCATCACTGCGCTGGCTGGTTGCAAATGCCCCGCCAGAATTAGCATTCATATGCAGATAGTAATCGCTCACTGCATCGATAACACGCTTCGGCACCTGAGTTCCCGCCGGGTTATCAAAAAACACAGCGCCTTCAAGCGGAAATTGAGCGCGAATGGCTTGAATATCCAGGGTCATAACATTATCCTTCAGTTAGAAGCTTCAGCCTGACTATCATACCGCCGCCTGTCCCGGCTGGCGAAAGCCAATACCAACAGGACAAATTTCCTACTTTAGGCACTGCATATCGGATGGGGTATACTTAGCTTTATATTCTCCCATCCCAATAATCATCAACCTGCGTTAGTGGATGCAACAGGCGGATTAGACCGTGCAAGATATTCAGAGTTTGCTCGTACAAAATCGTCTGCTCACGGAAGAAGTGAAGCGGCGTATCGACCAGTTAGCAGCCATCAACACGGTTGCAGCAACCGTCAGCCAGTCGCTTGATCTGAACCGCACGCTCAAAACCGCCCTGCAAGCCGTTCTGGACGTCGTTGGGGCAGAAGCAGGCGGCATCAGCTTAATTGATGAAGAAGCGGGCGAGGTTGTCCTGCGGGCGCAGCGCGGATGGACGCACGATTTCGTCAGCCCACCAATGCGAATTCCAGTGGGCAAAGGCATGTCGGGTCGCGTCATCCTAAGTAATGATGTGGTCGTCGATAACGATATGGATGGTACGGAGGAGTTAGCCGTTCCCCGCTTCCGCGACGAACATTTCCGCTCGATTGCGATGGCGCCGATGCACGCACGCAGCAAAATTATCGGCATCCTCAGTATCATGAGCAACGATCCCAACAGTTTTACGCCGGAAATGGTAACGGTGCTGAAAGCAATTGCTGACACAGTAGGCGTCGCGCTGGACAATGCTGGGTTGTACGAAAGCACAGTCGAACAGGAAAAACGACTTACTGCTGTCTTTCAATCAACAGCAGATGGCATGATCGCCACCGACCAGAATGGGCGGATCAGCCTGATTAACCATGCCGCCGAAACAATTTTTGATGTGAGTGCCAGCAAGCTGATCGGAACGCCGCTGCGGGAAGCCCCGATTCACCCACGTGTAAGCGAGTCGCTGCTGTATGCATTATCATCCAGGGAAGAAAAACGCGAGTCTTTTCAGGTTACGCTCGACAGCGGGCGGACATTGTCGCTGCTGGTTTCGCCAATCTACATCGAAAGCCAGGTGGATGAAAACCGTAAGAAAGATGGATGGGTGATTGTCGTGCAGGATGTCACGCACCTGCGCGAGTCAGAAATTCAGCGCGCTGAATTCATACGAGCCGCCGCCCACGATATGCGTAATCCGTTGAGCGTGGCGCTAAGTTCGCTCAATCTGCTTGAGTCATTTTTCAAGGAAGATGATGCGACAGCGATGGAAATCATCACCATCGCCACTCATGGCATTAACCGTCTGCAAGACCTGATAAACGATTTGCTCAATCTGGAACAAATCGAAAATGGCTATGATGTAAAGATGGATGAAATCGATGTCGCCGAATTCATCCGCGAAACCTGCACTGAAGTCAAGCCGCTGCTGGCGGAAAAATCCCTGGAAACGGTGATTGATGTTGAAGCCACTTTACCGCCCGTCCCGTTGGATAAGCGCTGGCTTAAACGCGCCCTTTTCAATTATCTTGACAATGCGGCTAAATACACAGAAACAGGCGATAAAATAACCGTCCGCGCCTTTGCGAATGAAAGAACCCTGCATATTGAAGTGGAAGACAGTGGGCCGGGTATCCCACCGGAAGCCCAGCCGCGCCTGTTTGAACGCTTTTACCGTGCGCCGGATACTTCGGAGAAAATACGCGGCACAGGGTTGGGTCTCGCCATCGTCAAATCGGTAGCGGAAGCACACGGCGGAAGCGTTTATGTTCGCAGCCGCGCCGGGCAAGGCAGCACTTTCGGGATGACTCTGCTGCTTGACCGTCCCGGCAGCTAAGGATGTTGCTCTTGCAGCGATCAGTCAGACATTATCAATTGCCTGACGGACACGCCGGGCAGTATCTCCAAATGCTTCTGTATAGGCATCAGCCAGTGTGCGTGGGCGTTCCAAAATCACGGGTATATCGGCCACGATACGCCCTGGCCTTCGACTGAAAACCAGAATCCGATCCGCCAGCAGCACAGCCTCATGGATGTTGTGTGTCACCATAACAACCGTTTGCCGTTCCCGTGTCCACAGCTCCATCAGATCAAGGCTGATCTGTTCTCGTGTCAGTGCATCGAGCGCCCCGAAAGGTTCATCCAGCAGCAGCGCACCGGGATTCTGCACCAGCACCCGCCCCAATGCTGTCCGCTGCGCCATGCCGCCGGAAAGTTCGCCGGGATACGCATCGGCAAATTCCGCTAAACCCAATGTGGGCAGCAAATCTTCGGCACGCTGCCGCCGCACTGACGCCGGGACGCCAGCCAGCTCAAGCGGAAGCGAGATATTATCCCGAACAGTTCGCCAGGGCATCAGATTGGCATCCTGAAACATCAGGCCAATTTGTGCTGATGGTGCAGTAATCAATCCCTTATTGAGCATGATTTTTCCAGCGGTCGGCATCTGCAAACCGGCCAGCAAGCGGATGAGCGTACTTTTGCCGCAACCACTTGGCCCCAGCAGGCAAACAAACGAGCCTGGTTCAATGCTGAATGTGACCGGGCCGAGTGCGGACAACTTTCCACCACCCGGCGCGTCATAGACGACTGATACCTCATGCCCCCCAAACTGTACTGACATTGTTATTCCTCAATCACTGGCACAAAATCATTGGTATAGGCCGTGCTGAGATCAATCGATTCTTCAATGAATCCCATTGTCAGCAGGGTTTCCTGAGTAACCTCCCAGGAGGTTATTTCGCTGTAGCCAAGCTGGTCTGCATCCCACAAATCAATTGTATTGAGCAGCACGCGGAATTGAAGCAGATCACCCGCTTCAAACTGGCCGTTGAGGGTGTCCAGCAGTTCGGCGCGACTGGCGGTTATTGCGTCACGATTGGGCGCACTTCCAAGAAACTCTGACTGGTCACCAGCCGCAATTTCCAGAACATCCTGAAACAGGTCTGAAGGAATGAGATTGTCTACATACTTCGCGCTCAGAAGATAAGCTTCTGCGGGGTTATCAATTGCATCGCGCAGACCGGCATCAAAAGCTGACACCATAGCACGCACCAGATCAGGGTTATTCGCTATCGTTTCTTCATTTGTCACCAGCCCGTTGGAGACAATATCGGCAGCAGCCGCAACCGGAAAAACTTCAATACCGTTGTAACTGCCGCATTCACCCTCATCAATGCGGTTCTGAATTTGAAGGGGTTCGTTGTTGATATAAACAACTGCCGCCTCAACTGCACCCAGGCAAAAGACATCGGGAGCATTAAACCCAATCGCATCCAGTTGAATATCACCTTCAGACAATCCAGCCGCAGACAGCAAGGCAATCAGGCCGTTGTAGCTTGCACCAAAGCGCCCTGGGATACCGACCTTGCGCCCCTGTAAATCGACAACTGATTCGATACCCGTTCCGGCGGCAGCGACAATTCCTACCGGATACTGCTGAAACCACTCATACACACTCACAACCGGACGGCCATTAGCGCGCGCTTTGATGACTTCCTCGCCGCTGATAAGGCCAAACTGCCGCTGATTGGCGGCGATTAAATCTAGCCCAACCGGTTCATCCCCGTGTTCGATGGTCAGGTTGATGCCCTGCTCGGCAAAATAACCCTTTTCCAGGGCGACATAAATCGGCGCAAACTGGATATTCGGAACAAAGGTCATGAAAAAGGTCTGGTCAACCACATCCTGAGCGCTTACTCCAATACTGGTCAGTGCGACAACCAGCAGCAGGGCGCATTGAACTAGCAGTTTGCGAGCCATATTCTCGAACTCCTCTATATGAGTATAAAATTGAACGCGTACTGGGCAGTAAACCACTCAGCACGCAGGACACACTATGGTTTACGAGCGCGTGTCTGCCAATAGAGTACCCGCCGTTCCAGCAGTGCCGCCGCGCTGTATAACAAGCGCGCAATCAACGTCATCGTCAGCACCGCAACAATGACCAAC
Source organism: uncultured Anaerolineaceae bacterium (assembly GCA_964447795.1). GTDB lineage: Bacteria > Chloroflexota > Anaerolineae > Aggregatilineales > Phototrophicaceae > CFX2. The sequence goes on from CAYUTY010000081.1 coordinate 21,907, forward strand.
GGTGTATCGTATTGGCTGCGTGCCAGCGTAACCAGCACTCCCAATCCGTCACTGGCACTGACGAATTCCCCCACCACCGCGCCAATGACAGCCAGAGTCGCGCTGATTTTCAAACCACTAATCAGCACGGGCATAGCCGCCGGAATTTCCAGTCTGGTAAAGGTTTGCCAGCGCGTAGCCTGCATCGAGCGCATCAGGTCATGTAGTGAGGACGGGACATTGCGGATACCAACGATGGTATTGATTAACATCGGAAAGAAAACAATCAATGCACTGGTGACAATTTTGCTGGTCGGGCCGCTGCCAAACCAGATCACCAGCAGCGGCGCATAAGCGACCACCGGAGCAGACTGAAAACCGACGATCAGCGGCGAGAGCAAATTCTCTAACAGCGGGTTTTTTGCGATCAGATAGCCCAGAACAAGGGCAGCAGTTAACCCACAACCCAGGCCAACCAGCACTGCACTCAGCGTGACCTGAGTATGCATCCACAAACTGCCATCCTGAATGACTTCGCGGAATTTTTCCAGCACCGCAAGCGGAGGCGGGATAATGAAAGCGGGATAGATTTTGAGCATCGTGACAAGCTGCCACAAGAGAAGCAAAATCAAAATGCTGATCGCAGCAGCAGTCTGACGATTCAGGAAAAAGCGCCAGGAGAGCGAGCGGCTCGGCTGTTTAAGATTGACAATTGGCGTATCAACTGTGTTGGCTTGCATAAAAATGCCCCGTCATTTCTGGAGCAGAGCGACGGGGCATTTCTTAGCTATGGCAAGTGCCGGGTAAGCTAAAATTTTCAGCTACCCAAACAGTACCTGGAATGAATCCATCTATAGCTAAGCGTAACAAACAGGAATGCAAAATATGAGCTGATGCAGCCTGTTTGCGACCTTCTTCCATCCAGACTATCACTGTCGGCACTGGCCTTGCACCAGTTCCACCGTTACGGCTCTAAGGAGAGCCATAATGCACCACCCCTGCTTGTTGTTTGTGTGTTTGCGTAATGAGGGATGGCGGCTCGGGTCGCGGGCTTGACACGATTTGTGCCATACCGCCGGTAGGGAATTTCGCCCTGCCCCGAAGGTCTGCTTATTCAATTACAAACAGTATAGCCGAAATAAGCGACGAAGTGCAATAGCCGTCTGACACAGGAAAATAATCAATCCCCTTTACTGCCCTCAGCCTGGGCTAAAGTGAAAAGAAATCGGCCACCGGAAGCCATGCTGTTACCTTCTGTCCAGATGCTGCCGCCGTGTGCTTCAACAATATGTTTGCAGATTGCCAGCCCTAACCCTGTCCCTTCGTGACCAGAGCGAGACGAATCGACCTGATAAAAACGCTCGAAAATACGTTCAACCTGGCTGTCGGGAACACCGGGGCCTTCATCTGTCACCAGCACCGTAACCTCATCCTCATTATCAATGACACTAATCAGAATGCGTCCCCCAGAAGGCGACCATTTAATGGCATTATGGATGAGATTGAGCAGCACCCGCCGAATCTGATCCCAATCGCACAGGACATAAAGTTTTTTTGATACGGTATGGACGATCTTTATCTCCTTCGCCGCCGCCTGTTCTTCCATGCGTTCGATAGCATCTTCCACCAGATCATGCAGCGGCACATCGACCATCCGAACAATCGCCTGACCGGATTCAATCATCGACAGGTCAAGCATTTCCTGCATAATCCACAGGAGCGCATCGGTTTCACGGGCAATAGCCTGAAGCGAGGAAATGCTGCGTTTGCGTTTAGGTTTTTCATCCTCATGGAACAGACTGTCGATAATCAGACGGATATTGGCAATCGGGGTACGCAGCTCATGTGAAATGTTAGCAACCATATCGCGCCGAGCGCGGTTGAGCCGTACCAGGTCACTCACATCCTGCAAGGCAAGGCCAATAAACAGATTGCCATCGCGCCGGATTACCTGGGCGCGAACACGATACACACGCTTATTGATCGTTAGCTGTTCCTCAAAAATTTCTTCCTGATTCTCCAACGCATTGATGACCATGACATCAAGTTCAGGCGTTTCAGTCAGATCCAGCAGACTCTCGCCGATGGGGCGCTGACGACCAAAGAGGTCTTCAGCAGCATTGTTGATCGCTATAACGCGGCGTTCGCCATCCAGTACCATCAACCCTTCATAGGCTGAGTTTGCCAATGTGAGCATTAAAGCCTGTTTATAGGCCCAGTCTTTTTCGCGTTCATCCGTCATCAGTTCACCCCTCGAAGCGATAACCTACACCGCGCACTGTAACAATCCGGCGGGGGTCAGACGAGTTATCTTCAATTTTTTCACGCAGCCAGCGAATATGAACATCAACTGTCCGCTTATCAACAAAGGAATCGTAACCCCAGACCTTGGTCAAAATCAGATCACGAGACAGGACAACGCCTTTATTCCGCATGAGTTCTGCCAACAGATCAAATTCCTTGCTGGTCAGCTTAATCTCGGCACCATCCTTCAGCACCCGCCGTCCGATCAGGTTGACATGTAGATTGTTGGAAGCCAGCTCATCAATATTGTGCGATGACACCTTACGGGCCCGACGAAGAATAGCGCGCACCCGCGCCAGAAATTCGCCTAACGCAACCGGTTTGACCAGATAATCATCTGCCCCGCTTTCCAGACCAACGATTTTATCCACTTCCATCCCGCGCGCGGTGAGCATGATAATCGGAATATGCGATGTTGATTCATCCCGTTGCAGGATACGGCACAGGCTTAATCCATCCAATCCTGGAAGCATAATATCCAGCACAATCAGATTGGGCTGCTCCTGCCGCACCTGTTCCAGCCCGTGTTCGCCATCCGGGGAAGTCAGAACGGTGAAACCCTCGTCACGCAGCTTGTCTGCGAGGTTATTAGCCAGAATAGCTTCATCCTCGATAATCAGTATTTTTTCCATGTCCATTGCACACCCTTACGTTTCAAACTTGCTCATCATTATCATAACGCAGGAATGTGCTGGCACTCCTATAACTAACCCTCAAAGCGATAACCTACACCCCGTACCGTGACAATCCGACGCGGGTCAGAGGCATCTTCCTCAATTTTTTCGCGCAGCCAGCGAATATGTACATCCACCGTGCGTTTATCCACAAAATAATCATAACCCCAGACTTTCGTCAGAATCAGATCACGGGACAGGACAACGCCTCTATTCCGCATCAGTTCTGCCAATAGATCAAATTCTTTGTTGCTGAGTTTAATTTCATCACCATTTTTATAAACGCGGCGTCCCGTGAGGCTTACCTGAAGATCATTGGAAATCAACTCGTCCTGCAAGACCGGACGACCGGGAGCGCGGCGCATGACAGCCCGAACTCGCGCCAGAAATTCGCCCAGCGCCACCGGCTTAACCACATAATCATCAGCCCCACTTTCAAGGCCGACAATTTTGTCTACTTCAGTCCCGCGCGCAGTGAGCATGATGATCGGAATGTGTGAAGTGGCTGAATCGCGGCGCACAATGCGACACAGGCTTAGACCATCCAGCCCCGGCAGCATGATATCCAGCACAATCAGGTCAGGGCGTTCGGCGCGAACTTTCTCTAATCCATCCTCGCCGTCCGGGGAGGTAATAACAGCGAAGCCCTCACCACGCAGTTTGTCTGCGAGGTTATTGGCAAGCGTTAACTCGTCCTCAATAATCAACACTTTTGCCATGTGTTTTTCCCACTTTCTTGAAAATATCGAAAGAAGGGTATCAAGGAAAGGTTAACGGATTGAGAGATATTTTTTAATTTAACTTAACTGTTCCAGGCTCTGACCCCGCCGAGTGATGTAGCGGCACGCACACCGTTCCGAATGGCCTGTGCCACCACTTCAGCAGCAAAAGCACCTACAGCGTTCACATCCGCAGGAATCTCACCCGTCGCCAGGGCAAAAATCGTGTCACCATCGTACATGGTGTGCGCCGGACGAACAGCACGAGCAAGACCATCATGCGCCATCTGGGCAACTTTATTGGTCTGCTCTTTTGTTAAGCGTGCATTGGTCGCCACAACGCCAATGACTGTATTTTCACTGGAGGCTTCAGGAGTCATTCTCGCCATGAACTTCATGGTTTGCAGCATCCCCTGAAAGGCATTGCCATCGGGCGGCTGGCGGAGTCCGGCGATGATAGTACCATCATCTTCTACAACATCACCTACTGCATTGACTGCCATCAAAGCAGCAACCACAAGGCCTTCTCCCAGATCAACGCTGGCAGAACCAAGACCACCTTTAGTGGCAAATTCATTGCCTAGCATGGCTCCGACACGACAGCCTGTACCTGCACCAACCGTACCCTGTTCCACAGGCGCATTGGTGGCAGCAGCGCAGGCAGAATAGCCCATTGCAGCATCGGGACGGACACCTCGTTCACCAATGGCGAGGTCAAACAAAATAGCTGCTGGAACAATAGGCACCAGAAAGCCAGCACGGGAATTATAGCCAATACCCTGTTCTTCAAGATAGCGCATCACGCCATCAGCAGCGCTCAAACCATAAGCGCTGCCGCCCGCCAGCAGCACCGCATTCACGGTTTCCACCAGGTGCATTGGGTGCAGCAAATCTGTCTCACGTGTACCGGGGGCGCCACCCCGCTGGTCAACACCCCCAACGGTTCCAGAGGGACAAATCACAACCGTACATCCCGTAGCACCTTCAAAATGTGTATGTTGTCCTACACGAATGCCAGGAACATCCGTCAACGTGTTATTCACCGTCGTCTTCGGCGTGATGGTCATAATAAACAATTTTTTCGTTGTCGTCAGAAAGGGTATAAAGTTCATCCGGTTCAAGAATTGCCAGCGCCCGGTCATAATCTTCTGGTTCAACCAGCACGCTAATATCACCCCAGGCACCGACTGTCAGTCCCATCGCGGCTGCTCCCGGCTGGCGATGGACAAAAGTTTTGATCCCTTCGACTTTCAGACGACCAGCTACGATATTTGCCTCATTCATATCGTGAGTTTTGTAAACAACAAGCCATTCAGCCATGATTTTGTCTACCTTTTATGGTCAACACTATATCAAGTGTAGCTTGTGCTTGTCTAAACTGCTATATCCGTTAACTACAGCACAGACAGCAGAGGGGAAGGCGGGGAAAGGGGAGGGAGAGGAAAAGAAAAAGACGGGAGCGGCTGCGGAAGCAGGAGGCAGAAAAAGGATACGTTGGCAACGGCGTACTCTCCCACCCAGCTACCCAGGCAGTACCATCCGCGCTC
>CAYUTY010000082.1:0-7799 GCA_964447795.1 uncultured Anaerolineaceae bacterium
TATCAGGGGCAGGCGCTTTACACACTGTATGCACATCTGTCAGGCGTGCTGGTGGCGGCGGGTGATATGGTGAACGTGGGTGATGCAATTGGTCTGATCGGTAACACGGGGCGTGTGACCGGGCCACATGTGCATTTTGAGGTACGGCTGGGTGGCGACCGGTATGGCAACACGGTTAACCCGCTGCTGTGGATGGTGCCGTATGTCGGACATGGAGTGGTGGCGGGACGTGTGACCGGGCCGCGTGGCGAACTGTTACAGGACAATCTGGTGACATTACGCGACCGCCGAACAGGGCTGGTCATTCAATCCACGACGAGTTACATCTACGAGGAAAGCGGCTCGGATGTGAATCGTGACCCGCTGTGGCAGGAAAATTTTGTGTTTGCGGATGTTCCTGCTGGCCGCTATGAAGTAATTTCGACGGTGGATGGGCAGCGGGTATTGAAAATAGTCGATGTGGTTGAGGGGATGACCAGTTTCGCGGAACTGACGCTGCTGCCTGCCGCTACACCCCAGCCAACTGCTACCCCGACGACTGCACCAACGAGCGAGGCCACTGAAGAAACGTCTTTGAGCTGATAGCGTAGGGTAAACGTCAGGCAGGCGATAAGCGCTGTATGGCGAGATTGGCTACACTTGCGCGGCTTGAATTTTAATGTATCGAAGGAGCGACCATGATGGCCTCTCGATTAATGAAGCTGGTGATTCGCCTGCTGGCGATTGGTGTTCTCGGATTGATGATTTCTGCTGGTGTAATGGCACAGGATGAGACACCTGTACCGCGCACACTGACTGCTGGCACACCGGTCAGCGGTGTACTGGATGTGGATAATGTAGCGCAGGTTTATACCTTCACAGCGGCTGCTGGACAGGTCATTGATGTGACCCTGACAACCGAGTTTGATGTGCGGTTGGCGCTGCTGCTGACCGATCTGGCGGGCGCACCAGTGGCGCAGCAGGTGGCGGATGAGCAGACTGGAACAGTTGCCATCAACGATGTGACGCTGGCGGCAAGCGGGACTTATTATGTCACTGTTTTATCAGCAGATGGCCTCCCAGCGGACAGCGAAGGTGATTTTGAATTAACGCTGGAGACCCAGACAGGCGATGAATTTGAACTGCCGGGTGAACTGCTGACAGCGACGGGTTTGCAGATTTCACTGTCGTGGGGTTCGATAGCGAACCTTGACCTGGAAGTGCGTGATCCAGTGGGCGGCAGCCTCTTTTTCAACACTCCGACGGTAGAGAGCGGTGGCAGCTTTGGCGTGAATGTGAACAGTGTGTGCGCTGATGCGACTGCTAACGCGCCGACTGAAACGGCCTCATGGCCTGCGGGTGTCATTCCAACCGGGAGTTATGAGGTGCTGGTGTACTACCAGCCTTTGACCGACTGCCCAACTTCTGATCCGGCGACCTTCACAATTGATGTGACGGTTGATGGCGAGGCAGTGCCAACCTTTCAGGGCACGCTGACGCCGAATCAGGTTTATATTGCCAGCTTTGTTGTGCAGGTAGATGGCTCTGTCAATCGCGGTCTGAGCGGCCTCAAAATTGATCCACCATCGCCACAGGGTGTGACGCTGGATAATCCGGTAGCGATTGCCTTGAATACGCCGATTACGAGCGCGATCACCAATTTGCAGCCGTACCGCGTGTATTCTTTCACCGGGCAGGCCAATGATGTGGTGACGGTTTCAATGGTGGCACAGTCCGGCAATCTGGATACGCTGCTGCTGATACTTGATCCGAATGATAATCTGATTGGTATCAACGACGATCAGGCACAGGGCGTGACCAACTCGACCATTCTGAATCAAACACTGGTGCTGCCGGGCGAATATAAAATTATCGCTACCCGCTATGGTCAGGCGATTGGCGGTACAGAAGGAGAATATCTTCTGACGCTGGGCGGAGCGCAGAGCGGGATTTCCACGACGACCGCTCTTGCGCCGCCAGACCTTCCCAATTTGCCTAATGGTTCGCTGGAAATCAGCCTCCAGTGGAGTACGGCAGCCGATTTGCAACTGCTGGTGCGCGATCCGCAGGGTGAGGCGGTATTCGATGATCGTCCACAGATTCCCAGCGGCGGCCAACTGGCAGCAGATGGCAATGTCAACTGCCGCGCTTCGGATGGCGGTCCGGTTTCGTACATTTACTGGCCTGAAGGTCGGCTGCCAAATGCGGGGCCATACGAAATTGAAGTACAGTTCCAGAATCAGTGCAACGATACCAGCCCGGTGGTGTTCACGCTGAATGTGGTGGCAAACGGCCAGCTTGTCCAGACCGCGACACAGCAAATTCTACCGAATGAACGGTATGTTTCGAGCTTCAACATTGAAACCAGTGGTCAGTTGACGGCGGGCGAGGGGGGTATCTTCGGGACAACGCAGCGGCCTGATGCAGGTTCGCTGGACTATAGCGCTGAAATCGAGTCGGCGCGGCTGGTCGAAGATGAGGATACGGTAACTGGGAGTATTCGACTGAACCGCAAGTTTGAACTGTTTGTGTTCGACGGTGAAGCCGGACAGCAGGCGACGGTTGGGATGCAGGGGTTAAATGGCACACTCGATCCGGTACTGTTTCTGATTGCGCCAGATGGTATACAGGTGGCGGAGAATGACGATGCGGCTGCCGATACCCGTAATTCACTCATCAGCGAGTTCACCTTGCCAGAAGATGGACGATATATTATCATTGCCACGCATTTCGGTGCGCGTTATGGCGTCACCTCCGGGGATTACACCTTAACTCTGCGGTTGAACTGAGCCGAAAACCGATTACAATACAGGGGCAAACGTTTAATGCCCCTGTATTTGAGCAAATTTGGCAGCCTGTACTAGATTTGAATGGAACAATGCAATGAAATTCCGCCTCCTTTTGCCGGGCCTTCTGGCTCTGGTTTTCATTACTGCTGCTTGCCTCCCCCCGCCTAACCTGCGGAATGAAAAATTTTTAAGCGATAACAGCCTGATTACTGATGAACCCTGTGCAGCGCCCTGCTGGCGCGGTATCACACCTGGTGAGACAAGCTGGAGCGCGGCACTCACCATCCTGGAAGATGATGCCACACTGAAAGACCCGGAAGTGCAAACAGCGGAAGAAGGTACAGCGGTTGGGGCACAGTGGGCTGGCGTTGATGGCGATGCCTGCTGCCAGATGATTTCAGAAGACGGCAAGACGGTAAGCGTGGTACTGCTGCAACTGGCGCCTAATAATACACTGGGCGATCTGATTGAGGCGCGCGGTGAGCCAGTTTATGCCATTGGCACGCCCGTAACAGACGATCAGGCCATCGTGAGCCTGTTTTACCCGGAAGATTCGCTGATCGTGATCGCTTTTGCGGCGGGTGCTGCCAGCGGCACCCTGAGTGAGAGCAGCGAGATTGTGGGTTCGTATTATCTGACACCTGACCGCATGGATTTAATTATCAAAACCAGCAGTCTGTATGCCTGGGATGGCTACCAGCCATTCAGCGCTTATGCAGCAGACGCGGAAGACGGAAATTTCGCGGTCACGCCGAGCGTCACATTGACGCCGACGACTGAGGGTTAGTGATTTTGGTGAAACGCGGCTGAAAAGAGCCGTATAATAATGCTAGAAAGGTCATTGAGGAGCAAGGCAAGCGATGAGCGAAGAAACTAACACAAGCGCCCCCAAGTCGGCGGGCGAACTGCTGCCGAAAATGGAACTGCGCGGCACAGTTAAACGCATCGAGCTGTACGGGGCATTTGTGGACATTGGCATTGGGAAAGATGCCCTGCTCCATATCTCACAGCTCGGTCAGGCTAATGTTCGGAATGTGGAAGATGTTGTTAAATCCGGCGAGGAAATCACGGTCTATGTGCTGAAGGTCGATCCTTCAACGGAGCGGGGTCAGCTTTCACTGGTAAAACCACCGGATTTCACCTGGGAAGAACTGCGCGAAGGTACCGTTGTCACCGGTAAGGTGGTGCGGGTCGAAACATTTGGCGCATTTATCGATATTGGCGCGGAACGTCCGGCGATGGTTCACGTCAAGGAAATGGCCGATGAGTACGTCAATTCGGCGGCTGACCGGGTGAAAATTGGCGATGTGGTCGAGGCGCGTATCATCAAGGTTGACCGCAAAAAGCGCCAGATTGATATGAGCATGAAGGCGGCGGAAGAACCAGTATTTGTGCCGGAAGCCGATGAGGAAGAATCCAGCGCCATCCCGACGGCGATGGAACTGGCGCTGCGTGAGGCGATGGACATCAAGCAGGAAGCACGCGACCGCCGTTCCAAGCGGGAGCGGGGCGACCGTAATAAGCAGCGCCGCTACGAGCAGGATGAAATTATCGCGCGGACACTGCGCGATCAGCGCAATTAGTCATTTGCAGGAACATATCCTGCAAGTCAGTTGATAAACAGGCGAGGCCATCGGATGCAGAAGGCTTCGCCTGTTTGCTTTTCAGGCAGTCGGCGTCATCAGCGCCTTGCGAAGGCGCAGGGTAGCGATAATGAAGAAAACTGTCATGACGGCCTCGTGACTAAGGCACCAGGGACAGAGGGCCTTAATGACGAAAAACTGGAGATAGACTAAATACATCGAATACAGCCAGGCAAAGAGCGATACGCCGAAAATGAGCATCGTCCCATATTCTTTGAAAAAGGCGACGCGAGTTTCCATCAGGAGCAGGAAGCCGAGCGTGACATAGGTTATCCAGCCCAGCCAGGCAATCGGGAAGCCCCGGATTTCAGAATAAACGCTGTTGAGAACAGCCTCACAGTTGAAAACTGAACCAGCCACACAAACGGAGGGTGCATCGGCTATTTTGAGGTAACTCAGATAGCTGGTGATGACAAGGCCGATGACGACCAGGGCAAAGGAGATTAAGCGAAGCGTGCTGCGGGCAGGCCGCGCTTCGACGGTAGGTTGAACAGTTTGAACGGTAGTCATAGTCATTCCTCACATTTCCACAGGTGGCACGACGCCACCTTTATTATCCTATGTCACGAAGTAAACGAACGGTGAAGCTGCTTCCTGCGCTGGCCTGGGTTACGCCTTCTGGCACGATCAGCAAACCGTCGGCATGAACCATCGACATGAGTGCGCCAGAACTTTGTGTCCCTGTCAGGCGGGCAATATAATGTCCATTTTCCCGCGATAGGCGGACACGCAGATAGCTACGGCGGCCATCGGAACGCAGGTCTTCAGCAAGGATAGCGCTAACAGCAGGAGCAGTATCGGCTCTTCCGCCCAGTCTAAGCAGCACCGGGCGCACAAATACGTCGAACGTTACCATCGCCGAAACCGGATTGCCAGGCAGGCCGAAGAAGGGTATCCCGCCAACCTGACCAAAGGCCAGCGGTTTGCCGGGGCGGAGATTAATCCGCCAGAAAGTAACGCTTCCCAGTTCATCAATCACGGCTCGCACCACATCAAAAGCGCCGACGGAAACACCGGCAGAACTGAGGATCAAATCCGGCTGTAAATCCAGCGCCTCACGGAAACGGCGGCGTACATCATTCAGCTTATCGCGGGCGATGGGGATTCGGAGCGGGATTCCGCCATGCGCGGTAATCAAAGCAGCGAGCGTGTAGCTGTTGCTGTCGCGTAGCTGGCCGCGCTCCAGAGGCTCATCGTTGTCAGCCAGTTCGTCCCCGCTGGAGAGTATGGCGACTCTTTGCTGGCGGATAACCGGAACCGGAGTACGTCCCAAAGCGGCCAATACCCCAATTTCTGCCGGGCCGACGACTGTTCCGGCGTGCAGCACAATATCGCCAATATGCATATCTTCGCCAGCAGGGCGGATATAATCACCGGGATGCAGGGCACGAAAAATAGTAACGGTTTCGGGTAAGGCGATGTCTGCTCCCGGCGTCCAGTGTATATCCGTATTTTCAACCGGGATGACGGCATCTGCTCCATCCGGCATGGGGGCGCCAGTCATAATACGGGCCGCTTCCCCGATACCCAACAATCCCTCTGGCACAGCCCCGGCTGGAATATCCATCGTGATACGCAGTTGAACCGGATTGGCTTTAGCGGCCAGGGTTGTGTCAGCGGCTCGGACGGCGAAGCCATCCATGCTTGAATTGGGGAAAGGGGGTATATCGACATCGGCAGTGATATCTGAAGCGAGAATCCGCCCCAGGGTTTCTGTAAGGCTGTGGTTTTCCGGCGGGAGGGGTAAAATATCTTTTAAAACCCTCGCCAGCGCTTCATCCACATTAAGCAGGTCAGTCACATCTGCCTCACTTCCCACATGCCGATACACGTCCTATTATAACAACTGCACGCAAAAAGGGGGTGTACGAAAGCCCTGACAAAGCGGACTCATGCCAGGTTGGATATATTAACTCCGGTTAGTGTTATAATTATCCGAATATCAAGTTACTGTTAGTGTCAATTAAAGTGAGTGACCGGGACATGACTGTTATGCAGCAAGTGGCGGTGATGAACCTGCAATCCCTCCTCAACTACTTTCCCGACTTAACGCCAAATGATCGACTCCTGATTGAGCGCGCCTATTTCAAGGCGGAGACCGCCCATGCCGGGCAGGTGCGAAAGTCGGGCGAACCATATTTCACCCACTGTGTGGCGGTGGCGCATATTCTGGCGGAGATGAAGCTGGATGCGGAAGCAATAGCGGCGGCGCTGCTACATGATGTGATCGAAGATACGCCGATCACGCTGGAAGAACTTCAGGATGAGTTTGGGAAAAGTGTGTCGCGCATTGTTGACGGCGTCAGTAAGCTGAAAAATCTGCCGATGAAGGTGGACGTGAAGGCGCGGGGCGGCGCGGCGGATAAAGAAAAAGAGCTGGAATCCTTTCGCAAGATGCTGATGGCGATGGGGGATGATGTGCGGGTGGTGCTGGTCAAGCTGGCAGACCGGCTGCATAACATGCGAACACTCGGTTACATGAAGCCGGAAAAACAGCGGGAAAAAGCACAGGAAACCATTGATATTTTTGCGCCGCTGGCGAACCGTCTGGGTATCTGGCAGATCAAATGGGAGTTGGAAGACCTGAGTCTGCGCTACCTTGAGGCGGAGGCCTATAAATCCATCGCCAGGGAGCTGGACGAACGGCGTGCAGACCGCGAAGCATACATGGGGCATGTAATCGAAACGCTGCGGTCGGCGCTGGCGGATAATGGGCTGACTAAAGTGGCGATCAGCGGCAGACCGAAACACATTTACAGCATCTACAAAAAAATGGATCGGAAAAAGCTGCCTCTGACGCAGATTCATGATGTTCGGGCCGTGCGGGTTATCGTCGAAGATGTGATTCAGTGTTATCAGGCGCTGGGTGTGGTGCATAATCTGTGGTATCCCATTCCCGGCGAGTTTGATGACTATATCGCCGCTCCTAAAGACAACTTTAACCGCATTCTTCATTCGTCTGTCGTTGATAATCTTGGCAAAACGGTTGAGGTGCAGATTCGCACCTGGCAAATGCACGAGGATGCGGAATACGGCATCGCGGCACACTGGCGTTACAAGGAAGGGAATACTAAATCGCGCGATGAAGCTTATGAAAAACATCTGAGCTATCTAAGGCGCTTGATGGAATTTGGGCCTGAGACGGAAGACGCACAGGCTTTCGTGGACACCATGAAATCCGAGGTGTTTCAGGATCGGGTGTATGTATTCACGCCCAAAGGGGACATTGTTGATTTACCCGCCGGGGCGACGCCCATAGACTTTGCGTATCATATTCATACTGAAATTGGGCACCGGTGCAGGGGGGCGAAAGTTGGCGGGCGGCTGGTGAACCTCAGCTACAACCTGCATAATGGAGACCAGAATGAAATACTGACCTCTAAACGGG